>NZ_JCADBN010000008.1:0-339754 GCF_059359135.1 Pseudonocardia sp. OZ21
TGAGAACACCCGCTACGGCGTCTACGTCGACGGCGACGGCACCTTCGACCTCACCGGCAACACCATCTTCGGCAACCACACGGGCGTCATGCTGACGGGCGGCTTCGCCGCGGTCCCGGAGTTCGACGACCAGACCTTCGACAACGTCGAGGCCGACATCTCGAAGAACTGACCGTCCGGCCGGCCCACCTCACCGGGAAGGTCAGGTCACCCCGCCCATCAGGCGCCGCAGGAGCGGGTTCATGAGCGCGAGGACGCCGCCCAGCGCGATCGCGACGACCCCGAGCACGCCGAAGTACATCGACTCGGTGGCCGTGCTGTAGTACTCGGCCAGCACCCCGGACATGGCTGTGCCCAGCGCCACCGACAGGAAGAACAGGGCCACCATCTGCGTGCGGAACGCCGCGGGGGCGAGCTTGGTGGACAGCGACAGCCCGACCGGGGACAGCAGCAGTTCGGCGATCGTGAAGACGAACAGGATGCCGGTCAACCCGAGCAGCGGTGAGGTGCCCGGCTGGTCGTCGGCCATCGGCAGGAACAGCAGGAACGCCACGCCCATCACGGCGTGCCGAGTGCGAACTTGATCGGGCTCGACGGCTGCCGGGTGCCGAGCTTCGTCCACAGCGCCGCGAACACGCCGGAGAGCACGATGACGAACACCGGGTTGATGGACTGGACGAAGGAGACCGGCATCTCCCAGCCGAGGATGTTCCGGTTCAGCTGCTGGTCGGCGTAGATCGTCACCACGGTGAACTGCTGCTGGTAGAGCGACCAGAACGCGGCACTGGCGAGGAACATCGGGATGAACGCGAGCACGCGGCGCCGCTCGATCGGCGTGACGCGGCCGCTGCGCAGGATGACCACGAAGTAGCTGACCGCCGCGAGCGCGCTCAGCGCGACCACGATGTTCGCGAGCCGGTCGGCCGTGAGGATCCCGGTGAACGCCGGCACGGCGATCACCACGACCGCAGCGAGGGCCCCGGCCACCATCATCGGCCGGCGAGAGGCCGGCAGCGGGTTCGGCACGATCCGGGCCGACCCGGTCAGATGCTTGCGACCGAAGCTGTACTGCACCAGGCCGATGGCCATGCCGACGGCGGCGAGCCCGAACCCGTAGTGGAAGCCGAGGTTGGTCTGGAGCAGCCCGGTGAGGATGGGCCCGACGAGCGCGCCCAGGTTGATCCCGAGGTAGTAGAGGGAGAAGCCGGCGTCGCGGCGCGGGTCACCGGGCGCGTAGAGGGTGCCGACCAGTGACGTCGCGGTGGCCTTCACACCACCGCTGCCGACACCGATCAGCACGAGGCCGACCCCCACCCCCAGGAGCCCGGGCAGCAACGACAGCGCCACGTGCCCGGTCATCACCACGATCGCGCTGTAGAAGAGCGTCCGTTCCGCGCTGAGCACGCGATCGGCGAGCCACGCCCCGAGGATGGTCGACAGGTACACCAGACCGCCGTAGGCACCGACGATGCTCGTGGCCGCCGTCTGGTCGATCCCCAGCCCGCCTTCCGCGGCGGAGTAGTAGAGGTAGATCAGCAGGATGCCCTGCATGCCGTAGAAGGAGAAGCGCTCCCACATCTCGACGCCGAACAGGTTCGCCAGAACCCGCGGCTGACCGAAGAACGTCTTCTGTTCCCGAGGCGCATCGGCCACATCGGTCATGACGACACACCATCCGCTTCGAGGCGCCGCGCGGATCTCGGAACAGGTTGTCCCGATGTCTTCGCGGCCTCTGGGTTCCCGGCGGACTCTATTGTCGGTGGCGAGTCGGGAAAAGGTCACGACCGGCTGACGCCGGCGGCCGGAGGCGATGCGGATCGACGACGCGAACGTGACATCTGATCGTTTTCCAGCAGCCGCTCCACCGGGCCGGCGGTGCGCCTAGTGCGCGGTTCCGTTCCGGCTCTCCTCGGGATCCTTCCAGCCGACCCCGCCGAGTACGCCGAACCGTTCCGGGCGCTCGTCCACGTAGAGGGGCGAGTCCGGACGCCAGCGCGGGATGTGCACCAGCCCGGGCTCGACGAGCGACAGCCCGTGGAACTGCTCGAGCAACTCGGTGCGGGAGCGGAGGCAGATCGGTGTGTCGATCTGGTTCGACAGCTTCTGACCCTCGATCACCTCCGGAGGCTGGTCCTCGTGGGTGACGTTGGCCAGAGCGACGAAGCTACCGGGGGCAACCGCCTCACGCAGGCGCTTGACTACGCCTGCCGGGTCGTCGGCGTCGGGGATGAAGTGCAGCAGGCCGAGGATCAGCACTCCGACCGGCTGCTCGAGGTCGAGGAGCCGCCGGCTCTCCGGAGCAGCGAGGATGGACTCGACCTCCCGGGCGTCGGCCTGCACCACGGCGGTGCGGGGATCGCCGTCGAGGATCATCCGGCTGTGGGAGACGGCCACGGGGTCGACATCGACGTAGACGACGCGGGCCGCGGGATCGGCTCGCTGAGCCACCTCGTGGACATTGCCGAGCGTCGGGATCCCGGACCCCAGGTCGAGGAACTGGTGGATGCCGTGGTCTGCCATGAACCGCACGGCGCGGCGCAGGAAGGCCCGATTGGCGCGCATCGCGTCGCCGATGTCGGGGGTCATGCGCGAAACGATCTCGGCCAGCTCCCGATCCACTGCGAAATTGTGGGCCCCACCGAGGAAGTAGTCGCAGACGCGGGCCCCGCTCGGCCGTTCTAGATCAATTTCCGCAGACACCCAGTTCGGCCGCCCCATGACACCGCCCCTCACTGGTTACTCGACAGCGCAACCATAACTGGTCCGTCCGAGCGCCGGATACAGCACGTTCTACTCGGGGGAGAAGTCTGACGCATTCGGCCGTATCCTTGGGCCAATGACCAGCGGCCAGCGGGATTTCCATCGCGCACCGGATGTGACTGCGCTGGTGGCGTCCTGGGCCGGGGATCTCGCTCGCGTGCCGTACCTGCCGCTGTCCCGCGACGACCTGCACGAGTTCCTCACGCGCGCGGCATCGCGGGTGGCGCTCGCCGCGGCCGTCGACCCGGTGGATCTCGACGCGGCCCGGCAGGTCGGCGCATCGATGGTCGACGCCGGACTGCTTGCCGCGGACGTCCTGCCGATCACGGTGAGCGCGCTGGCCCGCAACCTCCCCAAGGCCGCGCGGTCGGCCGGTGCCGACCGGCCGCACGAGACCGCGCCGACCGTCGAGGCCGCGGTGGCCGACGGCTACGTGGCGAAGCTGCGGGCCCGGATCCTCGACGAGCAGGAACTGATGCGCAGGACGGAGGTCAAGGCCCGTTACCAGATGGAGGGCGCACTGCGCTCCAGCGAGGCCCGCTTTCGCGCCATCTTCGCCAACGCGGCGATCGGCATCACCATCGCCGACACCGACGGGCGCATCGTCGACGTGAACGCGGCACTGGCCTCGATGCTCGGGTACACCATCGCCGAGTTCCGCCTGCTCACCGTGGGCGACTTCATGTACCCGGACGACGCCGCCGACATGTGGGAGCTCTACGAGGAGATCTTCGAGGGCAGACGCGAGAGCGGCCAGGTGGAGAAGCGCTACCGGCACCGCGACGGGCACATCGTGTGGACCAACCTCACAGCCTCACTGATCCGGGACGCCGACGGCACGCCGGTCTTCATCGTCGCCATGGTCGAGGACATCACCACCCGCCGCGAGCTGCAGGAACGCCTGCGCCGCCAGGCGCTGCACGACCCGCTGACCCTGCTGCCCAACCGCGCGCTCTTCCAGGACCGGCTCGCCGCGGCGTTCGCCCAGCCAGGGGGCCGGGTCGGCATCTGCTACCTCGACCTCGACCGGTTCAAGGCCGTGAACGACCGGCTCGGGCACGACGTCGGCGACACGCTCCTGATCGGGGTGGCCCGCCTCCTCGACAAGTGCGTGTCCACGCGGGGACACCTGGTCGCCCGGATGGGCGGCGACGAGTTCGTCATCCTCGTCGACGACCCGCCGGAGGGTGAGCTGGCGATCCTCGCCGACACCGTGCTCGCCGTGCTCGCCGAACCGATCGACGTCGACGAACACCGGCTCTCGGTCTCGGCCAGCATCGGGGTGATCGAATGCTCCGTGGACGAGACCACACCTGCGGAGATCCTCAAGGCCGCTGACGTCACCCTCTACTGGGCGAAGTCCGACGGCCGCAACCGGTGGGCCCGCTTCGACCCGGAGCGCAACGCGCGCGACATGACGCGCTACACCCTGTCGGCCAACCTGCTCCCGGGCCTCGAGCGCGGCGAGTTCCGGGTGGAGTACCAGCCGATCGTCGGGCTCGCCGACAGCCGGGTGCACGGGGTCGAGGCGCTCGTCCGGTGGGCGCATCCCACACTCGGGCTGCTCAGTCCCGACCAGTTCATCGACCTCGCCGAGGAGACCGGCTCGATCGTCGCGCTCGGCCGCCACGTGCTGAACGAGGCCTGCGCGCGGGGCGCCGAGTGGCACGCCGCCCACTCCGACGCCGGCCTGTTCATCAGCGTCAACCTCGCCGTGCGGCAGGCCCACGACCCCGCGCTGGTCGCCGACGTCACGCGCGCCCTGAAGGACACCGGCCTGCCGCCGCACCTGCTGCAGCTCGAGCTCACCGAGAGCGCCCTGCTCGGCCCGGCCGGGCGCCCCGTCGAGGCGATCACGGCGCTGGCCGAGATGGGCATCCGGATCGCCGTCGACGACTTCGGCACCGGGTACTCCAACCTCAGCTACCTCCCCCGGCTCCCCCTCCACACCCTGAAGCTCGCCGGCACGTTCATCGACGGCCTGCGCAACCCCGCGACGGGTGCCGACCCCATCGTCAGCAGCCTGATCACCCTCGCCCACGCCCTCGGGCTCGCCGTCACCGCCGAGGGCGTCGAGACCCCGGCGCAGGCCGACCGGCTGCGGGCGAGCGACTGCGACACGGTTCAGGGCTGGCTCTACGCCCGGTCCGCGCCATGGGACGAGATCACCCACCTGTTCGGCAGGCCACTCCCGCCGGACGGCTGACCACCTCGCCTACCCCGCCTGGACCCCCGGCTTCCGGTCCTCCACCACGTAGCTCGCGCGAGTGCTGATCGGGGCACCGGGCGTCGTGACCGACGGGATCACCCGGAAGTCGCTGCGCCAGCGTTGCTGGTTCACGTTGACCCGGACGTAGCCGCGCTGGCTGTTGAAGAACTTCATGTGCGGGTTGGCAGCCAGCAGCGCCTGCCCGTCCGCCGTCATGTCGGCACCGTTGCCGCCGGTGGTGATGGACGTGCCGACGAACTCGCTACCCACCGTCGGCGAGCCGGGGTCGGCGTAGTCGCGCTTGAGGTCCCACGCGTAGTTCTGGTGCCGGTCGCCGGTGATCACGACGAGGTTGCGCACCTTGCGGTCCTGCGCGGCCGCGAGCACGCGGTTGCGATCGGCGACGTAGCCGTCCCACGGGTCGAGGTAGACCTCCGTGGGGTCGGCCGGGTCCAGGTCGGTCTGTCCCATCGGGACCTGGTTGCCGATCACCTGCCAGCGGGCCCGTGACCGCGAGAACCCGTCCAACAGCCAGTCACGCTGCTGCGCGCCGAGGATGGTGTGCTTCGGGTCCAGCCGGTCGGTACAGGTCGCGGAGGTCCCGTCACCGCAGGGCTGGTCGTCGCGGAACTGGCGGGTGTCGAGCATCGTGAAGTCGGCGAGGTCGCCGTAGGCGATCCGGCGATGCAGGTGCATGTCCGGGCCGGCCGGGAGCTGAGCGTGGCGGTAGGGCAGGTTCTCGTACATCGCCTGGTAGGCCTGGGCGCGCCGCTTGCGGAACACCGCCGGGTCCTGGTCGGGCTCCGTGTCGGCCTGCGAGATGTCCCGCGCCCAGTTGTTCTCCACCTCGTGGTCGTCGTTCACATGGATCCACGCGAAGTTGGCGTGCGCGGCCTGCAACGGCTTCTCCGCCTTGTAGAGCGCGTACTGCAGCCGGTAGCGCGCCAGGTCGAAGGTCTCCCCGCTGAACTGGGCCCCGACCGGGGTCCCGCGCTTCTGCCCGGTGACGCCGTTCTCGTAGATGTAGTCCCCGAGGTGGACGACGAGGTCCAGGTCCTCAGCGGCCAGGTGGTCGTAGGCGGTGAAGAGCCCGTCCTCCCACGACTGGCACGAGGCGAACGCGAAGTTCAGCTCGTGCAGCGAGGACCCCGCCCGTGGCGCCGTCCTCGTCCGCCCGACGGGTGAGATCTCCCCGCCGACCCGGAACCGGTAGTAGTACTCCCGGTCGGGGAGCAGGCCGTTGATCTCCGGGTGCACCGAGTGTCCGAGCTCGGGGGTGGCGATCACGCTCCCACCGTTGACCACCTTCCGGAAACGGTCGTCCGTGGCCACCTCGTACTCCACGCGGACCGGTCGAGCCGGCATGCCGGCGGAGCCGTCGGGCACGAACGGATCCGGGGCCAGCCGCGTCCACAGCACCACGCCGTCGGGCGCGGGGTCACCCGAGGCCACGCCGAGGGTGAACGGGTTACCCATCGACGGTGTCGCGGCGTACGCGCCGGAAGCGTTCCAGGCACCCGTGCCCAGCAGCACGGCGGCGGCACCGGCACCGCCGACTCCGAGAAACCTGCGTCGGGAGAGCGGGGAGATGCGTGACGACATCAAGATCCTCCTGTGCGGCGACAGGAAGATCGTTAATTCCGGACATGACCGTTATGCGGCATGGCGACCGCGATCTCATGAACGGGGCCGGTCGGCTGCTCCGCGGATGTGCGGGCAACATCATCCGTGGTGGATCGCGACCTCGGTCAGGCCGCTGTGGACGTCCGGGTCAGGTCCGGACGTACTCGCCGGGCCCGTCGCCGAGCACCGGGTACTGGGCACTGCCCATCCGCGGCGGGTCCTGCAACGCGCCGGAGTGGGCCGTGGACCAGCGCGCCCAGTCCTCCCACCACGAGCCGTCGTGGCGTTCGGCGATCTCGCGCCAGCCCTGCGCCGTGGCCGGCAGCGACTCGGTCTCGGCGATCATGTGCCACACCTTCGGTCCGGGCGGGCTCACGATGCCGGCGATGTGGCCGCCGCTGCTCAGCGCGAACCGGACCGGGCCGCTGACGAGTCCGACGGTCCGGTACGCCGACTGCCACGGCACGATGTGGTCGTTGATCGCGCTCACGACATAGGTGGGCGACTTGATCACGCTGAGGTCGATCTTCTTCCCGGCGATCTCGAGCTCACCAGCGGCGAGCTTGTTCTCCAGGTAGAAGTTCCGCAGGTAGAACGCGTGCATCTCGGCGGGCATGCGGGTGCTGTCGGCGTTCCAGGCGAGGATGTCGAACGCCGGCGGGTTCTTGCCCATCAGCCAGTTCGACACGACGTAGTTGAAGATCAGGTCGTTGGCGCGCAGCACGTCGAACGTGCCGGCCATCGACCGGCCCTCCAGTGTTCCCTCGCGCCGCATCTTCTTCTCGAGCTTCTCGATGGTGCGCCGGTCGGTGAACGTGCCCAGCGCGCCCGGCTCGGCGTAGTCGAGCATCGTGTTGAGCAGCGTCAACGCGCCGATGCGGCGGTCGCCTGCCTGCTGGAGGTACGCCGCGGTGATGCCCGTGAGTGCCCCGCCGAGGCAGAGCCCCACGATGTCGACCGTCTCGGCGCCGGTGATCTCCTGGATGACGTCGAGGGCCTTCTGCGGACCGTTGACGAGGTAGTCGTCCATGGTGGTGCCGGACATGTCCTTCGACGGGTTCTTGTAGCTGATCACGAAGACCGTGCGCCCGTGGTCCACCGCCCACTGGACGAAGCTGCGGTCGGGCGCGAGGTCCATCACGTAGTACTTGTTGATCCACGGCGGGCTGCACAGCATCGGGTTGGCGTGCACCTGCTCGGTGCGCGGCTCGTACTGCAGCAGTTCCATGAGCTCGTTGCGGTAGACGACCTTCGCAGGCGTGCAGGCGAGGTTGCGGCCCACCTCGAACCCGCTGGCGTCCACCTGACGGGGCCGCCCGTCGTTGTGGACCAGGTCGTCGAGGAAGTTCTGGGCGCCCTTGAGCAGGCTGCCGCCCGCCGTCTCGAACGCGCGCTTGAGCGCCGCCGGGTTGGTGGCGAGGAAGTTGGTGGGGGCGAGCGCGTCCAGCAGCAGGTCGAGCGCCATCGCGGCCTTGCGCGCGGCGTCGGCCTCCAGGTCCGCGGAGCCGACCACGTCGCGGGCGAACCGGCACGCCGCCAGGTAGGCCAGGCGGACCGAGTAGAACACCGGGTTGGCGTCCCACGCCGGGTCGGCGAACCGGCGGTCCTTCGGATCGGGCGGCTCCGGAGCCTCCGCCTCGCCACCCAGCCAGCGGGTGGTGGCGATGAACGGGATCCGCGCCAGGTCCGTGGCCAGCCGGATACCCGCCAGCGCGGTGTCACCCGGACTGGACAGGCTCGCGCGGACAGCCTGGGTCAGCGCCTCGCCGAACCCGGCGGCGTCCAGGTCCTCGAACAGTTCGGACTCCGGGCCCAGAACGCTCGCTGCGTGCTCGGCAGCGGTGTCGGGCAGTTCCTCGGCCATGTGCACATCCTCACGTCCGACGAGCTCCAGGGGCCATCCTCCCGCCGGGCGGGAACGTCGGACACCCCCGATCAGGGCCGTTCCGCGCGCCGAGCCCGGTGCTCGCAGAGCCCGTGAGGGCTGTGAGGACCACAGCGGGCGCGCGACCTGCTGAAGAACTGGACGACCGTGCGGGATCCCGGCGCCCCTGTTTGACATACTTATCAGGGCGTGCCTACTTTCCCGTCAGCGGGGCAGCCGCCCCGGCTCAGGAGCGCGGCCAAGGAGCGACATGGAGCATCCGGAGGCCGGAATCAAAGCGGCCCTGCGACTCACCCGGGAAGGACGGCTGACCGAGGCGGTCGCCGTCATACAGAGCACCCTGAACGGCGCCGGCAGCGGCTCACCGCACCCTGCCGCGCCGTCCCCGGCCCCCGGGGCCGACCTGTCGAGCCGCGTGCACCGCGGCCTGCTGCGGTCCCGTCAGGACGACGAACGCCCCCCGTCCACCGAGGCAGCGGGCCGGACCCTGCACCTGACAGACACCGAGGCGGCGGGCACCCGGAACGTCGACCTCTACGTCCCCTCGTCCCTGCGCCCCGGCGAACGGCCGCCGCTCGTGGTCATGCTGCACGGTGGGACGCAGGACGCCGCCGACTTCGCGCTCGGCACCCGGATGGACCGGCTCGCCGAGCAGCACCGCATGCTCGTGGCGTACCCGGAGCAGTCCACCGCGGCCAACCGCGGCAGGTACTGGAACTGGTTCTCCCCCGCCGACCAGCACGCCGGGGCGGGTGAGCCCGCCGTCCTCGCCGGGATCACCAGGCGGATCATCGGCGAGCACGGTGCCGACCCCCGCCGCGTGTACGTCGCGGGGCTCTCGGCAGGGGGTGCGATGGCCGCGGTGCTGGCCGTCACCGATCCCGACCTCTACGCGGCCGTCGGTGTGCACTCGGGCGTCGCCTACGGAGCCGCGCACGACGCCGGTTCGGCCTTCGCCGCGATGCGGGGCGGCGGCACCCGCCGCACGGGTGCCGACCTGCCACTGGTCGTCTTCCACGGCGACGCCGACAACGTCGTGGCCCCGGTCAACGCCGAGCACCTGGTCGAGGCGCGCCTCGCGGCAGGCGCGGGACCCACCACGGCGATGATGCGCGAGGTGACCACCACCGGCCGCCGGTCCAGCACCCAGATCCTCGTCGAGGGCGAGGACGGGTCCGTCGTCGCCGAGTCGTGGCTGGTGCACGGGCTCGGGCACGCCTGGTCGGGAGGCGACGCGGCCGGCTCGTACACCGACCCGGACGGCCCCGATGCGTCCGCCGAGATGGTCCGCTTCTTCCTCGAACACCCCCGGGACCGCGACTGACCCGCAGGCGCACCGGCGTCACTCCGCAGGAGACTTCCGGCGTTCCTGGTCGCTCCTGTCCCGCTGCTCGAACTCGACGTTGATCGTCTGCGACTCCTTGAACCGCTGGGTGCTGGCGTAGGAGGTGTAGCTGCGGCGGTCGGCGTGGGTGAGGTCGACGTCCTCGACGAAGGGGGTGAGCAGCGAGCGCGGGTACAGCCTCCTGCTGAGCACCGTGTTGAGCTCGGCGGCGAGCACGATGATCGTCGCCTCCAGATAGATCCAGGCGAGCAGCCCGAGCACGATGCCGAACAGCCCGTACACCTGGGTCGACCCCATCAGCCCGTGGCTCACGAAGAAGGCGCCGAGCGACTGCAGGATCTGCCAGGCGACCGCCGACATGATCGCGCCGGGCAGCACGTCACGGACGCTGACGTCCCGCACGGTCAGCGCGCGGAAGCCGAGCACGAACAGCCCGCAGATCGCCGCGACCGACACCACGATCGCCAGTACGCGCAGCCCGACTCCCAACCCGGCACCGATGGTGCCCGCGCCCGCCGCGAGCGCCGACAGCACCGTCGTGACCAGCACGCCGAGGCCGAGCAGGGCGAGCATCAGCAGGCTCCGCAGGCGCGCGCGGAACGGGTCGGGCCGCTTGTTGATCGGCACGCCCCACACCTGGTTGAGGGCGTTCTGTACGGCGACCGCCACCCCGAGGCCGCCGTACAGCGACACCACGATCCCGATCGCCAACCCGAAGCCCGACCCGCGCAGGGGCTTGGCCGTGCTGGTGAGCTGGTCGCCGATGATCGGGAACTGCGACAGCGCGCTGTCGATCAACTGCTGCTGCAGCGCGGGGTTGCCCGGGAGCACGAACCCGAGCACGGTCGACATGACCAGCAGGAGCGGGAAGATCGAGAGGAAGCCGTAGTAGGTGATCAGCGCGGCCAGGTAGGAACCCTGATCGTCGACGAACTTGTAGACGACGGCGAGCGGCACCCCGAGCCAGCGGTGTCGTCGCTGGTAGTCGTCGACTTTTCCGATCATCCCCACGACTGTCGGTACCCGTGACGGGTCACCCTCGAACGCCGATCAGGTGATCGGAGAACCCCCGGTCACGCCGATCACCTCCGAGGTGATGTAGCTCGATTCCTGGGAGGCCAGGAACACGTAGATGGGTGCGAGCTCCGCGGGCTGCGCGGCCCGCCCCAGCGGCGACTGCTGCCCGAACGACTCGACCTTGTCCTCCGGCATCGTCGCCGGGATCAGCGGTGTCCACACCGGACCGGGAGCCACGGAGTTGACCCGGATGCCCTTCTCGGTCAGGTCGTTGCCCAGCGCCTTGGTGAAGTTGACGATCGCCGCCTTGGACGTGGCGTAGTCCAGCAGGTGCGGCGAGGGGTTGAAGGCCTGCACCGAGGAGGTCGTGATGATCGACGACCCCTCCGCCATGTGCGGGATCGCCGCCTTGCACAGCCAGAACATCGCGTACACGTTCGTCTTCATCACGCGGTCGAACTGCTCGGTGGTGATGGCGTCGATGCCGCCGTCCTGCGACATCTGGTACGCGGCGTTGCTCACCAGCACGTCGATCCGGCCGAACTCCTGCACCGCCCGGTCGATCACCGCCCGGCACTGCGCCTCCTCGCGGAGGTCACCGGGCACGGTCACCGCCGTGCGGCCGGCCTCCTCGACGAGCCGCACGGTCTCCTGGGCGTCCTTCTCCTCCTCCTCCAGGTAGGAGATGAGCACGTCGGCGCCCTCCCGGGCGAACGCGAGCGCAACGGCCCGGCCGATTCCGGAGTCGCCGCCGGTGATCACGGCCTTCTGGCCCTCCAGGCGCCCGGTACCCCGGTACGTCTCCTCACCGTGGTCGGGCCGCACGTCCAGCTCTCCCGTGCGGCCCGGGTAGGCCACGGTCTCGTTGCCACTTCCCGGGGCGTCGTGCTGCTCACCGGGGTCCTGCTGGCTGAACTGGTCCTTGCTCATCGATCGTCTCCCGTTCGCGTCGCGCTACCTGACGCAACGTTCCCCACAGGAACGATCGCAATCCTCGCGACGCGGGTACAGCGGACCGAATTCCCCTGGAGGAGGGTTCAGCAGGGCAGCGTCATCAACGGTCGCCCGTCGATCGTGCGCACCTGGATGAAGGCCAGTTGGCTGCGGGGGATGGCGGTGGCCCCGCTGATGGTGACCCGGCCGCCCGGGGTGGCCCCCCAGTTGGCCGCCACCTCGGAGTGCCCGTCGCGGGCGGTGGCGTACGCGCGGTAGCCCAGGGCGGGAGGCAGCCCGGTGAGCTGGAGCTGAACGGCGGTGCCCCATGTCCGTGGCTCCATGGTGCCCATGCCCGCCGCGGTGACACCGGTCATGACGGCCAGTGGCGTGGCGGCGGCGGTCGGGATCACCTGGGGCAGCGCGGCCGCGATGGCCACGGCGGCGACCGCCGAGGCCAGCAGCTTCCATCCGCGCAGCCGGCGACGCTGGAGACCATCGTCCTCGTTCACGGCCTCGAGTGCCCGCGACAGGAGGGCGGGGCTCGGCACCAACAGCCGCTGGCGTGCCTCAGCGGGGTTGAGGCTCCCGAGCAGCGCCGGGATCGGCGCCAGCTCGGCCAGCTCGGCCAGGCACTCGCCGCAGTCGGCGATGTGCCGGTCGACGAGGGCACGCTCGCCCGGTTCGAGGCTGCCGACGAGGTAGGCGCCGAGTTCGAGTCGCCTGCACTCGCCGTCGGTCACCTGGCCACCTCCATCTCCTCCAGCACCAGTCGGAGCGCGCGCAGCGCATAGTACGTGCGGGACTTGACGGTGCCGGGTGGAATGCCGAGCCGTTCCGCGGCCTCGTTCACCGACCGCCCCTCGTAGTACGTCTCGACGAGGACCATGCGGTGCTCGAGGCTCAGGCGATGGAGCGCGTCGGCGACCGTCCAGCGTTGCACCGCCTGTTCGAGGTCGTCGGCAGCGGGTGCCGCGCCAAGGGCCCGCTCGTCCGAGACGGTCGTCGGGCGCGCGGCGTCGGAGCGCCAGAGGTCGGTGACGAGGTTGCGGGCCGTGGTGAACAGCCAGCCGCGCAGTTCCTCGGGGCCACGGTTGAGCGTGTGTGCACGGCGCCAGGCCCGGACGAAGGTCTCCTGCACGACTTCCTCAGCTCTGGCCCGGTCACCGGTCAAACGCACAACGTAACCGTAGAGCGGCCCGGCGACGTCCTCGTACAGCGCTCGGACGAACGTCTCCGCGTGAACGGCGCTCTGAGATGCGGTCACACAACGGAGAACGGCCTCCGCCAAGAAGTAGTTCAACACTCACGCACTTTGTGACCCAAGCCATGTAACCGCTGATCAGTGCAGTCCAGCCGCGTCGAGCTCACCCAGTACCTGGAGTGCCAGGTCGAGCAGCTCCTCCCCGCCCCGGGCCGTCCAGGTGAGATCGATGAGGACCTCGGTGGCGCCGAGCTCGGCGAGATCGGCGATGTCGTCGACTACCTGCTGTAACGATCCGTGGAACGGCTGCCGGTCGGCGCGGGCGACCGGTGGCCGGAAGACGACGTTCGCGCGCGGGATCAGCTCGAGGAGATCGGGGTCGCGACCGAGCTCGGCCGCGCGGTCCCGGATCTGCTTCCAGCTCCTCTCGATCACTGCTGCGGATGCGCCCGCCGGCAGCCAACCGTCGGCCTTGCCTGCAATGCGCTCCATCGACCGGCGCGTGTTCCCGTCGCCCAGCAGCACCGGGAGCAGCGCCGCCGGCTTCGGCGACACGAGGGCGTTCTCGATGACCATCCGTGAGTCGCGGTACGACACCGGGTCCGGCCCCCACAGCGCACGGCAAGCGTCGACCGCCTCGTCGAGGGACCGGCCGCGTTGGACGAAGTCCGCGCCGGCTCCGCGGTACTCGTCACTCGACGTGCCGCAGCCGAAGCCGGCGATCACCCGTCCACCGCTCGCGAGGTCGAGGGTGGCCAGCGCCCTGGCCAGCTGCAGGGACGGGTGCAACGGGGCCACGATGACGCCGGTGCCCAGCCGCACGTCCTGCGTCGCCACCGATGCGAGCGCGAGGACGGTGAAGGGGTCGGCACAGGTCCGGTACCCGTCCGACCACGGAAGGCCCGGCACGCCGTTCTGACCTCCGGCCGCCGGAAGGGGAAACAGCACCCGTTCGTAGACCCAGAGGCTCGAGTACCCCGCGCGCTCCGCCGCCCGGGCGATGCGCGCCACATCAGTCTCGATGTCGTACCGATCGGTGCGCTGGGGAAGACCCAGCCCGAACCTCACGTCGCTGTTCCTGCTTTCCTAGAAAGCGGTCCGCCCAACCTCCTGCCGGGTTGTCGACGCGTCGGCGTGTCGGTAGAAAACAGCTGCCTGTCCGATCCGGACACCGCCGATACTCACGAGGTTCCACATGGTGAGGTCTTCAATCCAGAAACGCCGACCGGATTTCGCGATGCGGAGCCCCCGGTAGCCGGTGGAGAAATCGTGCTCCCGGACCTCGGTGAGCAACCGGTTGCGGTCCTCCTGCCGGTCCGGCTCGGCAGAGAGCCGGGATCTCAGTCCGGTGAACTCGTCCCAACCGTACTCGAAGCACCGCTGCGCTGTCCGGTTCGCGTAGATGAAGCGGGGGTCCGCCCCGGCGTCGTGCGCCAGCAGGCCGAACGGCGCGTCCTCGTAGAGCCAGCGCGCGGTGGCCGCCGGGTCGACGAGCGGCGCTCCGACGAACCGTTGGTGACTGTCCACGAGCAGCCGGAAGAAGTCGGAGTCCTCCGCCGAGGACGGGAGGCGGGAGCCCGAGTCACCGGGGACAGGTCCGAGCGTCGAATCCACAAGGACGAGAACGGCCGACCGGAGGCGCCTGTTCCCCCCGGCCGAGGGCGGGGACCGTGGCCCCGATCTCCCGGCTCTGCTCGTCGACCAGGTTCAACCTCGAACTGCCCGAGCCCCCGCCGGTCCGACTCCGGCCGGCGGTGCGAACTCAGGACGAGGTGGCAACCAGTTGCGGGTACAGCGCCGCGACGCCGCCGGCGAGGCCGGCCTGCACGTTCTTGCTGAGCTCGTCCGCCAGCACCTCGTGGGCGCCGGCCTGGACGCCGTCCAGCGCGAGGGCGGCGACCACCGCCGGGTCGCTCTTCGGGAGGGTGGCGTTCGCTGCCATGTCGGTGTCCATGTAGCCGACGTGCAGAGCGGTGGTCGTGATGCCCTTGGGCGCGAGCCGCAGTCGCAGGGCGTTGGTCATCGCCCAGCTCGCGGCCTTGGCCGCGGAGTACGCCTCGTGCGGCGCGACGTGCACCCAGGACAGCACGGACAGCACGTTCAGCACGGCGCCGCCCCCGTTGGCCTCGATGACCGGCGCGAACGCACGGGTGGCCTGCAGCGTGCCGAAGTAGGACGTCTCCATGTCGAGCCGGATCTTGTCGAGGTCGCCGTCGAGCAGGTCGGTGAACGTGTCGATGCCGGCGTTGTTGACGAGCAGGGTCGCGTCGCCCGCCACGGCCGCGGCCGCCGCCACCGACGCCGGGTCGGTGATGTTGATCTGCAGCGGTACCACGCCGGGCAGGTCGATCGAGGCAGGATTGCGCGCCCCGGCGTAGACCTTCGCCCCACGCTTCACGAGTTGCGCCGCGAGATGCCGGCCGAGCCCCCTGTTCGCACCGGTGACCACCGCGACCGAGTTCTGGATGTCCATGCCGTCCTCCTGTGTCCTGACCGTCAACCTGAGTAGTAGTTTCAAAGTAAGCTAGCTCAGTAGGGTATGGCAAGTCAGGGTTAGACTGGACACATGACACCCGCGGAGAAGAACAGGATGTGCTCGATCGCCCGCTCGCTCGAGGTGCTGGGCGAACGCTGGACGTTCCTGATCCTGCGGGAGGCCCTCGAGGGCATCACCCGGTTCGCCGATTTCCGCGCCACGCTCGGCGTGGCCCCTGACGTGCTCAGCAACCGGCTGGCCACGTTAGTTGAGGCGGGCGTGCTTGAGAAGTACCCCTATCGCGAGCCGGGCGCGCGCGTGCGCGACAGCTACCACCTGACGCCCGCGGGCCGCGACCTGCGGCTGGTGCTCGGCGCCCTGCAGCAGTGGGGCGACGAGCACCGGCCCTACGAGCTCGGACCCACGGCGGTGCGGCGCACCGTGGACGGCGACCGCCCGGTGCACGTGGGGTTCATCGACGACACCGGTCGCGAGGTGCCCGTGGAGGACGTCACGTTCGTCAAGATGGTCCCCGACCCCGCCTGACCCTCCCCGGCACCGCCGGGCTCAGTCGTCCTGCGCCGCCGCCGCGGAGAACTGTGCGGCGTACAGCTCGTGGTACGCCCCCCGGGCGGCCAGCAGCTCGTCGTGCGTGCCCTGCTCGACGATGCGCCCCGACTCCATCACGAGGATCAGGTCGGCGTCCCGGATCGTCGAGAGCCGGTGGGCGATCACGAAGCTGGTGCGGTCCGACCGCAGCGCCGCCATCGCCCGCTGCACCAGCACCTCGGTACGCGTGTCCACCGAGCTCGTGGCCTCGTCGAGGATGAGCAGCGTGGGGTCGGCGAGGAACGCCCGCGCGATCGTGATCAGCTGCTTCTCGCCCGCGCTGACGTTGCCACCCTCGTCGTCGATCACCGTGTCGTAGCCCTCGGGCAGGCTGCGGACGAACCGGTCGACGTAGGTCGCCCGGGCCGCCGCGAGGATCTGCTCCTCGCTCGCCGTGGGGTCGCCGTAGCCGATGTTGTCGCGGATCGTGCCGCCGAACAGCCACGTGTCCTGCAGCACCATCCCGACGCCCGAGCGCAGGGTGGCGCGGTCCATCGTCGCGGTGTCCACGCCGTCGAGCGTGATCCGGCCGGAGTCGAGCTCGTAGAACCGCATGATCAGGTTGACCAGCGTGGTCTTGCCCGCCCCGGTCGGCCCGACGATCGCGATGGTCTGCCCCGGCTCCGCCGTGAGCGACAGGTCGTCGATCAGCGGCTCGTCCGGCTGGTACCGGAAGGAGACGTGCTCGAAGACCACGCGGCCCTGGCGCGTCGCCGGCACTGCGGGCACGGACGGGTCGGGCACCTGCTCCTCGGCGTCGAGCAGCTCGAACACCCGCTCGGCCGATGCCACCCCCGACTGCAGCAGGTTGGCCATCGAGGCCACCTGGGTCAGTGGCTGGGTGAACTGGCGCGAGTACTGGATGAAGGCCTGGACGTCGCCGAGACTCATCGAGCCCGACGCCACCCGCAGGCCTCCGACGACGGCCACCAGCACGTAGTTCAGGTTCCCGATGAACATCATCGACGGCATGATGATCCCGGAGATGAACTGTGCGCGGAAGCTGGCGTCGTACAGCCGCTCGTTCTTGGTCGCGAAGTCCGCCTCCACCTCACGGCGTCGCCCGAACACCCGCACCAGCTCGTGACCGGTGAACGCCTCCTCGATGTGGGCGTTGAGCGCGCCGGTGTTGCGCCACTGCGCCACGAACTGCTTCTGCGACCGCTTCGCGATGGCGCGGGTGACGAGCACCGAGACCGGGATCGTGACGAGCGCGACCAGCGCCAGCAGCGGCGAGATCAGCAGCATCATCGCCAGCACACCGACCACCGTGAGCACGGACGTCAGCAGCTGGCTCATGGTCTGCTGCAGGGTCTGGGAGATGTTGTCGATGTCGTTGGTGACCCGGCTGAGCACCTCGCCCCGCTGCTGGCGGTCGAAGTAGTGCAGCGGCAGCCGGTTGAGCTTGTCCTCCACCTCCCGGCGCAACGAGAAGATCGTGCGCTGGACGATCCCGTTGAGCAGGTACCCCTGCACCCAGCCGAACAGCGAGGCGGCCACGTAGATCGCGACGACACCGAGCAGCACCTGACCGAGCAACCCGAAGTCGATGCCCTGCCCGGGCACCACCGACTGCCCCTCGATCACGTTGGCGAAGGTCTCGTTGCCCGCAGCACGCGCGGCGTCGGCCGCCTCGGCCGTGGTGATGCCGGGAGGCAGCTGCCGCCCGATCACACCGGCGAAGATCACGTCGGTGGCGTGGCCGAGGATCTTCGGGCCGATCACCGAGAGCGTCACGCTGATGATGCCGAGTACGACCACCACGATCGCCCCGGCCCGCTCGGGCGCGAGCCTGCCGAACAGCCTGCGCGCCGACGGGCCGAAGTCCATCGACTTCTCCGCCGGCATCCCGGCCGACGCCCACGGCGGCCCGCCGCCCCGGCGGGCGGCCGTCATCTCCCGTGCCGCGCGGCCGGTGTCGTCGCCGCCCTTGCCCGGCGGGACGGTGGTCGGGGACGGGCTGGTCATGCCATTTCCTCTGCACTGATCCGGGCGGCACCGAACTCTTCTGCACTGAACTGCGACGCGACGATCTCGACGTAGGTGGGGCAGGCGGCGAGCAGCTCGTCGTGGCTGCCGATGCCGACGACGGCACCGTCGTCGAGCACGACGATCTGGTCGGCGTCCCGGATGCTGGCCACCCGCTGCGCCACCACCAGCACCGTCGCCGTCGTCGTGACGGGTCGCAGCGCCGCACGCAGCCGGGCGTCGGTGGCCAGGTCGAGCGCGGAGAACGAGTCGTCGAAGAGGTAGACCTGCGGGGCCCTGACCAGCAGCCGGGCGATCGCGAGCCGCTGGCGCTGTCCACCCGAGACGTTCGTGCCGCCCTGGGTGATCGGCGCGTCGAGGCCCTCGGGCATGGCGCGCACGAAGTCGGCGCCCTGGGCCACCTCCAGCGCCGCCCACAGCTGGTCGTCGGTGGCGTCGGGGTTGCCGTAGCGCAGGTTGCTCGCCACGGTGCCGGAGAACAGGTAGGGCTTCTGCGGCACGATCCCGACCCGGCCCCAGAGGTACTCTGGATCGAGGTCGCGCACGTCGGTGCCGTCGACGAGGACCGCGCCGCTCGTCGCGTCGAACAGGCGGGGCACGAGCCCGAGCAGGGTGGTCTTGCCGGCGCCGGTGCTCCCGACGATCGCCGTGGTGGTGCCCGGCCGGGCGGTGAAGGTGACGTCGCGCAGCACGGGTTCGGCGGCGCCGGGATAGGCGAAGCCCGCGCCCCGCAGCTCCAGCACGCCGGTGGCGACCTGCGGTTCGACCGGATTCTCCGGCAGGGCCACCGAGGACTCGGTGTCGAGCACCTCGTTGATGCGCTCCGCGCAGACGGCCGCGCGGGGGATCATCATCACCATGAAGGTGGCCATCATGACGGCCATGAGGATCTGGGTGAGGTAGGTCAGGAACGCGGTGAGCGCGCCGACCTGCATCTGCCCCGTGTCGATCCGCCCGGCGCCGAACCACAGCACCGCCACGCTCGAGATGTTCAGCACGAGCATGACGATCGGGAAGATCCTGGCCTGGAGGCGCCCGACCCGCAGGGCCACGTCCGTGAGGTCGGTGTTGGCCTTGGCGAACCGCGCCGTCTCCTCCGGCTCGCGGACGAACGCCCGGACCACCCGGATTCCGGTGATCTGCTCACGGAGGATGCGGTTCACGTCGTCGATGCGCGTCTGCATGCTGCGGAAGCCCGGGACCATCCGCACGATCACGGCGCCGATCGAGACCGCCAGCACGGGGACGCAGACCAGCACCAGCCAGGACAGCTGCGCGTCCTCCTGCAGGGCCATGATCACCCCGCCGAAGCACATGATCGGCGCCGTCACCAGCATCGTGCAGGACAGCAGCACGAGCATCTGGACCTGCTGGACGTCGTTGGTGCCGCGGGTGATCAGCGACGGGGCACCGAACCGGTTGACCTCACGCGCGGAGAACTCGCCCACCCGGTGGAACAACGCGCCACGCACGTCCCGACCGAAGCCCATGGCGGTCTGGGAGCCGACGTACACGGCCGCGATCGAGCACACGATCTGCACGAGCGCGACGAGCAGCATCCACCCGCCGGTGGTCACGATGTATCCCGTGTCGCCGCGGGCGATGCCCTGGTCGATGATGCGGGCGTTGAGGCTCGGCAGGTAGAGCGACGCCATCGTCCCGAGCAGCTGCAGCACCACGACCAACAGCAACGGCCGGGTGTAGGGGCGCAGCCGCTCGCGCAAGAGGCGAATCAGCATGGGTGGTCCTCTGGGTCGGGGAGCGCGGGGAGCGGCGCGGAGAGGCCGTCGAGCAGCACCGTGACGATCTGCTCGGCGGAGAGCTGGCGCCCGTCGGCGATGAGCGGGTGGGTGCCGGAGAAGACGAGCAGCCGCAGGACATGGGCGAGTTCGGTGGCCGGCACGCGCAGCCGGCACTCGTCGGGGCCGACCAGGTCGGCGACGGCGGCCCGGAACCTCTCGTTGATCTCGGTCGGGTTGGCCCGGCCCGGCGGGTGCTGGGGCGCGGCCGCTCGCCCCTCCCGGTTCGGCGGCCCGGTCCAGCCCAGCGCATTGAGCAGGCCGAAGACGTCCGTCAGACGACGCTGGAGCATGGTGACGGCTGCCGTGAGCCGCTCGCGGAGCGGCAGGGCCCGGTCGACGGCGGCCAGGTCGCGCAGCGTGGGCGCCGGGTCGAACGCCTCCGCCACCACGGCCTGGACCACCGACTCCTTGTCGGGGAAGACCCGGAAGATCGTGCCCTCGGCGATCTCGGCCGCCTGGGCGATCTGGCGGGTGGTCACCGCGTACCCGTGGCGCAGCACGAGCGGGAGCGTGGCGGCCACGATCGCGGCCCGGCGGTCGTCGGGCGCCATCCGGGGGGCGCGTCTGCCGTCGGAGCTCACACACGCACGGTAAATGAGCGTGCACTCATTAACAAACCGGTTCCGCCGCCGCGAGCCACGGCCGCAGGATCGGCAGCACGTTCGCGACCTGCATCGCCGCCGTGTGGTCCAGCCCGGGAAGTACGTGCACCTCCCAGCCCGAGGACTCCAGTTCGGCGCGCCGGTCCACCAGCGGGCCGGCCATGCTCACGTGCACGCCGCCCCAGCGCTCGCCGTACTCGATCTCGTCGGCCGAGCCGGCGAAACAGAGTCGTGGACACGTGAGCCGCGACTGCGCGCCGGCGTCGTCGAAGCCCTGGAGAGCCTCGTACAGCGTCACGAACTGCCGGGCCTGCGGCTCGCTCACCGCGGCCTCCACCGTGGACCAGTCGATCTCGTCCGGCGACGGCCCGGCTCCCGACGGCGCCGGAACGGCGCGGGGCTCGGTGGCGATCCGATGGGTCGCCCGCGTCACCTGCAGCATCGCGGCGTACGGGCCGCCGATCGGCGGGAACCCTCCCATCGCGAGCGCCCGGAGCCGGTCGGTGCGGATCGCGATCTGCAGCCCGCAGAGCGCGAGCCACGAGTAGCCGTAGTAGGCGAACCGGTCGACACCGGCGGCGTCGGCAACGGCCAGCATGTCCCCGACGACGTTCGCCGGCGTCAGCGTGTGCGGCTTGGGGGTGGCGAACACGTGACCCTCGTAGTCGAAGGCCACCACCCGGTACGCGTCGGCCAGCCCGTCGACGAGCCCTCGCCCGAGTGCCGGGTCGGCACCCCACGCGCGCAACGCGTCGGCCTGCGGCCCCTCGACCGGGTGGGGGTTCACCGGCAGGAGCACCGCCGGCCCGGTGCCCCGGACCTCCACCTCGATGCTCGCCCCGTCGTGCAGCTGCGCTCGGTGCATCGGCATCCGGCATCTCCCAACTCTTTATGCTGTAGAGAAACAGGGAGCGCACATTAGCTTACGGCGTAAGGAGTTGTCGTCGTGGTTGTTCTCGCGGGTTCCGGCGACGCCGAACGGTCACTGCCGTTGCTCTGGCGGGAGACGGCTCCACCGGCGCGGCGCCCCGGGCCCCGACCGGCCCTCAGCGTCGACGCGATCGTGGCGGCGGCCGTCGCGGCGGCCGACGAAGCCGGTGTGGCCGGGCTGTCCATGCGCGCGGTGGCCGAGCGGCTGGGCGTCACGGCGATGGCGCTCTACACGTACGTGCCGGGCAAGACCGAGCTGATCGACCTGATCTACGACGGCGTCCACGCCGAGCTGACCGGCCACCACGCACGTCCCGCGGAATGGCGCGCGGCCGTCACGGAGTGGGCCGAGGACCTCGTCGCGCTCTACGTGCGCCACCCGTGGGCGCTGCAGGTGTCGTTCGCGCGCCCGGTGCTCGGGCCGCACGAGCAGGCGGTGCTCGAGGACGTGGTGGGAATCCTGCGCTCCACCGGGTCGAGCCCGGAGATGCTGCGCCGGGTGGTCAGCATGCTCTTCCACATCGTCCGCGGGACGGCCGCGACGATCGCGGAGTCACGCGCCGCGGCGACGGCAGGCGGCGTGTCCGAGCAGGAGTGGTGGGCGGGCCGCGCTGCGGTACTCGCCGAGCTCGTACCCGACTTCGCCGAGCGCTTCCCCCAGTCGACCTGGCTCGGGAGCGGGGGCGTCGGGCACCCGGCCGACGACCCCACCCCCCACCAGGAACGCGAGGCACGCGCTGCCCTGTCCGCCGGCCTGACGGTACTGCTGGACGGCGTAGCAGCCCCCCGACATCGCTGACCCGTCGAGATCGACAGGAGAGTGGCGGACCCCCGCCGGCCTGCCACTCTCACGTCGACTTCGCCGAACCACGGGGGGAGCTCAGGCCGCCGAGGTGGTGAGCTCGGCATCCCGGACGAACGCCGGGTCCAGCCGCACTCCCCACCCCGCGGCGGTGGGTGCGTCGATGTGGCCGTCGACCACCCGGAGCATCGGCTCGTACACCCCGCGGGTCCACGGCGTGGTCTCGATGCTCCACTCCTGGTACTGCGTGCACGCGGGCATCGCCGCCGCCAGGTGCAGCGAGAACACCTGCAGCAGCGAGTCGTTGGCGCAGTGCGGCGTGCACGGGATGCCTGCCGCCTCGGCCAGCACAGCCACCTTCCGCGCCCGCGAGATCCCGCCGATGTAGCCGATGTCGGGCTGCACGATGTCGACGGCCCGTCCCGTGATCATGCGGTGGAACTGCGTCAGCGAGATGTCCTGCTCGCCACCCGACACGGGGATATCCAGCGCGGCGGCCACCTGCGCGGTCTGTTCCAGCTCCGGGAACGGGCACGGCTCCTCGAAGTGGAAGTACCCGTGCTCCTCCAGCAGCCGGCCCACGCGGATCGCGCGGCCCACGGAGAAGCCGCCGTTCGCGTCCGCCGAGAGGTCGACGCCGTCGCCCAGCACCGCGCGCACGTGCGGGACGATCCGCTCCGTCCGGCCGGGTGCCGCGTCGACGTCACGGCCCATCGCCTCCCCCACCCGGATCTTCACCCCGCGGAAGCCCTGCTCCGCGACGAACCCGGCGAGGCGCTCGGCCTCCTGCTCCGGCGTGACCGAGCGCAGCATGCTGGAGGCGTACATCGGAACGGACGCCCGCGCGTGCCCGCCCAGCAGCTTCGCCACCGGCTGCCCCGTGACGATGCCCAGCACGTCCCACAGTGCGGTGTCGACCCCGGCCAGCGCACGGTGCAGGAAGCTGCTCGGGAACTTGTAGTGCACCCGCAGGCACTCGTCGACCAGCGCCTCGACATCCCAGGGGTCCCGGCCGAGGAACAGCGGGGCCACCATCGCGTGCAGGACGTGTGCGCTGGTGGCGGCCTCGTAGGGCGCGGTCTGCCCGATGCCGACCACGCCGTCGTCGGTGGCGACCCGCACGATCGCGAGCGGCCCGCGGACGAGCGTCTCGATCCGGGTGATCTTCACAGGTGCTTCTCCAGTACCTCGATGAGCCTGGTGCGCACCACGCTCTGCCCGAACGCGAAGCAGTCGGCCAGCGCCCGCGCCCCGTCGGCGTCGATCCCGGCGAAACAGCGGGCGAAGTCGTGCACCATCGGCTCGGCCAGCAGGATGTGACGCACCAGCACATGGATCCACTGCTGCTGCCCGAACGGCAGCGGGTCGAAGTCGGGGAACTCCTCGGCCACCGTGGCTTCGATCGGGTCGAGGATGTGGCGCACCCCGGTGTCGACGCCGCCCCAGACGTCCACGCCGAGCCGGGCCTTCTTCTCCAGCACGGGCGCGATCCGCTGCAGGTACGCGGAGTCCGGCGCGGCGTGGACCAGGCCCTGCAGCCCGATGTCCTTGTAGGTCCACAGGCTCCAGCCGGCGGCGTGCTCGTCGTAGATGTCGAGCTGGTCGTCGAGCACCCGGTAGCGCGCGTCGTCACGGGCCGGGTCGCCGCTGTACACCGGGCCGAACTCGCCCACCCAGATCGGCGTGCCGGTGCGGCGCATGTACTCCGAACGCTGCAGGAAGCGCTGCTCGACGTAGTCGCGGTCGACGTACTGCCCCCGGGAGGTCCCGGGGTAGTCGCCGCTGTCGGCGAACCCGGCCAGCGCGTAGTCGTGCACCGTGTAGACCGTGTTCTCCCACGGCTCCGCGAACGCGTCGAACTCCGTGGCGTGCCGGTTGCCGTCCAGGAAGATGACGTGGTGCGGGTCCACCGCGCGGATGGCCTTGTGCAGCCGCTCGTAGAACGGGCCGATCGACTCGCCGTCGGAGTCGGCGGGCTCGTTGAGCGGGTTGTAGCCGGCCACCCACGGGTTGTCCTTGTAGCGGTCGGCGAGCGCCTCCCACAGGTGGACCACCCGGTCCTGGAAGTGGCGGTGGGTCCAGAAGAACGACCGGTGCGTCGGGTTGTCGCTGTGCCAGCGCTGGTTGTGGAAGCCGGGCGCCGCGTGCAGGTCCAGCACGGTGTAGAGGCCGTTGCGGGCGCAGGCGTCGATCGCCCGGTCCAGCAGCCGGAAGCCCTCCTCCTTCAACTCCAGCGGCCGGGCGTCGTCCTCGAAGTGGCGGTAGTGGAACGGCAGCCGCACGGAGTTCATCCCCCGCTCGGCCAGGAACCGGGCGTCCTCGTCGGTGAAGAACACATCGAGGAAGCGGTCGAAGAACGCGTCGGCGACCTCCGGGCCGAGCACCGAGCGCATCGCCCTGCGGTGCAGTTCCTCCGTGGAGGGGTAGCCGGTGATGAAGTTCTCCATGTTCATCCAGCCGCCCAGCCCCACCCCGCGCAGCCGCACGGGAACACCTGCTGCGGTGGCCAGGTGGTCGCCGTCGACCCGGATCATCACGGACTCGTCGTGCATGGGGTGGGACTCTCCTTCGTCGAACGGATCTCCGGTCACTTGCCGAAGCCGGCGGTGAGGCCGCGCACGAGATGGCGGCGGCCCAGGACGTACGCGGCGAGCATCGGCAGGGTCGACAGGACGACGGCCGCCAGCACGCCGGGCACGTTCACGGTGAACTCGCTCTGGAACGTCCACAGCGCCATCGGCAGCACGCGCTTGTCGGCGCTCTGGGTGAGGATCAGCGGGAACAGGAACCCGTTCCACACGTGCAGGCCGTCGTAGATCGCCACGGTCACCAGCGCGGGGCGGGCCAGCGGCAGCACGAGGTTCCACAGGATGCGCCAGTCACCGGCGCCGTCGAGCCGCATCGACTCGAACAGCTCGTTCGGGATGTCCCGCATGAAGTTCGCGAGGATCAGCACGGTGATCGGCACGGCGAACCCGATCGACGGCAGCACCAGCGCGGCGAGGCTGTCGTACAGGTGCGTCCTGGTGATCATGTAGTAGAGCGGGATGATCGTCGCGTGGGTCGGGATCGCCAGGCCCAGCAGGAACACCGAGAACGTCGAGCGGACGAACCGGCCGTTGCCCCGCACCACCGCGTAGGCGGCCATGAGCGAGATCGCCACCGTGGCCGCCACGGCGGACACCGTGATGATCACGCTGTTGAGGAAGTACAGGCCGAACCCGCTCTGCAGCACCAGCAGGTAGTTGTCGAAGGTGATGTCGGTGGGCGGGGCCAGCGGGTTCGTGGAGAAGAACCCCGCCTGGCTGCGCAGGCTGGAGATCACCACGAAGTAGATCGGGAGGATGATCACCGCCAGCCAGATGAAGCCGCCGAGCCCGGCGAGCACGTTCGGCGGGCGCCGCAGACCGCGTGAGCGACGGACGGGTGCCGGCCCGGGGCGCTGTCGCACCGACCGCTCCCCCGCCGTGATCGTGACTGCCATCTAGAGCCCTTCCTGCTCGCTGCTCATGCGGGCGAAGCCGGAGAACCTGGTCAGCACGAAGGCCAGTCCCAGCCCGGCCACGACGAGGATCACGGCCAGCACGCTGGCCCCGCCCATGTCGTTGGCCGCGAACCCGGTGAGGTACATGTCGAGGGGCAGCAACCGCGTCGCCGTCCCCGGACCGCCGCCGGTGAGCACGAACACCACGTCGAAGTAGGTCAGCGAGCCGGTCAGCATCAGCGTCGAGGACGTGACGATGGTGTAGCGAAGCTGCGGCAGCGTGATGTGGCGGAACTGCTGGTAGGTGCTCGCGCCGTCGATCGTTGCCGCCTCGTAGAGCGAGGTCGGGATCTGCCGCACGCCCGCCTGGTAGAGCAGCGTGTGGAACGGCACGAACTGCCAGGCGATCACGAAGATCACCACGTAGAGCACGAGGTCGGGGTCGCCGAGCCAGTCCTGGGCCAGGAAGCCGAGCCCTGGCGCACCGCCGATCCCGAAGTTCGGGTCGAGGATCGCCTTGAACGCGATGGCCACGGCGGCCGAGGACAGCAGCAGCGGCACGAAGTAGAGCACCGCCAGGAGCGCGCGGTAGCGCTGCGTCCCCGCCGTGAACACACCGAGCAGGAGGCTGATCGGCGTCTGGACCAGCCAGGACACCACCATGATCTTCAGTGTCAGCAGCAGGGCCTGGCCGGTGACGGGGTCGGTGAGCACACCGGCCCAGTTGCTCCAGCCCGCCCAGCCGACCTCGCCCAGCCCGTCCCAGTCGGCGAAGCTCAGCACCACGGCACCGGCGAGCGGAACGAGCGCGAAGACCACGAAGAACGCGAGCGCGGGCACAGCGAGCAGCCCGCTGGCGCCCGTGCGGCGGGACCGGCCGACAGGCGCGGGTGCCGGCGCCGGGGCGCGAGTCGATGCAGTCGAGACCACCATGGCGCTCAGCTGCCGATCGTCGCGTTCATGGCGGTGGAGAACTGCTCGGGGGTGATCTGGCCGAGGAATACCTGCTGCAGGTTGGTCAGCAGCGCGTCACCCTGAGCGGGGCTCAACGCCTGGTCGAGCGACAGCTGGAAGTTCGGCGCCTTCGCGGTGACGTCGTAGATCGTCCGGAAGTAGTCGGGGTCGGTCGACGCCGCGATCTTGTCGTCGAGGCCGGCCACCGGGGGCACGTTGCCGACGGCGAGCAGGTCGGCCGCGTACTGGTCGTTCAGCAGGTTGCTCTTGATGTAGTCGCGCGCCACCTGCTTCTCCTGCGGCGTGGCCTTCGCGGAGATCGACCAGTAGTTGGACGGGTTGCCCACCACGTCGGCCGGGTCACCCTTGCCGCCCTCCACGGCGGGGAACGCGAAGTAGCCGAGCTTGCCGTCCGCGACGAACTGCGCGTCACCCGTCTTGACCGTCTGGTAGGTCGCGGGCAGCCCGAGGGTGATCGCGGCCTTGCCCGTGTAGAGCAGCGCGACGTCGGCGCCGCTGTCGGTGGAGATGGAGGCGAAGCCCTTGATGAACCCGTCCTTGTTCACGAGGTCCTGGATCATCCGGTTCGCCTGGAGCACCGCGGGGTCGGACCAGCTGTCCGGCTTGTTCGCGACGATCCCGTTCAGCACGTCGTGGCCGCCGATGCGGTCGACGAGGTAGGCGAACCACGGCAGCAGCGGCCACTTGGGCTGGCCCGCCACGGCGAAGGGCGCGATGCCCGCGGCCTGGAACCGCGGCACCAGCGCCATCATCTCCCCCCACGTGGTGGGGGGCTGGGCGCCGATCTTCGCGAACAGGTCCTTGTTGTAGTACATCAACACGGGCTTCACCCCGTTGTTGGGCACCGCGTAGGTCTTGCCGTCGACCTTCCCGACCGCCGCCACCGAGGGCAGGAAGCGGTCCTTCAGCGCGGGGTCGGCCGCGAGGTCGGAGATGTCGTCGACGGAGCCGGCCTTGACGTAGGAGTCGAGCACGCCGCCGCCCCAGTTGTAGATCAGGGTCGGCGCGTCGGCGGCGCCGACGGCCGTGCGGATCTTCTGCTTGTAGGGGTCGTTCGCGAACGACTGCGTGGCGAACTTCTGGTCGGGATGGGCCGAGTTCCAGGCGTCGAACGAGTTGTCGAACGCCTTCTCGGTGACCCCGCTGATGACCCAGACCGAGGCGCTGCCCCCACCGCTCGCCTGGGGCCCCGCGGTCCCGCAGGCCGCGGCGCAGGCGAGCGCCACGGCGACTCCCACCGCGGCCACGGCCCTCCGTGCACTGACCGATGCCTTCACTCTGTCCGCCTCTCTGACCCCGGTCCCGACGGTGGACCCGGGGCACGTCGGTGATCGCGCGGCGCCGACGTCAGACGACTGGCACCGGTGCCCTGCCGAACTTTTCCGCTAGGTGGAATCTCAGCCCGCTGGACTGGAACTGCAGGGATCTTGCAACGCGTCGGGAGTCGTGTCAATCGTTATCGATAACGTTTTCAACGCGCTACAGTCTGCCCCCGTGAGCTACAGCCGCGTGACCATCCACGATGTCGCCGCCCGGGCCGGCGTGTCGGTCTCGACGGTCTCCAAAGTGCTCAACGACCGCTACGGGGTCGCCACCAGCACCGTCGACCGGGTGCGCGCGGTGATCGCCGAGCTCGGGTACGAGTCGAGCCTGGTGGCGCGCAGCCTGCGCAACCACCGCACGAACGTCATCGGCGTACTGGTGTGGGACATCGAGCCCTACAGCGCCGAGCTGCTCAAGGGCGCGGCGCGCGCCATCAAGGGCACCGGGTACGAGCTGGTGGTCTACGCCGCGGGCGGAAAGGGCGCCGAGCGCATGGGCTGGGAGCACCGCTACCTGTCCCGGCTCTCCGGCACGCTGATCGACGGCGCGGTGATGGTCACGCCCACGGTGGACACCGCCCCGTTCTCCACCCCCGTCGTCGCCGTCGACCCGCACACCGGCTCGGAGGTCCCCACCGTCGACTCCGACAACTTCCGCGGCGCCCAGCTCGCCGTCGAGCACCTGCTGGGCCTGGGGCACCGGCGCATCGGCCTACTCAGGAGGCCACCGCGCGACCTCGAGTCCGGCCCGCAGCGCGAGGAGGGCTACCGCAGCGCCCTCCAGGCCGCCGGCATCACCCCCGACCCGGACCTGGTGCGCGCAGGTGGCTACGACGACTCGGTGTCCGAGGACGCGGCCCGCGAGCTACTGACCCTGCCCGAGCGACCCACGGCGATCTTCGCCGCCAACGACGTCTCCGCGATCACGACCATGGACGTCGCCATGGCGCTGGGCCTGCAGGTACCCGGCGACCTGTCGGTCATCGGCTTCGACAACGTCCCCGAGAGCGCGATGACCGAGCCGGGGCTCACCACGATCGAGCAGCCGCTGCAGCTGATGGGCCAGCGCGCGATCGAGATGCTCGTGGAGCTGCTGGCCGGCCACGACCTCCCCGAGACGCACGTGCGACTGCCCACCCGGCTCGTGGTGCGCGGCTCGTGCGCCGCCCCGCCCGCCGACCCACGCCCGGTCGTGGTCGAGCACTCCGCGGCCCGCTGACCACCCACTGATCGGCCCGAGATCCACCTGATCGCCCTCCACAGGGCCGATCCGCGGATCTCGTCACGTTCACCGGGCGACTCGCGCACCGGTTCCGGGCGACTCGCGGGCCCGTTCCGGGCGACTCGCGCACGAGCACCCGGCGGCCCCACCGACCACCCACTGATCACCCCGAGATCCACCTGATCGCCCTCCGAGGGGCCGACCCGCGGATCTCGTCACGATCACCGGGCGACTCGCGCACCAGTTTCGGGCGACTCGCGGGCCCGTTCCGGGCGACTCGCGGGGGCGGGGCGGCGGGGGTCAGCGCCAGACGGTGATGTTGCGGCGCGCCGGGCGGCTGCTTCCCTCGCCGCTCGTGAACAGCTCGGGGGAGCGCTCGCGGATGCGCTCGATGTCGGTGAACACCGCGCGCAGGTGCTCCCGCATCGCCACCTCGGCCGCCCCCGGGTCGCCGGCCGCGAGGGCGTCGACCACGGCCGCATGCTGGGCGACCAGGGTGGGGACGGGGCTCACCGTGCGGAGCCCGAGCCGGCGCGCGCGGTCGAGGTGGACCTTCGCCGACTCGACGGCCCGCCACGCCCCGGCGTGACCGCCGACGGCGAGCAGCATCTGGTGGAACTCCTCGTCGAGCCGGAAGAACTCCTCGACGTCGTCGCCCGCGGCGCGCTGCCGGGCGAGCACGTCCCGCAGGGCGGCCAGGGCCGGCGCGTCGAGGCGGTTGGCGGCGTCGCGGAGGGAGGCGATCTCGATCGCCTCCCGGATGAACTGCGCATCGGCGACGTGGCGGATGTCGACCCGGGAGACGAACGAACCGAGCTGCGGGAAGACCTGCACGAGATCCTCGTCGGCGAGCAGGATCAGGCTCTCGCGGACCGGGGTGCGGGACACGGACAGCTCGGCGGCCAGGTCGTTCTCCGACAACGGGGCCCCAGGCGGCAGCTCGCCGCTGATGATCCGGCGCCGCAGCTGCTCGTACACCACGACGCGGGCCGATCGGCGCCCTGGCTCCCCCCGTCCCACCGGGTCACCGTACCGGTTGCCACCGCCAGTATGGTAGTGCTTGTATGGCAGTGGATCGTATGACAATGCCCGCGCTGCCACAGGAGGGTCGATGCCGACCGAACTCGATCCCGCACCCGGCGGGGACCACCCCGGGGCGGCCGCCAGGACCCCGGCCATGCTGCGCCGCACGGTCGCGGCGTCGGTGATCGGCACGATCGCCGAGTACTACGACTTCTTCATCTACGGCACGGCCTCGGCGCTGGTCTTCAACACGGTGTTCTTCCCCGAGGTCGACCCGCTCGTCGGGACGCTCGCGGCGTTCTCCACCTACGCCGTCGGCTTCTTCGCCCGTCCGTTCGGCGGGATCTTCTGGGGCTGGGTCGGCGACCGGATCGGCCGCAAGCGCACGCTCGTCTTCACCCTGCTGCTGACGGGCATCGGCACGTTCGTGGTGGGCCTGATGCCCACCTACGACGAGATCGGCATCTGGGCCGCGGTCATCCTCGTGTTCGTACGCCTCGTGCAGGGGTTCGGCGTCGGCGGCGAGCAGGGCGGGGCGGTGCTGCTGACCGCGGAGGCGTCCCCGCCGGAGCGCCGCGGCTTCGTCACCAGCTTCGTCCAGCTCGGCTCCCCCGCCGCCTACCTCATCCCGACGGCGCTGTTCGCCGTGCTCGACGCCCGGCTCACCGACGAACAGTTCCTCTCGTGGGGCTGGCGCGTGCCGTTCCTGCTCAGTGCCGTGGTGGTGGTGATCGGGCTCTACATCCGCCTGCGGGTGCCGGAGTCGGCGGCGTTCCGGGCGGTCAAGGAGCGGCAGCCCACCCGGTCCCCGCTCGCCACGCTGGTGCGGGACAACCGCAGCGAGGTGATCGGCGGGACGCTGGCGAAGTTCGTGGAGGCCGCCGTCTTCCCGTTCTACACGATCTTCCTGGTCACCTACGCCAAGAGCCAGGGCGTCGACACGGCGATCGTGCTCGACGCGGTGATCATCGCGATCATCGCCGAGCTCATCCTGATCCCGATCATCGGCAGGCTCACCGACCGGGTGGGCAGGCGCCCGGTCTTCCTCGGCGCCGCCGTGTTCAACCTCGTGCTCGTGGTGCCCGCTTTCCTCGCCGTCCGCACCGGCGACGTCGCCGTCATCACGCTGCTGCTGGTCGCCGGTCTCGCGCTCGGGCACGGCGGGACGTACGCGCCGCAGGCGTCCTACTTCCCCGAGCTGTTCCCGTCCTCGGCCCGCTACAGCGGGGTCTCGATCGTCTGGCAGTTCGGGGCGATGATCGCCAGCGGTCCGTTCACGGTGGTGGCGGCCGCCCTGCTGGTGGCGGCCGACGGCGCGTTCACCTGGGTCGCGGTCTATGTCGCCGCGTTGACCATGATCAGTATCGTTGCGCTCCTCCGGATGCCGGAGACCGCACCGAGGCTGCTCGGAGGCCGCGAGTACGCCGACTGGACCGGCCGAGGCAACAAGGAGGACTCGTGACCACGATCGCCGATGCCCGTGTGCTCGTCTCGGGCCCGGGGCGCAACTACGTGACCCTGAAGATCACCACGTCCGACGGCGTCGTCGGCTGGGGCGACGCCACCCTCAACGGCCGCGAGCTCGCCGTGGCGGCCTACCTCACCGAGCACGTGTGCCCGCTGCTCGTGGGCCGCGACCCGGCCCGCATCGAGGACACCTGGCAGCTGCTCTACCGGGGCGCCTACTGGCGGCGCGGACCGGTGACGATGACGGCGATCGCCGCGGTCGACATGGCGCTGTGGGACATCAAGGGGAAGGTGGCCGGGCTGCCGGTCTACCAGTTGCTCGGCGGCGCGGCGCGCAACGGTGTGCTCGTCTACTGCCACGCCAGCGGCTCCGACGTCCCCGCCCTGCTCGACGACGTCGCGCGCCATCTCGACGAGGGCTATCTTGCGGTGCGGGCCCAGGCGGCGGTGCCCGGGCTGGAGGGGACGTACGGCGTCCCCGCCCCCGACGGGAAGCTCTACGAGCCCGCCTCGTCGTCGCTGCCCGCCGAGCACCTCTGGGACACCGGGCCCTATATGCGCTTCGCACCCGAGATGCTCGGTGCGGTCCGGGAGCGCTTCGGGTTCGACTTCCACCTGCTGCACGACGTGCACCACCGGCTCTCCCCCATCGAGGCGGGCCGGCTCGGCCGCGACCTCGAACCGCACCGCCTGTTCTGGCTCGAGGACCCGACCCCGGCGGAGGACCAGTCCGCGTTCCGGGTGATCCGGGAGCACACCACCACGCCGCTGGCCGTCGGCGAGGTGTTCAACTCGATCTGGGACTGCCAGCAGCTGATCACCGAGCGGCTGATCGACTACATCCGCACCTCGGTGACCCATGCCGGCGGCATCACCCACCTGCGCCGCATCTTCTCCCTCGCCGACCTGTACGGGGTGCGCACCGGCTCCCACGGGCCGGGTGACCTCTCACCGGTGGCGATGGCCGCCGCCCTGCACGTCGACCTGTCGGTACCGAACTTCGGGATCCAGGAGTACATGGGCCACCGCGAACCCGCAGGCGAGGTGTTCCGCACCTCCTACACCTTCAAGGACGGATACATGCATCCCGGGGACGCGCCAGGTCTGGGCGTCGAGGTCGACGAGGAGGCGGCGGCCCGCTTCCCGTACGACCCGCGGCAGCTGCCGGTGAACCGGCGCCTCGACGGGTCGGTGCACGACTGGTGAGCGCGCACTACGACGTGGTCCTCCTGGGCGAGCCGCTCGTCGAGGTCGCCACCACCGAACCGTTCGGCCACGGGGTGTCTGCCACCCTCGGCGTCTCGGGCGACGTGGTCAACGCCGCCGCCGCGGCGGCCGCTGCCGGAGCCGGCGTGGCGATCGTCGCGCGGGTCGCCACCGGCGAACTCGGCGACGCCGTCGTCGCGCGGATCCGCGCACTCGGCGTCGACGACGCGCTGGTGCACCGGGTCCGCGGCCAGCAGGGCGTCTACCTGTTGCACAGCGACCCGTCCGGACAGCGGCAGTTCAGCTACGCCAGGGCGGGCTCGGTAGGGGCGGGGCTCTCCCCCTCCGACCTCGACGCCGGCACGCTCGCCGCAGCGGGCGCGGTGCTCGCGAGCGGGATCACGGCGGCGCTCTCGGCCTCGGCCCGGGACGCCGTGCTCGCCGCGGCGAAGCTGGGCCGCCGGTTCGTCTACGACCCGAACTTCCGTCCCCGGCTCACCACCTCGGCCGCCGCGGCGGCCGTGCTCACCGAGGTCGCTCCCCTCGCCGCTCTGCTCACCCCGTCGGCCCCTGGCGAGACCGCCGCCCTGCTCGGCACCGGCGATCCCGCTGCCGCTGTCACCAGGTTGCGGGAGCTCGGCGCCGGTGCGGTCGCCGTCACCTGCGGGGAGCGGGGCGTCCACGTCTCACCCGGCAGAGGTGCGCCGGACCAGTGGGTCCCGGCCGTCCCGGCCCCCGCCGTGGTCGACCAGACCGGGGCGGGCGACGTCTTCGTCGGCACCGTCGCGGCCCGCCTCGCCCTCGGTGACGACCTGCGGGACGCCGTGCGGCTGGGCACCGCGGCCGCGTCGCTCGCCGTCGGCGGGCAGGGTGGCACCGGGTTGATCGCCGACCTGCAGCAGGTCCGCGCGCACGCCGGAACAGCATGACCCGTTCGACCGTGCCCACCGACCCCGAGGAGGTTCCGCATGTCGACATCGGCCGCTGATGTGATGGCCTGCAGCCGGGTGATCCCGGTCGTGGTCCTCGACGACGCCGACGCCGCCGTCCCGCTCGCGCGGGCGCTCCTCGCCGGGAGCGTCCCCGTCATGGAGATCACCCTGCGCACACCGACGGCGCTGGAGTCGATCGCCCGGGTGGCCGAGCAGGTGCCCGACATGCTGGTCGGGGCGGGCACGATCACCCGGCCCGAGCAGGCCGCCATGGCTGTGGCGGCGGGCGCCCGGTTCCTGGTCTCCCCCGGCTCCCCCGAGCCACTGGTCACCGCGATGCTGGCCGAGCGCGTGCCCGTGCTGCCGGGGGTGGCCACGGCGACCGAGGCGCTGGCCCTGCTCGGCCACGGCATCACCGAGATGAAGTTCTTCCCGGCGGGCCCGGCAGGCGGACCGGGGTATCTGAAGGGGCTCGCCGGGCCGCTGCCCGAGATCAGCTTCTGCCCGACGGGGGGCGTGGACGCCACCAACTCGGGCGACTACCTGGCGCTGCCGAACGTCCCCTGCGTCGGCGGGAGCTGGCTGACGCCGTCCGACCTGGTGCGGGCCGGCCGGTGGGACGACATCTCGCGGCTCTGCCTCGGTGCGTGGTCCGACGAACCGCAGGACTGATGATCCGGGCGGTGATCCGCCATCCTGGTGGCCGTGGCAAGCAATGAGGCAGACACGGTGGAAGACGCCCGGGTGCAGCTGGTTGCGGCGGGCGCATTGGAATCGATGGTGCGCGACATCTTCGTGGCGGCAGGCTGCGACGACGAGGAGGGCGGGCGCATCGCCCGTGAGCTCGTCGGCGCCAACCTGACCGGGCACGACAGCCATGGCGTGGTGCGCGTACCGATCTACGTCGACTGGATGCGCGCCGGGTACGTCCATCCCGGACGCGACGTGCAGGTGGTGACCGACGGCGGCGCGTTCACGGTGCTCGACGGTCAGCACGGCTTCGGCCAGACCGTCGCGGCACAGGCCGTGGAACTGGGGATCGAGCGGGCCCGGCAGCACGGCACCTGCATCGTGGCGCTGCGCAGCGCCGGGCACATCGGACGCGTCGGCGCCTACGCGGAGACCGCGATCGCGGCGGGGCTCATCTCGATCCACTTCGTCAACGTCGCGGGCTCGCCGCTGGTGGCCCCGTTCGGGGCGGTCGAGCGCCGCTTCTCCACGGCGCCGTTCACGATCGGGCTGCCGCTCCCGGAACGCCCGATCGTCCTGGACTTCGCCACGTCGCTGGTGGCCGAGGGCAAGGTGCAGGTGGCCTCCTACGGCGGCAAGCCGCTGCCGCCGGATGCCCTCATCGGCCCGGACGGCGAGCGCTCCGGCGACCCCCATGTCCTGTACGGCGAGTACACGAGCACCGATATCCGCCGTCCCGGCGGAGGCGCGGGCGCCATCCGCGCGTTCGGGGAGCACAAGGGCTCGGGTCTGGCCCTGATGTGCGAACTGCTCGCCGGCGCCCTCACCGGGGGTGGGTGCGCGGGGCCGCTGGACGGCGAACGGCGCGGCATCGCCAACGGGATGCTCTCGGTCTACCTCTCCCCCGCGCACTTCGGCACGCAGGCCGAGTTCGAGCGGATCGGCCGGGAGTACCTCGACTGGGTTCTCGGCGCCCACCCGATCGACCCGGACTTGCCGGTGCTCGCGCCGGGAGACCCGGAGGCCCGGACCCGTGCGGCGCGGCTCGCCGAAGGCGTGCCGTTGCCCGTCGACACGTGGGCCGCGCTCCGGCGGACCGCTGCGGACCTCGGCGTGCCTGCCTGATCATCACGGATGAGCGCGGTCCGCCGTTTCGCCGTCCCGGACCGGTTTCACACGAATTGCGTGAAAGACATCCGAGTCGAGCAATCTGCGACCGACCGTTTCGACGCGACACACCGAGGGCCACTCGGGATCGATGCGATGGCGGACACATCGATGTCCGCACCGGGCCGCGACATCCGGTTCGATCATCCCATCAGCCCGATCCGATCGGTGCGCGCGATTCGTACGGATTCGGCCCGGACCGCCTCGACCGAACCCGGCCGACTCATCCCGACGACAGCAGGAAATGCCTGGTCAAGAGGGGCCGCATTTCCTGAATCTGGGTAGCACTCGACGATCTCTTTACTCAAGAGATTCATATGCGGCACACATGATCACGACCCACGGATCGGAGTATTGTGCACACCTCGCTCGCAATAAGCGATGCTAGTCCATTCGGGTAATGCTGGTCGAAAACCGGATCCGCCGAGGCTCCAGGTACGTTCTAGAGTTAGAACGCAACACAGCGTTCGGAAGTGAAATCGAAGGGAGTATCGCGATGAAGATCGTGGTCGCCAGGGGTCGTCGTCGTCGTTGGCGCAAGCCGTACTGGGACCGGTACCGCCACTACCACCGCGGCTACTGGGAGAACTACTGACGGACCAGCCGGCCCCGCCCATTACGGGCGGGGCCGCCTCCCGGCCTCCCCTGTAAGGGCTACTACCAGCAGGTTCGTCCACGACCTCCGTCGTCTCCAGCACGACGTGGTGCCGCACCGGGCCAGGCGTGGACCACGCGTCAGCGGGTCCGGGCCCACGGTCGCCCGGTACGCGACCCATTCCCGCCGTCGTCGCCACGGTACTCCGTGAATTGTCACGTCCGAGGCCGGAAAGCGACCGACCGAGCCGCCGGGTCCTGCATTCTGGCCACGCCCGCTGATTGCAGCAGTCGCCTCACAGCGGGCCGCGCCGGGCGATACCGCGGTTCTTTGGCGGCCGCGCCGGGCCACTCGGCGCACAGGCAGCCGCCATGCCGCCGACTCCACAACACGGCCGCATGGAAATACCGCACGTCAGACGTTCGCCGAGGTGGAACCACCGGCTCCGCGAAACAAAGTCTCGACCACTTCTTTAATAATTGCGTACGCAAGCAGGGCGTGAAGAGTGTCACGTCAATAATTGATGCGCCGCCGCCGGAATGAACTCCGGTCGCAGGTATGTTCGTTAAGTAGAACGCCATGCGGTGTTCTGAACGGAAAGAGAAAGGAGCACTCTCATGAGTGCAAAGATCAAGCTCATCGCCGACTTCCGGCGTAGGTACGGCCGCGGTGGCTACCGCGACCACGGCTACCGCGGCCGGGGCCACGGCTACGGCGACCACGGCTACCGCGGCCGTGGCCGTGGCCACGGCTACGGCGACCACGGTTACCACCGCTGATCTACCGGGGTGGCCCCGTCCTCACGGACGGGGCCACCCGGTGGGCCCGGGCTCAGACGATGAACGCATGCCACGCCACGCAAGCGCCTGAACCGCCGGCGCCGCGCCTGTCCGTCACCCGCCTGCTGGTGGCAACCGACCTCCTGCCGGAGGCGCCGCCGGTCAGCCTCCGCACCATCTTCCGTCGGTTCTGGCCGGAGACCCGTCCCTATCGGGGCCGGCTGTGGATCGGCCTGGCGCTCGTCGCGGTGGGTCCGCTGCTGAGCGCCGCCACGATCTATCTCCTCAAGATCCTGACCGACGACGTGCTCCAGCCCCACGACTTCCACCTCTTCCCGGTGGTGGCAGGCGCCTATCTCGGGCTGACGCTGGTCGGCGGCATCGTGGCCTTCTGCGACGAGTATCTGGCGGCCTGGGTCGGCGAACGGTTCATCCTGAACCTACGGAGCCGGATCTTCGGCCACCTGCACCGGCAGTCCTCGACATTCTTCGACCGGAACGAACTGGGCGACGTCCTCTCCCGGTTGACCGGCGACATCACGGCGATCGAGCAACTCATCCTCTCCGGCGTCGGGTCGGCGCTGAGCTATGTCTTCGAGCTGGTGTTCTTCACCGCCGCGCTCTTCTATCTCGACTGGCGCCTCGCGCTGGCCGCGTTGATCGCCGCGCCGGGGTTCCTCTTCGTCGCCCGGTCCTTCTCGAGCCGGATCAAGGTCGCGTCGGGTGAGAAGCGGCGGAAGACGGGTTCCATCACCTCCGTCGCCGAGGAGAGCTTCAGCAACGCCGCGCTGGTGCGCGCCTACGACCGCTGGGACGACGAGCAGGCCCGGTTCGACACCGAGAACCTCGCCAGCTTCCGCGCACAGATGCGGGCCACCCGCCTGCAGGCCATGTTCACCCCGCTGACCGACCTGCTCGAGGTGATCGGCGTCCTGCTGGTGGTGGGGTTCGCCGTGTGGGAGCTCGCCAACGGCAACGTCACCCTGGGCGGGGTGCTGGCCTTCGTGGCCTACCTGACCCAGCTCTACGGGCCGATCCAGGCACTGGGCGACCTGGCCAACGAGCTGTTCTCCGCCAGCGCAGGCGCCGAGCGGGTGATCGAGCTCCTCGACCTCACCCCCACCGTCGTCGAGCCCGCGAACCCCGCGCCGCTGGCCCGGGCCTACGGCGCGCTGGAGGTGCGCAACCTCTCGTTCCACTACGAGGATGCCGATCACCCGGCGCTGTCCGAGATCGACTTCTCCGTCGAGCCGGGGCAGCGGATCGCTCTGGTCGGGCCGAGCGGCGCCGGCAAGTCGACACTGGCGAAGCTGCTGCTGCGGTTCTTCGACCCCGACACCGGATCCGTCACCCTCGACGGCCACGACCTGCGTGAGCTGGCACTGGCCGACCTCCGGCGCAACATCGCCCCGGTGCTGCAGGAGACACTCGTCTTCGACGGCACCATCCGCGACAACATCCTCTGGGGACGCCCCGGCGCCACCGAGGACGAGCTCGTGCGGGCGGCGACGGCGGCCGACGCGCACTCGTTCATCATGCAGTTGCCCGACGGCTACGACACCCGTGTCGGGCAACGGGGCCGGCTGCTCTCGGGGGGCCAGCGCCAGCGGGTCGCCATCGCCCGAGCGATGATCCGCGACGCGCCCGTGCTCTTGCTCGACGAGCCCACCACCGGTCTCGACGCGGAGTCGACCCAGCGCGTCCTCGAGCCGCTGCGCAGGCTCATGGCCGGTCGCACCACGATCATCATCTCGCACAACCTGCTCACCGTGACCGACGCCGACCGGATCCTGTACCTCGAGGACGGCCGCATCGCCGCGGCCGGCACCCACACCGAACTCCTCGCGACCAGTCCCGGCTACGCCCGGCTCTACCACCTGCAGAGGACGCCGCCCGTCCAGGCGGAGTTGGAACCCTCGACGGAGCCCCTGCCGACGGTGCTGGCACTCGATTCGCACTGACCGTCTTTGCTGATCGATATCATGAACGACACCCATGTGGGCTTTGCACAATTGCTGAACCAAGAACCCCCGAAGAGCGGGGCAATGATTTAGTCTATTCGGGTGACACCCACAGAATTGTTGATCCATGCATCCGCGGGTCACGTTCCCTGCAATAGAGCGCCACACGGTGCTCGGAAACAAAGCAGGAGGGTCTAGAACATGAGGGCTCGCAGGATCGGTCTCCTCGTTATCGGCAGGGCCAGCAAACGCCGGTGGCACTCCGGCTGGTACGACAACGACCACAAGTGGCACGACGGTTACTGGTACGACGACGACAACGATGACGACGGCGATGACAACGACTGACAGATAGACCGACGGGGTGGCCCCGCCCGCGATGTGCGGGGCCACCCTGCCTCACACGGAGGCGGTACCAGCGGATTCACCGACGACCCGTGATCGTTCCGGGTCGGCGAGGGTCCATCGGTACACCATCTTTCCGTGCGTCCGATGCCGCTCCAGTGTCGTGAAGGAGCCGCGCGCCGCCCGCCCGCTTTCCGGATAGCGACTTTCTTCGCCCGGAACGAGCCGGCCGGCCCAGCCCGGACCACTTGCGTCCCGCTGGAACAGTCGCGCTCGCAATTTTGCATTGCCCGATTCTTCTCGCGCCGAACCATCACCACGGCAACTTCCACTGCGGCGGCTACAGCCATGGCCGCCGGTCCCGATTCCGCCGGCCCTGGGTTGAGATGATGAACGCACACCACACCACGCAGGCGCCCGACGCATCGGCGCCGCGCCTGTCCGTCACACGGCTACTGGTGGCCACGGACCTCCTGCCGGAGGCCCCACCGGTGAGCCTGACCAGCATTTTCCGTCGCTTCTGGCCCGACACCCGCCCGTATCGGGGCTGGGTGTGGACCAGCCTGTTGCTCGTCATGGTCGGTCCGTTGCTGAGCGCCGCTACGATCTATCTCCTCAAGATCCTGATCGACGACGTGCTCCAACCGCATGACTTCCACCTGTTCCCGCAGGTCGCAGCCGCCTACCTCGTGCTGACGGTGGTCGGCGGCATCGTGGGCTTCTTCGACGAGTACCTGGCGGCCTGGGTCGGCGGAAGGTTCATCCTGAACCTGCGGAGCCGGGTGTTCGGTCATCTGCACCGCCAGTCGTCGGCCTTCTTCGACCGGAACGAGCTGGGCGACATCCTCTCGCGGCTGACCGGCGACATCACGGCGATCGAGCAGCTCATCCTCTCCGGCGTCGCATCGGGCCTGACCTACGTCTTCGAGCTCGCGTTCTTCATCGCCGCGCTGTTCTACCTCGACTGGCGCCTCGCGCTGGTCTCGTTGGTCGCCACGCCGGGATTCATCCTCGTCGCCCGGTCCTTCTCCAGCCGGATCAAGATCGCGTCCGGGGAGAAGCGACGCAAGGCCGGTTCCATCACCGCGGTCGCCGAGGAGAGCTTCAGCAACGCCGCGCTGGTGCGCGCCTACGACCGCTGGGACGAGGAGCAGAGCCGGTTCGACGCGCAGAACCTCGCCGCCTATCGCGCCCAGCTGCGTGCCACGCGCTTGCAGGCCCTGTTCGCCCCGCTGACCAACCTGCTCGAGGTGGTCGGTGTCCTGCTGGTGGTGGGGTTCGCCGTGTGGGAGCTCGCCAACAACAACATCACTCTGGGCGGGGTGCTGGCCTTCGTGGCCTACCTGACCCAGCTCTACGGGCCGATCCAGGGACTCGGGAAGCTGACCAACCGGCTGTTCTCCGCCAGCGCAGGCGCCGAGCGGGTCATCGAGCTCCTCGACCTCACCCCGACCGTCGTGGAGCCCGCGAACCCGGCGCCGCTGACCCGGGCCCGTGGTTCGCTACAGGTGCGTGGCCTCTCGTTCCGGTACGAGGACGCGGGGCGCCCGGCCGTGTCCGGCGTCGACTTCGTCGTCGAACCGGGTCAGCGGCTCGCGCTGGTCGGCGCGAGCGGGGCCGGCAAGTCGACCCTGGCGAAGCTGATCCTGCGCTTCTTCGACCCCGACTCGGGCTCCATCACCCTTGACGGGCGCGATCTGCGGGAGCTGACCCTGACCGATCTCCGGCGCAACATCACACCCGTTCTGCAGGAGACGCTCGTCTTCGACGGCACCATCCGCGACAACATCCTGTGGGGCCGCCCCGACGCCACCGAGGAGGAGGTCGTCAAGGCGGCGACCGCCGCCGACGCGGACTCCTTCATCAACCAGCTGCCGGGGGGCTACGACACCCGCATCGGACAACGCGGCCGGCTGCTCTCGGGAGGGCAGAGACAGCGGGTCGCCATCGCCAGGGCGATGATCCGCGACAGCCCGGTGCTGCTGCTCGACGAGCCCACCACCGGTCTCGACGCCGAGTCGGCCCAGCGCATCCTCGTGCCACTGCGCCGCCTCATGGCCGGGCGGACCACGATCGTCATCTCGCACAACCTGCTCACCGTGACCGACGCCGACCGGATCCTGTACCTCGAGGACGGCCGCATCGCCGCGGCCGGCACCCACACCGAACTCCTCGCGGCCAGTCCCGGCTATGCCCGGCTCTACCACCTGCACGGCATGACACCCGCCCCGGAGCCCGTACCGCGGTAAGGGGGAGACGCGCGCCGGCTGTGTTCCTCGCAGAGCCCGTGGGCTCTGCGAGGAACGTGTCCAGCGCGCGGTCGGCGCGTGATCCCGACGAGTTCTGCCGAATCGCCTCGGGGGCGCTGCTCCCCGCCGTACCGTCCGCCTCATGGACGGAGCACAGTGGCTGGCCTCCTACCAGGAGCGGCTGCAGGAGTTCGGGGCGAGAGCGGCACAGGTGCAGAAGGCGGTGGCGGACGCCTCGGCCACCGTGACGAGCCGCGACGGGGCGGTCACCGTCACGGTCGACCCGGCCGGCGCGCTGCACCGGCTGGTGCTGTCCGAGCGCACGGAAGCCATGACGCGCGTGCAGCTCGCCGCGGCGGTGGTGGCCACGGCCAACGAGGCCAGGGCGGAGGCGGCGCGGCGCGCCGCGGCGGCCGTCTCCCCGCTGATCGGCCCCGATGCCGCGCGCATGCTGCGGGCCTACCTGCCTGCCCAGCGCGGCGAGGGCGAGCGATGACCGCCGGGTTCGAGGTCGACGATGCGGTGCTCCACGCCCACGCCGGGCAGGTCGACGCACTGGCCGCGCGGATGCGGGCGGTGGCTGCTGCTGCCCGGCCGCTCGACCCGGCCGCCTACGGGGTGATCGGCCAGGCCTTCGCCGGCGCCGCGAGCGAGGCGGCCCGCGCCGGCTCGGTCGTGGTCACCGCACTGGCCGAGCAGGCAGGCGCGATCGCCCACGGGGTGCGGGCCAGCGGCGCCGCCTACCGGGAGATCGAGGACGGCACCGCTGCCGGGTGGGGAGGTGGGCGGTGAGCGAGCCCGCACCGCCGGCGCAGCACGACCCGCCGGGCAGCAGCACGCTCGTCGCGGAGCCCGACGGGCAGACCTCCGCTCTGGAGGGCACGGGATTGGCGTCGAGCTGGACCGATCTCGGGGAGGCGGTGGCCGCGGAACAACCGGACGGCCTGGCGATCGCCTTCGCCGCGGCCGGTGCGGGGCTCGACACGCTCGGGGCCGTCGCCGACCCGTTCCACGAGGTCCTGTCGTCGGCAGCGGGCTGGCTCATCGAGCACGTCTGGTTCCTGCGCGAGCCCCTCGACGCGCTGGCGGGCGACCCCCAGCAGGTCACCGCCCAGGCCCGGACGTGGAGCAACATCGCGTCGGAGCTGCGCAGCATCGCCGCCGACCAGACCGCTGCCGAGGTCCCCGGCTGGAGCGGGCGGGCGGGCGAGGCCTACCGCGACGCGGTGCACCGCTACACGCGATCGGTCGTCGACGTCGCCGGGCAGGCCGACGGGCTGGCGGACGTCGTGCTCAGCAGCGGAGCGGCCGTCGGCACCATCCGCGCCCTGGTCCGGGACCTCATCGCCGACTTCCTCGCCTGGGCCGTGCGCCAGGCGATCTCCGCGCTGGCCACCGCTGCGGTGACCGTTGCCGCGTCCACGGCAGTGGCGATCACCGCCATCGCGGTGGAGGCCTACCGACTGGCGCGCCACATCACCGAGCATCTCTCCCGGCTGCTCGACGTGCTGTCGGGCGCCGGGGAGACGGTGGGCGGGCTCGTCGACGGCATGCGCCACGCCATGGTCGAGGCACGGGCCACGGCGCCCTACATGCACGACTCCCTCGAGAAGGTGCCGGCGGCCGAGGTCACGGAGGCCGGCAAGCAGTTCTCCGGCGCGGAGCTCGACGAGCCGCCGTCCGAGCAGCCGCCCGCCCGCTGACCGCCCCGTTGCGCGGCACCCGGAAAACGGGTGAACCCACCCCGCCGGACATACGTGTGTGAGGAGACGGCCGGCCCCGAACCGGCCGCCTGATCGAGGAGCTCCCCATGCGCCTACCCCGCATCCTGCCGATTGCCGCACTGGCCGCCCTCACGCTCGCGCTCAGCGCGTGCGGGGGCATCACCAGCGGTGATGACGGATACGGCTACAGCTCGTCCCCCTCCCCGCTGTCGGCACCCCCCCAGTCCCCGTCCGGCAACGCGGGTGGTGCCTCCGGCGCCGGCGTCGGCGCCACCGGCGGCACCGTGCTGGCCGCGCGCGTCCTGCCCGAGGTCGGCCCGGTCGTCACCGACGCGGACGGCTTCACCCTCTACCGGTTCGACCAGGACAAGGCGAAGCCGCCGACGGCCACGTGCGAGGGCGAGTGCGCGGCGAAGTGGCCGCCGATCATCGTCGACCCCGAGGGCAAGCTCTCGCTGCAGGGCGTGGACCAGTCGCTCATCGGCATGGTGCAACGCTCCGACGGCACGAGCCAGCTCACGCTGGCCGGTTGGGCGCTCTACCGCTACACGGGCGACAGCGCCCCGGGCGCCGCGACGGGCCAGGGTGTGGGCGACAAGTGGTTCGCGGCCACCCCGGAGGGCAAGAAGGCGCCCGCCACACCCTGATCCCGGTCGGACCGCAGCGCGGCGCCGGGGCAGGATGGGGCCATGGCACAGGTGACAGCCCGGTCGACACGCACCATCGAGGCCCCGGCGGAGCGCGTGCGGTCGGCGCTCGCGGACTACGAGACCGTGCGGCCGACGATTCTCACGGAGCACTACCGCGACTACCGCGTGGAGGCAGGTGGCACGGGAGCAGGCACGCGGGTGCACTGGACGTTGCAGGCGACGAAGAAGCGGGTGCGCGACCAACTGGTCGAGGTCGGCGTCCCGGCGGAGGACCGGATCGTCGAGCGGGACACGAACTCCAGCATGGTCACGACGTGGACGGTCACGCCGGCCGGCACCGACCGCAGCGTCGTGTCGGTGGAGACCACGTGGAACGGCGCCGGCGGGATCGGCGGCTTCTTCGAGCGGACGTTCGCACCGAAGGGACTGCAGCGGATCCACGACGGGGTGCTGTCCAACCTCGTGGGGGTCGTGCGCAGCTGAGTCCGGTCAGATCGTCGGGGACGCGACCGGCTCCCAGCGGGCGCGCACGACGTGACCGGCGCGGATCTCCACGTCGAGCTCCCGGCTGTCGTCGAGCGGGCAGCGCGCCGCGACCGCCTCGTCGTCGAAGGCGCCCGCCTGCCTCGCCCACTCCAGCCAGACCACGACGTCGACCGCGGTGCCGGTGAACAGGGCGCCGGGACTGCCCCACGGGGCGCCGACGCCGGTCACCTCGCGCAGGTAGTACCGCAGCGACCACGGTGGGGTGGAGAGCGCGGCGAGCACCCGGAGCGCGGCGTCGTCGTCGGGCACCACCATCGCGGTGAGGCCCGGGCACAGGACGGTCCGCGGTGCGCCCGGATCCACGCGCAGGCGTAGCCCCTCGCGGCCGTCCTGCTCGGGAACGGCCAGGCGGCCGGACGCGGCGGGGTCGAACTGGGGGACGGCCGGTCCGAACGGCCGGACGGCGGCGACGAGGGCGCTCAGGCCGCCGCACACGGTGGTCGCGCCGGTCGGTCCGGTGACCAACCAGCCGCCGCTGCGGGCGGCGGCCCGCACGCCGGGCCGGGTCACCAGCCGCAGCAGCGCCGTGACCGCGGCGGTCCGCGCCGCGAGGTCGGCGAACCAGGGCCTCCCCCAGTCCGCCGCGGTCCGGTCCCCGCATGCCCCGCACATCAGTGGCGCCTCACTACGGCATCACGTCCCCGGAGTTGGGTCCGAGCGTCTGGCCGACGAACAGGTTGCCACCGGGATCGCTCGCGAGCAGCACCGCGGTGGGCGCGACCTCCTCGGGCAGCCCGAACCGGCCGAGCGGAAGCTCCTTCCGTTTCGCCGCCTTCCACTCCGCGGTGATGCCCTCCACCAGCGGCGTCTCGATGGGTCCCGGCGCGATGGCGTTGACGAGCACCCCGTGCTCGGCGACCTCGAGGGCGAGTGACTTCGTCAGGCCGATGACGCCCGCCTTGGCCGCGGAGTAGTGGGTGAGGCCGTGGCCACCCTTGATGCCGAGCTGGGACGCGATGTTGATGACCCGGCCGAAGCCGCGCTCCACCATGCCGGGCACCACGTGCCGGCAGCAGAGGAAGACCCCGGTCAGGTCGACCGCGAGCGTCTCGGACCAGGTGGCCAGATCCATCTCGACGAGGGGCGACTCGGTCAGGATGCCCGCGGAGTTGACCAGGACGTCGATCCGGCCCAGCCGGGCCGACGCCTCGGCGACCGCGGTGCGCACCGACTCCTCGTCGGTGACGTCGATGACCACCTGCGCGTTCTTCCGGTCGGCGGTCACCACGTCCGCACCGGCCGCGGTGAACGCCTCGGCGATGGCCCGGCCGATCCCGCTGCCGCCGCCGACAACCAGCGCCGTCCGGCCGGACAGGACGCCGTGCTCGTGCGGCTGACGGGTCTCAGTCATCGGACGCCGTCGTCATGCGGGCATGCGGACGGTGAGCCCGCCGTCGACGACCATGGTCTGGCCGGTCACGTACGACGCCTGCTCCGAGGTGAGGAACCGGATCACCGACGCCACCTCGTCGGGACGGCCCACCCGCCCCAGCGGGATGTCCCGCCCGGCGCGGTCCAGGCCCTCCGGTCCCAGTGAGTTCACCGGGTCCAGGGACTGCGGTGTGACCACGTAGCCGGGGATCACCGTGTTGACCCGGATCCCGCGCGGTGCGAGCTCCACCGCGAGGCTCCGGCACAGCCCGAGCACCCCGGCCTTGGCCGCGCCGTAGTGCGCGTGGTCGCCCCAGCCGTAGACGCCGCCGGCGATGGACGACACGGCGACCATCGCTCCACCGTCCATGCGCGCCGCGGCCGACCGGAACGTGCGCAGCACCCCGGTGAGGTCGACCGACAGCATGTCGTCCCACGCGTCGTCGGTCAGGTCCGCCAGCGCCGCGCGGCGCAGCACGCCTGCGGCCGCCACCGCGATGTCGAGCCGTCCCCACTCGTCGACGGCACGCTGGGCGAACGCGTCGACCTGCTGCGGATCGCGCACGTCCACCTCGTGGACGACGCACTCGCCGCCCGCCTCGGCCACCGCCCTCGCGGTCTCGTGCGGGTCGTGCGGGTCGCCGGGGAAGGTGCCGACCACCGTGCGCACCCCCGCCTCCGCGTAGGACACGGCCAGCGCGCGACCGATCCCGCTCGCTGCACCCGTGATGATCGCAACCTCGGACATCGTGCTCCTCTCTCCGATCAGCCCTGCAGTACCGACACCTTGCGGGCGCCGAACATGACGAACCCCGAGACGAACGTGCCCACGGCACCGACGACGAGCGCGGCGTGGCCCCAGTCGGCGCCGGTCGCGAGCATCGAGGTGACGAGCACGCCGGCCAGGATCGCGCCCGGCTGGGACAGCGCATTGAGGAAACCGATGCCCGAGGCCCGGCAGCGGGTGTCGTAGCACTCGCCCATGTAGAACAGCAGCGCCGAGTACGGGCCGACCAGGAAGAACATGCCGAGCGAGTAGAGCATCACGACGCTGAGCGTGCTGGTTGCGACCGTCAGCATCAGCGCGAACAGCACCCCGGAGAGGAGCCAGCCGAATGCGATCACGTTGCGGCGGCCCAGCTTGTCGCCGATCCAGCCGTGCGCGACGTAGCCCACATAGCCCACAGCGTTGATGACGATGAGGAGCAGCAGCGAGTTGGTGAAGCTGACGTGCTTGCCGTGCGTGAGCACGGTGGTACCCAGGACACTGAACACCTGGATCCCGAACCAGTTGATGAAGATCGCAAGGCCCAGGACCAGTGTGTTGCGCAGGGCCTGACCGCGGAAGATCGCCGTCATCGGGGCGGAGTCCTCCTCGGCGACGCCGTAGGAGCGGGCGAGCGCGGTGGCCTCGGCGGCCCTGCCCTTCTTGCGCAGTGTGCGCAGCTCCATCTCCAGCTCGAACTGCGGGCTCTCGCGCAGCCCTCGGCGCATCAGGGCGATCAGAAGCGCGGGGAACACCGCGAGCAGGAAGCAGCCCCGCCAGCCGATCAACGGCAGGAAGATGGCGACCCACGCCGAGGCCAGGAGCACGCCGAGCGGCCAGCCACCCTGCACCAGGCTGTACACCAGCCCGCGCCGCCTCTTGATCACCTCGTCGTCGGTGACCGCGTAGATCTCGTTGAGGTAGGTGGCGTTGACGGCCTGCTCGGACAACCCGAGGCCCCCGAGCGACCGCACCCCGATGAGATAGCCCGCGCCCGGCGTCACCGCCGAGAGGGCCGACGCGACCGCCGTGCCCGACACGGTGAGGATCATCCCCTTGCGACGCCCGATGCGGTCGACGATGGGGCCGACGGCCAGTGCGACGACCGCGGTGGTCACGGTCACGAGGGTGGAGACCAGCGATGCCGTGGCGTCGGACCACCCGAAACTGCTGGCGATCTGCGGCAGCAAGGTGCCGAACATGATGTAGTCGAAGACGGCGAACAGCCAGGCGAAGAAGGCGATGATCGTCGCCTTACGGGTGGCTCGAACCCCTACCCGCCGAAACGTATTGGTCGCGCGTGTGGTGCCCGTCTCGGGTACAGCGGACATGGCGGTGCCCTCTTCAGAATTTGTCGGAACCGGGGAGAACGGACTTTCAGGACCGTGGGAAACGATTCAGAAAGTCATCGGCAATCTCGTTGAACGTGGCCCAGCGCACCCCGTCGTGCCCGTTGATGTGCTCGATCAACCGTTCCAGCATCAGCAGCGTCTGCGGTCGCCCGGAGACGTCGGGGTGGATCGTGATCGTGAACGTCGCGTAGTCCATCTCCCGGTACACCCAGTCGAACTGGTCGCGCCACATCTCCTCGAGCTGCCTCGGGTTGACGAATCCGTGGCTGTTGGCGCTCGCCTTGACGAACATCATCGGAGGCAGGTCGTCGAGGTACCAGTTCGCGGGGATCTCGACGAGGCCGGTCTCCTCGCCGCGCACCAGTGGCTTCATCCACTCCTCGGCCGGCTTCGAGTAGTCGATCTTCGTCCAGCTGTCGCCGACCCGCACGTAGTACGGGGAGAAGTCGTTGTGCATCAGCGAGTGGTCGTACTTGACGCCCCGCTCGAGCAGCAGCTCGTTGGTGACCGGGGAGAACTCCCACCACGGCGCCACGTAGCCGGTCGGGCGGTTGCCGGCGAGCTTCTCGATGAGCTCGATGCTGCGGTCCAGGATCGCGCTCTCCTGGTCGCGCGTCATGGCGATCGGGTTCTCGTGCGAGTAGCCGTGCGCCCCCACCTCGTGCCCGGCGTCCACGATCATCCTGGTCTGGTCGGGGAAGGTCTCGAGCGAGTGCCCGGGGACGAAGAACGTGGTGCGCAGGTTCCTGCGCTCGAACATTCGCAGCAGCCGTGGCACCCCCACCTCTCCGGCGAACATGCCGCGCGAAATGTCGCACGGTGAGTCCTCCCCGCCGTAGGAGCCGAGCCACCCGGCCACAGCGTCCACATCCACACCGAAAGCGACGAATATTTCCTTGGGCATAAATCGGTCCTTCCGGTTCTCATGGGCGGCGACGAGGGACGTTCGCGACCCAAACGTTCGGGTAACGTTCCAACCCGCGACGGAGGATGTCAATGGTCTGTCGTTTCGGTCGCAAAAAATCGGGGGACGGCGGTCGATGAGCGCGAACAGATCATCTCCGGTCACGCTGCGGATGATCGCTGATCAACTCGGACTGCATGTGTCGACCGTTTCGCGGGCTCTGCACGGAACGTCCGGCGAAAGCGGGCGGGCGGCTTCCCCGGCCACGGTCGAACGGATTCGCCGGCTGGCCGACGAGCTCGGCTACCGGCCCAACCCGCACGCCACGGGCCTGCGGACCAGGCGCAGCAACCTGATCGGCGTACTCGTCCCACGGCTGAGCGACATCGTTCTCGCGCTGATCTACGAGGGCATCGAGGAGGCCGCGGCCGACCACGGGCTGTCCACCTTCGTCACGAACACGCGCGACGATCCGGCGACCCAGCGCAGCCGCACCGAGATGGTGCTCTCCCGCCGGGTGGACGGGATGATCTTCGGCGACGCCTACGCCGACGCGCGGTTCCTGGCCGAGGTCACCGCGCGGGGCGTGCCCTTCGTCCTCGTGAGCCGACGCGCCGGCGACCTGCCGTCGGTGACCTGCGACGACCATCTCGGCGGCCGGATGGTCGGCGAGCACCTGCTCGCGCTCGGGCACCGGGACGTCGCTGTCGTCGCCGGCGAGCCCTACGCGAGTACCGGGATCGACCGCACCGCAGGTTTCGTCGCCGCCTACGCCGACGCCGGCATCGAGATCCCTGCCCGGCGGATCGTCCCGTCCGGGTTCGACGCGCCGGGCGGCCGCGCGGCGGCGGAACAGCTGCTGGCCTGCGGGCCGCCGCCGAGCGCGATCTTCGCGGTGAACGACTTCGCCGCGATCGGCGTACTCGGCGCACTGCGGGACCGCGGCCTGCCGGCGGGGACGGACATCTCCGTGGCCGGCTTCAACGACACCCCGCTGGCGGCCGAGCTGCCGGTGCCGTTGACCACCGTGCGTTCCCCCATGCGGGAGGTGGGCCGGCGCGGGGTCGAGCTGCTGACCCGGCTGCTGCGGGGTGAGCAGGTGGAGTCCGAGCGGCTGCGCCCCCAGCTCGTGGTGCGCGCCTCCACCGCCGCGAGACCGCCGGGCTGATCACCGGATCGACAGCGCGCAGTGGCGCAGATCGTCGTTCACCCGTCAGCATGATCGGCGGCGGGCGCGGATCCGCCCCGACGATGGGAGCCGTCATCAGTCCACCCAGCGAGACCGGCATCGTCGCCGTGGCGGGTGAGGCGCTCGTCGACCTCGTCCCGGCACCCGTCGGTGACTACCTCGAGCCTGCGCCGGGCGGGAGCCCCGCCAACGTCGCCGTGGCCCTGTCCCGGCTGGGCGTGCCGTCCCGGCTGCTGGCCCGCATCGCCGACGACATGCTCGGCCGCCGCGTCCGCGAGCACCTCACCGGCAACGGGGTGGAGCTCGACCACGCGGTGCGCGCGCAGGAGCAGACGTCGCTCGCGATGGTCGCCGTCGACGCCCACGGCGTGCCGAGCTATGACTTCCGCATCGCGGGCACGGCCGACTGGCAGTGGACACCCGACGAGCTCGCCGGCGCACTCGACGGGCCCGTCGTCGCGCTGCACTCCGGGTCGCTCGCCCTGACCACGCCGCCCGGCGCGCGCGTCCTGCGCGAGCTGCTCACCCGCTCCGCGGCCACCGCCACGATCAGCTACGACCCCAACTGCCGTCCGCTGCTCATGGGCGACCCGCGCGACGTGCTCGCCGGCGCCCACGACCTGCTCGCCGTGGCCGACGTGGTCAAGGTGAGCTCCGAGGATCTCGAGTGGCTCGTCCCCGGCTCCACGCCGGAGGCCGTGCTGGAGGACTGGCTCGGCCGCGGACCCGCCCTCGTCACCGTCACCCTCGGCGCCGGGGGCGCGCTCGCCGGCACCGCGGCCGGCGTGCGGTCACGACGCCCGGGCGTCACGGTCGACGTCATCGACACGGTGGGGGCGGGCGACACGTTCTCCGCCACCCTGCTCGCGGGGCTTCACCGGCGGGGGCTGCTCGGCGCGCCCGCTCGGGCCGAGCTCCGGGCGATAAGCGCCGACACGCTCGACACACTGCTCGACGAGGCCGTCACCGCCGCGGCGATCACCTGCTCCCGCCGCGGCGCCGACCCGCCCTCCGCCGACGATCTGCTCGCCCGGCAGGTATGACTCGTGGTACGTGGGCGGCGGGTGACGGCCCCAGATCCTTTCGCCCCCCGCCGCCCACGGCTCGTGGTCCCCGGCTCTACCCGAGGGTCCGACCTGGAGCGCGCGGCGAGCGCGCACTCCGGTGGGTGGTCGTGCTGTCCCGTGCCAGCCTCTCCGACGTCGTCCACATTCGCCATCAGGGTCACCGGACCGGGGCGGAAAACCTATCGGTCGGCCGTGGCGGCCTGCCACCCCTCCCCTGATGATGTAGACGATCATCCTCCCCGGTAGTCGCGCCGGTGCACAGGGCGACCACTCGGTCGGGTCGATTTGCGTCACACCGGAGAGCAGCATCCGCCGGCGCACGGCCCCGATCAGCGGGTGCGCGCCAGCAACCGCTCGGCGGGCCAGGTGTTCAGCACCCGGTCCGACGGCACCCCGCAGGCGGCCGCGCGCTCGCACCCGTTGCCCAGCCAGTCGAGCTGCCCCGGCGCGTGGGCGTCGGTGTCGATGGTGAACGAGCAGCCCGCCTCGACGGCCAGCCGCAGCAGCCGCTTCGGGGGGTCGAGCCGTTCGGGTCGCGAGTTCACCTCCACCGCAACGCCGTACTCCGCGCAGGCGGCGAACACCTCGCCCGCGTCGAACTCCGACTCCGGCCGCTTGCGGGTGCCCGTGACCATCCGGCCCGTGCAGTGCCCGAGCACGTCGACGAGCGGGTTCGCGACCGCCGTGAGCATCCGCTCGGTCATCTCGATCCGGGGCATCCGCAGCTTCGAGTGCACCGACGCGACGACGACATCCAGCTCGGCGAGCAGGTCCTCGTCCTGGTCGAGTGAGCCGTCCTCATTGATGTCGACCTCGATCCCCGTGAGCACGCGGAAGCCGTCGCCGAGCTCGACGTTGAGCTCCGCGACCTGGGCGAGCTGGGCACGCAGGCGGTCGGCCGACAACCCGTTGGCGACCGTGAGCCGGGGCGAGTGATCGGTGATCACCAGGTAGTCGTGGCCCAGCTCCCGCGCCGTCTGCACCATCTCCCGCAGCGGGGAGCCGCCGTCGGAGGCATCGGTGTGGCTGTGGCAGTCCCCGCGGATGGCCGACCGCAGCGCCGTGGCGGCCTCGTCGAGCGGCGTGCCCTCCGTGGCCTCCAGCCTGCGCAGGTACACCGGCTCCTCCCCCGCCACCGACTCCGTGACGCAGCGCGCGGTCACCTCACCCACGCCCTTGAGCCGAACCAGCTCACCGGACCGGACGAGGCCGGCGACCTCGTCGGCGTCCCGTCCGCCCAGCACCGCGGCCGCGGTACGGAACGCCCGCACGCGGTAGGTGGACTCGTGTGCGCGCTCGAGCAGGAAGGCGATCCGTCGCAGGTCGGCCACGGCGTCCCGGGGTTCGCTCACAGCGGCGATCGTCGCACGAGGCGGAACCCCCGTCCCCCGTCACTCGCGGACCCGGGCGACTCGTGCCCGGATCCCGGGCGACTCGCGGAACGCAAAGAGGCGACTCGCGGGATGGAAACGGGCGACTCGCGGAGCACCCGAACCGGCCACCCCGCGAGTCGCCCGTTCCGCGTGCGCGAGTCGCCCGTCCCGGGCCCGCGAGTCGCCCGATCTGGGCGCGCGAGTCGCCCGATCTGGGCGCGCGAGTCGCCCGGTCTGGGGCGCGCGAGTCACCCTCCCTGTGAGGGGCGGGTGGGGACGTCAGCGGAGCCAGCGGCGGTTGCGGCGCGACCAGGCGGTCGCCCACAGCTCCGGGAGCTCGCGCTCGATCTGCTCGGCGCGGGCGGCGTCGCGCCCGTAGAGCAGTCCGAAGCTGAAGCCGTTCTCCCCGGCCGGGTGGGCCACGGAGCCCAGCTCACGCAGCGCCTCGCGGGCGACCACGGTGTCCTGGTGCTCACCGAGTGCCGCCTGGAAGCCCTTGAGCGACTTCGCGAACCGCTGGGCGTCCTTCCCCGCTACCGGCTCGGCCACCTCCGTGGCGTACCGGAGGCGCTTGCCCGCCTTTCGGGCGGTGTGCACCGCGGCGTCGCGGTGGTCGGCAGGCGCCGTGGGGTCGGTGGCGATGCCGACCGCTTCCTCCAGCCGTTGGGCGGTGCGCGCCACCAGCGCGGGCAGCTCCTTGCGGGCGGGCCGGGCGGCGCGCTTCGTGAGCGGGGGCCGCTCCAGCAGCGCGTCGATGGCCATGCGCAGCGTGGCGTAGCGCTCACCGTCCAACGCGGTGAGAACGGCGGCCGTGGCCTCGGCCTCGACGCGGGCGAAGTGGCGCGTCATCTGCGCCTGCGCCGGTCCGAGCAGCAGCTCGGGCGGAAGCCCGGCGAGCCCGTCGGAGATCCGCTCGTGCAGTACCTCGGCGTCCCGGGCCGGGGCGAGCTCCTGGCCCAGCTCCCGGAGTCCGTCGACGATCGGGTCGGTGCGCTTGCGGTCGAGCAGCGGGCGGTAGGCCTGCAGCGCACTGCGCATCCGACGGGACGCGACGCGCAACTGGTGCACGGAGTCGGGTCCGCCGCGGCGCACCCGGAGCTCCTCGGCGGCCAGGCGGTCGGCCTGGGCGGCGAGGTACTCCAGCAACACCGCTCCCGCCGAGCCGCGCGGACCGCTGCGCCGCTTGCGGACCTTCGGCGCCGGACGGAGCAGGCGTTCGAGCTCGTCCTCGGCAGCGGGCGCGGCGGGCCGCAGCCCGCTCTCGGCGAAGCGTTTCTCGAGCTCGGTCACGAGCGCGTTGTCGGCCTCCGCGCGATGCAGCTCCACCTCGGTCCAGGCCTCGACCTCCGTGGCACGGCCAAGGGTGGCGAGCGTGACGTCGTCGTGGACGACCACGGCGAGCAGCCGGTCGGCGTCGCCGTGCAGACGGGTCTCCGCGCGGACGCGACGGATCCGGCCGGCCGGCCGGACCGCGCGGTCACGCACGACCCCGCGGATCAGTTCCTGCAGCTCACCCGGCACCTCGGGGGCGGCCCCGGCGTCGGAGGCCAGCGGGACACGCAGTTGCTCGGCCTCGTCACCGTCCGGCAGGTCGAGGTGCCACTGGTCCTGGCCCTCCCCGCCGCGGTGCAGGGTGAGTTTGATGCCGGCCGCGCTCAGTCGATGGTCGTCGGTGTCGAACCGCTCCGTCTCGAGCACCAGCGCAGGCGCGGCATCGTCTCGATGGACGCCGAGAAGTGCTGCCAGGCGAGGGGCTCCCGTGCCTGCGGGTCCGCGGTAGGTGCGGTTCCAGGTGCGCGTCGTCGTGTCCGTCATTCGATCGGGTGCCCCCAGTGACGTTTCGTCAATCGGTCCGTGGTGCCGTCTGCGGCCAGGATCACTCGGCCGCACCAAGCGGCGCCTCAGTCCCGCGGGAGCCGGGCCTTCATCACCTTGCCCATGTCATTGCGGGGCAGCGCCTCGCAGAACCGTACCTCGCGAGGCCTTTTGTGGGGAGCGAGCAGAGCGGCGACGTGGTCGACGAGTTCCCGCTCGGCAGGCGCGACGCCGGCCGGCACGACGAACGCCACGATCCGCTCTCCCAGGTCGTCATCGGGCATTCCGACGACCGCCGCCTCGGCGACGCCCGCGTGCTCGAGCAGCGCGTTCTCGATCTCCCCCGCGCCGATCTTGTAGCCGCCCGACTTGATCAGGTCGGTGGCGCTGCGTCCCACGAGAGCCAGGGTGCCGCTCGCCGTCCAGCGCCCGATGTCACCGGTGACGAACCAGCCGTCCGCGGTGTGCGCGGCGGCCGTGGCGTCGGGCCGGTTGAGGTAGCCGTCGAACAGCCCCGGCCCGCGCACCTCGACGGAGCCCAGACCGTCACCCTGCTCGCCGGCCAGCGGCGTCAAGCGCACCTCGGTGCCCCGCAGCGGCCGCCCGACCGTGGCGGGCTCCGGCTCGTCCTCCGCGCGGGCGGCGGTGAGGATCAGGGTCTCGGTGAGCCCGTAGCGTTCGCGGACCGCGAGCCCGGTGGTGCGTCGCAGCCGGGCGTGGTCGACGGCGGTGAGCGCCGCGGAGCCGGACACCAGCAGCCGCGCCCGGCCGATCGCGGCACCGGCATCCGGGTCCGCCTCGAGCTGGTCGGCCAGCCGGTGGTACTGCGTCGGCACCCCGAAGACCATCGTGGCGCCTGCCCCGGCCAGGGTGGGCGCGTCCAGCGTGCCGATGTGGTGCACGCTCCCGCCCCGGCGCAGCGGCCCGAGCACCCCGAGCACCAGGCCGTGCACGTGGAACAGGGGCAGCGCGTGCACCAGCCGGTCCTCGGTCGTCCAGGCCCAGGCGTCGGCCAGCGCGTCGAGGTTGTACGCGACGGCGCCGCGGGAGAGCACGGCTCCCTTCGGCGGACCGGTCGTGCCCGAGGTGTAGATCACGAGCGCGGGCGCACCCGCCGGCGGCTCCTCGGCAGGCACCGCGCCGGAGCCGGCCAGGTCGACGTCGAGCCGGGGAAGTGCCGCGAGGGGCCCGGGGAGCTGGGCGTCGGGAGCGGTCAGCACGAGTTCGGGCGCGGAGTCGGTGAGGACGTGCCCGAGCTCCCGCTCCCCCAGCTTCGGGTTCAGCGGCACGGCGGTGACGCCTGCCAGCAGGGCCGCGGTCACCCCGACCGCGGTGTGGAGGGTCGGCGTGGCGTGCACTGCCACCCGGCTGCGCCCGACCAGGGAACCGGCGAGGCAACCGGCGGCAGCAGCCAGCTCCGGGTAGCTCAGGGCGAGGCTCGAGTCACCGACGCCGAAGCGCAACGCGGGACGGTCCTGCGGGTCGTGAAGGTGGGGAAGGAGACGGGTCACCCGACCACCTTGCCCGGATTGAGAATTCCCTGCGGGTCGAGGGCCGCCTTGATCGCCCGCTGCATCGCGACGACCTCGGGGCCGAGCTCACGGCGCATGCCGGACAGCTTCAGCAGCCCGACGCCGTGCTCCCCGGTGACGGTGCCACCGAGGTCCAGCGCGGCGTCCACGATGTCCTCGAACGCCGCCTGCGCCCGCACCTTCGCGGCCTCGTCACCGTGCCTGGTGAGCAGCATCGGGTGCAGGTTGCCGTCGCCCGCGTGCGCCACGGTGGCGATCGGCGTGTCGTGCCGGGCCGCGATCTGCTCGATGCGGGTGAGCATCTCCGCGAGCTCGCCACGCGGCAGGCAGACGTCCTCGGTGAGGACGGCCCCACCGAGCTGCTCCATCGCGGGGTAGGCGAGCCTGCGGGCCTCGAACAGCGCGTCGGCCTCCACCTCGTCGGTGGACAGCATCGCGTCGCTCGCCCCTGCCGCCACGAACTCCGCGTGGATGGCCTCGGCCTCCTGCTGGCCCGCCGGATCGGGGAGGTCGGTCTGGGCGAGCAGCAGCGCCGCGGCGTCCTCCGGGAGCCCGGCGTGCTTCCACGAGTTGACCGCGTGCAGGCAGACCCGGTCGATCAGCTCGAACGCCGCGGGCTGCACGCCGCGCGCGGTGACCCGGGAGACGGCGTCGCCCGCCGCGGCGAGAGTGTCGAAGAACCCGACGACCGTGCGCCGCGGGCTCGTGCGCAACGGCCGCAGCTTCACGGTGACCTCGGTGATCACGCCGAGTGTGCCCTCTGATCCGACCATCAGCCCGGCCAGGTCGTACCCGGCCACGCCCTTCGCGGTGCGGCGGCCGACGCGCACCACCTCGCCCGCCGCCGTGACGAGCTCCAGCGCGAGCACGTAGTCGCGCGTCACCCCGTACTTCACGCAGCACAGGCCGCCCGCGTTGGTGGCGACGTTGCCGCCGACCGTCGACCACGGGGAGCTCGCCGGGTCGGGCGGGTACCACAGACCGTGTTCGGCGACGGCCGCGCGCAGGTCGTCGTTCACGACCCCCGGCTGCACCACGGCGAGCCGCTCCGCCGCGTTGATCTCGACGATCTCGCGCATCCGCTCCGTGGACAGCACCACGCATCCGTCCACCGCGTTGGCGCCGCCGGACAGGCCCGTGCCAGCACCGCGCGGCACGAGCGGGCGAGCGTGCCGGGCGCACGCGGCCACCACCGCGGCGACCTCCGCCGTGGTGCGCGGCCGGACCACCGCGGCGGCCCGCCCGAACTCCGCCCACTCCGCCTCGTCGTGCTCGTAGGTGGCCAGGACGTCGGGATCCAGGAGCACGCGGTCGGCGGGAAGCGCCGCGAGCAGGTCGGCGACGACGGGATCGGTCGGGGCGGACGCGTCGGAGGTAACGGCCATGAGGGTGACGCTAGTCAGTCGACCGGGGGATCCGCTCCTCCTGCCGCGGCTCAGCGACGGGAGGCGCCCAGCCGAGCGGCCACCGCCCGCCCCAGCAGCGTCCCGGACCGCCACGCCGTCTCCACCCGCGAGCTGCCCCAGGAGTCGCCCGCGACGGCGATGCCGTCGTCACCGAGGTGGAAGGGCTGGTCACGGGCAGCAGCCGGCGCTGCGTGGTCCCAGCGGTGCACGGCGGTCCAGGAGGGTGCCGTGGGCACGTCGAGCAGCTCACGGACGACCCCGAGTACCGGCGCGACGGCACCGGCGGGGTCCGTCTCGTACCGCCGGGCGGCGTCGGCGGTGGTGTGGGCCACGAGCACCGCAGCGCCGTCACCCCTGCGGTCCCCGTCGTCGGCGATCAGCGACAGGACAGGGTGGTCGTTGACGAACGCCGCGGCCATCTCCGGCCACTCCCGCGACGGCCAGCCCGCAACGACGGTGATCACCGGCCGCCACTCCCGGCCGGCCAGTTCGGGAACGGCAGGCGAGGCCGGGTCGAGCAGGCGCAGCGCCTGCGGGTCGGGCATCGCGAGCACGACCACGTCGCCGGCCCCGCCGTCCACCACGGGTCCCGGGCCCACGCGGTGGACCTCGTGGTCCAGCTCCACGGTCAGTCCGGACGCCAGCTCCGCTACGAGGCTCGCCAGCCCGCGGGGCGCCGCCCAGCGGACCGGACCGGGCGACCGGCCGCGGCTGCCGTTGCCGAGTACCGCGAGCTCGGACGTCCACGGCCGGGCCAGGCCCGCCGTCCGCCAGCCGGCCACGACCTCGGCGAACTCCGGATCGCGGACGGTGAAATAGGCCGCACCGACGTCGACGGGCCGACCGTGGACCGTTCTGCTGGCCATCCGGCCCCCGACGTGCGCGGCGCGCTCCAGCACCTGCACCGGCACCCCGGCCACGGTGAGCTCCACGGCGCACGCCACGCCCGCCAGCCCCGCTCCGACCACCAGTACCGACACGCCCCGAACCGTATTGGCCCGACCCCACCCGCGCGAGCCACCCGGTCACCCACCGGAGAAGGCGACTCGCGCACCGTTTCCGGGCGACTCGCGCACGAGTTCGGGGCGACTCGCGGGCTGTTTCCGGGCGACTCGCGCACGGATTCGGGCCGACTCGCGGGGCGGTCCGCCTCCCCCGCCCCGCGAGTCGCCCGGTTCACGCCCGCGAGTCGCCCGTTTTCTGCGCGCGAGTCGCCCGGTTCGCGCCCGCGAGTCGCCCGGTTTCGGCCCGCGCCGGCCGGGAGCGCGAAGTGAGTCCTCGCGGCGGGTGGTCAGTGCACCCCGGCCGTCACCCGCGCCAGCCGGTCCTGCCACCAGCGCGTGCGCTCGGGGTCGGCGGCGACGGCGTCGCGGAGCACCGGTTCGGGTGCCTGACGCAGCACGGGGAGCCAGCCGTCGCGGGGCAGGAGCGGGTCGGCGACCACGTCGGTGGCGAGCAGGGCTCCGGTGCCGAACCCGCACGCGAGGTCCAGGTGGGGCAGCGCGCCCGCCAGCGCCAGCTCGCCCGCCAGCCCCACGCTGGTCTGCAGCGCGGACGACACCACGCACGGCAGCCCGCACGCCTCGGCGACGGCCAGCGCCCGGCGCACCCCGCCGAGCGGGGCGCACTTGAGCACGGCGATGTCGGCCGCACCCGCGACCGCCACCCGCAGCGGGTCCTCGGCCCGGCGGATCGACTCGTCGGCCGCGATCGGCACGTCGACCCGGCGGCGCACCGCCGCGAGCTCCTCGATCGTGAGGCACGGCTGCTCGACGTACTGCAGCCCGCCTGCCGCGCGCTCCAGCGCCCGGATCGCGGTGACGGCGTCGTCGACGTCCCAGCGCGCGTTGGCGTCCACCCGCACCGCGCCGTGGGTGCCGAGGGCGTCGCGGACCGCCGCCACACGTTCGAGGTCGTCCGGCAGCGAGTCGGGAGTGTCGGCGACCTTCACCTTCGCCGTGGTGCAGCCCGACGCGCGCACGATCTCCTGCGCGCGCTCCGGCCCGACCGCCGGGACGATGCAGTTCACCGGCACCCGGTCGCGGACGGGCTCCGGCCAGCCCTCCTCGGCGGCCTCCACCGCGGCGGCCAGCCACGGGGCGGACTCGGCGTCGTCGTACTCCGTGAACGGGCAGAACTCGCCCCAGCCGGCAGGGCCCCGCAGCAGCATCCCCTCCCGCACGGTGATCCCGCGGAACCGGGCGGTCATGGGAATGGCATAGACGGCGGCATCGACCACGGTCCGACCCTAAGCCTGACGGAGGCGGGGCCGGAGAGTCACACCAGCAGCTCGTGGTCGGCCGGGCGGACCCTGCGGGTGCGGCGCCGGAAGACGAACGTGAAGTTCGGCCAGATGGTGCGGTTGCGGCCGTCCTCGTCGAGGTACCAGCTCTTGCAACCACCGGCCGTCCACACCGTGCCGGCGAACTTCCGCTGCGTCGCGATGTTGTAGGCGACCTGCCGGTCGCGGCGGGTGTCCAGGGCCGTGGCGCCGGTGCGGTCGAGCAGCCGCAACGCGTCCAGGACGTAGTTCAGCTGCGCCTCGATCATGACGACCAGCGACGTGTGCCCGATCGCAGTGTTGGGACCGGTCATGAGGAACAGGTTGGGAAACCCGGCAACCGTGGTGCCGAGGAAGCCCTCGATGCCGTCGCGCCACGCTTCGCCCAGGCTCACGCCGTCGCGGCCGGTGACCTCCATCGAGTCGAGGAAGCTCGCCGCGACCTTGAACCCCGTGCCGAGGATGATCGTGTCGACCTCGTGCTCGACGCCGTCGGCCGTCACCACCCCCGCCTCCGTGACGCGGACGATCTTCTCCGTGACCACGGCGACGTTCGGTTGCTTGAGTGCCGGGTAGTAGTCGTCGGAGAGCAGCACCCGCTTGCAGCCGAACGCGAAGTCGGGTGTGACCTTCCCCCGGAGGTCGGGCCGGTCGGCGAACACCCGGTCGATGTAGGTCCGGCCCACCTTCTCCGGAACCTTCGCGCGGCTCGTGCGGAGGAAGAACGCCAGCACGGCCTCACCGCGCGCGTAGACCGCCGCGCGCTTGAGCTTCTGCAGGAGCGGCACGGCCCGGTAGAGCCGGCGTAGCAGGGGCGAGACCTCTCCATCTGACTTGGGCACCACCCACGGGGCGGTGCGCTGGAAGAGCGTGAGGTGCTCGACGTCGGGCTGGATCGCCGGGACGAACTGGATCGCGCTCGCACCTGTGCCGATCACCGCGACCCGGCGTCCGCGCAGGTCGTGGTCGTGGTTCCAGTCGGCGGAGTGGAACGTGGTGCCCCGGAACGTCGCGAGTCCCTCGATGTCCGGGACCGCCATCTCGCGCAGCCCCCCGGGGGCCCAGACGACCACCCGTGCGCTGACGGTGGAGCCGTCGGCGATCCGCAGGGTCCAGCCCTTTCCTTCCCACGTGGCCGACGTGACGCGGGCTCCGAACCGGATGCGGGAGCGCAGGCCGCAGCGGTCTGCGATGTCCTCCAGGTAGGCGCGGATCTCCGGCTGCCGGGCGAAGCGGTGGGTCCACCCGGGGTTGGGCGCGAACGAGAACGAGTACAGGGCCGACTGCACGTCGCAGGTGCACCCTGGATAGGTGTTGTCGCGCCAGGTACCCCCCACCGACTCGGCCTTCTCGAGGACGAGGAAGTCGTTGCGGCCCTCCGCGGCGAGCCGTGCGGCGGCCCCCAACCCGGCGAACCCGGCGCCGACGATCGCGATGTCCACGGTGATGTCAGCGGTCGGCGCGCTCATCCTCTTCCTCTCGGTCGGCGACCCCCGGAAGTTACCACGGGTAAGTTACCGTCGGTAGGTTCCTTCCTACCTGCGGTAGGTTGGCAGCGTGGAGCCCAGGACACCTCGCCGCCGGGTGAGCCGCGCCGAGCGTGAGCGGCAGATCCTGGACGCGGCCGTGGCGGTGTTCGGCGAGCGCGGCTACCAGGCCGCCTCCATGGACGTGGTGGCCGAGCGGGTGGGCGTGACGAAGCCGGTGCTCTACGCCCACTTCGGCTCCAAGGACGGGTTGCTCCTCGCGTGCATCGCGCGCGCCCGCTCCGAGCTGCTCGAGGTGACCACCACGGCCGCGGCGTCGGCGGACGGCCCCGAGGAGATGCTCCGGAGCGGGACGCTGGCCTTCTTCGAGTACCTGGAGCAGCGCGAGCCGGCCTGGACGTTCCTGTACTCGGAGTCGACGGTGGCGGGCGATGCCCTGGAGGGCATCCGGGCGCAGCAGACCGACTTCATCGCCGCCCTGCTCGCGGCCCAGGCGCCCGACGCCGACCCGCAGCAGCTGACCGGATGGGCGCAGGTGATCGTCGGCGCGTGTGAGCGGCTCGCCCTGTGGCGCGGCAGCGCGCGGACGGTCACCAGCGAGCAGGCCACGGAGTACCTGATGGACCTCGTCTGGACGGGGCTCGCTGCCGTGGGTGGCGCAGCGGCACAATCGTCGCGATGACGACGACGGCACCCCGGCTGCTGCAGGTGCGGCGCAGCGAGCGGATCACCCCCCGGATGGTCCGCGTGACGCTCGGCGGCGAGGAGCTGGCCGGCTTCGGCGGCGACGGGCCCGACCGCCGGATCAAGATGTTCTTCCCCGTGCCAGGGCAGGACCGGCCCGCGGTGCCCCGGGCCACGTCGGGCGGTCCGCTGTGGCCGACCGGCGAGCCGCGCCCCGCGATCCGCACGTACACCGTGCGGCGCTTCGACCCCGGCTCGGGCGAGCTCGACGTCGACTTCGTGCTCCACGAAGGGCACGGGCCGGCGGCGGCGTGGGCCCGTGACGCGCGGCCCGGCTCGTGGGTGGGTGTCTCGGAGCCGGGCGGCCGGTTCGAGCCCGACCCGGCCGCCGAGTTCCACGTGGTGATCGGCGACGAGACGGCACTGCCCGCCGTGGCCACGGTGCTCGACGCCCTGCCCGCCGGCGTGCCAGCACTCGCGTTCCTCGAGGTGGCCGACGCAGGCGAGGAGCAGGACCTGCCCGGCGCCGCCGACGTGCGGTGGGTGCACCGCGGCGACCGGGAGCCGGGCACCCCGCTGACCGAGGCCGTGCGGGCTGCGACGTTCCCGGCGGGCTCCGGGCAGGCGTGGCTCTCCGGCGAGTCGGCCTGCGTGCGCGACCTGCGCAAGCACCTGCTCGACGACCGCGGCCTGGACCGTCGCCGGGTGTACGCCACGGGCTACTGGCGCGCCCGCTGACGCCCCGATCGCTGCGAGACGCACCGATGCGCCCTCCGCAGGGCGCACACGCGGATCTCGCAGAGATCGTCGCCACGGCGCCCTCGTGAGCTGCGCGGTCACCGGGGGACCGGCTGCACGGGCCGGGGCCGCGACGCGACGGGTTCGGCGGCGCCGACGTGTTCGTCGAGCCAGGCGACCACCGGTGCCGCCGCGTGCCACGACGCCCGCACCCACTCCAGCGGTTCGCGCGTGGTGAGCCACTCGCCTACCGGCCGGGAGCGGGTGAGCTGCAGTCCGCGCCTGCGCAGCAGGTGGATCCGGGGGTGGTCGGCCCGGACGCCGCGCGGCGCGCCGACCAGGGGGCGGCCGGGATCGAGCGCACCCTCGCCGAGGCCGGCGAGCAGCCCGGCGAGCTCCTCCCCCGCCGCGCCCTGCACCGCGGTGCGGTAGCGCCGGACCTGGCCTGCGTCGAACGACCAGTGCCCCGACGTCGCCGACAACACCGTGGCAGACAGCACGACGGCGAGCGCGCAGCCACCCGCGGTGGTGGCCACCCCACCGGTGTCGGTGCGGTACGGCGGGACGCCGGGCCGGAACCTGCGGTTGACCACCGGCCGCAACACGCGGACCGGCCCGAACTCGGGTTCGAGCTCCGCGGCGAGCGCCTTCATCGGGGCGTGCACCGCGGCGGCGTGCCGGTGGCGCTGCGCCGCCCAGAACTCCCGGTCGTTGTCGGCGGTGATCTCGGCCAGGAACGTGGTGGCGTCGGCAGGCCAGCCGTCGAACGCGTCCATCTCGCCCTCCTCGGGTACGGTCGATCGCACGTGATCGATGCGCACTTGGACGACGCGACGGCCCTTCCGGTTCCACAGCGGGCACACAGGCTTCGCCCATCGGCGCCACAGTCCGGCGCGCGACGCTGGCTAGCATGTCGACGATGAGGGACCAGGCCACGGCATTGCGGCGGGCCGACGGCAGCGCGATCCGGATCCTGGTCGTCGATGACGAGGCCTCACTCTCCGACCTGCTCTCGATGGCCCTGCGCTACGAGGGCTGGGACGTCCGCACCGCCGCCGACGGGAGCTCCGCCGTCCGGGGCGCGCGGGAGTTCCGGCCCGACGCCGTCGTCCTCGACGTGATGCTGCCCGACTTCGACGGCCTCGAGGTGCTGCGCCGGATGCGCGCGGAGACCCCGGACGTGCCGGTGCTGTTCCTGACGGCCAAGGACGCCGTCGAGGACCGGATCGCCGGGCTCACCGCGGGTGGCGACGACTACGTCACCAAGCCGTTCAGCCTCGAGGAGCTGGTGGCCCGGCTGCGCGGGCTGCTGCGCCGCTCCGGGATGGCGGCGGCCCGGCAGGGCTCCGAGCTCGTGGTGGGCGACCTCGTGCTGGACGAGGACAGCCACGAGGTGCGCCGGGGCGACGCGCCCGTTGAGCTCACGGCCACGGAGTTCGAGCTGCTGCGCTACCTCATGCGCAACCCCAAGCGCGTGCTGTCCAAGGGGCAGATACTGGACCGCGTGTGGAACTACGACTTCGGCGGCCAGTCCAACGTGGTCGAGCTCTACGTGTCCTACCTGCGTAAGAAGATCGACGCCGGCCGCTCGCCCATGATCCACACCGTGCGCGGCGCGGGCTATGTGCTCAAACCGGCGGCCGGGGGGTGAGGAGCCGCTCGCTGCGGACGCGACTGGTCGCGACGCTGCTGCTGCTCCTCGCCGTTGCGACGGCCGTGGTCGCGCTGGTCACCGTCCTCACGCTGCGCGGCTTCCTCATCGGCAGGCTCGACGGGGACCTGCGGGTGTCGAGCAGGGTGCTCGCCCGCGTCGACTCCTCGGGCATGCCGCTGCCCCTGCCCAGCCTCGGGGACCGGCCCGGCCTGCGGCCGCCCGACAGTCTCAGCGCCGTGCTGCGCCACGGCCAGGTCGTCTCGGCGTGGGTGTACACCCGCGACGGGGCGGTGCAACCGGTGGCCGCGACGGAGTTCCCCGACCTGACCACCGTGGTCGTCGACCATCCGCCGGTGAGCGCCGACCTGGGCTCGCTGGGTGTCTACCGGCTCGAGGCGTTGCCGGGCCCGGACAGCAACGTGATCATCACCGGCCTCTCCGAGCGCCAGGTGAAGGAAACCGTGGCGCGGCTCGTGACGACCGAGCTGATCGTCGCCGCGGTGACGCTGCTGGGGGCGGGCCTCGCCGGGGCCGTGCTGGTGCGACGTGAGCTGCGGCCGCTGGAGAAGGTGGCGGCCACGGCGAGGCGGGTGAGCACGCTCCCGCTGGACCGGGGCGAGGTCTCGCTGGTCGAGCGGGTGCCTGCCGCCGACCCGCGCACCGAGGTGGGTCAGGTCGGCGCGGCCCTCAACCACATGCTCGACCACGTCGGCGCGGCCCTGGAGGCCCGCCAGGACAGCGAGACACGGCTGCGCCAGTTCGTCGCCGACGCCAGCCACGAGCTACGCACCCCGCTGGCCGCGATCCGTGGGTACGCCGAGCTGAGCAGGCGCGGAGAGCTGCCGGCCGACGCGGAGTACGCACTGGTGCGGATCTCCGCCCAGTCCGAGCGGATGACCACGCTCGTCGAGGACCTGCTCCTGCTCGCCCGGCTCGACGCCGGTCGCCCTCTGGAGCGCCGCGAGGTCGACCTCACGCGGCTCGTCGTCGACGCGGTGAGCGACGCGCATGCCGCCGGTCCGGGCCACCGGTGGCAGCTCGCGCTCCCCGAGGAGCCGGTGACGGTGCCGGGGGACGCGTCGCGGCTGGCCCAGGTGCTGGCGAACCTGCTGGCCAACGCCCGTGCCCACACGCCGCCCGGCACGGCGGTGACCGTCGCTCTCGCCCTGGAGCCCGACGGCGCCCGGCTGGACGTGGTGGACGACGGACCGGGCATCCCGCCCGAACTGGCGCCCCACGTGTTCGAGCGGTTCGCGCGCGGCTCCACCTCCAGGTCGCGGGCGAACGGCAGCAGTGGGCTGGGGCTCGCGATCGTCCACGCCGTCGTCGCCGCGCACGGCGGATCCGTGTCGGTGTCGAGCGTCCCGGGCCGCACCGCGTTCACCGTGCACCTCCCGAGCGTCCCGCCCGCCCGGACCACGCCGCTGCGCGTGGTGCAGCCCGGTCCCGCCCCGATGCCGGTCCCGCTCCCGCCCGCTCGCTGAGCGGGTCGCCGCCCTCAGCCGTCCGAACGGCAGATCGTCGCTGGTCCGCACGCTGTCCGCGGCCGCCCAGTCACAGCTGCCACACAGGCGCAGCACCAGGACGGCACAGCCCCGGACACCACCCTCGGCCCATGTGACCACGACGCTTCCGACCGCGGTCGATCCACCGCGCACCGCGCCTCCCCCTTCGCGTCCCGCGTCCGGAGCCCGGTGGGCGGCGGTGTCCGTCCTGCTCGCCGCCACCGCCGTTCTCTATCTCTGGGGGCTGTCCGAGTCGGGCTGGGCCAACGCGTTCTACGCCGCGGCGGCGCAGGCCGGTGGCGTGAGCTGGAAGGCGTGGTTCTTCGGCTCGTCGGACGCCGCCAACTCGATCACGGTGGACAAGACGCCCGCGGCGTTGTGGGTGACCGGGCTGTCCGTGCGGATCTTCGGGCTGAGCAGTTGGAGCGTCCTCGTCCCGCAGGCGCTGATGGGGGTGGCCTCGGTCGGGCTGCTGTACGCCACGGTGCGGCGCACCGCGGGCACCGCAGCCGGGCTGCTGGCCGGCGCGGCGCTCGCGCTCACGCCGGTGGCCGTGCTGATGTTCCGGTTCAACAACCCCGACGCCCTGCTAACCCTCCTGCTCATCGGGGCGGCGTACGCCACGCTCCGGGCGGTCGAGGGCGGCCGGACGCCGTGGCTGGTGCTCGCCGGGGCACTGATCGGGCTCGGCTTCCTCACCAAGATGCTGCAGGCGTTCCTGGTGCTGCCCGCCCTCGCGGCGGTGTGGCTGCTGGCCGCCCCGGTCGGGATCGGGCGCCGGTTCCGCGACCTCGCGCTCGCCACCGTGGCGCTGGTGGTCACGGCGGGCTGGTGGGTGCTGGTCGTCGAGCTCTGGCCTGCCGGCTCGCGGCCCTACATCGGCGGTTCGCAGAACAACAGCGTGCTTGAGCTCGTGCTGGGCTACAACGGCTTCGGACGGTTGACCGGCGACGAGGTCGGCAGCGTCGGCGGCGGTGCGGGCGGGCGGACGGGCGGCTGGGGTGAGACCGGCCTGACCCGGCTGTTCGACGGCGAGCTCGGCGGCCAGGCGTCGTGGCTGCTGCCTGCGGCGCTGGTGCTGCTCGTCGTGCTGCTCTGGCGGACGCGCGGGGCACCGCGCACCGATCCGCTGCGGGCCGCGGCCGTGGTCTGGGGCGGGTGGCTGGTCGTCACCTGCGCCGTGTTCAGCCTGATGGCCGGGATCTTCCATCCCTACTACCTGGTCGCCATCGCGCCGGCCATCGCGGCGCTCGTCGGGATCGGGGCGGGGGTGCTGTGGCGGGAGCGGGCCACGGTCGCACCGCGGGTGACGCTGGCCGCGGTCGTGGCGCTGACGGCGGCGTGGGCGTTCGTGCTCCTGGAGCGCGCTCCGGAGTGGCAGCCGTGGCTGGCGCCCACGGTCCTGGCGGCAGGTGCGGTCGCGACGGTGGGTCTGCTCGCCGTGCCCCGGCTACCGCGAGCGCTCGCGACGGGCGTCGCGGCCGTGGCCGTGCTGGCCTCGCTCGCCGGGCCGGCCGCGTACTCCCTGATCACGGCGGCCGTCCCGCACACGGGTGCCATTCCCTCGGCGGGCCCGGTGGGCACCGGGCTGCGCGGCTTCGGCGGCGGGTGGCCGGCTGCGTTCGGCCGACCAGGACAGTTCCCCGGGTTCGGGGCCGAGGCGGGCCGGTCCGGTCCCGGCCCGGGTGCCGCGCACGCAGGTCCGGCTCACCGGGCCCGGCCACACCGCGACGCGCCGCCCGGCGGGTTCGGCGGATTCGGCGGCCTGGCGTCCCTGGTGGGCACGACGACACCGCCCGCCGACGTGGTGGCGCTCCTGCAGCGCGACGCCGCGGCCCACACCTGGGTGGCCGCCGCCGTCGGCTCCAACAGCGCCGCCGGCTACCAGCTCGCCACGGGCTCACCCGTGATGGCGGTCGGCGGCTTCAACGGCACGGACCCCTCGCCGACGCTCGAACACTTCCAGCAGCTCGTGGCGCAGGGACAGGTCCACTGGTTCATCGGCGGCCGCGGGACGGACGACACCGCGAGCGGGGGCAGTGACCAGGCCGGGCGGGTCGCCGCGTGGGTGGCGGCCACCTTCCCCGCGACGACCGTGGACGGCACGACGCTCTACGACCTCACGGCCCCGGCGGCGCCATGAGCACCGTCACTCCGGGACCGACCGGACACACAGCTCTGCCACATCAATGGCACAAGACTCGGACAGCGCCTCCCCCGACGGTCGATACCATGAGCGTCGACAGTGCGCCGCACCACGCCCCTCCGGGACAGCCTGTTCCTCCCGTGCTCGACGTGGTCGTCCCGGTGTTCAACGAGGAATCCGACCTGGCGCCGTCGGTCCACCGGCTGCACGCCCACCTCACCGAGCAGTTCCCCTACCGGTTCCGGATCACGATCGCCGACAACGCCAGCACCGACGCGACCCCGCGGATCGCCGCCGAGCTCGCCGCACGGCTGCCCGGCGTGACCGCACTACGGATGGCGCAGAAGGGCCGTGGCCGGGCGCTGCACGCCGCATGGACGGCGTCCGACGCACAGGTGCTCGCCTACTGCGACGTCGACCTCTCCACCGACCTGGCGGCCCTGCTCCCGCTCGTGGCGCCGCTGATCTCCGGGCACTCCGACCTCGCGATCGGCACCCGGCTCGGCCGCGGCTCCCGGGTGGTGCGCGGCGCGAAGCGGGAGCTCATCTCGCGCGCCTACAACCTGCTCCTGCACGGGGCGCTGGCCACACGGTTCTCCGACGCCCAGTGCGGCTTCAAGGCGATCAGGGCCGACGTCGCGCAGCGACTGCTGCCGCTGGTGGAGGACACGGGCTGGTTCTTCGACACCGAACTGCTCGTGCTCGCGGAGCGCAGCGGCCTGCGCATCCACGAGGTGCCCGTCGACTGGGTCGACGACCCGGACAGCCGGGTCGACATCGTCGCGACGGCGCTCGCCGACCTCAGGGGCGTGGCCCGGCTCGGCCGGGCGCTCGCGACCGGGCGCCTGCCCGTGCAGGAGCTGCGCGGGCAGCTCGGCCGGGGCGCGCTCTCCGGCCCGGAGGTGGCAGGCGTGCCGAGGGGACTGCCGGGCCAGCTCATCCGGTTCGCGGCGATCGGAGTGGTCAGCACGCTGGCCTACCTGATCCTCTACGCGCTGCTGCGCGACCCGCTCGGTGCGTTCGGCGCCAACCTGGTGGCCCTGGTCGTCACCGCCGTCGGCAACACCGCGGCCAACCGCAGGCTGACGTTCGGCGTACGCGGCGGCAGCGGGGCCACCCACCAGCTCCAGGGCCTGATCGTGTTCGGCCTCGGGCTCGTCCTCACCACCGCCGCGCTGGCCGCGCTGGCGCACTGGGCGCCGGGGGCGAGCCACACCACCGAGCTGATCGTGCTCGTCGCCGCGAACGGGGCGGCGACGATCCTGCGTTTCGTCGCGTTCCGCTCGTGGATCTTCCGTTCGCGCCGCCCGGCAACCCCCACCGTCGAGGAGATCCGGACATGACCGCCACCCTGGCCCCCACCGACCCGGCACCCGTCGCGGCCGTGCCTCCGGAGCGGCGGCACGAGTGGGTCGGGCTGGGCGTGCTGCTCGCCGCTACCGCGGTGCTCTACCTGTGGGACCTGGGCGCGTCCGGCTTCGCCAACAGCTACTACGCCGCGGCCGTCGAGTCGATGACGCGCAGCTGGAAGGCGTTCTTCTTCGCGTCCTTCGACGCGGGCAACATCGTCACGGTCGACAAGCCGCCCGCCTCGCTCTGGGTCATGGCGCTCTCCGGCCGGATCTTCGGCTTCTCCTCCTGGAGCATGCTGGTGCCGGAGGCGCTCATGGGCGTCGCGACGGTGGCCCTCCTCTACGCCGCGGTACGCCGGGTGTCCGGTCATCGGGCCGGGCTGTTCGCGGGCGCGGCGATGGCGCTGACCCCGGTCGCGGCACTGATGTTCCGGTTCAACAACCCCGACGCCCTGCTCGTGCTGCTGATGGTGGCCGCGGCGTACGCCACCGTCCGCGCCATCGAGGCCGCAGGCACCCGGTGGCTGGTGCTGGCCGGTGCGCTCGTCGGCTTCGCGTTCCTGGCCAAGATGGGCCAGGCCCTGGTCGTGGTCCCGGCGCTGGCGCTGGCCTATCTCGTGGCGGCGCCCACCGGCTTCTGGCGCCGGATCCGGCAGCTCCTCGCGGCGGGGATCGCGATCGTCGTGGCGGCAGGCTGGTGGGTGGCGACCGTCGAGCTGTGGCCGGCGGCCGACCGCCCGTACGTCGGCGGTTCGCAGACCAACAGCGTGCTCGAGCTGGCGCTCGGCTACAACGGCCTCGGCCGGATCTTCGGTGGCTCCGGGGACCCGGGCGGGCACCGGGGCGGTACCGGGCAGGCTCCCGGCGCAGGCGATGCCGTCCGGGACCGGATGGCCCACGGCGGCGGTGGGGCCATGCCTCCCGGGGCGGACATGGCCCACGGCGCCCACGGCGGAGGTGGTTTCGGCGGCTTCGGGGGCGGGGCCGGGCTCACCCGCATGTTCGGCACCGACGTCGGCGCGCAGGTGTCGTGGCTGCTGCCTGCCGCGCTGGTGCTGCTGGTGGTCGGGCTCTGGGTGACCCGGCGGGCGGCGCGCACCGACCGCACCCGCGCCTCCCTCGTGCTGTGGGGCACCTGGACGATCGTGACGGTCCTGGTCTTCAGCCTGGCCGAGGGGATCTTCCACTCGTACTACACGGTGGCGCTCGCCCCCGGGATCGCGGCGCTGGTCGGGATCGGCGGCCACGAGCTGTGGCTCCGCCGGGGCTCCTGGCCGGGACGACTCGCGCTCGCGGTGGTCGTGGCCGGCACGGCGGTGTGGGCGGTGGTGCTGCTCGACCGGTCCCCGGAGTTCCTGCCGTGGCTGCGCTGGGTGGTGGCCGCACTGGGCGTCCTCGCCGTGCTCGCGCTGCTGGTGCCCGGCTCCGGACGGCGCCGGTGGACCGTCACGGGAGTGGTCGTGGCGCTCTCGGTCCTCGTCGCGCCCGCCGCCTACGCCGTGGACACCGCGGCGACACCCCACACCGGGAGCCTCCCGGCAGCGGGCCCTCCCAGCGGTGTCGCCGCCTACTTCCTCGACCAGCTGCACAAGCGCCCGGATGCCCTCCCCCTGGGGGTCGCCGGCCTGGTCGGCGGGCCCGAGCAGCGGACCGACCCGGAGCTCGTGGAGCTCCTGCAGCACGCGGGTACCACGTGGTCGGCTGCCTCCATCGGATCCCAGGGCAGCTCCCAGCTCGCGCTGGCGAGCGGGACGACCGTGATGGCCGTCGGCGGGTTCTACGGCATCGACCCCGCTCCCACCCTCGAACAGTTCCAGGGCTACGTCGCCGCAGGCCAGGTGCACTACTTCTTCCCGGGCGGGTTCGGCGGCGACCGGTCCCCGATCGCGACGTGGGTGCAGGACAACTTCTCCCACAGGACCATCGGCGGCCAGACGGTCTACGACCTCACCCGACCCGTGCACTGATCGCCCGAAGGAGGAGGTTCGTCCCGTGCCGCTCCTCCGTCGACCCATCCGTATCGTCCCCTTTGGACAGGTCTTCACGAGCGGCATCGGCCTGACGGCGGACTGCGGGGCAGGCCCCGCCGCTGCCAGACTGGGCCGGTGATCGATGTGTTCACGCGGGTACTGGGGTCGATACGGGCGGGTGCCGAACAGGTGGCCGGTTCGGGCCGGGCGATCGTCGCCCTGAGACGCTCCGGGGTGGTCCGGATCGAGCGGCCGGACCGGCTGTTCGGGATGAGCCTCGGCCTACTGCGCTACCGGTTCACGATCGCGTCCGCGTACGTGGTGGGCGCCGCCCGCCACCCCGATCACATCGCGGTCATCGACGAGGACGGCTCGGTCACCTTCGGCGAGCTGCACCGGCGCACCGACGCGATGGCGCGGGGTTTCGCCGATGCGGGTGTGGGCCCCGGCGTGCGCGTCGGGGTCCTGTGCCGCAACCACCGCGGCACGATCGAGGTCCAGGTGGCGGTGGGCAAGCTGGGCGCCGACGTGGTGCTGCTCAACACGGGGCTCTCGGCAGGGCAGCTCCGGGAGGTCGCGGCCGAGCTGGAGCTGCACACCGTCGTCGCCGACGCGGAGTTCGACGCGGCGCTGGCCGGGCTCCCCGCCGACTGCCCGGTCATCCACGACCTGACCCAGCTCGACGGCACCGGTGCGCTGCCTCGGCGTCCCCGCGTGGGCCGCACGATCGTCCTGACCTCCGGCACCACCGGCACCCCGAAGGGCGCCCGCCGGCCGCCGCCGCGCAGCCTCGCCCCCGCGGCGGCGATCCTCTCGATGATCCCGCTGCGTGCCGCCGAGCCGGTGCTGATCGCCGCTCCGCTCCTGCACACCTGGGGCTACGCCGCGCTGCAACTGGCCGCGTTGCACGGGTCGCCGGTGGTGCTGCGACGCAAGTTCGACCCGGCGGAGTTCCTGCGCGTCGTGGAGGAGCAGCGCTGCGAGGCCGTCTTCGCGGTGCCGGTGATGCTGCAGCGGGTGCTGGAGCTGCCCGCCGCGCAGCTGGACGCCGCGTGGACGCACCACCGCCCGCGGATCGTGGCCGTCAGCGGGTCGGCGCTGCCCGCCGAGCTGGCCACCACGTTCCAGGACCGCTTCGGCGACGTGCTCTACAACCTCTACGGCTCGACCGAGGTGTCGTGGGTCAGCATCGCCTCCCCCGCCGACCTGCGCGCCGCACCCGGCACGGCGGGCCGGGCCCCGGCCGGCACCCGGCTGGTCATCCTCGACGAGGACGGCAGGCCGGTGCCGACGGGCACGGAAGGGCGGGTCTTCGTCCGCAACGACATGCCCTTCGAGGGCTACACGCGCGAGGGCGCGGACGTCGAGCGGGCCGGCGGGATGCTCGGCACCGGCGACATCGGCAGGCTCGACGAGGACGGCAGGCTGCAGCTCACCGGCCGCGCCGACGACATGATCGTCTCCGGCGGGGAGAACGTGCACCCTGGCCCGGTGGAGGATCTGCTGGCGGCCCGGCCGGAGGTGCGGGAGGCCGCCGTGATGGGCGTCCCGGACGCGCAGTACGGCCAGCGGCTGGCCGCCTTCGTGGTGCTGGAGCCGGGGGCCTCCGTCGATGCCCACGACGTCCGCGCCTGGGTGCGCGGCGAGCTCGGGCGCTTCTCCGTGCCCCGGGACGTGGAGTTCGTGGACGGGCTGCCGCGCAACGCCACGGGCAAGGTCGTGCACCGTGAGCTGCGCGGGCCCGACAAGGACGACGCCGATCTCGTTTGAGGGAGTCACCCGCCTGAGTTAGGGCAGGCTTGGATATGGTCGGCCCGATGGATGCGGGAACGGAATCGGGAGAGCGGTGCGCGGCACTCGCCCGCTCCCTCGACGAACCACTGGCGGGCACGGCCCCGGTCGCGCCCCGATGGGTGTGCGTCGAGCATCGAGGTGCGTGGCCGCTGAGCGTCGAGCACCATCCCGACCCCACCGTGGCCGCGTTCGCCGCCCACGCCGCCGCCACCGGATGGCGCCTGCTCCTGGTGCGGCGCCCGGGCAGGCGAGGTGACGGCCCCGCGCGGGTGTACCTCACCGACACCGCTCCGGCCATCGCGCGCACCACGCTGCTGACGGTGGCCGGCCCGTCGGAGCTCTCGGACGTGGTCCTGCCGGCCGCGGGTGCGCCGCTCCCGGGCGGCACGGTCACCGATCCCCTCCTGATGGTGTGCACCCACGGCAGGCGCGACCGCTGCTGCGCCCTCGACGGGCGGGCGCTCGCGCTCGGGTTGCTGGAACTGGGCGGCGTGGACGTCTGGGAGTGCAGCCATCTCGGCGGCCACCGGTTCGCCCCGACCGCGCTCGTGCTCCCCACGGGTTACGCCTACGGGCGTCTCGACCCGGCGGCAGCGGTCGCGGCGCACAAGGCCGCGGGCTCCGGGGAGGTCGAGACGGCGCTGTGCCGGGGCCGCTCGACGTGGTCGGAGGCGGGCCAGGTGGCCGAGTTGGCGGTGCGCGGCGCCACCGGGATGCGGGACGCGCAGGCACTCGAGGTCACCGACAACGGCGCCGGCACCGTCGTCGTCACCGCGCGGGACGGGCGGCGCTGGGCCGTCGACGTCGCCGCCGCGGAGGGTTCCGCGACCGGCGTCCTGCGGAGCCGACGCGCTGCCCTACACCGCCCTGCGCGCCACGGGGGTGCGCCCGCTCGACGGGCGGTAGCGTCGGTCTCCGTGATGTGCGCTGCGGCCGCGGCCGTGGAGGCGTTGTTCGCGCCGGAACCGCGGGTGGCCGAGCATCCCGCCGTGCGCTCCGCCGCCCGCATCGCGGCCGACGTGCTCGCTCCGCACGCCGTGGCCGCCGACGACCCGGCCCGCGGGGTCGATCCCGCGCACCGCACGCTCCTCGCCCGACACGGGCTGCTGTCGGTGCGGATCCCGGTGGCCGAGGGTGGCCACGGCGCCGACGAGCGGGTGGACGCCGAGACCGTCGAGCTGACCAGCGGAGCGTGCGGGGCCACCTGGTTCGTCACCACCCAGCACCGCTTCCCGCAGGCGCTGTCGCGCGGCCCGCTCCCCGGGCTCGCGCCGGAGGCCATCGCGCTGGGTCCCGCCGCCGACCGCCACCGAGCCGGCCTGGCGGCGGCGAGCACCGGTGCCGGTATCGCGATCGCCCACATCCGGCGGCCGGGCCCACCCGCGGTGCGGGCCGAGCCCCGGGGCAGCGGGTGGACGTTCTCCGGCACGGCCGACTGGTGCACCGGCTGGGGCCTGATCGACGTCGTCATGATCGCCGCGGCCACCGCGGACGACCGGTTCGTGCTGGCCCTGCTGCCCGCCGCCGGGCGTCCCGGCCTGCGGGCCGGGGCGCCGCTGCCGCTGGCCGTCATGGGTGGGACGCGCACCGTCGCGCTCGAGATCGACGGCCTCGAGATCGCCGCCGACGACGTGCTCGCCACCCTCGACGTCCCGGCCTGGCGGGCCCACGACACCGCGCGCACCGCGAACACCACTCCCGCCTCCCTCGGCCTGCTGCGCCGCCTCCTCGTCGCGCTGGCCGAGCTCGGGACCGCGAAGGACCGGCCGGCGGCGGTCGAGCTGGCCATGGCACTCGCCGAGCGCGCCGCCCACCTCCGCGGCGAGGCCTACGCCCTGCTCACCGAGCCGGTGGCGGAGCGGGTGCCCGAGCGCACCGCGGTGCGCGCCGAGGTCACCGAGCTGGCCGTCCGCACCGCGAACGCGCTGATCGCGGCCCGTTCGGGCAGCGCGCTCCTCCTGACCAGCCCGGAGCAACGCTGGGCCCGCGAAGCGGCGTTCCACCTGATCCAGGCGCAGACCGCCGGGGTCCGCACGGCCCAGCTCGCGGCCTTCGGCCACCCCTGAGCCCTTCCGCCGACCGACCACCACGGCAACGTCGTGGCCGCACCGTGCTCGCGTCCGGGTGGCGATCACCGGCAGACTCCTGCCATGGCCACCGCCGTCCCCCTCGCTCTCCCCCTTCGCCCGCCTGCCCACCAGGTGAGCCCGCGCGCCGTGCGGTGGTGGCAGCTGCGGGCGCTGGTGACACTGGTGGTGCTCGTCGCGCCGCAGGTGATCGTGCTGCTCGCGATGGGCGGGAGCGCCCCGGGATGGCTCGCCTACACCGCCGGCGCCACCGCGGTGGTGACGCTGGCCTACACGGTCGTCGTGCCGCCGTTGCTCTACCGGATCCACCGCTGGGAGGTCACGCCGGAGGCCGTGTACACCCTGTCGGGCTGGCTGGTGCGGGAGTGGCGGATCGCCCCCATCTCGCGCGTGCAGACCGTCGACACCGAGCACGGGCCGCTGCAGCAGCTGCTCAAGCTGGCCAGTGTCACCGTGACCACGGCGTCGGCGCGCGGCCCGGTGAAGATCCACGGCCTGGAGGACCACGCCGCGGCCGAGCTGGCCCGCATGCTCACCGAGACCACCCAGGCCACCCCGGGTGATGCGACATGACGTCGGACACCGACACCGACGCGCGCCCCGCCGTCGAGACGCCCTGGCGGCGCCTCGACAAGCGGATGCTCGTGGTGGGCCCGATCGGCAGCCTGGTGCGGCTGCTGCCGGTCGCGCTGATCGTGCTCGTCACCGGACGCGGTGGCGATCCGATGCGGCTGTGGTTCCCCCTCGCGATCGGCGTGCTGGCGGTCCTCGCCGGGGTGGTGCGCTGGCGCACCACGCAGTACCGGATCACCGCCGAGCGCGTCGAGCTGCACAGCGGGTGGCTGCGCCGCCAGCAGCGCTCGGTGCCGCGCGACCGCATCCGCACCGTCGACCTCACCGCCAAGCTCCTGCACCGCATCTTCGGGCTGAGCGTCGTGCAGATCGGCGCCGCCTCCGGGTCCACCGCGGAGTCCTCCGGCCTGAGCCTGGACGCGGTGAGCATGGCGGAGGCCGAACGGCTCCGGCACGAACTGCTGGACCGGTCACGGGCCGCCGGTGCCTCCCCGGCCGGATCCGCCGTCGTCGAACCCCCGCGCCCACCGGCCACGGAGCTGGCCCGCCTGCACTGGTCCTGGCTGCGCTTCGCGCCACTGACGTTCTCCGCGATCGCCGGCGTCGGCGCGATCGCCGCCGCCGTGTTCAACCTGTTCGACGACCTCGGCCTGAGCCCGCGCGACATCACGGCGGTCGACGACGCCACCGAGCGGCTGACCCACACCCCGATCTGGCTGGCCATCGCGGTGCTCGCGGCGATCCTGGTGGCGGTCGCGGTGGTCGGGTCCATGCTGCTGTTCGCGGAACGCTGGTACGACTACCGGCTCACCCGCGAGGGCGCAGCGGACGGGTCCGCCGGCACCACGTCCGGTGGCGCGGGCATCGGCACCGGCACCCTGCACGTCCGGCGCGGGTTGCTCACCCGGCGCTCGCTGTCGGTGTCGGAGCAGCGGCTGCGGGGTGCGGAGGTGGTGGAGTCGCTGCTGCTGCGCGCCGGACGGGGCGCGCAGTGCAAGGCGCTGTCGGCCGGCCTGTCCCGCGACGCGCAGGGCGGGGCGTTGCAGCCGCCGTGCCCACGCGACGAGGCCCACCGCGTGGCGTCGGCGGCGCTGCGCGAGCACCCGCAGGAGATCACGCTCGCCCCGCTGCGCCGGCATCCGCGGGCGGCGCTGGTCCGCCGCATGACCCGGGCGCTCGTGCCCACCGCGGTGCTGGTGGCCGGCGTCTTCGCCGCCGGGGCGGCCGTGCCGGCCCTGGCGTGGCTCGGGCCGCCGAGCCTGGTGCTGCTCCCGCTCGCGGCGCTGCTCGGTATCGACCGCTACCGCAACCTGGGCCACGAGCTCACCGGCCGCCACCTGGTGAGCCGCCATGGCTCCGTCCAGCGGCGGACCGTCGCCCTGCAGCGGGCCGGCGTGATCGGCTGGACGTTCCGGCAGAGCATCTTCCAGCGACGGGCGGGGGTGGTCTCGGTGGAGGCGATCACGGCGGCCGGCGCAGGCGGCTACACCGTGCTCGACGTGGCCGCCCCCGACGGCGCGGCGCTCGCCGACGCCGCCGTCCCGCACCTGCTCACGCCGTTCCTCGAGACGCCGCCCGCGCCCCGGCCCTGAGCCAGGGTCCCGTCAGCGACGCCTGCGGGTGCGGGTGCCGAAGAGGCCGCGGGTGATCTCGCGGCCCAGCGCACTCGCCGCGGACCGCAGGAACGACTTCACCACGGGCGAGGCGAACACCTCGGCCACCATGCCCGGCTCCTCGCGTTCCGGGCGCCGCTCGGGCGCCGGGGGCGGCGGGACGTCGACGGGCGCGGCCTCGGGGGCCGGGGGCTGCTCGGCGATCTTGGCGGTGAGGCGCTCGTAGGCCGACTCGCGGTCGACCGTCTGCCCGTACTTCCCGTAGAGCGGCGACGCCTTCGCCGCGGCGGTGACGGCGTCGACGCCGATGGCGCCCATCAGCGAGCGCGGCGCGCGCATCCGGGCCCACGCCACGGGGGTGGGTGCCCCCCGCTCGGAGAGCACCGTGACGATCGCCTCACCGGTGCCCAGCGAGGTGAGCGCCTCCTCCATGTCGTAGTGCTTCGTGTTCGGGTAGGTCCGGACGGTCTTGACCAACGCGGCCTGGTCGTCGGGGGTGAACGCCCGCAGCGCGTGCTGCACCCGCGCACCGAGCTGGGACAGCACCGCGTTCGGGACGTCGGTCGGTAGCTGCGTGCAGAAGAAGACACCGACACCCTTCGAGCGGATCAGCTTCACGGTCTGCTCGATGCGTTCCAGGAACGCCTTGGACGCGTCGGAGAACAGCAGGTGCGCCTCGTCGAAGAAGAACACGAGCTTCGGCTTGTCGAGGTCACCCGCCTCGGGAAGATCCTCGAACAGCTCGGCGAGCAGCCACATGAGGAACGTGGAGTACAGGCGCGGGTTGGCTGCCTGGTCCGACAGTTCCAGCAGCGTGACGACGCCCCGGCCGTCGACGTGGCGGATCAGGTCGGCCGGCTCGAACTCCGGTTCGCCGAAGAAGTCCTCCCCGCCCTGGGCCTCGAGGTTCACCAGCGCCCTCAGGATCACCCCTGCCGTGGCCGAGGAGACCCCGCCGACGCCCTTCAGGTCGGCCTTGCCCTCGTCGCTGATCAGGTGCTGGACGACGGCGCGCAGGTCCTTGGTGTCCAGCAGCGGCAGGCCGCGCTTGTCGGCCCAGTGGAAGATCAGCCCGAGCGTGGACTCCTGGGTGTCGTTGAGGTCCAGCACCTTCGACAGCAGGATCGGGCCGAACTGGGTGAGCGTCGCCCGGATCGGGACGGCCGAGCTGGTGCCGCCGAGCGACAGGAACTCGACGGGGTACGCGGTGGGCGTCCAGTCGTCGCCGGTGTCCCGCGCCCGCGACTCGATCTTCGGGCCGGGCTCGCCGGGCCGCGCCATCCCGGACACGTCGCCCTTGATGTCGGCCAGGAGCACCGGGACCCCGGCTGCGGACAGCTGCTCGGCGATCCCCTGCAGCGTCTTGGTCTTCCCGGTGCCGGTGGCGCCCGCCACGAGGCCGTGCCGGTTGAGCGTGGCGAACGGGATGCGCACCCGGGCGGCCGGGTCGACCACCCCGTCGAGGACGACCGCGCCCAGCTCGAGGGCAGCCCCCTCGGTGGCGTACCCGGCCGCGATCTCGCGGGCTGCAGGGCTCTGGTCAGCACCGACGGTGTTCTCCACGCGGCCGGAGCGTAGCCGGGTCACCCGTTCCCGGACGGATGAAGCGCGACTCACGCCGCGCGGCGGGCGAGGGTGGCGGCGCCGGGCCTAATGTTTCGGGGATGAACGACCGTCTGGTATGGATCGACTGCGAGATGACCGGGCTGGACCTCCAGCGCGATGCCCTCATCGAGATCGCCGTGCTGGTGACCGATGCCGACCTGACCGTTCTCGGCGACGGGGTCGACGTGGTCATCCATGCCGACGACGAGGCTCTGGCCGGGATGCCCGACATCGTCCGCGAGATGCACGCGCACTCGGGGCTGACCGAGGCCGTGCGGGCGTCGACCGTCACCCTCGCCGAGGCCGAGCAACTGGCGCTGGACTACATCCGCCAGCACGTCCCGGAGCCACGAACGGCCCCGCTCGCCGGCAACTCCATCGCCACCGACCGTGGGTTCCTGGCCCGCGACATGCCGGCCCTCGACACCCACCTGCACTACCGGATGGTGGACGTCAGCTCGGTGAAGGAGCTGTGCCGTCGCTGGTTCCCCCGGGTGTTCTACGCGAAGCCCGAGAAGGGTCTGGCACACCGGGCGCTCGCCGACATCGAGGAGTCGATCCGGGAGCTCGAGTACTACCGCCGCACCCTGTTCGTCCCGCAGCCCGGACCCACGTCGGAGGCGGCCCAAGCCGCTGCCGCGCAGGTCGCAGGCCCCCTGGCAACCCGCTTCGATCCGGCTCAACGGCCACGCTAAGCTGTTGAAGGTCCCGGCCGAGGCCGGGATCCATGGTGGGTGTAGCTCAGCTGGTAGAGCACCTGGTTGTGGTCCAGGAAGTCGCGGGTTCAAGTCCCGTCACTCACCCCATGCCGCGGCCCCCGCCGCACGGCGCGTCTGGATGAACGTGTAACGTTCTTCCTCGGTGCCGGGCGGTAGGGCGCCACGGCAGGCGCCGCTAGCTCAATAGGCAGAGCAGCTGACTCTTAATCAGCGGGTTGGGGGTTCGATTCCCTCGCGGCGCACCACCATTGACCAGCGGGTCTCCCTCACCGGGGAGGCCCGCTTCGTCGTTTTCTAGATCATTTGGGCGCAGATTGGGCGCACCGGAGTTGATCTTGGCCGTCGGCGGCGGTGATCGCCTGCTCCGCAGCACGCTCCGCCCGAGCCGCGTCCAGTGCCGCACCGAACGTGTCGGCAGCACCCCGCGTGATCTCCGGCGTCAGGTGCCCGTAGAGGTCAGACGTGATCGACAGCTGCGAGTGGCGCAGCACCTTGCTCACCAGAGGCAGCGGGACGCCCGAGCCGAGCATCAGCGTGGCCGCCGTGTGCCGTAGATCATGAATGCGGATCCGCGGCACCCCGGCCGCCTTGCACACCGGCCCGAGGCGCTTCGTCACGTAGTCCGGCCAGATCGGCTCGCCCGACTCGCGCGCGAACACGAGATCACCATCGGCGTAGGCGTCGCCCCACACAGCGTGCGGCGCACGACGAGGGTCCCCAGGTCCAGGTACACGTCGGCCCACTGCAACGCCAGCGCCTCGCCCCAGCGCAGGCCACAGCCGATCAGCACGTCGAACAGCAGGCCCAGGCGGTCCTCGGCGACGTGGTCGAGGAACTGCACCGTCTCGGCCAGCGACCAGGTGGGCAGCTCCGCCTTCTCGATCTTCGGCAGCGTCGCGGTCAGGGCCGGGTTGTGGGCGATCCGGCGCTGGCGCACCGCGTCACCGAGCACGCTCGACAGGACCGCCACGATGCGGGGGATCGTCGTGGCACCGCGGCCCGCAGCCACCAGGTCGGAGATCAGGAGGCGCACATGCTCGTGGTGGAGCTACTGCAGCGGCACCGTGCCGAGGGCGGGCATGAGGCCACGCCGGGCGTAGCGCTCGTAGTGGTGCATGGTCGTCGGCTTCAGTTCGTGGCGCTGCTCGTCGAGCCAGCCGTCCAGGAACTCCCCCAGCGTAATCTTGTGGTTCTCGGTGACGCGCAGGTCCCGGCGCTGCAGCACCTCGTCGAGCGGGGCGGCGGCCTCGCGCTTGGTGGCGAACCCACCGCGGTACTGGTCGCGGGGCCTGAGCTGCGCTTGTAGCCAGCGCGCACGCGCCGCTCGGCGGCCTCCACGGCGTCCGCCAGGTCTTCGAGCAGGTCCGGCGGGTGCCAGCGCCAGCGCCGGTCCGGTCCCTTGTCGTGCTCGCGCTGCGCTTCTTCCCGCTCTCCCCGCTCGCGCATGTCGACGCCGTGGCGGGCCAGCTCCCACGCGATCTCGTCGTCCAGCGCCTCCGCGTACGCCTCTTCGGTGGTCGGCTCCGGCTCGGCCTCGAACGCCTCCGCCTCCGCCAGCTGCTCGGCGGTGATCACCCCGCCGTTGACCGCGAGCTCACTGAGCGCCCCCGCTCCTGGTGACGATCTCGGCGATGGTGTGGCCGCTGTCGCGAAGGTGCACGGCGTGCTCGACACGGTCCCCGGTGTCGACCGCAGGGCCGGCTCACGTCTCGGCAAGAGCGTCCACCGGCGTCGCCCGGGCCGCCCGCCGGCCGGGCAGGACCGAAGCCAGGACGCCGGCCACGACGGCCACGACGGCCACCCCGAGCGTCTGCGACACCGACATGGCGAACTGCGGGTTCGCCATGTTCAGTTCGCCGCTGACCGCGTGGTTGCCGACCCAGCCGAAGAACGCCCCGATAGCAATGCCGACGGCGGCACCGGCCAGGCTGAGCAGGGCCGCCTCGATGGCGAGCATCCAGCGCAGCTGCCGGCGCTGCAGTCCCAGGGCGTGCAGCAGCGCGGACTCGCGGGTGCGCTCGAGTACCGACAGACCGAGGGTGTTGCCGACGCCGACGAGCGCGATCAGGACCGCTACCGCGAGCAGCATGGTGGTCATCGCCAACAGCCGGTCCAGGGCCGTGTGGTAGATCAGCTTGCCCGTCAGCCCACCGCCGACCTCCGCGCCGGTGAGGGGTTCGGCGACGGTGCGCAGCTGCGACCGCAGCTCGGTGATGTCGGCCCCCGGTCGGGCCTTCGCCCACACCGTGCCGACCGCGGCATCGCCGTCGAGCATCGAAAGCACCTGGGGCGCGACGATCAGCGAGTCGGCGCCTGCGAGGTGATCGGCCCGGATCTGCAGGGTGACCGACCCCGACCGGCCGGTGACGGTGACCGGACTGCCGTCCCGGATGCCCTCGTCCTCGAGCAGGTACGGGTCGGCGAGGACGACATCGGCGGTGATCGGCGGGTGCGGTGCCGACGACACGGCCATCGCCTCAGTGTCGGGACTCAGCGCCCGGACGGGCTTCGGTCCCTCGCGGCCTTCGACGGTGACGCCCGTCGAGCGCACCCCCGCGGCGCCGGCGATCCCGGCGACCGCGGCGATGTCGTCCACCGTGCGGGTCGGCAGCTGCCCGTCGAACATCGACACGGTGACGTCGATCGGGAAGCGGGCGTCGAGGTTGCCGTCGGCCGTCGCCTTCATGCTCGCGGCGCCGACCTGGAGGGCGACGACCAGCCCGACGGCGAGGATCAGCGCGGCACCGGTCGCGGCCGCCCGGCCGGGGTTGCGCACCGCGTTGTCGGTGGCCAGCCGCGCGGTCGGGCCCGTGCGGCGCAGGGCCGAGCCCAGGCCGCGCAGCAGCGGGGGCAGGTACAGCCCGACGGCGGAGAGCAGCCCGACGGCGCACACGAACGACCCGGCGAGGGAGTACGGCAGCGCGAAGGCCGTGTCGGTGGAGCCGAGGCCGATGGCGGCCAGCCCGAGGGCGACCAGGGCCAGCGGCGCGGCACGGCGGACGAGCGACGTCCGGCGCCCGATCGCGTCGCCGGCGACGGTGCGGAGCGCCTCCAGCGGCGCGATCCTGGCCGCCCGCTGCGCCGACACCAGCACCGACAGCACCGCGATTGCGACCCCGGTGACGGCGACGGCGATCACCTGCCCGACCGGCACGGAGAGCGGCTGGCCCAACACGACCGCGACGACAGCCGCGAGCGCCACGCCGAGCCCGACGCCGAGCAGCGAGCCGGTGACGCCGATCGCGGTCGCCTCGACGAGCAGTCCCCTCCGGATCTGGCGGCGTTGGGCGCCGACCGCCCGGAGCAGTCCGATCTGCCGGCGCCGCTGCGTGACCAGGATCAGGAAGGTGTTCACGATCATGATGCCGCCGACCAGCAGGGCGACCGCGCCGAAGACCAGCAGCAGCAGCTCGAAGATGAACAGACCCTGGGTCCGCTGGGAGATGATGCGCAGGACCATCCCCGAGGACGTCTCCACCCGGTCGCCGCCGGCCACCGCCGCGACCCGCTCGGCGAGCCGCTCCGGCGAGACCGTGCCGTCGCCGATGACGAGGATCTCCGTCTGCCCCGACGTGTGGATCGAGTCCGCGGCGGTGTAGAACGACGGCGCGACGAAGGAGTTCAGCGTCAGCCCCGCCAGCAGCGAGTCGCCCTGGTGGGTGAGGCCGCTGACGGTCAGCGTCGCGGACGACACCCTGTCGTTGATCGTGATCCGGTCGCCGACGCCCAGGTTGAGCTGCCGTGCGGTGACCGCGCCGAGGGCGATCTCCGCGGGCCCGTCGGGCCAGCGCCCCTCGGCCAGGTCGGTCCAGCGCAGCACCGGGTTGGCCGGGACCGACTGCTGCTGGACCCAGTCGGAGGTGCCGGTCACCCAGCCGCGGGAGAGGAAGCTGAGGTCGGCCGAGGCGACCCCGGCCACGTCCGTGACCCCGGCGACCAGGTCGGCGTGCGCGGCCGGGTCGCCGGTGCCCACGGTGACCACGACGTCGGCCTCGGCGACCCGGGCGATGAGGCCGCGCTCGAACGCCGCCGTCTCGCCGGCGAGGACGCTCAAGGAGGCAGTGAGGTAACCGACGCTGATCATGATGGCGATGATGACGGCCACCACCCGGCGCGGGTTGAGCCGCAACTCGGCGAGCGCGTTGCGGGCCATCGGGAAGCGGGTCGCAGCACCGGTGGTCATGGGGCCAGGCTCCGCATCGCTCCCAGGACCGCATCTGCCGTGGGGTCGTCCAGCTCGTTCACGATCCGACCGTCGCTGAGCAGCAGCGCCCGGTCGGCGTAAGACGCGGCGATCGGGTCGTGGGTGACCATCACGATCGTCTGGCCCAGCTCGCGGCAGGAGCGGCGCAGGAAGCCCAGCAGGGCCGCCGCGCTCTGGGAGTCGAGGGCGCCGGTCGGCTCGTCGGCGAAGACCACCTCCGGACCGGTCACCAGGGCACGCGCGATCGCGACCCGCTGCTGCTGCCCACCGGACAGCTCGGCGGGGCGGTGGGCCAGGCGGTCTCCCAGGCGCAGCGAGTCGATGACGGAAGCGAGCCGCGCCGGGTCCGCCGCACGGCCCGCGAGATCCAGCGGCAGCAGGATGTTCTGCACCGCGGTCAACGTCGGGAGCAGGTTGAACGACTGGAACACGAAGCCGATCCGGTCGCGCCGGACCCGGGTCAGCTGCCGGTCGTCGAGCGCGGAGATGTCCTGGCCGCCGATGTGGGCCTGGCCGTCGGTGGGCCGGTCCAGCCCGGCCAGGCAGTGCATGAACGTGGACTTGCCGGAACCGGACGGACCCATGACGGCGGTGAACGTTTCGCGCCCGAAGTCGGCCGTGACGCCACGCAGAGCGGGGACGGCCGTGTCGCCGGTGCCGTAGGTCTTGCTGAGGTTTCGTGCGGCGGCCGCAGGTGTCGCGTCCTGCGACCCGCGACGGTGCGCGGCGGAGCTGTGCGCGGTCATGGGGGCCCTGTCTGTCGCTGCTGGTTCCATCGCGTCGCAACGTATGCAGCCCCCGGCCGGACCGGATCGGTCCGCGGTCCGGTGCTCGGAACGGCGGCTCCGACCGTGGTCGTAGGGCGGCTTCGGGGGCGGCTCGATCGCGGGAGGACGTGGCGGGGGAACTAGCGGCGGTCCGGGGTGGCCACGCCGGCCTCGAACGCGAAGAGCACCAGGGCGACCCGGTCGCGGCACTGCAGCTTCGACAGCAGGTTGCCGATGTGGGTCTTCACCGTGCCTTCGGCCAGGTGCAGCCGGGTCGCGATCTCGGCGTTGGTGGCGCCGGACGCGATCGCGCCGAGCACCTCGACCTCCCGGGGCGTGATCAGCCCGAGGCGCTCGTCGGGGACGGCCGGACCGCCCGGCAGCCGGTCGACGAAGTGGGCGATCAGCCGCCGGGTCGCGGACGGCGCGACGACCGAGCCGCCGGCGGCGACGCCGCGGACCGCGGCCAGCAGCTCCTCCTGGCGGGCGTCCTTGAGCAGGAACCCGGCCGCGCCGACGCGCAGGGCCGCGAAGACGTACTCGTCCAGGTCGAACGTGGTCAGCACGAGTACCCGCGCCGGGTGTCCGAGCCGGGTCAACCGCCTGGTCGCCTCGACGCCGTCCATGACTGGCATCCGGACGTCCATCAGCACCACGTCGGCGTCGACGCCCTGCAGCTCGGCGACTGCTTCCCTGCCGTCACCGGCCTCGCCCACCACGGTCAGGTCGTCCTGCGCCTCGATCATCATCCGCAGCCCGTCGCGGACCAGTCGCTGGTCGTCGACGAGGAAGGTGCGCAGCGTCATCCGCCCGCCGATCCCGTCGCGTGGTGCAGCGGCAGGACCGCGTGCACCTCGAAGCCGCCGCCGGCACGGGGGCCGGCGGACAGGGTGCCGTCGTGCAGCTGGACCCGCTCCTGCATCGCCGCCAGGCCCGTGCCCCGGCCGTCGGTGGTCGACGCCGCGCCGTACCCGTCGTCGCGGACGACGAGGTCGATGGCCCGCTCGCCGATGTCGAGCTGCACGTCGACCGCGGCCTCGGGTCCGGCGTGCCGCAGCACGTTGGTCAGGCTCTCCTGGACCAGGCGGTACACCGTCATCCCGGCCACCGGACCGACCCGTCGCCGGTAGCCGACGACCCGCAGCCGGACCCGGCCGTCGAGCCGGGACACCAGCTCGTCGAGATCGCCGATCCCGGGCGCCGGTCGGTAGCCGGCTCCCGGCTGGTCGGCCGCCGCCGGTCCGTCGCCGCGCAGCATCGCGACCAGCTCCCGCAGGTCGTCCAGGGCTTCCCGGGCCGTCTCCGCGATGGTCTCCAGAATCTCCGGCGCACGCTGCGGGTACCGCGCCGTCAGCGCTCGGCCGCCCTCGGCGTGGACCGCGACGACCGACAGCGAGTGCGCGACGATGTCGTGGACCTCCCGGGCCACCGCGATGCGTTCCTCGGCCGCCGCCGCCTGCACGGCGCGTTGGTGCTCGACGTGCTCCAGCCGTCGCCGCTCGGCCCGCTCGCGCTCCCGCTCCGCCTCCTGCTCCTGGCGGTCGCGGCCGCGCCGGCCGGCGATGAACGCGGCGACGACGATCCCGGCGTACCCCGCGACGGTCGTCACCCAGAGGGCGGCGGTCGCCTCCTCCGGTCGGCTGGTCAACCAGCGGGCCGGCCCCAGAACGGCGCCGACCAGCGCGAAGGCCAACCCGGCCCGTGCTTCGGCCGTCGTCGACCAGCGGGCGAGGCTGTGCACCAGGATCGGCACGGCCACCACCGCGACCGTCGGGTCCTCCTGCGTGACGACGTGGACCAGCGCCGCGACCGTCAGCGTCGCGAGCGCGACCCGCGGGTGCCTCCGGCTGACCACCAGCGGCGCACACATGCCGAGCACGACGGCCATGACCCCCGGCCGCGGGTACGCGAAGACGAGGCTCACCATCGCGACGCCCAGCGCGAGCCCGGCGTCCCGGATCAGCGTGGAGCGGTCGGGAGTACGCATGACGCCCACCACGGTAGGCACTCCGGTGCGGCCCGCCATCAGACCACGGTCGGAGATCGCACCTGGGTCCTGCTGCGCGGTCGACGCGCGCCCACGGGCTCCTGCTTCCCCGAGCACCCGCCCGGCGTAGGAATCGACCTCGAGCCGGGTCGGTAGCGCTACTCCGACACGGTGAACTCCGGGCTCTTGATCAGCGGGTTGGGCGTTGGATTCCCTCGCGGCGCGCCAGCTCAGGGTAGGAGCCGGTCTTCGTACCGGGCACCTGACTCCTTTCTGTGACAGCAACGACCCTCACGACAGCGCGTGCATCCCGGTGAAGGCCAGGAGAAGGTCAGCGGTCCGTGGCGGATCCTCGAGCATGGGCGAGTGTCCGACACCGGGCAGCAACTCGACTCTCGCGCCCGGGACGGCGCGGTACTCGGCGGCGGATGAGGATCGCCATCTCTTGTCGTCCTCGCCGAAGATCACCAGCAGCGGCTTACCGACGGCCGTCAGCCTCTCGGGGAGCGCGCGCTGCTCCAGGTAGTCGTCGACCGCCTGCGATGTCGCGGTGAACGCGTCGTACGTCGTGCCGCGCACATCGTCGACGAGCTGTTGAGGGATCTCGTAGCCGGCGCGGCTGAACCCGGTGCTCAGACCCTGACGGAGCAGGCTGTCGGTCCGAAAACGCCACAGCAGGTGCCCGACGACCGGGGTGAACATGAGCTCGCCGGCGAGCCCGTTCGAGATGAAGGCGTCCAGGCGGGGTCCGGTGTTGACGAGCGCGAGCGCGGTCACCAGGTCGGGTCGTTGCTCGGCGAGGGCGGTGGCGACGGAGCCGCCGGTGGAATGGCCGACCACGACGGCGTGCGTCATGCCGAGCCGGTCCAGTGCCGCCCCGACCCGGGCTCCCTGCTCGGGGATCTCGTAGCCGCCGCCGACCGGTTTCGCGGACCGGCCGTGCCCGAGCAGGTCGATCCGGATGACGCGATAGGACCTCGCCAGCATCGGAACCAGCGCGTCCCACCAGCTGGTCGACCCGGCGAAGCCGTGGATCAGGACGAGTGCCGGGGCATCGCGGGGGCCGTCCTGACGCACGTGGACGTTCCCGCCGTCGAGAGACAGGGTCGGATCGCCGGCAGCCTCGGCGTCCTGGCGCGCCACCACCACCGCGTTCACCAGGAGCAGCCCGACGACCGCGAGGACGGTGGCTGACGCGACAACCCGGCGCCGTGGACGGCCTTGGCTCATGAGGCCACAGTCGCCGTCCACGCGCCCCGGTGGCTTGGACAAATGTTCCACGGTGAGATCGACAGGAGCGTGGTTTTCCCTCATGAGGGACCACGCTCCTGTCGATCTCGCCGCTCGGCCCCCCGTAAGTTCGCCGTCCATGACCGATCGTGACGAGCAGGGCCGCCCCGAGCCTCCGCTCGCGGCCGACGAGACCGCCACCCTCCTGGGGTTCCTGGAGTTCCAGCGGGCAACCCTGGCGTGGAAGTGCGCGGGGCTCGACGCGGCCGGCCTGGGGGCCACGGTCGCCGCCTCGTCGATGACCCTCGGCGGGATGCTCAAGCACCTGGCCTACGTCGAGGACCACTGGTGCTCCCGGGCCCTGCACGGGCGGGACCCGCACCCGCCGTGGGACACGGTGGACTGGAAGGGCGACCCCGACTGGGACTGGCACTCGGCCGCCGACGACACCCCCGAGCAGCTCCGTGCGCTGTGGCAGGACGCCGTGGACCGGTCCCGTTCCGGGGTCGCGGAGGCGCTGGCCGACGGCGGCCTGGAACAGTTGGCCCGGCGCACGTGGCCCGACGGCCGGGCACCCAGCCTGCGGTGGATCCTGTGCCACCTCGTCGAGGAGTACGCGCGGCACAACGGTCACGCCGACCTCCTGCGTCAGTCGGTGGACGGCCTCACCGGGGAGTAGCCGCGCGGCGCCCCGGTCGGTCCCACGTCACCCGCCGTACTCCGCGTCAGCCAACCCGCTCGGTACCCCGAATGCTCAGCGGAACCGGACGTCGGAGAAGTCGATGGCGATCGAAACCGACTCGCGGTTGGGCGAGCCGTCGGGGTTCCGCACGTACACCCGACGACGGGTCGGCACCATGATCCCGTCGAACTCCCGGTACTCGCTCGGGTAGTGCACTGCCGGGCCGCCGCCCAGGATGTCCACCCGGTAGTCGAGCCGGCGCAGGAGTCCTTCCTGGTCGAAGTAGTACGTCTGTTCCCGGGAGTGCGCGACGACGGCATCGGGGTAGGTCACCACGAGCGCTCGCCATTTCTCGCCGTCCTCGACCCAGGGCTCGGTCTCCCTGGTCGTGAAGTCGGGGCGGGTGAACAGGAACGGTGCGACGAAGTAGTTCCAGTTGGCCTCGCCGGCGAAGTAGGCGACGTGGAAGTCGTCCCACGGGGTCTGGCGGGTATGGCCGGCGAAGGAGGACGCGGGGTCGTTCCGCTGGTCGAGCACCTCGCCGTCGAGGGTTTCGATCGTCTCGCGCCCCGGGGTCCAGGACGTACGCCGACCTGCGCCGGGAAACCCGCTGATGGTCAGCCGCTGCTCGGTGGTCTCTCCCGCGAGTACCACCTCGGCGAGTACGTCCGCCTTGCCCTTGAGGGCCCAGATCGCGCCGGTGATCGAGGCTGCGGTGGTGAACCGGGTGACCTCCGCCCAGCGCCGCTCGCCGCCGTGGGCTTGCACAGCCAGTTGCAGCAGGTCGCTCATGATCGTGAGACTCCCTCGTCGTGATCCGTCGTCATGCACCCTGGCAGCGCCGCTGAAAAGACACATCACACGCTTGTGGCATTTGTCCCGGCGTCCGCTGTCGAAACCGCGGCTGCACCGACCCGGCCCGACCCGGCGCAGGCGGCGCCGCTACGGTCGTCGGATGTCATCCGTGCAGGACCCGGGGCGTGTCGGACGCTATGTGCGCATGGTCGCGCAGCCGGGCCGGGGAGCGGCGCTGGCCGACACCCTGCTCCGTGTGGCCGAGGGACTGCGTGGCGCACCCGGCTGCGAGCTGTACGTGATCAACCTGTCGGCCGACGAGCCCGACACCGTCTGGGTCACCGAGGTGTGGGCCGACGAGGAGGCGTCCGACCGGGCCCTGTCCGCCGACCTCGGCGAGGTCGGCATCGGCGAGGTGCTCGAACTGCTGGCCGGCCCACCGGAACTGGTGGACCTGCGCCCCCTCGGGGGCACCGGCCTCGCCACCGACTGAGCTCGCGCCCACTCAGGCGACCACGACGTCCTCGGTGGACAGACCGGTGGTCCGTGGCCCGACGAGACCGATGTCGAGGGCGACGACCACGAGCGCACCGCAGATGACGACGAACACCCAGCCCGCCCCCGCCGTCGCCAGTACCGGCAGCAGTACGAACGGCATGGCACCGGTGGCCAGCCGGGAGATCGCGTACGTGCCGCTCGCCGCGGTCGAACGGACGGCCGTCGGGAAGATCTCCGCCTGGTAGATGTGGTAGCCGTTGGAGAAGACGTTGCTGGCGGCGGTGTAGAGGAACCCGAATATCACGATCGGCACCATCGAGTTCGAGAAGCCGAACGCCAGCCCGAACACGGCCATCGCGATCACCGACCCCACCACGAGGTTCTTTCGCTCGCATCGCTCCACCACCGGGAGCGACAGCAGGGAACCCACGGGGTAGCCGAGGAAGGTCAGCGCCGTGAACAGCAACGACGTGCTCAGCGGGTAGCCCTTCGCGGCCAGGATCAGGGGGACCAGCGTGCCGAACCCGTAGTAGCCGAACACCTGGAACACCTGGAACACGGCCATCATCAGCGTGCGCCGCCGGAGCGGGGGCGTCAGCAGCGCGCGCACTCCGGCACGAGCGGGACGGGCCGGGGCGTCCGGGTCCCGCCGCGTCGGTTCGGCGAGCCGGTGACCGCCCTGGCGGGCCTCCGCCTCGAGCCGGGACGTGATGCGGTCCGCCTCGGGGCCGCGCCCGACTGCCTCCAGCCAGCGCGGCGACTCCGGAAGCGTGGTGCGGAGAAGGAAGACGACGGCGGACCCGAGGGCACCGAGCGCGAAGATCCACCGCCACCCGGCGATGCCGGCGAGGTGGCCGACCGAACCGCGGGCCAGGAACCCGACGACCGGCACGGCGACGAACGAGATGGTGTACGCCCACGCCGTGTAGCGGCCGCGCCGGCGGGCCGGGAGCATGTCCGAGAGGTAGGCGTCAGCCAGCGGAAGCTCGGCACCGACGCCGAGGCCCGCGACGAACCGGCTGATCATCAGCCAGACCGCGTTCGGGCTGAAGGCACCGGCCAGTGAGGCCACCGAGTACAGCGCCAGGTTGATCAGGAACGCCCGGCGGCGTCCGACCCGGTCGGCCATCCGGCCCAGCACGATCGCACCGATGAACATGCCGACGAACGTCGAGGCCAGAACCGGGGCCAGCACGGCGCTCGTGAGGTGGAACTCGCTGGTCAGTGCGCCCGACACGGCGCTGGTCAGGAACACCTCGTAGATGTCGAAGAACATGCCGACGCCGATCGTGACCGTGATCAGCCGATGGGTACGCGTGATCGGCAACCGGTCCAGGCGGGCCGCCACCGTCACGGCGTCGGTGCGCCCTCCCGACGGTGTCGCCCGCTCGCCCGGGTGAGCCGGGCCGGTGTCCGATGCCTCTCGAGGGCGTGACAAGGAAGTGCTCCGTTCCCTGGTGCTGGTCATGGTGGTGCCCGCAGGGGGCTCGCTCGGGGTGCCGAGCCGGCGGGGTGCGCCCCGGTGACGACGACACCACCGAGCGAGAGCGGCGGCTGCTACCGCCGGATCAGGTCCGCGGCGCGTTCGGCGATGGCATAGACGGTCGAGTTCGTATTCGCCGACACGATCGAGGGCATCACGGACGCGTCCGCCACCCTGAGCCCGCTGATCCCGTGGACGCGCAGATCGGGATCGACCACGGCCATGCCGTCGCCGTCCGCGCCGATCCTGCACGTGCCCACCGGGTGGAAGTAGGTACCGAGGCTCCTGCGCAGGTAGTCGCGCACGCCCTCGTCATCCCGCACGTCGGGCCCGGGCACGACCTCCTCGCCACGCCACGGGTCCAGGGCGAGCGTGCGACCGATCGTCCGGGCCGCGTGCAGGCCGGCCGCCATGACGTCGAGGTCACGGGGGTCGGCGTAGTAGTTCGGGTCGATGAGCGGCGCCGCCCCGGGTTCGGCGCTACTCAGACGGACCGTGCCGCGGCTGTACGGCCGCATGGCCGCGAAGACGATGGCGTACACGTGGTCCGGGCCACTCAGCCCGGGCCCGTACAGCGGCATGTCCGAGATGATCAGCTGGAGGTCGGGCCCGTCCACAGCGTCGGCGCTGCTCATCAGGCCGATCACGCCGCTGTGGTTGCCGAGTCCGGTCGGCACGGGCTGCACCGGGGTGTAAGCCACCATGGACAGGGGATGATCATGGAAGTTCGCTCCCACCCCGGGCAGGTCCAGGACCACCTCGATTCCCCTCGCACCGAGGTGGGCCTGCGGGCCGATACCGGAGAGCATCAGCAACTGCGCGGAACCCACGGCGCCGGCGGTGAGCACGACCTCCTCCCGGCACTCCGCGACGAGCACCTCGGCGGCCGTGCTGTACTCGACCCCGGTGCAGCGCCCGTCGTGCACTCGCACACGGTGCACCAGGGCGTCGGTGACCACCGTCAGGTTGGGCCTGCTCAGGACCTCCGGGCCGAGATACGCGGCGACGGCATCCCACCGCCGGCCGTCGCGGATGCTCCGGTCCATCCAGCCGAAGCCCTCCTCCAGGCCGCTGCTGACGTCGGCCGCCGCGGGGTGACCGACCTCGAGTGCCGCCTGCAGCCCCGCCTCCATGAAAGGGTCCGGCTCCATCGGCGTGACCACCACGGGCCCGTCGTCCCCGCGCACCGCCGGATCACGGCCGTCCGCCCGTTCGGTGCGCTGGAAGTACGGGAGCAGATCGTCGAACCCCCAGCCCGTCGCTCCGGCTGCCGGCCACGCGTCGTAGCTCGATCGGTGGCCGCGGGCGAAGAACATCGCGTTGACGGCCGACGACCCGCCGAGCGCCTTCCCCCTCGGAAAGGGGATGGCCATCCCGTTCGCCGCCTGCACGACCGTGGCGTCACCCCAGTCCACGGACGATCCGATCAGCGTCGGCCACGAGGACGGCAGGGCCATGGCCTCCGTGCGTTGCCCATTGCCGGCTTCGAGCAGGAGTACGCGCGCGCCCTCGTCCTGCGACAGCCTGGCCGCGAGGACGCAACCGGCCGAGCCGGCGCCCACGACGATGACGTCATAGCCGGCCGTGAAGGAAGTCATGCAGAGTCGCCCGTTCTCCGTGGTCAGCGGCATGGCAGAAATGCGAACCGCGTTAGATTACGTCTAATCTCTATCACGGGATCGGCCCCCGCAAGGTGAGCGTTCCCACACGACGAAACCGGGAGAAACGACATAATCGACCTATCCACCGCCGGGCTGGATCGGGATTCGGATCCAGCGCTCGGCGGCGGACATCATGCTCGGAGAACCGGCGCGGTCAGGCCCCGCCGCGCTCCCGCTCGGCAACTGTGTGCTTACGGGCACGCAACGAACCGGCGTGAGCCTTCGCCGTCGGGTCACTCCTGGTCTTGAGCAGGCTCGCCACGGTGACCACGGCGAGCACCACCACGATCACGGCGAGGCTCACCGGCGTGGAGATCTCCGGGACGCTCGGGCTCAGGTCCACGTGCGCCCAGTGCAGGATCAGCTTGGCCCCGATGAAGGCCAGGATGATCGACAGGCCCATCGACAGGTACACCAGCCGGTCGAGCAGGCCCTTCACCAGGAAGAACAATGCCCGCAGGCCGAGCAGGGCGAAGGCGTTGGCGGCGAGGACGATGTAGGCCTCCTCGGTCACCCCGAACACGGCGGGGATCGAGTCGAGCGCGAACAGCAGGTCGATGCTGCCGATCGCGATCAGCACGATGAACAGCGGCGTCAGCATGCGGCGGCCGTCGACCCGCGTGACGATCCGGCCGCCGACGTACTCGTCGGTGATCGGCAGAATGCGCCGGGCGCTGCGGATCACCGCATTGTCCTCCACGTCCGGATCCTCGTTGCGGTGCCGGAACATCTGCACGGCGGTGTAGACCAGCAGCAGGCCGAACAGCAGGAACATGAACGAGAACAACGAGAGCAGCGTGGCGCCGAGCGCGATGAAGATCGCCCGCATGATCAGCGCGAGCACGATCCCGAAGGTCAGGACCTTGTGCTGGTGCTCCTCCGGCACCGCGAACGTCGTCATGATGATCACGAAGACGAAGAGGTTGTCGACCGACAGGCTCTTCTCGACGATGTACCCGGCGAAGTACTGCGTGCCGAAGTCACCGCCGTAGGCCATGGTGAACCACACTCCGAACGCGACGGCGACCCCGATGTAGAACACCGACCACGCCGTGGCCTCCCGGAAACCGATGCGGTGCGGCCGTACCGCCGCCAACACGAGGTCGAGCGCCAGGAGCGCGACGACCAGTCCGATCGTCACCGCCCAGGTGAGCCCGCTGATCTCCAGCACGTGGTCCTCCAACGTCGCCCATGGCATTACGAACGCTTTACCCAACGCTGGGAGTACCTGTGGGGTTCCACCGACAACCGGGTGGCTCCCGACGGGCGGGAGGGTGACCGATCCCGCATCGGCCTATAACCGGCGGGAACCGGGTAGTCCCGGGCCGTCATCGCAGTGGTGACGCACCAGCAGAGGAGGACTCGATGGCGCTCGACGACGACGACATGACGACGACCGCAGGCGGCGGAAACGAGGGCCCGGCCGACTCCGGCGCAGGCGGCGGCACCCCGGGCGTCCACGACGGCGGAGCCGACGGTGGCGCCGACTCCGGCGCCGAGGGGCCGGCCGACTCCGGCGCAGGCGGGGGCACCCCCGGCGTGCACGACGGCGGAGCTGACGGTGGCGCGGACGGCGGAGCCGACTCGGGGGCTGAGGGGCCCGCCGACTCGGGAGCCGGCGGCACCCCGGGCGTCCACGACGGTGGAGCCGACGGCGGGGCCGACTCCGGTGCCGAGGGCCCGGCCGACTCCGGCGCAGGCGGCGGCAAGGCCGGCGTGCACGACGGCGGAGCGGACGGCGGAGCGGACAGCGGTGCCCGCTGAGGTCACCCGACCCGGTGGTGCCGGACGTCCCGTGCTGGGGCGGCCGGCGCCCACCGCGACGCCCCGCGGAGCCGTCGCCCGGGTCACCGGTCTCGACGCCGCCACCTTCGGCGCCCGGCACTGGGGCCGGGAGCCACGGCTCGTGCGCGGCGCCGACAGCGACGGCTTCCGCGACCTGCTCGACCTCGACGGCGTGGACGAACTGCTCTCGCGGCGCGGCCTGCGCACCCCGTTCCTGCGCCTGGCGCGCAACGGGTCCGTGGTCGACTCCAGTTCGTTCACCGGCCCGGGCGGCGCCGGCGCGGAGATCGGCGACCAGGTGCAGGACGACAAGGTCGCGGCGCTCTTCGCCGACGGCACCACCGTGGTGCTGCAGGCGCTGCACCGCACGTGGCCCGCAGTGATCGACTTCGCGACGCTGCTGTCCGGCGAGCTCGGTCATCCCGTCCAGGCCAACGCGTACGTGACTCCCCCGTCCTCGCACGGGTTCTCGGCCCACTACGACGTGCACGACGTCTTCGTCCTGCAGCTCGCGGGGCGCAAGCACTGGACGGTGCACGCTCCGGTGCACCCCGACCCGTTGCGCGACCAGCCGTGGAACGCGCACGCCACGGCGGTGGTCGCCCGGGCACGTGACGACACCCCCGTCATCGACACGGTGCTGGAGCCCGGCGACGTGATGTACCTGCCGCGGGGCTGGCTGCACGCCGCCACCGCCCTGGGCGACGTCTCGGCGCACCTGACCGTCGGCGTCCACGTCGTCACGCGCTATGCGCTGGTGGAGGCGCTGACCGCGCTCGTGGCCGACGATCCGCAGCTGCGGGCATCGTTGCCCCTGGGCATCGACGTGTCCGACCCCGAGCAGCTCGCGCCGCATCTCGCCGCCGTGCGCTCGGCCCTCACCGAGGCCCTCCACCAGGTGAGCGCCGAGGATGTGGCACGCCGCGTCCGTGGCCGGGTCTGGACGGGTGGGCGGCCCGAACCGGTGCGCCCGGTGGCCGTGGCGACGTTCATCGAGCACCTCGCCACCGGGGACGGCGTCCGGCGGCGGGTGGGGCTGCGGCACCGGGTCACCCGGCGGGGCGAGCAGGTCGTGCTGAGCCTGCCCGACCGGCACATCACGCTCCCCGCAACCACGGAGGCCGCGGTGCGCGCGCTGCTGAGCGGGACGACCTGCACGGTGGGTAGCCTCAGGGGAATGGACGAGGCCGATCAGCTCGTGCTGGTGCGCCGCCTGCTTCGGGAGGGCGTGCTGGTGCCGGCCACTCACGCATGACACCGGCGGGACCCTGGCCGCGCTGTTCGTTCGTCGCCGACGCCGCACACGACCCACGTGAGGGCACGGCACCCCCGGCCGACCGCTGGTTCCTGATCGAACACGGTGGACCGTGGGGCCGGGTCCCGCTCTCGCAGTCGGGGATACATCCCGCGGCGGTCGCCGCGATCTCGGCCTGGGTGGCCACCGAGGCCGGGCGGGTGGTCCTCGTGCGTCGGCCCGGCCGGGCCGCGGTCCGCACGGACGACGTCGTCCCCGGCGACATCCCCGGCAGGCCGCGCCGCTGGTTCCGCGTCGACTCACGCCCCGGGCACGAGTCGATCCGCACCGGGACCTTCGTCGACGAGGCTGAGCTGGTGGCGGCCGTGCACGCTCCCGGTGAGCCGTACGCGGGGCCACTGCACCTCGTCTGCACCCACGGCCGGCACGACACCTGCTGCGCGGTACGCGGACGCCCCCTCGCCGCCGCGCTCGCCGCCATCGACCCCGCCCACGTCTGGGAGTGCAGCCACATCGGCGGCTGCCGCTTCGCCCCGGCGCTGGTACTGCTCCCCCACGGCTACGTGCTCGGCGGCCTGACGGCGGAGGACGCTCCCACTGTCGTGCGCGACTACGCGGCCGGGCGGCTGGACCCGCTCTGGATGCGCGGGCGCTCGTCGCTGCCACCTGCCGTCCAGGCCGCGCAGCACCATGCGCGCGCGGTCACCGGAGCGACGGGCGTCGATGCGCTGCGGCCCGTCGACTTCGTGGCCGAACAGCAGGCGGACGGCAGCCCCGGGTGGCGGGTCGAGCTGGCCGACCCCGCCTGCTCGGTCCGGCTGCGTGAGCGGCGGGTGGAGACCGGACGGCCGCTGACCTGCGCGGCCACGGTCCCCGGCTGGATGCGCGTGTTCGAACTGGTCGAGGTCAGGCCCGCGACCAGCGCCCGCGGCGCCCAGCGCGACATGGAGACCTGAGACGCCGGTTCAGTGGGCGAGCTCTGCGCGGACCGAGGCCACCGCGGCCTGGTCGAGCAGTCCCAGCGTGGCGGCATGGGCGGCGATCTGCGCGCTGTCGTCCACGGCGAGCATCGGGACCCCGATGGCGGTGATCTCGGCGGCGAGGTCGTCGACCTGGCGCACCCGAACCGGATCGGCTCCCGTGGTGCGGCGGATGTACACGGCGGCCACCCGGTCGGGAGTCGCGCGGGCGAGCGTCGCGTAGATCTCGGGATCCTCCTGCCCGCTGTCGCCGATCAGGATCAGCCGCAGGTGCGGGTGCTCGTCGAGCAACCGCCGCACCAGTCCCAGCTTGTGGGCCTGCGCCCCGATGCGGAACAGCCCGGTGTGGGAGGGGCCCCAGTCGGTCAGGAGCAGCGGGCCGAGCGGGAACCCGCGCAGCCCCACGAACTGCAGGAGCATCTCGTGCAGGTTCCACGGGCTCGTGGAGACGTAGAAGACCGGACGCGCAGGCTTGCCGACGGGGGTGGTGACGAGCGCGCGGTAGAGGGCCGCGGCGCCGGGCAGGGGGGTGCGGTCCTCGACGTCGGTGAGCAGGGTGACCCGCAGGAAGTCCAGGCCCCGCGTGATCCCGGTGTCGACGATCGTGTCGTCCACGTCACTGACCAGCCCGATGCCCGCATCCGGGTCGGTCACCAGCACGCGCGCCGTGGCGGTGGATCCCGCCGGCCCGGTCAGCTCGACCTCCAGCCACCCCGGCGCGACGTCCGTCAGCTCGACCTCGTGGTCGACGTACCCGTCGCGGTCGGTCCGGACGACGACGGCACCGCCGGGGAGATGGATCGTCACCTCGGCGCCCGGCACCTCGATGGTGAGGAACCGCGCGATGCTCGCCCGCAGCACCGCGCGGCGCGAGCGCGGCGTCGCCGGACCCTCCCCCGAGGCCGTGGCCAGCACCGACGGCGCGGCGGCCTCCCGTCCGAGTACGAGCCGGGCACCCACCCTGGCGCGCCGGGTGGTGCCGTGGCCGATGAACGGGATGATCACCGGGTGCCGGCGGCCGCGCAGGCGGGCCAACGCGGCGACCACCGACTCGGCGAGATCTTCCACCCGCAGTGCCACCGTGATGATCAGCTTGCCCCAGTCCGTCACGGGAGAAGGGCTACCGCACCCGGTGCAGCGCTGCCACCGCGGGGTCACCTCGCGCAGCGTCACCCGGCTCACCGGTGGCTCCCCACGGCCCGGGAGGACGCCGGGTCCGTAGGGTCGGGTCGGTGCGCACTGTCCTGCTCGACCTTGACGGCACCCTCGTCGACTCCGCCAGCACGATCACCGAGCATCTCGCGGCGGCGCTGACCGAGGTCGGCTTCCCGGTACCGGACGCGGAACGGTTGCGCCGGCTGGTCGGGCCACCGTTCGAGACCGCGTTGCCGGAGCTCGGGCTGACCGACGAGCAGACCTCCGCCGCCATCACCGCGTACCGCTCCTCCTACGACGCGGTGGCCGCCACGGTCACCCCCGTCTACCCGGGCGTCCCCGCGCTGCTGGAGCGCCTGCGGGAGGCGGACCTGCGGCTGGCGGTCGCCACCTCGAAGCCCGAGGAGCTCGCACGCAAGATCGTCGCGGGTGTCGGGCTCGCCGGGTTCCTGGACCTCGTGGGAGGGGCCGACCACGTGGGTGGCCGGGTGGGCAAGGCGGCCGTCGTCCGGTCGGTGATCGAGCGGCTGGCCCTCGACCCGGCCCGGCAGCCGGTGGTGATGGTCGGCGACCGCCACCACGACGTCGACGGCGCGGCGGAGCACGGCATCCCGACGGTCGGCGTGGCGTGGGGGTACGCAGAGCCGGGCGAGCTGGACGGTGCCCGGCTGGTGGTCCCCGACGTCGAGGCACTGGCGGACGCGCTGCGCGGTGACGAGGTCTGGTCCACCGTGGCGCCCGCGCCACGCCACTGACCACCATGCGGATCCTGGTCGTCAACCCCGACACCACCGCCTCGATGACGGGGCCCGGAGATCCGACGAAGGGATGACGACCGGCCGCGGCTCCCGCCCCCAGACTCGACGACCATGGGAGACGAGGGCTCGGCCGTACCGTTCGTCCCGTCCGCATCCCGGCCGCTCCGGTGGCGCCCGTCCCTCGCCGTCCGGACGGTCATCGTTCTCGCGGCCGTCGCCCTGATCTGGATCGCCGTCGACGCCGGGCTCGACCCGTTCTTCGGCAACCCGCCCGACGACCGGCCCGGTCACGCGCTCCGCGCCGTGCTGACGGCGGTGCTGGCCGTGCCCCTGGTGGTGGTGGCCCGCCGCTACCTCGACGCGCGCCCGTGGGAGGGGCTGGCCCTCACGCCGCTGCGCAGCGGCGGGCTGCGGTCCCTGCTGTACGGGGCCGCGTTCTGGCTCGGCGCGGCAGCCATCGGGACGGCCGTGACCATCGGGGCGGGCTGGGCCACGATCGCCGCCGTCGACGTCGACACCCACGCGTTGCTCCTCGCCCTCTACCTCCCGGTGCTGGTGCTGCTGTTCGAGGCCCTTCCCGAGGAGCTCGTCTTCCGCGGCTACCTCTACCGCAACCTCGCCGACCGCTTCACGCGCTGGACGGCCGTCCTCGGGCAGGCGGCGCTGTTCACCGTCTGGGGCACGCTGCTGGGAGCGGCCGGCTCGGTGGACCGGGTACTCCTGTTCTTCTCGTTCAGCCTGGCGCTCGGTGCGCTGCGCGTGGTGGCGGGCAGCGTCTGGGCGCCCATCGGGTTCCACGTCGTGTTCCAGTGGGTGTCGCAGTACCTGGGGGCCCCCGACGGCGCCTTCGTCGTCGACGGGCGGGGGACCCTGGACGTGGTGGCGCTGTGGTTCTTCCCGATCGCGCTCGGCACCGTCGTGCTGGTGATCGCCGGTGTCCGGCGCGGGGTGGGCTGGTCGGAGCGCGACCCCGACGGACCCGTTGCCCCGGTCCCGGCGAACGGCTGACGCGGTGCCGGTCGCGATGCGGTGTCAGTCGCCTGCGGGCGTCTGCACCCAGCCGTAGCTGCGGTTCACCGCGCGGCCCCAGTTCTCGTGCTCGCGCCTGCGCAGGGCGGCGTCCATCGCGGGCTCCCAGGCGGCCGCGCGGTGCCAGTTCGCGCGCAGCACCTCCAGGTCGGACCAGTGCCCGACCGCGAGTCCGGCCGCGTACGCGGCGCCCAGCGAGACGGCCTCGGACACCAGCGGCCGCTCCACCGGCACGTCGAGGACGTCGGCGACGAACTGCATCAGCAGGTGGTTGGCGGTCATGCCGCCGTCGACCTTGAGCCGGGTGACCGGCACCCCGGAGTCGGCGTTCATCGCGTCGATCACCTCGCGCGTCTGCCAGCCGGTGGCCTCGAGCACGGCTCTGGCGAGGTGGCCGCGGTTGATGAACGACGTCAGCCCGACCATCACGCCACGCGCGTCCGGGTGCCAGCGCGGTGAGTACAGCCCGGAGAACGCGGGGACGATGTAGCAACCGCCGTTGTCGGGGACGGAACTGGCGAGCGTCTCGATCTGGGCGGCCGTCGCGATCATCCCGAGCGAGTCGCGGAACCACTGCACGAGCGACCCCGTCATGGCGATCGCGCCCTCCAGCGCGTAGACGGGCTTGTCGCCGAGCACGTACCCGACCGTCGGGATCAGCCCGTGGGCCGACTCGGCCAGCCGCGGCCCGGTGTTCATCAGCAGGAACGCGCCGGTGCCGTAGGTGCACTTGATCTCGCCTGGCGAGAAGCACGCCTGCCCGACGAGCGCGGCCTGCTGGTCGCCGAGCGCCCCGGCCACCGGCACGCCGGGCAGCACGGCGGTGCACGTGCCGTACACCTCGGCGTTCGGGCGGATCTCGGGCAGCATCCGCCGCGGCACCGCCAGCACTTCCAGCAACTTCTCCGACCACTCGAGAGTCCGGACGTCCATCAGCATCGTGCGGCTGGCGTTGGTGACGTCGCTGACGTGCCTGCCGCCGTGAGGGCCGCCGGTGAGCCGCCAGATGAGCCAGCTCTCCATCGTGCCGAACAGGACGTCGCCCGCGTCGGCGCCCTCACGGGCGCCCGGCACGTGGTCCAGCAGCCAGCGCAGCCGTGGGCCGGCGAAGTAGGTGGCGGGCGGTAGCCCGCAGATGTCCTTGATCAGGGCGGCGTGCCCGTCGTCGGCCAGGCGGGCGACGATGCCGTCGGTGCGGGTGTCCTGCCAGGTGATCGCGGGCGCGAGGGGGACGCCGGTGTGCCGGTTCCAGATCACGGTGGTCTCGCGCTGGTTCGCGATCCCGAGCCCGACGATGTTGTCCGGGGTGAGGCCCGCGTTGCGCAGCGCGGCCGGGACGACCCTCGTGACGTTGCGCCAGATCTCCGCCGCGTCGTGCTCGACGAGCCCGGGCCGCGGGTAGTACTGGCGGTGCTCGCGCTGGGCCACGGCGACCATCCGCCCGGACCGGTTGAACAGCAGGCACCGGGTGGACGTGGTGCCCTGGTCGATCGCGGCGACGACGCGCTCGGTCATGACTGCCCCCTCCGCCCCGTCATCGACCCTCCATCAGCGCCGCCGAGATCTCCCGCGCAGCGCCCACCATCTGCTCGAGCATCCACGGCCGCAACTCCCCGCCCAGGCCGAAGAGCTCCTCCACCGGACCGACCACGGCGATCGCCGCGACGACCATCCCGCCGCTGGACCGCAACGGGGCGGCCGCCCCGCCCACCCCCGTCTCGTACTCGCCGGTGTCGCTCGCCCAGCCCCGGCGCCGGGCCACCGCGAGATGGGCCTCCAGCGCAGCCACGGTGGAACACGTGCGGCCGGTCCAGCGCTGCAGGTCGAGCTCCCGGGCGTGCGGGGTGGCCACCGGCGCGAACGCGAGCAGGCACTTGCCCAGCGCGGTGGCGTGCAGGGGTCGCTCCTCCCCCGTCCGGATCCGCTGGGGTGATCCGTCCGGCCGGAACACGTGGTGGACGAGCCGGACCGACTTCGACGCCGCGATGCCCACCTGCACCGCCATCCCCGTGCTGCCCGCCAGGGAGTCCGCCCAGTTCATCGCCCGGGCGCGCAGGTCGTGCGGGTCCCAGCCTCCGCCGCCCAGCTCGCGCAGCCCCGGACCGAGCCGGTAGCGGGAGGTCTCCACGTCCTGTTCGACGAACCCGACCTCCCGCAGGGTCCGGACGATGCCGTGGGCCGTGGGAGGCGGGAGGTCCAGGGCCGCTGCGATCTCCTTCAGCCCGAGCGGCCGGTCCGTGCTCCCGAGGAGCCGCAGCACCGCCGCTGCTCGCTCGATGGACTGGATGAACCCCGGCACGGACCGACTGTACGACCCGTGCACGGCCTGTCCACGCAACGCGACACCCCCTGCACGGACTCCCCGTCTCGATGCTTCCCGTCGCCCACAATGTGATGTTCGTCCGATCGGTGGTTCGACAATGCCGAACCATAACCGTTGACCGCAGGTCACACCCGTTCCTAGCGTTCAGGAGCCGCCGATTCGAGCGGCACCCTTCCAAGGAGGGCTTCGATGGCGAAGAACTCGTATATCGGGGAGCTGGCGGCCGAATTCTTCGGCACCATGATCCTCTTGTTGTTCGGCGCAGGTGTGGTCGCGCAGGTCGTGGCAGGCGGCAGCGGCCTGGGCGACCACGACTCCATCGCCTGGGCGTGGGGCATCGGCGTGATGCTCGGTGTCTACGTGTCGGGTCGTCTCAGCGGCGGCCACATCAACCCGGCAGTGACGATCGCGCTGGCCACGTTCCAAGGGTTCCCGTGGCGCAAGGTCGTGCCCTACGTGGTCGCGCAGACGGCAGGGGCGTTCGTCGCAGCCCTGATCGTCCGGTTCAACTACGCCAACTACATCGACATGATCGACCCGGGCCACACCTACACGACGCAGATCATCTTCTCCACGCTCCCGGGTAACGGCGCAGCCGGCATCAGCCTCACGACCGCGTTCTTCGACCAGATCATCGGCACCGCGATCCTGGTCTTCGTGGTCTTCGCGCTGGTCAACGCGAGGAACAACCCGCCATTGTCCAACCTCGGCCCGGTGGTCATCGGGCTGCTCGTGGTGGGCATCGGCATGGCCTGGGGGGCGAACGCGGGCTACGCCATCAACCCGGCCCGTGACTTCGGGCCCCGGCTCGCGTCGTACATCACCGGATACTCGACCGCCTGGACCGACCAGAACGGCACACCATATTGGTGGCTGCCGATCGTGGCACCGATCATCGGTGGCCTCATCGGTGGCGGGCTGTTCCAGCTCTGCATCAACCGCTTCATCGTCGCCGCCGAAGAGGCCTCCGATCCCACTCCCGTGGGCCGCGACGTCCCTCGGTAAGACCCACCAACACCAGCGGAGACAACTCATGGCCGAGTTCGTCGGTGCCATCGACCAGGGCACCACCAGCACCCGCTTCATGATCTTCGACCACTCGGGCAACGAGGTGGGTCGCCACCAGCTCGAACACGACCAGATCCTGCCGCAGGCCGGCTGGGTCGAGCACAATCCCGTCGAGATCTGGGAACGCACGTCGGCGGTGGTCCAGACCGCACTCAACAGGTCCGGGCTCTCGTCATCGGATCTGGTGTCACTGGGCATCACCAACCAGCGCGAGACAGCCGTCGTGTGGGACAAGCGCACGGGACGCCCGCTGTACAACGCGATCGTCTGGCAGGACACCCGCACCGACCGGATCGCCTCGGCGCTCGACAGGGACGGGCGCGGCGACGTCATCCGGCAGAAGGCCGGGCTGCCGCCTGCCACCTACTTCTCCGGCGGCAAGGTCCAGTGGATCCTGGAGAACGTCGACGGGGCCCGGGAGGCGGCGGAGAGCGGCAACGCGATCTTCGGCAACACCGACACCTGGCTGATGTGGAACCTCACGGGCGGCAAGGACGGCGGCGTCCACGTCACCGACCCGACGAACGCCAGCCGCACGATGCTGATGAACCTCGAGACGCTCGACTGGGACGACGAGCTGCTCGGCTTCTTCAACATCCCGCGGTCGATGCTGCCCGAGATCAAGCCGAGCTCGTGCCCGGAGTGCTACGGCACCACGCTCACGAAGGGTCCGCTGGCCGGTGAGGTCCCGATCACCGGCGACCTCGGCGACCAGCAGGCGGCCACCGTCGGCCAGGTGTGCTTCGCCCCCGGCGAGGCGAAGAACACCTACGGCACCGGCAACTTCATGCTGCTCAACACGGGCACGGAGCTGGTGCGCTCGAAGGCCGGGCTGCTCTCCACCGTCTGCTACAAGTTCGGTGACGAGCCGGTGGTCTACGCACTGGAGGGCTCGATCGCCGTCACGGGGTCGGCCGTGCAGTGGCTGCGTGACCAGCTGGGGATCATCTCGGGCGCGGCGGAGAGCGAGTCGCTGGCCCGTCAGGTGGAGGACAACGGCGGCGTCTACTTCGTCCCGGCGTTCTCGGGGCTCTTCGCCCCGTACTGGCGCTCCGACGCCCGCGGCGCGATCGTCGGGCTCTCCCGGTACAACACCAACGCCCACCTGGCCAGGGCCACGCTGGAAGCGATCTGCTACCAGAGCCGCGACGTGGCCGAGGCGATGGAGAAGGACTCCGGAGTCCACCTGGAGGTGCTCAAGGTCGACGGCGGTGTCACCGCCAACGAGCTGTGCATGCAGATCCAGGCCGACGTGCTCGGCGTGCCGGTCAGCCGGCCGGTCGTCGCGGAGACCACGGCACTGGGAGCCGCGTATGCGGCGGGGCTGGCCGTCGGGTTCTGGAAGAACACCGACGAGCTACGCACCAACTGGAACGAGTCGAAGCGCTGGGAGCCCCGGTGGAGCGACGAGCAGCGCTCCACCGGGTACGAGCGCTGGAAGAAGGCCGTCACCAGGACGTTGGACTGGGTGGACGTCGACTGAGCGGTTCTCCGCCCGGACGTCTCGTGCACGACGACGATGAGAGGAAAACCATGAGATCGGTTGCGCTCTCTCCGCAGGCCCGCGAGGCCGCACTGGAGGCCATGAGCTCTACCGAACTCGACGTGCTGGTCGTCGGGGGCGGTGTCGTGGGCAGTGGGTCTGCCCTCGACGCCGCCACCCGCGGCCTCACCGTCGGGCTCGTCGAGGCTCGTGACTTCGCGTCCGGCACGTCCAGCAGGTCGAGCAAGCTCATCCACGGTGGCCTGCGCTACCTGGAGATGCTGGACTTCCGACTCGTCGCCGAGGCGTTGCAGGAACGGGGTCTGCTCATCCAGAAGCTGGCACCGCACCTGGTCCGTCCGGTGCCGTTCATCTATCCGCTGAACCACCACGTGTGGGAGCGGATGTACGCCGGTGCCGGTGTGGCGCTGTACGACACGCTGGCGCTGCTGTCCGGGCGGGCCAGGGGTGTGCCCCACCACCGCCACCTGACCAGGCGCGGAGCGCGGCGCGTGTTCCCGTCGCTCCGCAAGGACGCTCTCGTCGGGGCGCTGGAGTACTACGACGCGCAGGTCGACGACGCCCGGCACACGATGTTCGTCGCCCGCACGGCGGCGGCCTACGGGGCCCATATCGCGTCCAGGGCGCGGGTCACCGGGCTGCTGCGCGAGGGCGAGCGGGTCACCGGGGCGGAGGTGCACGACCTCGAGTCCGGCCGCACCATCAAGGTGCAGGCGCGGCAGGTCGTCAACGCCACGGGCGTGTGGACCGACGAGACCCAGAGCCTGGCGGGCGAGCGCGGGCAGTTCCACGTCCGGGCGAGCAAGGGCATCCACCTCGTCGTGCCGCACGACCGGATCCGTGGCGACTCCGGGCTGATCCTGCGCACGGAGAAGTCCGTGCTGTTCGTCATCCCGTGGGGCCGGCACTGGATCATCGGCACCACCGACACGGACTGGACACTCGGGCTGGCCCATCCGGCGGCGAGTGCCGCCGACATCGACTACCTGCTCGACCACGTCAACAAGGTGCTGGAACAGCCCCTCACCCATGCCGACGTGGAAGGCGTCTACGCCGGGCTGCGGCCCCTGCTGTCGGGCGAGTCCGAGTCGACGTCGATGCTCTCGCGGGAGCACGCGGTGTCACACGCGGTGCCCGGTCTGGTGGTGGTGGCGGGCGGCAAGTACACCACCTACCGCGTGATGGCAAAGGACGCCGTCGACGCCGCGGTGCACGGGCTCTACCAGAAGGTTCCGCCGTCGGTCACGGAGGACGTGCCCCTGCTGGGGGCCGAGGGCTTCACGGCGCTGAAGAACTCCGCACATGTGCTGGCCGAACGCTACGGGCTGCACGAGGCGCGCATCCAGCACCTGCTCGGCCGGTACGGGTCGCTCATCCACGAGGTACTCGACCTGGTGGAGCAGGACCCCTCGCTGGGCGAGCCGCTCACCGGTGCGCCCGACCACCTGCGGGCCGAGATCGTCTACGCGGCGTCGCACGAGGGCGCCCGGCATCTCGACGACGTGCTCGCCCGCCGCACCCGGATCTCGATCGAGACCTTCGACCGGGGCATCGGGGCCGTCGAGGAGGCCGCCCGGCTCGTCGCACCGGTACTGGGCTGGAGCGGCGAGCAGATCGAGCGCGAGGTGGAGCACTACCGCAAGCGCGTGGAGGCCGAGCTGGAGAGCCAGAAGATGCCCGACGACGAGACCGCCGACGCCGCCCGGATGGGCGCACCGGAGGTCGTGCCGGTCCGGTGACCCGGTTCCGGGACGCGCCACCCTCGAAGGTGGCGCGCCCCGGGACGGTCACTCCGCGGTGAGCGCGCCCGCGCTCTGCAGCTCGCGCCGCAGCAGTTCCTTGCGCACCTTGCCGTTGTCGTTGCGGGGCAGTCGCGCGACCAGTTCCAGCCTGCTGGGCAGGTACCAGTCGGTCATGCCCTTGCCGGTCAGGTAGGAGCGCAGCTCCTCTAGGGTGACCGGGGACGGGCCGGCCGCGACCACGACCGCACAGGCGAGCTCGCCACCGTGCCCGTCGGGGTAGCCGACCAGGGCGACGTCGGCGACGGCCGGGTGGGTGAGCAGCTCGGACTCGACATCGTTGACCGGGATCATGAACGCACCGCCGATGCGGTCGCCGGCCCGGCCCATCAGCCGGATTCCGTCACGCCCGTCCGGGATGGCGAGGTCGCCCGTGTCGAACCAGCCGTCGTCGTGCTCGGCGATGACGGTGACCGCGCCGCTGTCCCGCCCGAGTGTCGCCAGGCACAGGCCGCCGCCGCGGGCGAACAGCCGCCCCGGCCGGTCCGCGGTGATCTCGGTGTCCGACCGCAGGTCGAGCTCCGCCCAGGAGAGCGGTCGTCCGTCGCTGTGGGCGGACCAGTCCGGGGGATCCTCTCTGCTGGTCAGCGTGCCGATTCCGAGCTCGGTCATCCCCCACCCGCTCTGCAGCGCCACCCCGAACACCCGCGGCACCTCCGCGACCAGCGGCCGCGGGACGGTGGTGGCACCGCACCCGACCATGCGGAGCGCGGGCAGGTGCTGAGGCTGCCCGTTCCCGGCCGCGATCAGGTCGTCGACGAAGGCGGGTGCGGAGAGCAGGATCGTGCTCCCGGTCTCGGAGAGAACGGCGGCACCCCGCTCACCCGACCAGGAGTCGAGCAGGACGCTGCACGCTCCGGTGAAAAGCGGGAGAAGGGCGAACATGTGCCCCCCGATGTGCATCGACGAGTGCGGGGTGAAGATCACGTCCGGAGGTCCGACCCGCTCCTGCTCGGCTACCGCCGAGACCGTGGCGTACACCGTGTTGTGGGTGTGGAGCGCGCCTTTCGGATCGCCGGAGGTGCCCGACGTGAAGAAGAGCGCGGCGACCTGGTCCGGGTCTTCCACCGCGTCGTCCACGGCGACCGGATGACGCTCCTCCCACGGGGTGTCCTCGAAGAACGGGCCGAACTCGACCTCGCCGTCGTCCGCTTTCCCGAGGACGACGCGGTGGCGCAGCCGCGGCAGCCGGGGAGCGATCTCCCGCAGTGCCGCGGCGTGGTCGAACCCCGCCCACTCGTCCACCGTGACGAAGACACTCGCGCCCACCCGAGCCAGCACCCGCTCCAGCTCGCGGGGACGGATGGTGGTCATGACCGGGGCCACCACGGCCTGCAACTGCATGGCCGCCAGCTGGAGCGCGCCGGCCTGCCACCAGTTCGGCAGCTGGTAGGACACCACCTGGCCCGGCCGCACACCCAGCTCGTACAGCGCTCCGGCGAACCGCTCCACGTACCGTCCGTAGTCGGCGTAGCTCAGCTCCACCGAGCTCATCTGCGTGGGCCCGCTCTCCGCCCGATACGCCCGGACCGCGACGGCCTCGGGCGCCTCGCGGCACCACCGACGCAGATCTCCGACCGGCGTCGAGTCCCGCCAGATCCCGGCGCTGCGATATTCCTGCGCAGTTTCACCCGGCGCACGAATGGTAAAGTATGACATAGGAAATCCCCCAGGCTCTCCCCGAAACGTCCGATCCCACGGTACTCGAAATTGCCGGACCGGGCCGGTGATTCATCCTACGAGAATTAACCCAGAGAATTGACAGAATGGATATATCCGCCGAACCAGGCCATCAGGATTGGTGTGCGACGCGGCGGCCGACTAGTCCTCGTCCCAGACACCCAACAGGCTGACCAGCACGAACACCTGCACCGGCACCGGCAGCCCCGGCAGATCCGCTTCCGCATCGCCCCGCCATGCGCTGACCCGATGCACTGTCCCGACCGGGCTGTCGGCCCTCATCAACACATGTTCATGGCGGATCAGCGACGGACGCTCGAAGGCATGTGTGACGCCGCCGGTGTCGAGTGTCCACTCCCCCCGGCCCACCCCGTCAGCGAGCGCGACGAGCTCGCCCCGCTCGTCGACCAACCGGAACCGGCGCCACGACCATCCGCCGCGGGCCACGTCGTAGCGGCGGCCGTCGAGCACGAAGGAACCCCCGCCGAAGAACGCCGACGGCTTCCAGACACAGAGCTGCGCGCCGTCCTGGGTGATCTCGTATCGGGTGCTCAGCAGCCCCATCCGCGACGCGCGTAGCACGCGCACACCCCACCACCCCTGCCGCGGATCCGCCATCCCCGTGACTCCTCTGCCGGGTTAGCGTGACGTGGTGAGCGACCTGATCACCATCGACGACATCACCGCAGCAGCGGAACGGATCGCGGGGTACGTCCTGCGTACACCCACGGTCGCGAGCCCGGGCCTCGCCGCCTACCTCGGCGTGCCGGTCACCCTCAAGCTGGAGCTCCTCCAGCGGTCCGGCTCGTTCAAGCCGCGCGGCGCGTTCCACAAGCTGCTCGGTCTCACCCCCGCGGAGCGCGCCGCCGGGGTCGTGGCGGTCAGCGGCGGCAACCACGCGCTCGCACTGGCCGACGCCGCCGGGTCGCTGGACATCGCGGCCACGGTCGTCATGCCGGAGTCGGCCCCACAGCGCTCGATCGCCACCTGTCGCACGTCCGGAGCCACGGTGCGGCTCACCCCCGACATGGCTGGCGCCTTCGCGCTGCTCGACGAACTGGTGGCCGACGGGCTCACCCTCGTCCACCCGTTCGACGACCCGATCGTGCTCGCCGCCCAGGGCACCGTCGGCCTGGAGTTCGCCACCGACGCGCCCGACGTCACCGATGTGCTGGTCAGTGTCGGCGGGGGTGCCCTGATCTCCGGCATCGCCGCGGCGATGCGGGCGCTCGTGCCCGGCGTCCGCGTCTGGGGCGTCGAGACCGAGGGCGCCGATGCGATGACCTGCGCCACTGCCGCCGGTACCCCGACGGGGATCACGCCGACCTCGGTCGTCACCACGCTGAGCGCGCCGTACGTGTCGCAGCTGACGCTCGACCACGTGCAGGCCCTCGTCGAGGACGTCATCGTGGTGTCCGACGCCGATGCCGTGGCCGGCACCCTCGCCCTCGCCGAGGAGGGGAAGGTCTGGGCCGAGCCCGCGGCAGGCTGCCTGCTCCCGGCCGCCCACCAGGTGCTCGACCGGGTCGGCCCGGACGTCCGGCTCGGTCTGGTGGTCTGCGGCGGGAACGTCACCGCCGCGGACCTGACGGGGTGGGTGCAGCGGTTCGGAGCCGTCCCCCTCCCCCGTCGTCCCGCGCCGGCAGTGCCCTGAGCCGGCGGCCCTGACCCGCACCCCACCGGAGTGGAAGCTCGGCGGGGCGTCCGGCGTTTCAGGACCGTGCTCACTGATGTCGTCGTGATCGGAGCCGGTCAGGCCGGGTTGTCGGCGGCGTACGGGCTGCGCCGGGCCGGGCTCGAGCCGGGTGCGGGTTTCGTGGTGCTCGACGGCGAGGACGGCCCTGGCGGCGCGTGGCGCCATCGCTGGCCGACGCTGCGCGTCGACACGACCCACCGGATCAACGACCTGCCCGGCCTGCCGTTCGCGCCGGCCGACCCGTCGCGACCGGCGGCCGAGGTGGTGCCTGCCTACTTCGACGAGTACGAGCACACCTTCGACCTGCAGGTGCGCCGTCCGGTGCGCGTCACGGCCGTCCGCGACGCCGCGCCCGACCTGCTCGTCGAGACCGGCTCCGGCACGTGGACCACCCGCGCGCTCATCAACGCGACCGGCACCTGGACGCACCCCTTCCGTCCCCGCTACCCGGGACAGGAGCGCTTCCTCGGGCGCCAGCTGCACCCGGCCGAGTACCGCGGGCCTGCCGAGTTCGCCGGCCTGCGGGTGGTGGTGGTCGGCGGCGGGACGTCCGCGGTGCAGCTGCTGATGGAGATCGCCGGCGTCGCGGCGGCCACGACGTGGGTGACCAGGCGGCCTCCGCACTTCCACGAGGGACCGTTCGACGAGGACGCGGGACGTGCGGCGGTGGCGCGCGTGGAGGAGCGGGTGCGGGCCGGTCTACCCCCGCAGAGCGTCGTCGGTGTGACCGGGCTGATGCTCACCCCGCAGGCCCGGGCTGCGCAGGAGTCGGGGGTGCTGCGCCGGCTGCCCATGTTCGAGCGGATCACCCCGGACGGGGTGGCGTGGGCCGACGGCTCCACGGCGCCTGCCGACGTGATCCTGTGGGCCACCGGGTGGCGGGCCGCGCTCGGGCATCTCACCCCGCTGCACCTGCGCGGGCCGGGCGGCGGGATCGCGGTCGACGGCACCCGCGTGCGGTCCGACCCGCGGATCCACCTGGTGGGCTACGGCCCCAGCGCGAGCACGATCGGGGCCAACCGCGCGGGCCGCGCGGCCGCCCGCGAGGTGGTGTCGCTGCTGCGGGAGCCGCTCACCGCGTGAACGGCGCAGCCTCGTGCTCCCGAAGCCGGCCGGGCATGAACGTGGCCGGCCCCTCAGTGCCAGCCATTCGACTCAGCTGAGCCGCGGCGCGCCCAGCTGTAGTGCCCATGAGCGTTGTTGACGGCGTGTCGGCCTGAACATGAGGAGACCTTCGGGCGAGGGCACAGGTCTCCCCAGTGATCACAGAGGCTCAGCCGACCGCGCCCATCTGCTCGACCGTTCTTACGCGGCGAGGTGCAGAAGCGGTTTCCGGCGGGGTCTTCGCTGCGGATCGATCCAGGCCGGGGGGATCAACTCGGGGAGCCCGTCACGGATACGGACTTCCCACTCGGAATGATGCTGGAGCCGGTGACACGCCCGGCAGAGCATCACGCAGTTGTGCAGGGCCGTGTCACCGCCGTCCTGCCAGGCCGTGATGTGGTGGACCTCGCACCACGACGGTGGCCGCCCGCAACCGGCGCAGCCACGGTCGCGGGCGGCGATGGCGCGACGTAACCCGTCGGGGATGGTGCGGGTGGCCCGCCCGACGTCGAGGGGTTGGCCCGTCCCGTTGAGCACGACCGGGACGACGGCGGCGTCGCAGGCCAGCATCCGCAGCGACTCCGGCGACAGCGTGCCGCCGAAGTCGAGGCAGGCGGCGCGGGCCCGGTTCTCCAGGTCTTCGAGGCGGATCAGCACGCTCAGGTGCGGGCGCCGCCCGCCGCATTCGGGGACGTCGCCGTGGTCGAGCACGTACCCGCACACATCAGCCAGCGCTTCGGCCTGCCGCTGCGCGGGGCTGCGCTGCTCGTCGCCGCTGACCGGCCGGGCGTGGGCGTCGATCACGGTGGCGATGGCATCGAACATCGCCGCGTCGTCGAACTGACCCTTCAGGGTGCCGCCCGCCTTCCCGCGGTGACGGACCAGGTGCAACTCGTTGACCGGCGCGGGGGGGCGGTCATCAGGCTCGGGCCCGTCGGCGTCGAGGGCCTCGATCAGCGCGACACCCCAGGTCTGCAGTTCTGAGGGGGTGTAGACGGCGGCTTTCTCGGCGAGTTGCGCTTCGGCGCCGGCCCACACCTGCGGTGTGAGCCGCTGCGCGGCCGGGCTCGCGAGCACCCGCGCGATCACCGCGACGTGCCGCAGGCCGGTGTGCCCGGCGGCGAACACTGTGGCGGTGGCAGGCAGCTTCGCGGGTAGTGCGGTGCCGTCGAGGCTCACCCGCGGGCACACCTGCTCGGTGGCGACCACCCGGTGACGGGCTTCGAACCGCTCCCAGCCGAGCAGATCGCCCAACGCGGCCGGAGTGGACTTGTAGCCCCGCTCGGCGAACGTCCCGCGCCGCTCCAGCGTGGACACGGCGGCAACAGTGACCCGGTCCAGCCGCCTGCTGGTGCCTTCGCACAGGGTGAGCACCGACAGCAGGTCGTCGTCGGTGGCGCCGGACTCGGCGGCGGCGGACAGCGTGTCGATCGCCTCGACCAGGAGGCGGTGCGCGGTGGTGAGCGGGCTGTCCGACACCCCCTCATCATAACCGAACACATGTTCGAATCGATGTTCGTCGTCGCAGGTCAACGGCCTTTCAGCGCCCGTGGCGGTGGCCTGCCGGACTCGCCTCGCTCCACGCCGTCCGACCCGCCACGGACTCGCCCGGCCGACCGGCTCGACCGCCCCACCGGCACGGTGATCCGCCGCCGCGAACGCCCCAGCCCCGGGCGAGCTGGTGCACGTGGATGTGAAGAAGCTCGGCTGCGCGACGGAGGGGGCCGGCAGGTGCACGGCCGCGACAGCGACCAGTCCCGCACCAGCCCACGGGTCGGGTTCAACTCCGTCCACGCCGCCATCGACGACCACCCCCGCGTGGCCTACGCCGCGATCCGGCCCGACGAGAAAGCCCACCGCGGCCACCCACCCATCAGCCGCGTCAACAACCCGCCTGGGCATTACACCTAGCCGCCGTCCTGCTCAGCCTCGATCTGCCCCTGGTACTGCCGAACCTGCCCCCGGACGTCCTCCTCGATCCACCTGGCCTGGCCACCGATCGTGGTCCACTCCGGCTTGATCCAGCCCTCGTTGCGCCACCGCTGGATCGTGCGCGAGGACACCCGCAACCGCTTCGCAAGCTCAGCGTCTGGCCATCGCGCTGGCCAAGAGCCCTGGACCGCTAGCGCACCGGATGATCGGCGGTCGTACCCGAAGAGGTGTCATTGACTGACGGTGCTGCCCCTGGTGGCTTCGGAGGTCGGGCCGCTCAGCGCGTGATGCCGGTGTGGCCGAGCGAGTAGCGGCCCGGCTGCGGCCACACGCACAACCCGTGCGGCCCCGCGCCCACGTCGAACTTGTGGATGAGGCGCCCGTCGGTGGTGTCGAGGACGTACACCGCGCGGTCGTAGCGGCCCGACAGCCACAGCTGCGTGCCGTCGGCGGTGATGTTGCCCATGTCGGGGCTCCCGCCCCCGGGGATCGGCCACGTCGTGAGCACGGCGCCGGTGTAGGGGTCCAGCACGCTGATGCTGCCCGCGTGCCGGTTGGTGACGAAGAGCCTCCTGGCGTCGCGGGAGAGGTAGAGCCCGTGCGCGCCGTGCCCGGTGGGGATCTGGCGCAGCACGGTGGTGGCCGCGCCGTCGAGCACCCAGAGCCCGTTCTGCTCGCTGTCCGCGATGTAGAACACCGAGCCGTCCGGGGCGAGCTTGACGTCTTGCGGACCCATCGTCGTGTTCCGCACGGGCATGTCGATCATGCGCAGCAGGCGGTGCGACGCCACGTCGACCACCGCGACCCGACCGGCGAACTCGCAGCTGAACACGGCCGTGCGCCCGTCGGCGGTGAAGTCGGCGTGGTCGATGCCCGCGCAGTCGGGCGTCGGCAGGACGTCCTGCTGCTGCCAGGTGTGCGGGTCGTAGAACACCAGCTCCTTGCGCTCCTCGGCCACGGAGATGGCCGAGCGCCCGTCCGGTGTGAAGTACATGTTGTACGGGTCGGTCACCGGGATGCTCTGGCCCGGCTCGCCCGTCCTCGGGTCGAAGGGCGTCACCCGGTATCCGGTGTCGTCGGTGGCGTAGAGCGTGGTCATGTCGTAGGACGGCACCACGTGCTGCAGCTCGCCGCCCAGGCGGTGCCTGCCGACCACGGTGAACGTGGCGGGGTCGATCACCCAGACCTCGCCGGTCTTCGTGTGAGGCACGTACACCCGGGGCACGGCGGCCTTCGCGGGTTCGGAGAGCATCGCCGGCCCGGTGGCGGCGTAGACGTTGTGCGGGTCGGTCACGGGCGGCATCCCGGGGAGCCCGTCGACCACCGCAGCGGGCGGCGGAGGGGCCGGGATGGGCGCGGGCCCCGGGCCGGCGCACGCCGCGAGCACGGCCAGCAGAGCGGCCAGGGCCGGGAGCGACGCCCGGATCCGGGACGCGCCACGTGCGGCCGGGACGCGGTCCCCCGGCCACCGTGCGCCCGTCGCACCATCCATCAGTCGGAGAGTACGGGGCTCTGACCAGGCTCTTCCATTCCTGACCGCCACCCGGGGCGGCACGGGGCTCGGCTACAGTCCCGGTCGTGATCCAGAAGCAGCTGTACGGCTGAGCGGCTCTTCCCGGACCCGCCCGCATGCAGGGCGGGTCCGCGGCGTGTCCTCATCCGTTTACCGCAGACCTGGAGAGTCCTCGTGTCCCACATCCTGATGGTGAGCGTCGGCGCACACGGCCACGTCAACCCCAGCCTGCCGGTGATCGCCGAGCTCGTCGACCGCGGCCACCGCGTCACCTACGCGATCCCCGAGTCCTTCGCCGACACTGTCCGCTCGACCGGCGCCACGCCGCTCGTCTACCTCTCGGGCCTGCCCGACGAGACCCGCGGGGAGCAGTGGCCCGGCGACCCCGTCGACGGCATGTCGATCTTCCTCGACGACGCCGTTCGGGTGTTGCCGCAGCTGGAGGCCGCGCTCACGGACGACCGGCCGGACCTCGTCCTCTACGACATCGCGGGCTACCCGGGCCGGGCACTCGCCCACCGCTGGGGGCTCCCGCTCGTGCAGCTCTCCCCCTCGATGGTGGCCTGGCGGGGCTACGAGGAGGACATGGCCGAGGCACTGACGTTCCTGCGCGAGCCGGAGTACGAGCGCTACCAGGAGCGGTTCGCCCGCTGGCTCGCCGAACTGGGGATCGACATCGACGTCGACACGTTCAGCGGGAGGCCGCCGCGCTGCATCGTGCTGATCCCGCGGGCGATGCAACCCAACGCCGAGCGCGTCGACGACGACGTCTACACGTTCGTCGGACCGTCGCTGGACCGACGCCCGCACCAGGAGGACTGGCCGCCGTCGGACCGGCCCGTCCTGCTGGTGTCCCTCGGCTCCGCCTACACGGACCGAGTGGCGTTCTACCGCGCCTGCGTGGCGGCGTTCGGGCCGCTGAACTGGCAGGTCGTCATCGCGATCGGCTCCCACGTCGACCCGGCCGCGATCGGCGAGCTGCCGCCGAACGTCGAGGTGCATCGCTGGGTCCCGCAGCTCGCGGTGCTCGCCCGCGCCCAGGCCTTCGTGACGCACGCGGGGATGGGCGGCTGCGCCGAGGGGCTGTACCACGGGGTTCCGATGATCGCCGTGCCGCAGGCGGTGGACCAGTTCGGGAACGCGGCGATGCTGGAACAGCTCGGGGCCGGCGTGTACGTCCCGACGGAGGCCGCCACGCCCGGCACGTTGCGGGAGGCGTTGCTCGCACTCGTGGGGTCGGCCGACGTGCGGGACCGGCTCGCCGTGCTCCGCGACGAGTTGCGCGCGGCGGGGGGTGCCGGCGCCGCGGCCGACATCGCGGAGGCCGAGATCGCGGCGTCGCGGATCTGAGGCCGACGCGTTCCTCCGGCTGGGCGTAGCGGGCGGTCCTCCGGACCGTTCGGACTGGTCCGACGGCGTCCAGGGCCGCCGTGGATAGCGGCAGGTCCGGACATAACCGCGAATCTTCTCCTTGGGTGCGGTTACTGGGCGCAATTCTGTCCGCAGCTGCGGAGCATATGGTGGGGCTCCGTGGCGAATTCGCGCCGTGGCAGGAACGAGCCGGAGGATCTGATGAGGTCGTGGCGAGTGGTGGGCGCCCTGGCGGCGGCCGGAGTGGCGCTGGCGGCATGTTCGAGCCCGAGCACCAACCCGAGCCCGAGCCCGAGCACGGCGAGCCCGAGCCCTGCCGGCGCGAACGGGCAACCGGTGCGCGTGCTCTACGCGGGCTCGCTGGTGAACCTGATGGAACGCGACATCGGGCCGAAGTTCACGGCGGCGCAGGGCTACCGGTTCCAGGGCGAGGGCGGCGGGTCCGATGCACTGGCCAACGAGATCACGGGCAAGGTCAAGCAGGCCGACGTGTTCATCAGCGCGAGCCCGCAGCCCAACTCGACCCTGCAGGGCGCGGCGGGCGGCAACGCGGAGTCGTGGTTCGCGACGTTCGCGTCGTCCCCGCTCGTGATCGGGTACAACCCGAAGAGCCGCTTCGCCGCTGACCTGACGTCGAAGCCGTGGCAGCAGGTGCTGGCCGAGCCCGGATTCCGGCTGGGCCGCACCGACCCCACCACGGACCCGAAGGGAAAGCTGGCGGTGCAGGCGCTCGACCGGGTGGGGCTGACGAGCCTGGCCTCGGACCAGTCGGGCGTGTTCCCCGAGACGGACCTCGTCGGACGGTTGCAGTCCGGTCAGCTCGACGCCGGGTTCTTCTACTCGGCCGAGGCCGTCCCGGACAAGATCCCGACGATCAAGATCCCACCGGTGGCGCTGGGGGCCGCCTACACGGTCACCGTGCTCAACCAGGCGCCGAACCAGGCCGGAGCGGTCGCGTTCGTCAACTACCTGCTCGGCCGCGACGGCTCCTCGACGCTCACGGCCGACGGGTTCCAGGTGGCGTCGCCGCCCACCGTGTCCGGGGACGAGGGCGCGGTCCCTGCTGGGCTCCACCCGCTGATCCCGGCCCCCTGAGGCCCGGCGTCACGCCCGGGTCGCTACCGCAGGCTCCGGGCTCCCGGGGCGCGTGGGCACCGGCCAGACGACGAGCCGCTCCGGAGGGAGCCGCACCCGGCACCGCGTGCCGACCGCCGCCACCCCGTCATCGGCGGTGACGACGGTGAGCTCACAGCCCCCGTCGAGGACGACCAGCAACTCGGCGACCGCGCCCATGTGCACGACGTCGATGATCGTCGCGTGGTGCTCCTCGCCGGTGCGCGGCGGTGCCGGGTCGAGTTCCACATGTTCGGGCCGGATGCACCACGCCAGCTCCGTCCCGGCGGGAACCCCGCCGGGACCGGCGGCGATGAGGGAGCCGGCGGACTCGAGCGTGTCGCTGTCGCGCATCCGTCCCGTGTGGAGGTTGCGGATGCCCAGCAGGCGCGCCGCTGCCGGGCTCGCCGGCCGGGAGAAGACCTCGGGCTGACCGCCTCCCTGCACCAGCGCCCCGTCGATGACCAGCAGCACCTCGTCGGCCAGCAGCGCAGCCTCCTCGGGGTCATGGGTGACCAGCACCGTGGTGACCGCCGTGTCGCGCTGCACGCGCCGTAGCTCCCGCCGGAGCTCGTCGCGCACCGGCGTGTCCAGCCCGGTGAAGGGTTCGTCGAGGAGCAGCAGCCGCGGTTGCCGGGCCAGCGCCCTCGCCAGCGCAACCCGGCGACGCTGGCCGCCGGACAGCTGGTGGGGCAGCCGGTCCTCGAGGCCGTCGAGGTGCAGGCGGGTGAGCCAGTGGGCGGCCACCGCCGGATCGGTGCCGACACCGAAGGTGACCTGGCGCCACACCGGCAGGTGCGGGAGCAGGCAGGAGTCCTGCGGCACATAGCCGACGTCGCGGGACTCGGGGTCGAGCGCCGTCAGGTCGTGCCCACCGAGCCGCACGCTCCCCTCGTGCAGCGGCGCCAGCCCGGCCAGCAGCTTGAGCAGCAGCGACTTCCCCGCTCCGGACGGCCCGAGCACGGCGAGGTGCCTGCCCTGGGCGGTGTGGCCCACGCGGAGGTGGAACACGCCCAGCCGGGCGTCGACCTCGAACCCGAGGTGGGCGGGAGGCCGGGCGCTCGGGGCCTGCGGCGCCGGGAGCGTCATCCGGGCCGCGCGGCGGTGGTGCCGTCGTCCCGCTCCGCCGCTCAGAGCCAGCACGAGCACGGCGGCGAGCAGCGCCGCCGCGACCGGGATCATCGTCGTGTCGACCCCGGAGCTGCCGAACTCGACGTAGGTGAAGACCGGCAGCGAGTACGGGTGGTAGGCGAGCACCACCGTGGCCCCGAACTCCCCGAAGGCGCGCAGCCAGGCCAGCAGCAGCCCCGCCCGGATGCCCGCCCAGGCACCGGGCATGGCCACCCGCGCGAACCGCGACCACGGGCCGTGCCCGAGGGTGGCGGCCACGTCGGCCAGCTCGGGATCCAGCGCCGCGAACGCGGAGCGGGCGGCGATGATCAGGAACGGGGCCGCCACGAAGATCTGCGCCAGCACCACGCCGGTGAGGTCGTCGGTCAGCCGGCCGTCGAACAGCTGCCCGAGCGAGGTGTAGGGCCCGATGACGTACACCAGCAGCAGGCCGCTGATCAGCGGTGGGAGCGCCAGCGGCAGCTGCACCGCCACGCCCAGCAGCTCGGCGGCGCGACCCCGGGCCCGCGCGAGCAGGTAGCCCAGCGGGATCCCGGCCACGGCGATGACCACCGTGGCGATGCTCGCGCTCAGCAGCGAGACGCCCAGGGCGTCGACGATGCCGGGCACGGTCAGCTGCTCCGCCGACGCCCCCGCCAGCCGCACGACGAACGCCCCGATGGGCACCAGCAGGTAGGCCACCAGCAGTGCCGCCAGCCACGGGAGCGGGGTCGCGAGCTTCCCGGTGGCCGCCCGCCGCGTCACGCCCATCGGCGCACCGCGGCCGGGGCGTCACCGTCGAAGACACTCACGACAGTCAGGATATCCGCACCTGCGGATCAATCCCGCTTCCATGAGCGCAGATACGGGTAACCGGGACGAACAGGGCCCGGCGACCACCGCGTCATGGACACATAACGCGCTCGGGAGGCCGTCAGAACAGCAACATGTGACCACAACGCTGCAGAGGGCCGGGCGGCCCGCACCCACCCGCAGCGTTGCGGATACGTACTGCTGTTCGGACGGGTCCGTCAGGCGTCGGTGCGCACCTCGGTGCCGTCCTGGCCCCACCGGGTGTGGAACGAGCCGTCCGCGTCGATGCGCCGGTAGGTGTGGGCGCCGAAGTAGTCGCGCAGGCCCTGGATCAGGTTGGCCGGGCCGCGCTCGCGGCGGTAGCCGTCGTAGTACGACAGCGACGACGAGAACGCCGGGATCGCCACACCCTGCTGCGTGGCGGTGACCACGACCCGCCGCCACGAGTCCTGCGCGTTGGCCACGGCCTCGGTGAAGTACGGCACCATCAGCAGGTTCTCGATGTCACCGTGCTCGGCGTACGCGTCCCGGATCCGGTTGAGGAACCGGGCCCGGATGATGCAGCCGCCCCGCCAGATCGTGGCCATGGCTCCGAGGTCGACGTCCCAGTCGTTGGCCTTCGACGCGGCGCGCATCTGCGCGAAGCCCTGCGCGTAGGCCACCACCTTGCTGGCGTAGAGGGCCTGGCGGATGTCCTCGACGAGGTCGGTGCGGTCCTCCCCCGCGCCGGGGACGGGGCCGCCCAGCGTGGTGGCCGCGGCCTTGCGCTCGCCTCGCAGCGAGGAGAGCGTGCGGGCGAACACGGCCTCGGTGATGCCGGTCAGCGGGACGCCGAGCTCCAGGGCGTCCTGCGAGGTCCAGCGGCCGGTGCCCTTCTGCTCGGCCTCGTCGACGATCACGTCGACGAGAGGGCCGCCGGTGCGGGCGTCGGTCTTCTGGAGGACCTCGCCGGTGATCTCGATGAGGTACGACTCGAGGTCGCCCGCGTTCCACTCCTCGAAGATCTTGCCGATCGCCGGGGCGTCCAGCCCGGCAACGTGGGTGAGCAGGTCGTACGCCTCGGCGATGAGCTGGATGTCGGCGTACTCGATGCCGTTGTGCACCATCTTCACGTAGTGCCCGGCGCCGTCCGGCCCGACGTGCACGCAGCAGGGCGTGTCGTCCACCTGCGCGGCGATGGTGGTGAAGATGTCCTCGACCTCGGCATAGGCCTCGGCGTCGCCGCCGGGCATGATGCTCGGCCCGTTGAGCGCGCCCTCCTCGCCGCCGGACACCCCGACGCCCATGAACCGCAGCCCGCGCTCCGCGCAGGCCCGCGTGCGGCGCGTCGTGTCGGGGAAGTGCGAGTTGCCGCCGTCGATGATGATGTCGCCCTCGTCGAGCAGCGGCGAGATCTCCTCGATCACCGCGTCCACCGGGGCGCCGGCCTTCACCATGACGAGGATGCGGCGCGGCTTCTCCAGGGCGGCCACGAAGTCCTCGAGGCTCTCCGTGGCCGTGAACGCGCCCTCGTCGCCGTAGGCCTCCATGAACTCGCGGGTGCGCGCCGACGTCCGGTTGTGCACAGCGACCGGCGTGCCCCGCCGCGCGATGTTGCGGGCCAGGTTCGCCCCCATCACGGCCAGCCCGGTCACCCCGATGCGGCTCTTCGCGTCTGCCACGGTCATCGTTCTCCCTCACTCAGCCCCTGGCGACGGTACCGCCGGAGCGGGCAGCCCGGCTCGTCGCCTCCACCACCACGACCATGCCCGCCGCCCCCGCATTCCGCCGGGGACGCGAACGCCGTGGACGGTTCGCCCGACCGGCCGTCAGAGCTGCGCCGCGATCGGCACGACCTCACGTCCGAGGAGCTTCAGCGGCTCCAGCTCCCACACGCGGTCGACCCGGCCGTGGACCTCGCCGACCCCGAGCTCGGCGTAGCGGTGGAGCTGCTCGAGGATCGCGTCGACGTTCTCGCCCCTCTCCCCCGGGTCGAGGTGGAACATCACGGTCTTCTCGATCTCGTCGTACGGGCGGCCGAGTGCCTCGCAGTGCTCCCGCAGCACGCCGAGCTTGTGCTCGACGTCGGCGCTGGCGAGCAGGTTGCAGGCCTGCGCGTACTGGGCGACCAGGCGCAGTGTCTTCCGCTCCCCGCCGCCGCCGATCAGGATGGGCGGGTGGGGGCGGCGCAGCGACTGCGGAGCGTTGAGCGTCTTCTCGAGCCGGTAGTGCCGGCCCTCGTAGGGGCCGTCGTCGGGCCCCCACATCTGCAGGCAGATCTGCAGGGCCTCCTCCAGACGCTCGAACCGCTCGCCGGTGGACGGGAACGGCAGTCCCAGGCCGCGCGCCTCCTCGGCGTTCCAGCCGGCACCGATGCCTAGCCAGGCGCGTCCGCCGGAGAGCACGTCGACGGTGCTGACCAGCTTCGCCAGCATCCCGGGCTCCCGGTAGGTGGCGGCCGTGACCCAGGCCAGCAGCTGCACCTGCGACGTGCGCGCCGCGAGGAACCCCAGCGTGGTGTAGGCCTCCAGCATGTCGTGCTCGGGCGGCCCGATCGTCCCGATCTGCCAGACGTGGTCCATCACGCTGATGCGCGCGAAGCCGACCTCCTCGGCCGTCATGACGATCCGCGTCAGGTCGTCGGCGAGCCCGGGAGGACCCGCCGGGAACGTGAAGTCTGCGAGGTGGAGGCCGAGATCCACGATGACTCCTCGATGAGACCGCCGTCCGGGACGTCCCCGACGCTAGTCCCCGACACCCGCTCCGGCGCCCCGCGACGGTGACACGATCGGTCCTCGGCCGACGAGCGCCGGGGACGCGTGATCAGAAGGCGGGCCAGGGGATGGCCGGGCCGTAGCCGGAGGGCTCGGGGTAGGAGGGGTCGTCCAGCAGCCCGTCCACCCGCGCCGACAGGGTGCGCATCTCACGCCGGGTGATGTGCTCGCCGAGCACGTCGCACAGCCCGTCGTCGAGTTCGGAACGCAGCCGCTGCAGCGCCTCGACCACCCGCTCGGGAAGCCGCTTGCCCACCCAGCCCCACAGCACGGTGCGGAGCTTCTCCTCGGTGTGCAGGCACAGCCCGTGGTCGACGCCGTAGACGTTGCCGTCGACGCCGGCGAGGACGTGCCCGCCCTTGCGGTCCGCGTTGTTGGTGACCACGTCCAACGCGGCCATCGCCTGCAGCTCCGGTGTGTCGGCGTGCACGAGCACCGCGGGCTCGCCGCGGTCACCGCGGGCCCGCAGCACCCCCAGCCAGCCCGGCGGCACGTCCTTCGGAGCGCAGACGTCGACGAGCTCGCGCTCCTCGTCGGTGTCCACCCAGATCTGCACCATGCCCGGCCCGAACGGGCCGTCGCGCAGCACCGTGGGCGGCACGACGTGCAGACCGGCGGCCTCGGACACCAGGTACGTCGCCACCTCGCGTCCGGCGAGCGTGCCGTCCGGGAAGTCCCAGAGCGGGCGCTCGCCACGCACCGGCTTGTAGACGCACTGCGCCTCGAGCCCGTTGGTGGTGATCGTGCCGAACAGGGTGGCGTTGGAGGCGTCGACGAGCCGTCCGGTGATCTCTATCCGGCCTCGCCGGAGCAGTTCCGGCACAGCGGGGTCACGAGGTTCCACGTGCGTCAGGTCGGTCTCTTCGTCAGTCCGCTACCGGGGACCGCTCGTGGTAGCCGTTGAGCCGCACACACACGTGGCCCTCGGGGTCGAGCGGCTCGGCGCAGAGGGGGCACGGCGGCCGGCCGGCGGACACGACCCGCTCGGCGCGGTCGGCGAACGCGCGGGCCTGCACCGGCGAGAGGAACACGCGGAGCGCGTCGGGGCCCTCCTCGGTGTCGTCGAGGACGACGGACTCGTCGATCTCCTCATCGGTGACGGCGAGCAGTTCGACGACGATGGAGCGGGAGTCGGCGTCCCAGCCCAGGCCCATGGTGCCGACGCGGAACTCCTCCTCCAACGGCACCGCGAGTGGGTCGAGGTCGCTGCCGCCGCCCGCCTCGTCGGGTACCTCGTCGCCGAAGCGGCGAGCCACCTCCTGGAGCAACGCGCTGATGCGGTCGGCGAGCACCGACACCTGCTGTTTCTCCAGGAGGACGCTGATGGTGCGCGCGTCCTCGATGGCCTGCAGGTAGAAGGAGCGGTCGCCGGGTTCACCAACGGTCCCGGCGACGAAGCGCTCGGGCTGGCGGAAGACATGGATGACGCGTGACATGGCGACATCGAGAGTAGGCCACGGCGGCGCACTCGGCACCTCCTCGGGGGTTCAGCCGCCGGTGGTCCCGCCCACCACCGCGTCGGAGCTGCGGGGGGCCGTTTTGCGCCTGCGCTTGGGCTTGGGCGGGATCAGCCCGGCCACGTCGCCGCCGAGGTCGTTGACGCGCGCGACGAACGGGCGGGTGTCGGTGTAATGCACGACACTGATCGAGCTCGGGTCGACGACGATGCGCTGGAAGTTGTCGAGGTGGGTGGCCAGCGCGTCGGCCAGCACCGCCTTGATCACGTCACCGTGGGTGCAGGCCAGCCAGACCGCGGTGGGACCGTGCTCGGCGGCGATTCGCGCCCCGTGCCTGCGCACGGCGGCCACCGCGCGGGCCTGCATCCCCGCGAGGCCCTCGCCTCCGGGGAACACCGCGGCGGAGGGGTGCGACTGCACCACCTTCCACAACGGCTCCTTGAAGAGCGTCTTCAGCTCGGCGCCGGTCCACGAGCCGTAGTCGACCTCCGCGAGCTCGGGCTCCGAGACGGGCGTGAGCCCGCGGTCCTTCGCCAGCGGCGCGACCGTCTGCTCGCAGCGCACCATCGGTGAGCAGACGATCTCCGCCAGCGGCACGCCCGCAAGCCGGTCGACCATCTTCTGCGCCTGCGTCTGGCCGACCTCGTCCAGCTCCACGCCGGGGGTGCGGCCGGCGAGGACACCGGCGGCGTTGGCCGCCGACCGGCCGTGGCGGAGCAGGATGAGGGTGGTCACGATCAGCGAGCCTACGTGGAACAGCCGCCGGCTCTCAGGTTGCCGCGAGCCAACCGGCACTCAGCGCGACGAACAGCACCGCGCCCAACGCCACCCGGTACCAGACGAACACGTAGATGCTGTGACGCTCCACATAGCGCAGCAGCCAGGCGATCGTCGCGTAGCCGATGACGAACGCGATGACGGTGGCCACGGTCATCTGCAGCGGGCTCGGCCCGTCACCGGAGAACACGTCGGGGATCTGGAACAGGCCGGACGCGACGACGGCCGGGATCGCGAGCAGGAACGAGTAGCGCACGGCGGCGGGCCGGGTGTAGCCGAGGAAGAGTCCGGCGGTGATCGTGCCGCCGGACCGGGAGACCCCGGGGACCAGTGCCATCGCCTGCGCGAACCCGAGCACGACGCCGTCCGTCACGCCCATGTGCTTCAGCTCGTAGCGCTGCTTGCCCACCCGCTCGGCCAGGCCGAGCAGCAGCCCGAAGACGATGAGGGTGGTGGCGATGAGCCAGAGGTTGCGGGCCGCGGTCTGGATCTGGTCCTCCAGGAGCACCCCGAGCAGGCCGATCGGGATCGTGCCGATGATCACGAGCCAGGCCATCCGGTAGTCCGGGGTCTTGCGGACCGACGGGTCGCGCAGGCCCCGGAACCAGGTGACGACCAGGTGACCGATGTCCTTGGCGAAGTAGACGATCACGGCGGCCTCGGTGCCCAGCTGCGTCACTGCCGTGAACGCTGCACCGGCATCACGCCCGAAGAAAACCTCCGAGATGATCCTGAGGTGGGCTGAAGAAGAGATCGGGAGGAACTCCGTCAAACCCTGCACAACACCGAGAACGAGCACTTCGAGCCAAGTCACGCGCGGACCGTACCGACACCCTGTTGGGCGCCCCGCCTAGGCTCTTACCGTGCGGCGGCGACGGGTCGGGGGCAGCGGACTGGAGGTGTCGCAGATCGGCCTCGGCACCATGACCTGGGGTGCCGACACCGATGTCGACGGCGCGGTCGCACAGCTCGCCACGTTCGTCGATGCGGGCGGCACCCTCGTCGAGACCGCCGACGGCTACGGCGACGGCGCCGCGCAGGCCACGCTGGGCGAGGTGCTCACCTCCGCCGTGCCGCGCGACGACCTGGTCATCGCCGGCCGCGCGACACTGCCCGGTGGCCCCCTCGGGGACGGCGCCGCCCGCGGCGCGCTGCTCGCGGGGCTCGACGCCACCCTCGCGCGCATCGGCATCGACCACCTCGACCTGTGGCAGCTGCCCGGCTTCGACGCCGACGTCCCGCTGGAGGAGACGCTCTCCGCGGTGCAGGTGGCCGTCATGGCCGGGAAGGCCCGCTACTGCGGGCTCGTCGCGCCCAAGGGGTGGCAGCTCGCCACGGTGGCGGAGCGCGGGCGCGCGCTGGGCAGCATCACGGTGCCCGTGTCGGCGCAGGTCGAGTACTCGCTGCTGGCCCGGGAGGTCGAGGCCGAACTGCTCCCCGCGGCGCAGCACCACGGCGTCGGGCTGATGGCCTGGGCGCCGCTCGGCCGCGGCGTCCTCACCGGCAAGTACGCCGACGGCACCCCGGCCGACTCCCGCGCCGCCTCACCCACGCTGGCGCCCTACGTGGAGGCGCGGCGCAACGAGCGCTCGGCCCGGATCGTCCAGGCCGTTCTCACGGCGGCCGACGGGCTCGGCACCTCCCCGCTCTCGGTGGCACTGGCCTGGGTGCGCGACCGGCCCGGCGTGGCCGCCGCCGTCGTCGGGGCCCGGGACGCCGCGCAGCTGTCGGCGTCGCTGGCCGCAGAGTCGGTCGTGCTGCCCGCGGAGATCCGCTCCGCACTCGACGACGTGAGCGCGCCTGCATGACCGGCGGAGGGGCCGCAGCGGCTCGTCGCAGGGACCTGGCACGGCATGGCGGCCGCGCCTATGGTGTGGGAATTCCACCCGGTGTTCACCGCGGCGTGGGGGTGTCGGACGGACGAGCTGGCGGGAGGTGAGCCGGTGGAGCGAGGCGGCCCGACCGGCATGGTCGAGGAGGATTCGATCGACGGGGACTGGGAGTACCGCCCGGTCCAGCTACCCGGTGACGTGTCCCGGATGACCGCGGCGGTGCGACTGGCGATCCAGGCCGAGTTCGGCGGCTGGGAGCTCTCGCGCGTGCGGCTCTACCCGGGAGGCGTCCGCAAGGTGTGGCTACGGCGGCGGCGCAGTTCGAGGATGCTCCCCGAACTCTCGGTCTGACCCGGTCCGGCCCGGTCCGATCGGTTCAGGAAAGCCACTTTCCTGTACTGGGAGGGCCTGAAAGTGGCTTTCCTGAACCTCGGGGTGCTCCCCTGGCTACCTAGTGGTCCTTCCACGTCACGTCTTCGGGGGGCGGGGTGCCGCTCTTCGGCCCCGGCACCCCACGGAAGGCGTACGGCGCGGGCTCGCGGCCGGGCTGCACGAACCAGCACTCCCCCGGCTCCCCGCGCTCGAGGATCGCCTCGATCGCCGCGGCGACGTCCTCCGCGCTGAGCAGCGGGAAGTCCCCGAACCGGTCCTTCGCCTTCGCGATCAGCGGGGTGTCGGCGAAGCCTGGGCACACCGCGTTCACCCGGATCCCCTCCGGCGCCAGCGTGGGTGCCGCCGAGCGGACGTACCCGACCACGGCGTGCTTCGTCATCGTGTAGAGCGCGTCGCCGGGCATGGCGACCAGCCCGGCCAGCGACGCCGTGGCGACGATGGTGCCCCCGCCGGCCCGGCGCAGCGCCGGCACGGCCGCCGTCAGCCCGAAGACGACGTGGTCGATGTTGATCCCGACGATCCGGCGGTACGCGGCCAGGTCGAGGTTCTCGATGCCCGACTGGCCCGCTGTGATCCCCGCGTTGAGCAGCACGATGTTGAGCCGCCCGAACGCGTCCTCGGCCACGTCGACGGCCATCGTCATCGTGTCCGGGTCGGACGCGTCTCCGGGCAGGGCGAGCCCGCCCACCTCCTCGGCGAGCGCACGCGCCCCGGCCTCGTCCCGGTCGGCGACCGCGACGACGGCTCCCGCGGCGGCGAGCCTGCGCACCGCGGCGGCGCCGATCCCCGACGCCCCCCCGGTGACCAGCGCCGCTTTGCCCGTCAGGTCCATCAGCAGCTCCTCAGGAAGGTGTCGAGCACGCGGCAGCCGAACTTCAGCGAGTCGACCGGCACCCGCTCGTCGATGCCGTGGAATAGCGAGGCGAAGTCCAGGTCCGGTGGCAGCCGCAGCGGGGCGAAGCCGTAGCAGTTCATGCCGAGGTCCTGGAACGACTTGGCGTCGGTGCCGCCGGAGAGCATGTACGGCACGGTCACGGCGCCGGGGTCCTCGGTGCGCAGCGCGGCGGCCATCGCGTCGGTGAGCGGCCCACCGAACGGCGTCTCCACCGCGGGCAGGTTGGTCACCCACTCCCGGGTCACGTCCGGGCCGAGGAGTTCGTCCACCTCGCGGAGGAACGCCTCCTCACGCCCCGGCAGCACGCGGCAGTCGACCACGGCCTCCGCCGACGAGGGGATGACGTTGGCCTTGTAGCCGGCCGAGAGCATCGTCGGGTTGGCGGTGTCGCGGATCGTGGCGCCGACGATCCGGGAGAGCGGCCCGAGCTTCGCGATCGCCCCCTCCAGGTCGTCCTCCGGGAACTCCAGCCCGGTGAGCTCGGCCATCTGCTCGAGGAACGCGCGGACGGTGTCGGTGAGCACCAGCGGGAACTTGTGGTTGCCCAGCCGGGCGACGGCTTCCGCGACCTTGGTGACGGCGTTGTCGTCGTGGAGGAACGACCCGTGGCCGGGCCTCCCGCGGGCCTGCAGCCGCATCCAGGCGATGCCCTTCTCGGCGGCCTCGATGAGGTACACGCGCCGGTCCTCGGCGAGGGTCAGGGAGAACCCGCCCACCTCACCGACGGCCTCCGTGCAGCCCTCGAACAGGTCGGGCCGGTTCGCGGTGAGCCACCCGGCACCGAGCTTCCCGCCTGCTTCCTCGTCGGCCAGGAATGCGAACACGATGTCCCGGGGCGGCACCACGCCGTCGCGCTTGAACCGGCGCGCGACCGCGATCGTCATCGCCACCATGTCCTTCATGTCGACGGCCCCGCGCCCCCACACGTAGCCGTCCTGCACGGCGCCGGAGAACGGGTGCACCGACCACTCGGACGGATCGGCAGGCACCACGTCGAGGTGCCCGTGCACGAGCAGCGCCCCCCGCTCCGGGTCGGCGCCCTTGAGCCGGCAGATCACGTTGTCGCGCCGCGGCCCACCCGACTCGACCACCTCGACCTCGAAGCCGACCTCGGTGAGCTTCGCGGCCACGTACTCCGCGGCTTCCCGCTCCCCGACCGTCGTCGCGGGGTCGGCGGTGTTGGTGGTGTCGATCCGGATGAGTTCCGAAGCCAGCTCGACGACCTCGTCCTCGGCTGCGATATGGCTGGTCACGCCGATCTTCCTACCACCGGAGGTCCCGGCGCGGAGCCTCGGCGCGCGTGAGCTATCCTCTTCCTCGCGCGACCGGGAGGTCACGCAGCTTGTCCGAGTGGCGGAATGGCAGACGCGCTAGCTTGAGGTGCTAGTGCCCTTTAACGGGCGTGGGGGTTCAAGTCCCCCCTCGGACACCAGATCAATTCTCTGAGCAACAGGTTTCCCGGCAGATCGTCATCGTCGTGGAGCGCGTTCTGGCACGAGCCCACGACCACGAGAACCCGAAGACGCCGATCCACGCCGTCGCCTTATAGCTACATCACACCTGCGCGGTGAAGATGGCCGGCTCGCCAAGGAAACCGGGGGTGACCTCGAGCTGCAGATCGCCCACGGCCTCCCCGAGCGACAACGCGATGGTGAACGTGGTCGACTTGCCGGGCAGCACCGTCCCAGCGGGGTTCTCGCTGCCACCATTCGCGCTGTCGAAGATCCTCGACACCTGGCGCCCACCGTGCGTGGCGTTCACCACCGTCGCCACGGCGTCGTAGGGCTCGCCGGATCCATTGACCACCGTGATGTCGAACGTGACGGCGCGGTCGCCGTCGTTGCCCGCCGCATACCGGCTCGGCTTGTACGGCTGAGGTGCAGTGACCTCGACGGCGATCCCGTCGTCGAATGTGACTCGCTGTCCGAACTCTGCGACCGCCGGCGCAGCGACGCCGGCGGGCTGCTCGGCCTCGATCGTTGGCTGCTCTCGCTCCGGGCCGCGCACCGCGGGGGCCGCGATGCGCGCCGGTCCGGATAGGTCATCACCGAGCCGGTCCACCGCACCGAACACGATGGTGATCCCCCAGACACCGAGCGCCAACGCACCCGCACCCAGCACCAGACCGGTCACCGCGGTTTTGCGGTTGGTGGCCCTGCCCCTGCGGACGCGGGACCGGCCGACAAGGGCGAGCGGGATGGCGACCAGGGCGCAGATCACGGCGATGAACCCGGTCAGCGGGACGAGACCGAACAAGATGCCGATGGGCGCGATGATCGCGGCGGCCAAGCCGAGGCCATTCCTCGCCGACGGCGCCGCAGGCTGCGGCAGCGGCGAAGTGCCGCCATGCCGCGGCGCGATCCCGTACGGGTCGGCAACGGCGCGGCCCCTGGCGTCCGCTTCGGCGACCTCCCGCTCGGCGCGTAAACGAGCCACCGCGGCCTCGGCAGCCGCCCGCTCCTCGGGTGTGAGCGCGTCGGGCAGCCCGTACCGCTGCTCCGAACCGCTCTGCGGGTGCCCAGGCGGGTAGTTCGGGTGGGACATCGGGGTGTCTCCTATCTCGGTGATCGGCTCCACACTCGCGGAGCGTCGTCGAGTTGTTACCGGTTCACGCCGAACGGCACCGCGGCCGCGATGGGACGCACCAACGGCGAAGGCCTCGACTGCCGGTACACCGACCGCGCCGTCGCCCCAGGCTCGCCCGCGCGGACGATGACCGAGCCCTGTGTCCACCGCCTGATGCGACCGACCGAGCGCATCCATCGCCACGTGAAGGACCCGGCGAACGGCCTCGCCGACCCGAGCAGGTCGGTTGCCGACTCAGCGGCGCCGGCACCTGCGACCGGTGCGCGGTCCGGAGCTGGCCAGATACCTCTCCGGGGTTATTGCCGTCTGACGGGAAGGAGCCGAGGCTCGTCAGGAGACCATCCGGGTGTCGCCGTCGACGAATCTCGTCCTCCCGAACGCGGAGACACGCACTCGCCGGCGCTCGAACAGAAAGCCCCGATACGTGGACTCCCTGGCCCCTTGTCATGACTTCATCGTCGTCGGTGCGGGGACCGCGGGCTGTGTGCTCGCCGCGCGCCTCTCGGAGAACCCCCACGCCCGCGTCCTCCTGCTGGAGGCCGGTTCCCGTACGCCGCTGGAGGCGGTTGGCCCGGCCGAGTCCTGGTCGGCACTCATCGGCTCGTCGATGGACTGGCAGGACAAGACCGTTGTCCTGCCGAGCACCGGACGAGCCCTGGAGTTACCGCGCGGCCGTGGGCTGGGCGGCTCGTCGGCGATCAACGCCATGGCGTTTCTGCGGGGGCACCGGTCGAGCTACGACGCGTGGGTCACCGCCGGGGCGCAGGGCTGGGGGTTCGACGACCTGCTGCCCTACTTCAGGCGCACCGAACACTTCGTCGGGCGCGACCCCGCCGTACGCGGCTGCAGCGGGCCGCTGCGGCCCGGGCCGACAGCTCCGCCGCACCCGATCGCGGAAGCCGCGCTCGAGGCGGCCCGGCAGGCAGGCCACCGGATCGTCGGCGACGTCAACAGCGGTGTAGAAGAAGGCTTCGGCGTCACCGACATGACCATCGTCGAGGGCAGGCGACAGAGCGCAGCCGACGCCTACCTGATTCCGGCGCTCGACCGGCCCAACCTCGACCTGGTCACCGACGCACTGGTGCACCGCGTCGTCCTGAACGGCGATCGGTGCCTCGGAGTCGAGTACAGCGTCGGGCCGCAGACATTCGTCGCCCCGTGCGATGGCGAGGTCGTCCTCACCGCCGGAGCCATCGGTGCGCCGCAGGTGTTGCTGACATCGGGGATCGGTCCGCAGCACCACCTGAAAGACATCGGGATCACGGTGGCTGCCGATCTTCCCGGCGTGGGCGCCAACCTGCACGACCATCCGGTGTCCGGTGTCGTCTACCGGTCGGCCCGGGCCGTCCCGCCATCCAACGGCAACGACGGAGAGATCAAGGGCCTGATCCGCAGCAGGGACGGTCTTGCCGGTCCGGACCTGCAGATCATGGCCGTATCGCTGCCGCTCCATCAGCAGCCGGCGCCGGGCCCCGGACGGGGCGAGGGTTACGAGATCGCGGTCGCTCATGACGCCGTTCAGCCGTGGCTCGATATGGCTGGTCTCCGCCGTCCCCGGCGCCCCACCGCTGATCGACCCGCGCTTCTACACCGACACCCGCGACGTGGACGCCGTGGTCGCCGGCCTGCACGTCGCCCGTGAGCTCGGACAGATGCCCGCCTTCGCCCCCTGGCGGGGCGAGGAGTGGGAGCCCGGTGCCGACCGGCGGCGTGACGAGGACCTCGGCGCCTACGTCCTCGACACCACCAGCAGCTACTTCCACTACGCGGGCACGTGCCGAATCGGGACCGACGCCGACGCCGTGGTCGACACCGAACTGCGGGTGCACGGCCTGAGCGGACTGCGGGTGGCGGATGCGTCCGTGATGCCGTCCCCGGTATCCGCCAACACCAACGCAACCGTCTATGCCATCGCCGAACGCGCGGCGCAGCTCGTCCGGGCCGAGGCCGGCTGGTGACCCCGTCGGCGCGCACCCTTCGTAGATGTCAGCAGATTCGCTCAGTCACTGGTGACGTTGAGTGCGGCAGCATGCGGTCGAGGAGGAGTTGTCGTTCTTGCTTCGTGGTGCGAGTTCGGCGGCACCACCGCCTTGACCTTGCAGTTGCTGCAAGCCCCATGCTGGGAGCCGTGGACTTCTCCATCGGCGAGTTCAGCGCCGTGTCCGGCCTGCCGGCGCAGACGCTGCGCTTCTACCACTCCCAAGGCCTGCTCGTACCGGCTTCGGTCGACGAGCAGACCGGGTACCGCTCCTATGGGATGCACCAGGTGAAGCAGGCCGTGCTCGTGACGACCCTGCGCCAGGCCGGTCTCGGTGTCCGCGACGTCCTACGGGCGCTCGACGACCTCGATCGCGCCGGGGCGATGCTGCACGACCATGCGGAGGCGGTGGAGCGCCGGCGCCGCCGCGAGGACCAGGCGATCGACGAGGCCCGCAGCCTGCTCACGTCCTGGCCCGAGGTGCGCACCCATCGCTTCGCCGGCCAGGTTGTGCTGTCGGCCCTGGTGCCGCACGCCCAGGCCGAGACCCGGGAGGGCCACGTCGTCGACGAGCGGTGGTACGACTGGGACCGGGCGCACCGGTCGTTCCACGACACCGTGCGCCGGCTGCGCGGAGTGGCCGCCGCGCGCGGCCTGGAGCAGGCCGGCACCGCCTGGAAGACCCCGGCCGCCGAGACGCCCCGACAGTCGGCCGACAGCATGACCGCGGACGGGCCGCACTGGCTCGCGAAGCTCCCGGTCCTCATGGCCGACGCCGACTCGGTGGCGGGCGCGCTGCCACCGGGCGTCGAGGTCCAGTCCTGGCCCGGCCGCGACGAGCTCGGGATCCGCATGCCCGGACCGGCCACGACGGCGAAGTACAGCATGGCGCTCAGCCGGCTTGTCACCCACCACCTCGACGGCGTGTTCCCCGACCTGGGTCCTGGAGGGCCGCGGCTCGTCGTGCACGACGACGCGTTCGAACTGTTCGTGCGCTCGGTGCCAGTGGATGAGGAGGAGTTCCCCATGATCGAGGGGTTCGAGGGGGTGGACAGGTTCACCGACCGGGCCCAGCGCGTCGTCGCTCTGGCCCAGGACGAGGCCCGGATGCTCGACCACGACCACGTCGGCACCGAGCACGTCCTCCTCGCCCTCCTGCGCGAGGGCAACGGGATCGCCCCTCAGGTCCTCGAATCACTCGGGATCACCCTTGAGGGTGTGCGCGAGCAGGTGGAGCGGATCGTCCGCCGGGGACAGGGGGCGCCGAGTGGGGACGTCCCGCTCGGGGCGCGGGCCAGGGAGGTGCTGCAGCGCTCGCTGGACGAGGCCCAGCGGATCGGCCAGAGCTACGTCGGCACCGAGCACGTCCTGCTCAGCCTCGTGCGTGAGGGCGACGGCGAGACGGTCGCAACGCAGGCCCTGGTCGGGCTGGGCGTCGACCCGGACCGCGTCAGCCGGGAGGTGCGGCAGCTGCTGACGACATTCCGCTCCTAGCGTTCCGGCGCACCGGTGCGTCGGTCCGACGCTCGTGCCGTTATGCCATCGGCGAACGCGCGGCGCAGCTCGTCCGGGCCGAGGCCGTCCCTGACGCCGGGCTCAGTCACTGTTGACGCTGAGTGCTGCAGCCATGCGGTCGAGGAGGAGTTGTCGCTCTTGCTTCGTGGGTGCGAGTTCGGCGGCTCGCTCGAGTTCGGCGGCTGCTTCGTGATGGCGGCCGAGGCGGGTGAGGAGGTCGCCGCGGACGGCGCCCAGGAGGTGGTAGCCGGCCATTCTGCGGTCGGAGGTGAGCGGCTCGGTGGCGATGAGTGCGGCTTCGGGGCCGTCGACGTGGAGAACTGCCACGGTGCGGTTCAGCTCGACCACCGGTGAGGCGGTGATCTGGGCGAGTGCGTCGTAGAGCGCGAGGATCGCCACCCAGTCGGTATCGGCGAAACTGGGGGCGCGGGCGTGGCAGGCGGAGATCGCGGCCTGCAGGGAGTAGGGCCCGAGCGGCCGGGCCAGCTCGAACGCGCGGTCGAGCATGCCGAGGCCGTGATCGATGAGGGTGCGGTCCCAGCGCCGCCTGTCCTGGAGCTCGAGCTGGATCGGGATGCCGTTCTCGTCGGTGCGGGTACGGAACCGCGAGGCCTGCAGTTCCATGAGCGCGACCAGGCCGAAGACCTCGGCTTCGGACGGCAGCAGCCCGGCCAGGACCCGTCCCATCCGCATGGCTTCCACCGCGAGGTCCGCGCGGACGACGCTCTCGCCGGAGGAGGCCGAGTAGCCCTCGTTGAAGACCAGGTACAGCACCTCGAGAACGGCGCGGAGGCGCCCGGGCAGTTCGTCGGCCGATGGTGCCTCGATCGGCACCCGGGCCCCGGCCAGCGTGCGTTTCGCGCGGGAGATCCGCTGGCCGATGGTCGACGAGGGAGCGAGGAACGCGCGGGCGATCTCGTCGGTGGTCAGGCCTCCGAACAGCCGCAGGGTCAGGGCGACCCGCGCCTCCGGCGACAGCACCGGGTGGCAGGTGGTGAACACCATGGTGAGCAGGTCGTCCGGGATCGGGTCGAGGGCCTCGGCGCTGACGTCGGGAAGCGCGCCGTCCTGCCCGGCGACGAGGAGCGGCGCCTTCGTGCGTGCCGTCTCCTCGCGCCGGGCCCGGTCGATCGCCTTGTGCCATGCCGTCGTCATCAACCACGCGCCCGGTCGGGGTGGCACCCCCTCGACGGGCCATTGCGCCAGGGCTGCGACGAACGCCTCGGAGGCGATGTCCTCGGCGATGTCGAGGTCTCCGATGCGTCGGGCGAGCGTGGCGATCAGCTGCGGCGCCTCGATCCGCCAGAGCGCCTCGACCGAATCCCGGAGTTCCATCGGTCAGCCGTGGGATGCCCTCGACTCGGTCGAGGCCCGGTCGTGCAGCTCCTCGCTGCGGGCGAGGGTCTCGCCGTCCACGATTTCGGCGAAGTCGGCCATGTCGAACAGCGGCCGGATCTCCAGCACCTGCGTCTCGCCGTACGCGGCGTCGAACGGGCAGCGCCTGGCCCACTCGACAGCCTCCGCCAGGGAGCTGACCTCCCAGATCCAGTAGCCGGCGATGACTTCCTTCGACTCGGTGAACGGGCCGTCGACGACCGAGGTCCCCTCGTTCGAGAATGCGACCCTCGCTCCGTCGCCGCTGGGCTTGAGGCCTTCGCCGCCGAGCATGATGCCGGCGTTCACCAGCTGCTCGTTGAAGGCCCGCATCTTCTCGAACATCTCCGGCGTCGGCTGCCCCTTGCTCTCGTCGGCACCGTCGCCCTTGGTCATCACCATCACGCGCACAGTTGGTTGCTCCTACTAGTCGTGGCCGGCAGTGCGGCGCAGCAGATCGGCGATGAACGGGAGATCGGCGGACTCGCCCTCCCGGATGTCGACGACCTTGCGGTCGCCGGATCCCAGGGAGCGCAGCACGCCCGGTACCGGTTCGACGTCACCCGCGTCGAAGACCATGAACGAGACCTTAGCGGCGGCAACGTGCAGCACCGCGACGTTCCGCCCATCACGCACGAAATGCGGCTTCCCGTACTGCAGTACCTCCTCGACCGCCAGACCACTGTGGACGGTCTCGCGCAGGGCGTTGCAGACCTCTGCCTGCCAGGGCTTCGTGCCGGCGATGTAGGCGGTGACCTCGGTGTTCATCTCGTTCTCCTTCAGGCTGCGTTGACGCGGTAGGACAGCACGACCACACCGGACTCGAAGGTCCTGGTGTCGACGTGGTTGAGGCCGGTGCGGCTCTCGGGCCGGAACAGCGGCTCGCCGCTGCCCTTGATGACGGGGTAGACCCAGACCCGGTACTCGTCGAGCAACCCGGCTGTGGCCAGGGCGTCGGTCAGTCGACCGTTGCCCCAGATCAGGATGTCCCCGCCGGCGCCCCGCTTCAGCCGCTCGACCGCTGCGAGGACGTCATCGCCTGCGATGACGCTGGTCGGACCCCAGGCCTCGACGTCCACCGGCTCCGAGGCGACGACGTACTTCTCGATCTTGTTGACGTGGTCGGCGTACGGGTTGCCGCCCATCTGCGGCCACGCCTGTGCCATCCCCGCGTACGTCACCCGGCCGAGCAGGAGTGCATCCGCGCCGAGAGTGAGATCCAGGGCGAACTGCTGGGCGCCGGGGTCGTTGTACGACAGCGACCACTCGTGCGGGTTGTCGATGAATCCGTCGAGCGTCGTGTAGGTCGAGGCGATGATGCGTCGCATGCTGGTCCCTCTGCCGGTGGGCCGGTCGATCCGGCCCTCAACCCGTCCTTCGGGTGACCCCACCGGATTTCGACGACCGGTCCGAACTTTCTTCGGAAAAATCCGTGGCGGGCGAGGATGCCCGCGCTGATACCGTGCGGGCGATCGCGACCCGGCCGTTGGAGGTGAGACCCATGCTCGCTGTACGCACGTGGGTGCTCCCCTCTCCGTCCCGATCGGGCGATTGACGTAGGTGTCGCCAGGAGCGCCTCCCACCAGGCACTTCTGAGAGGGCACAACCTATGGACTCCGTGCATTTCAGTGCGGGCGCACCCCCGACCGTCGGCACACTCGCGGTGATCGCCCGGGTCGACGACCTGCAGTGGCGGGCCGTGGAGGACGACCTGGAGATCGGCCACGGCGAGGCATCCCGCCGACCCGACGGCCGGATCTTCCTCAGCATCGACACCTGGCACGCCGCGGTCTTCGACCGGCTCGCGACCGCGATGCTGGCGGACCTACCGAGCCCGCTGTACACGATGGTCGACGAGGCCGACCACGACCTGACGGCCCGCTGGGAGCGGGCAGGGCTCACCGTCCGGCGCCGGGAACGGGAGTACCTCGTCGCCACCGACCCCCTGGTCACCGGGCTCGACGCCGCGCCGGCGCCGTCGGACGTGACGATCCTGGGCCTCGGTGCGGCGCGGGAGCCCGCGCTGCGCGAGGTGTACGAAGCGGTCCGCGCCGAGGTCGACGCCCGCGTGGGCTGGGACTCGATGCCGGTCGAGGTGCCGGCCCGGCCGGGCGGGGCTCCCCTGGACCCGTCGAGGTACGCGGTGGCCGAGGCTGCCGATCGGTACGTGGGGCTGGTCCGGGTGGTGGCGCGGCGCCGGCACGCGCGGATCGGGTTGGTCGCGGTCCGCGAGGGACTGCGCCGTCGCGGCATCGCCCGGGCGATGCTGGGCGAGGTGCTCGGTGCGCTGCACCGCGGCGGGGTCGAGACGGCGTCGGCCGAGGTGGACGAGCGCAACAGCGCGGCGACGGCGCTGTTCGAGGGCATCGGCGCGCAGCACGTGAGCAGCGCCGTGGAAATGGTGCGTGGCGCATGACCAAGGCAGCAGGAGCCATCGAGGTCGAGGGCACCGTCGTCGACTGCCTGCCCAACGCCACCTTCCGGGTGGAGCTCGAGAACGGGCACAAGGTGCTCGCGCACATCAGCGGGAAGATCCGGAAGCACTACATCAAGATCGTGCTGCTCGACCGGGTGCTCGTCGAGCTCAGCCCGTACGACCTGAACCGGGGCCGGATCCTGTTCCGGTACCGGATGTAGCGCCCGGCCTGATCGCGGTACCGGCGGCCCGGCGGCCGCCGGTACCCCGCGCTCGGTGTGCGGCCGGATCACCTGCCGCTGCCGGCGAAGACCCGCGCCGCCGACGTGCCCAGCCCGACCGGCGCGAGCGGGAGACCGGACGGTGTGGTCGGCACGCGGCTGCGCTGCAGCTCGGCCTCCGTGTAGCGCGGACACCGGCGGTGCCACTCGAGGACGCCGGAGACCCAGTCCTTCAGGCCGGCGACGCGGTCGACCAGGACGGCACGGGCGGTTGCGTCGAGGTCGAGCTCGTCGAACATCGCCGGCAGGTCGTGCTCGACGAGTAGCTCGAACTCCTCCATCCGCGCCTTCATCAGCTCGGCGACGAGCGCGGCAGCGCGGTGCCGGTCGACGTTCAGGAACGTCTCCACGACCTGCACCATGTTGTGCATCTCGCCCTCGTACTCGATCTCCTTCTGGTAGGAGAACAGGTCGTTGAGGAGGATCGCGTAGTCCTGGGCCGCGGGGCGGGCACCGAACCGACGGCCGTCAGCGACCTGCACGAGCTCGCACGCCTGCTCGTCCGGCGAGACCGCTGAGGGGGTGCTCGGGCCAGTGTCGTTCGCGGAGCGGGCGGGTATGTGCTCGACGAGCAGCGCGTCGGTCGCTGTCGGCGGGAGGAGCCACGGTGACCTGGACATTGTCCGAGGAGTTCGAGACAGATGGCGGAGTCATCCGGTGGGCACGGCTCGGCGACGGGCGAGACCCGATGGTCCTGGTGCACGGCACGCCGTACTCCTCGTTTCTCTGGCGAGACATCGCACCGGCACTCGCTCTGGAGCGCACCGTCTTCGTCTTCGACCACCTCGGCTACGGGCAGTCCGACCAGAGAGAGGGCCAGGACCTCACGCTGGCCGCGCAGTCTCGACGATTCGTGGAGCTCCTCGCCCACTGGGAGCTGAGCGGCCCCAGCGTTGTCGCCAACGACATCGGCGGCGCCATCGTCCTGCGCGCCCTGCTCCTCGAGGGGGCCACGTACCGCGACCTCACCATCTTCGACGCGGTCAGCGGCGGGGCGTGGGAACGGGGTCTGTTCGCGCTCATCCGCACCCACCCCGAGGTCTTCGACGAGCTCCCCGGCTACGCGCACGAGTCCCTCGTCACCAGCCACCTCGACAACGCGACCCACCTGGGGTTCCGTCCCGAAGTGCTCAAGGCCCACCTCGCCCCCTGGCTCGGGCCGGAAGGACAGGCGGCGTACTACCGGCAGTACCGCCAGCTCTCCGAGTCCGACACGAAACCGTATGAGGCCAAGCTCGCCGAGATCGCCGTGCCGGTGAAGCTGCTCTGGGGACGCGAGGACCGCATCCTGCCTCCGGAGTACGGCACCTGGTTGCAGGAACGGATCCCCCACGCCGAGTTGCACTGGATCGACGATGCGGGCCACCTCCTGCAGGAAGACGCCCCCGCACAGCTGCTCTCGCACCTGCTCGCCGGCGTCACCTCCGGACACAGCTGATGAGGCGAGCGTCCGGATTCCCGTTCGTCAGAGCTGGATGTCGAACAGCTGCCGCGCGTTCCCGTCGGTGAACTTCTGCCGGTCCTCATCGCTCGCGAACTCACCCAGGAACTGCGACAGGTCCGCCGCAGTCGGGTGCTGGAACGGGTAGTCGGTCGAGAACAGGAGCCGATCGATCGTGGTGACCTCGAGCGCGTGATGCAGGAGCGCGGGACTCAGCATGCCGGAGCACGTGAGGTGGATGTTCGATCGGATGGTCTCCGACACCGGTCGCTGCAGCCCTGCGATGCGAGCCAGGCTGTTCGTCCGTTCGGACCAGAAGGGCAGGAGCTCGCCCCAGTGTCCGAGCACGACCTGCAGGTCGGGGTGGCGGTCGAACGTGCCGCGGACGATCAGGCGTAGCGCCGCGACCGCCGCCTCGAGGTGCCATCCCCAGCCGAACGTCGCAAGGCCGAGCTCGGTCATCTCGTCGAAACCGGAGTACGCGGCCTCGCGGACCGCGCGCGGTGGGATCTGCGGGTGGATGAAGATCGGCAGGCGGAGCGCCGCGGCGGCCGCGAACAGGTCGTCGTAACCGGGATCGTCGAGTGCCGTCGCACCCGTACGGCCGTAGACCATGGCGCCGACGAGACCGAGCCCGGCCGCACGCTCGAGCTCTCCCACGACGACGCTCGGGTCGGCCATCGGCAGCGTGGCCATGGCCCGCAGGCGCGACGGGTGGCGGTGGACCGCCTCTGCCGCGATGTCGTTCGCTCTCCGGCTGAGCGCGACCGCGTCGGCAGGACGCAGGGGGCCGGTCGCCGGGGGAGCGAGGGAGATGACCTGGACGTCGATGCCCTGCTCGTCCATCGCTGCGATCCGTGCGTCGCCGATGTCCTCGAGCCGGGCGCGGGCGTCGCCCATCCCGTTGAGCACCAGGCTGTCGTCCCGCTGCTCCTCCGGGAGGCCCTCGAGCGCTGCCGTCAGCTCCGGCGTGGTCCAGTGCTCCTCGATCGCGATAACGGTGATGACCGACCCCTTGCTCGCTCGACATCTGTCCAGCGCAACGCTAGCCGCGCGAGGGGAGTTCGCGTTCGCGGCGACTACGTCTCGGACTCGACGGGAACGGGGGGCGCGGCCGCCCCTGTTCGCCCGGCCGGCATGCGCAGCTGCCGGGCGTTCCGGCTGGCCAGCAGGGTGAAGCCGACCGCCAGCATCGGCACGGCAGCCATCGCGAAACCCCACCGGACGTCGATCGCGACCACAACCCCCATCAGCGCCAGCGACAGCGGCTCGAGGACCACCCGCGGCGCGTTGAGGATGCTGTTCACCCGGCCGAGCAGCTCGCCCGGGGTCCGGATCTGGACGAACGTGGGCAGCGCGACGTCGGTGGAGTACGCGACGCCGATGCCGAGCACCACCAGCAGGGCGGCAGCGGCCCACGGGTTGGGCAGGAAGCCCAGTCCGGCGAAAGCGGCCCCCTCGCACAGGGTCACACCGATGATCAGAACGCCCCATCGGGCGGGGAGCCCTGTGACGCTGGCTCCCACCGTGCCGAGCAGCTGCCCGAGGCCCCAGGCGGACAACAACAGGCCCAGCGCCAGCGCACCCTGCGGGAAGGTGTCGGCCAGCGCCGGCAGGCCCACCGCGAACAGCCCGCTGTAGCTCAGCGTGGCCGCGCTGATCAGCAGCAGCACGACCCGGATCTCCCAGCTCCGCCCGGCGTACCGGAACCCGGAGACGATCTCGTCGCGGATCGCCGCCACCGACGTCGCCGTTCCGGCCGGGTCGCGCGGGGCATGCGGCACGGCCCGCAGCGTCGCCGCCGCCACGAAGAAGGTCACGGCGTTGAGCAGGAACACCAGCGCCGGGCTCGCCACGGCGACCGCGAGGCCACCCAGTACCGGACCGGCCAGCCGGGCCACCTGCTCGGCCAGGCCGACCAGCGCGTTGGCCCGCGGCAGGTCGCGCTCGGCCACCAGCGACGGCAGGATGCTGCCGCTGGCCGGCCAGAAGAACGCCTCGGCCGCGCCCATCACGGCGGCGAGCACGAACAGCTGCCAGACCGCCACTCCTCCGCCGGCGGCGATGAGGCCCAGCCCGGCGACCGCGGCCCCGCGGGTCAGGTGCGACACCAGCATCACCGTGCGCGGCGAGAACCGGTCGGTGATCGCGCCGCCGAGCAGCATCAGCACGGCCCGCGGGACGGCCTGCGCCAGCATGACCCCGGCCAGGGCCGCGGGCGAACCGGTCTCCTGCAGCACCAGCCAGATGAAGGCGACCTCGAAGGCGCAATCGCCGAGCATCGACAGGCCCTCGCCGCCCCATACCCACCGGAACGCGCGGGCGCGCAGCGGGGCGAAGATCCGCTCGCGCATCAGCAGTCCCCCACCCGAGCCCCGGCGACCACACAGCTCGGGCGCGGTGTCCGCCGGACCCTCCGTACCTGCGATCGGATCAATTCGGAGAGCGAGCGTCCCAGGTGCACACCCGGCCGGCAACCGACATCGCAGGGACCGACATCGCAGGGTCGTGCCGTCGCAACGTGCACGGACTCGTATGAACCGGGGCAGCTCACGCATGGTCCCGTGCCCCCGACTGCTGGTTTGGTCGAGATCGTGATCGATCACGACCTGTTCTTTCTGAAGGAGAATTGTGTCAACTGACCTGCATGTCACCCATACCGCGGATACCGCTGATCCGTGGGAACGGGCCCGGACGGCTCGCGCGGTCCTCGCCGCGAACGCGGCGGCCACAGAGGAGCGCGGCAGACCCACGACGGAGGGCGTCGCCGCGGCGCGCGGGGTGGGCGCGTTCGCCGTGACCACTCCGGCCAGGTTCGGCGGCCTCGATGCCGACAACCGGACGATGGTGCGGGTGTTCGCTGAGCTGGGCGCCGGATGCCCGTCGACGTCGTGGCTCGCGGCCGTGTCGGCGACCGCCAAGTCGATGTTCACCGAGTGGATGACCGCAGACGCGCAGAAGGCCTTCTACACCGATCCGCACGTGTCGATCTGCGGCACCGCCAGACCCTCCGGACACGCCCGGACGGTCCCCGGTGGAACCCGTATCACCGGACGCTGGTCCTACGCCTCGGGCTGCCTGGACTCCCCCTGGACGATGGTCGGAACAGCCGTACTCGACGACGAACCGGCCGGCCGGCCACACCTGGTGCTGCTGCCCACGGACGAACTGACGATCGAACACACCTGGGACGGGGCCACCGGCCTGCGGGGCACGGGCAGTCACACCCTCGTGGCCGACGACGTGTTCGTGCCGGACGCCTTCCTGTTGACCCCACCACGAGGTCCGGACGGCACACCGCTCCCGCCTCCCCCGGCGCGCCGGATGCAGGTCTCGCTGCACACCGTCTCCCCGCTGCTCGGCGCGGCAATGGGGGCGCTCGGGGTGGTCGAGCCCCTGATGACGGCCGAACGTCCGGTGTTCGGCACCCCCTACCGGCGCCGGACCGAGTCACCGTCGGCACGCCAGACCTTCGCCGACGCCTCCCACCTCGTCCGCACCGCGGAACAACGCACGCTCGGCGTGGCCGACGTGCTGGACACCGCCGAGCGGGGCCGTCCCGTCTCACCCGTCGAGTTCGCCCACGCACGGATGCAACTGATGGCCGCGGTGCAGGACTGCCGACTCGCGGTAGAGAAGCTCCTCGACCTGAACGGCTCCAGCGCTTTCGCCCCGGGGAACCCGCTGGGCCGGTTCTGGCGCGATCTCGCGGTCGGCACCCGGCACGCCGCGGTCAGCCCCTGGGTGGCCGCCGACGACTACAGCCGTGTCCTCACCGACGACCGCGCTGACCCGCCCACCGGGCACTGACGGCTCGGGTCAACGGAGTCCGGACCCGGCGGCGCTTCTGAACGCGACACCCCGCTTGACAAGCTGGGGCAGCGATATGCAACATATCGCACATTGGAAGCGGGACGGCGCCGGTGTGGCACTCGGGTCGTGCGCGACGAGCCCGCGGTCGCTGTCTGGCCGAACCGCAGCGCCCGGCTGCAAGGCCGTACCCGTTCGACATCCGCGATGGCTCAGAGGGCCGTCCCGAACCCGGAGACGACACGATGATGATCAGATCCGTGCTCACCGCGCTGACCGCGGGTGTGGCGCTGGCCGCGCTCACGACGGGCTGCGGCGGTGCGGCAGCCGAGAACCCTCGACCGGCAGCCGAACCCGCCGGCTGTGGCCGAGCAGCCCCCGCAGGCGAACAAGCCCACGGTGGTGCTGGTCCACGGCGCGTTCGCCGACTCCTCCAGTTGGAACGGCGTGATCAAGAATCTCGCGGGCGACGGCTACCGGGTCATCGCCGCCGCCAACCCGCTGCGCGGCCTGCACACCGACGCCGAGTACGTGCGCAGCGTCGTGGACAGCGTGTCCGGCCCGGTGGTGCTGGCCGGCCACTCCTACGGCGGGTCGGTGATGAGCGAGGCCGCCGACGGTCACCCGAACGTCAAGGCGCTGGTGTACGCCGCCAGCTTCCTCCCGGATCAGGGTGAGAGCACCGCGCAGCTGGCCGGCAAGTTCCCCGGAGCCCAGCTCGGCGCCGCCCTCGACACCGTGCCCTTCCCGCTCGCCGACCGCGGCACGGGCAATGACCTCTACATCAAGCCGGACGAGTTCCAGAAGGTGTTCGCCGCCGACGTTCCCCGGGACGTCACCGCCCTGTTGGCAGCCACCCAGCGGCCCATCGCCGCCGCGGCACTGGAGGAGCCGGCCACGAAGACCGCCTGGAAGACCATCCCCTCCTGGAACCTGATCACCACCGAGGATCTCGCCATCCCGGCCGAGTCCATGCGCTTCATGGGCGAGCGGGCGAAGTCGCACAACGTGGAGATCAAGGCCTCCCACGCCGTCACCGTCTCCCAGCCCGACGCCGTCGCGGAGTTGATCGGCGAGGCCGCCAACGCGACCGCCGGTTGATCACCGGCATCACGGCCCTGCGGGCAATGGCCGTCGGGTTCGAGAAGCTCACCGGCAAACCCTTACCGGCGCTGAGGCCGAAGGCGAACTACTACCGCGACCCGCAGTTCTACGTCGGAAACCACCGGTCGGTGCTCGCCGACGGGAGACGGTTCCCTGGCCGTCGTTCACCCGGGTGCTGGACTTCGAGCTGGAGATCGGCGTCGTGCTCGCCCGGCCGCAGCGGCCGTGGTCACCGCCGACGAGGTGCTGCCCCGCTTCGAGCAGCTGACCGGGCGCGTGTTCGTCAACGGCGAGCAGTGGGCGCAGAGCAGCACGGCCGGGCCGCTGCACGGCCTCGGTGCCACGGTGGCCTACGCCGCTCGCGGGGAGTCGCTCGGCCCGGGCGACGTGTTGTCCACCGGGACCCTGCCCGGTTGTTGCGGGCTGGAGTTGCGCCGGTTCCCGAAGGCCGGGGACGTGGTGCGTCTCGAGATCGAGGGGATCGGGACGTTGACCAACACGATCGGGCAGCCGCAGCAGCCGGCCACCCTGTGGGGTTGCTCCAGGCTCAGGCCAGTGCGGGGATGATCTCCTTGGCGATCAGGTCCGCTTGTTCGGGCTGGTCGTACAGCGGGGTGAACAGGATGAGCTCGGCGCCGGCCTCGATCACGTCGCGCACCGCGCGCACGCAGTCCGCCGGAGTACCGGCGATCGCGGCCGCTTCGACGGCGGGCGACAGGCTGCCGTACAGCGCCGTCAGCTCGGCGTTGACCCGCTCCCGCGCCCGGCCCGCGTCGGCGTCGATGGCGATGTAGACACGCTTGGCGATCTCGAAGTCCGGCCGTTCGGTCTGCGACCGGACGGACCGCACCTGGTCGGCGAACACCGCGGTCGGGGTCGAGCCGGCGCCGAAGAACCCGGTACCCAGTTCGACGGCCCGGCGCAGCGCCGTCGGCCCGCTGCCGCCGAACCACAGCGGCGGGTGCGGTTTCTGGAACGGCCTGGGCGAGATGGTCGCGCCGGAGAGCTGCCAGAACTCGCCGTCGTGCTCGACGCCCTCCTCCGTCCAGAGCTGCTTGATCAGCTGGACGCCCTCGGTGAAACGGGCCAGGTACCGCTCCGGCCGCATGCCGAACGCCGGGTACGGCCGGTTCTTTCCCCCCGACCCGACCCCGACCTCCAGCCGGCCCCGGGACAGCTGGTCCACGCTGCTCGTGCTCTTCGCCAGCTGCGCCGGAATGTGTTGCGTGGACACGAACACCGTGCAGCCCAGCCGGAGGGTGTCGGTGCACGCGGCGGCGAACGTCATCACCTCCATCGGGCTGAGCAGCGGACGCGTGCCGAACACGGCCTCCTGGGTCCACGCACTGTGAAACCCGGCCTCCTCCGCGCGCACCAGGTACTCCCGGAAAGCACCCGGGTCGAACGAACCATCCGAGTAGAATTGGGGAATCGCAATCGCATATCTCACAACGCCATCCTATCGATTCGGACCGCATTCCCCTTCGGGCGACGATCGTCACGGTCAGCTCTCTCGGCAACACGTGGTCCGCGACGGGGAGTGCCGGCGGATCCGTCGGCTGGTCATCGACAACGCCTGGTTCGAGGGTGACCCTGCCGTGCTCGTCGCGCTCGCCTGAGTGCTCGCCGCCTCCTCCCGCCCGCGAGGGGCTACGATGGAGACGAGAACCGACCCGGCGGACGCCGCTCGTCCGGCGACAGCCGGCTCAGCGCGGTCGGTGCTGCCGCAGCCGTCGACTGGTGGATGATCAGTGGCCATGCCTTCCCGTACGCGGGCGGACTCCCCGGGGCATCGATCTCCCGCAGATCCGTGGTTCCGGGTCGCGTCACGGAGGAGCAGCTTCGGCTCACTCCCCGCGACGCCCATCGCCCGCCCGCACGCCTGTGCGGGGCACGGCTGCCACGGTGGCCGTGCCGGGCACCCCGAAGGAGGAGTTAGTGGCTCGACGAGGCCAGCCCCAAACCAGGGCTCGCCGTACCGCCCCGCGCGACCGTCGTCGCGGCCAGGGTCGCGACGACGTCAACTCGGTGCTCGCCCGCGCCGTCCGGGAGGTCGAATCCGCCCTCCGCAGCGGTCGGGTCACGCCCGCGACGCGCACGAAGTTCCAGGCCGTCGCGCTGCTGCTGCGTGACGAGCGCGCCCGGGTCCGGACGGAGCAGAACAGCAGCGACTCGCACCGGACCGAGCAGCTCAAGCGCCTCGACGGCATCGCCACGATCCTCGCGAAGAGCGCCGTCCGCGACTCAGCGCTCCTGGCGCTTCTCGCCGAGGACGCCGTCGTCTCCGACGAGGCCCGGTCACTCAAGGTGGAGATGCTGAGGACCGCGGGCATCGAGCCGGGCGCCGACGACCTCCCGCCGGTGGAGCCCCCGACGCCCGCCGCCACCGAGCCCCGCGTGATGCCGCGGTCGGTCATCTCGCGGCAGCTGGCCAACCCCTTCCTCGCCCCCGACGCCTCCGCGGCCCGGCCGAGCGCACCCCGTAGGACCCGGCTGGCCACGTGGGAGCTGATCGGCCCGCTGCTCAGCTCGTTCGAGCGCGCCGGCAGCGGAGCCCCGGCCTGCATGGCCCTGCCCGCGCCGACCTCCCGGTACACGCCGCGCAACCTGGAGCTGATGCCCCATCAGGCTTCGGTGGTCGCCGCGGCCGCAGCAGGCCACCGGACCTTCCTGCTCGCCGACGAGCCGGGGCTGGGCAAGACGGCCCAGGCGCTGCTCGCCGCGGAGGCCGCCAACGCCTACCCGCTGCTCGTCGTCGTGCCGAACGTGGTCAAGACCAACTGGGCGCGCGAGGCCGGGATGTGGACACCCCACCGCTCGGCCACCGTGATCCACGGCGACGGTGACTCGATCGACGGGTTCGCCGACATCGTCGTCGTCAACTACGAGGTGCTCGACCGCCACGTGGGATGGCTCGGCAAGTTCGGCCTGCGCGGCATGGTCGTCGACGAGGCGCACTTCATCAAGAACAAGGCTTCCCAACGGTCGAGGAACGTACTGGCGCTCTCCGAGCGCATCCGGTCCTTCACCGCGCGCCCGCTGCTGATGGCCCTCACCGGCACCCCGCTGATCAACGACATCGAAGACTTCCGGGCGATCTGGCAGTTCCTCGGCTGGATCGACGAGACGAAGCCCCTCGCCGAGCTGATGACCGCGCTCGACGAGACCGGCCTGACACCCGCCGACCCGGGCTTCTACTCCGCGACGCGCCAGTGCGTCGTCGATCTCGGCATCGTCCGGCGCCGCAAGGTCGACGTGGCGGCGGACATCCCCGCCCGCCGCATCGCCGACCTCCCCGTCGAGCTCGACGGGCCGGCCGGTCGGTCCATCCGAGCGGCCGAGCGCGACCTCGCTCGCCGGATGGTGGCGCGGTACGAGGAGGCACTGGCCGGCCGCCGGTCCGGTGCCGTCGTGGACGGCATCGACCACGATCTCGTGCGCCAGGTGGCCAGGTGGGAACAGAAGGACGCGACCACCTCGACGACCGGTGAGAACGTCTTCAGCATGATGCGGCGCATCGGCCAGGCGAAGGCCGGTCTCGCCGCGGACTACGCGGCCCAGCTCGCGCGCAGCGCGGGCAAGGTGGTCTTCTTCGCCAAGCACGTCGACGTCATGGACGTCGCCGAGGAGACGTTCACCAAGCAGGGGGTCCGCTTCTCGTCGATCCGCGGCGACCAGACCCCCGCGGTGCGGCAGCGGAACATCGACGCCTTCGTCAACGACCCCGACGTGGCCGTGGCGGTCTGTTCGCTGACCGCGGCCGGCGTGGGCCTCAACCTGCAGGTCGCCTCCAACCTGGTGCTCGCCGAGCTCTCCTGGACCGCGGCGGAGCAGACCCAGGCCATCGACCGCAGCCACCGCATCGGGCAGGCGCAGCCCGTCACCGCGTGGCGCATCATCGCCGCGCAGACGATCGACGCCCGGATCGCCGAGCTGATCGACAGCAAGGCCGGCCTCGCCGCCCAGGCGCTCGACGGGTCGGAGGAGGAGGTCGGGTCGTCGGCCGACGTGCAGCACGAGGCGCTCGTCGCGTTGCTGACCGACGCGCTCTCGGCGGTCCCGACGCACATCGGAACGGAGCTGACCGGCTAGTGTCCCGCGCCGCAAGTCCACCACATATCTCGACGGCCCAGCTCCCCGCCGGCCGCACCGGCGACCGGCCCGAGTACACCCGGTACGAGGACCGTCCACCGGCGCACCCGGCAGAAACCTGGATCCGCCGATATACGCACCAGACTTCCGGCGCGGGACACTAGATCGGGTCCAGGATCCGCTGCAGGAACTGCCGGGTGCGCGCGTGGGACGGCTTGCCCAGCACCTGCGCAGGTGGCCCCGACTCCAGCACCACCCCGCCGTCGATGAACAGCACCTGGTCGGCCACCTGCTGGGCGAACCGGATCTCGTGGGTGACGATCACCATCGTCCAGCCGTCCGCGGCCAGGTCCTTGATCACCCGGAGCACGTCGCCGACGAGCTCCGGGTCGAGCGCCGAGGTCGGCTCGTCGAAGAGCATCAGCGTGGGCCGGAGGGCGAGTGCCCGGGCGATCCCGACCCGTTGCTGCTGGCCGCCGGAGAGCTGGTACGGGTACTGGTCGGCCTTCTCCCCCAGCCCGACCTGTTCCAGCAACACCTTCGCGTCCTCGATCGCCTCGGCCTTGGGCCGCTTCTGCACGATCACCGGGCCCTCGATGACGTTCTGCAGCACCGTCCGGTGCGGGAACAGGTTGTGCGACTGGAAGACCATGCCGCTCTGGGAGCGGAACCGGGCGAGCGTCGCGCGGTCGACGGGCTGGGCGAAGTCGACCGAGACGGATCCGATGTCGATCACGCCGGCGTCGGCCCGGTCCAGGGCGTTGAGCGTCCGCAGCATCGTGGTCTTGCCCGAGCCCGACGACCCGATCACCGTGGTGACCGTGCCCTCCGGCACGTCGAACGAGATGTCGCGCAGGACCTGCAGGTCGCCGAACGACTTGCGCAGACCCCGCACGGTCAGCAGGTCGGTCATCGCGCCACGTACCTCTCCAGTCGCGCTTCCACCCTGTTCTGCACGGACGACAGGGCCAGGCAGATGATCCAGTAGTAGACGGCGGCGACCCCGTAGAGCGCGAAGAAGTCGAACGTCGGCGCCGCCGCCAGCTGGGCGACCCGCAGCAGCTCGGTGACCAGGATGGTCGAGGCCAGCGAGGTGTCCTTGACCAGCGAGATCAGCGTGTTGGACAGCGGCGGCACCGCGGTGCGCGCCGCCTGCGGGAGGATCACCCGCTGCAGCGTCGTCGCGTAACCCATGCCGATGGTCTGCGCCGCCTCCCACTGGCCCTTCGGGATGCTCAGGATCGCCGCCCGGATCACCTCGGCCGCATAACCGCCGACGTTGAGGCTGAACGCGATCACCGCCGACGGGAACGGGTCGATCACCAGTCCGAGCTGCGGCAGCGCGTAGAACACGATGAACAGCTGGACCAGCAGCGGGGTGCCGCGGATGACGGAGATGTAGGCGCGGGCCAGCGCCGACAGCGGCACGACCTTCGAGATCCGGGCCAGCGCGACGAACAATGCGAGCACCAGTCCGAGCGCGAAGCTGATCGCCGTCAGCGGGAGCGTCTGGGTGACGGTGGCGACCAGCATCGGCCACAGGTTGCGCCCGATCAGCGCCCAGGTCGAGGCATCCAACTACTGCCCACTCACGTCGGAACCGAAGTACTTCTCCGAGATCCGCGCGAGCGTGCCGTCCGCGCGCAGCTCGTCCAGGGCGCGGTTGACCTCGGGGATCAGACCGCTGTCCTTGCGCGCCGCGAAAGCCTGCTCGCTGGTGTCGCCGGTACTCCCGGCGACCTTCACGCCGGTGTCGCCGGTGGTCTTCTGGTACTCGCCCACCGCGAGCGTGTCGTTCACCGTGGCGTCGACCCGGCCGTCCTTGAGCAGCCGGACAGCCTGCACGAAGCCCTCGACGGCCTCCACGTTCGCCCCGGCCTCGCGGGCGACGGCGGCCCAGTTGCTGGTCGCGGACTGCGCGGTCGTCCTGCCTCGCAGGTCGGCGAGGCTGGTGATGCCGGTGTTGTCGGCGCGGGTGACGATCACGCCCTCGGACACCGTGTAGGGCTCCGAGAGGTCGTACCTGGCCCTGCGCTCGTCAGTGATCGTCACCTGGTTGGCGACCAGGTCGAAGCGCTTCGCCTCCAGCCCGGCGAAGATCGCGTCCCACGGGGTCTGGACGAACTCGACGGTGCGCCCGAGCTTCGACCCGACGGCCTGGGCGACCTCCACGTCGTAGCCGGTGAGCTTGCCGTCGGGGCCCTGGAAGCTGAACGGGCTGTACGTGCCCTCGGTCCCGACCCGCAGTGTGGTGGCGTCGGAGCCGCCGCTGCAGCCGACGATCATGGCGGCGGACAGCAGCGCGACGGCTGCGGCGAGGAACGTGCGACGCACGGGATTCTCCTTCGGATGGGGCACGAGTGGCGCGCGGAGTGCCGCGGACAACGGCCGCGAGCAGCCCGGTAAGGCGACGAACGGCATTTTTCCACGTCGCCGCCGACCGACCGCAGTAGTGCCTGCGTTGATCTCGTCGCCCGCTCGTCGTCCGCCAGGTTCAGGGGCGGTAGTGGTCACGCACCAGCAGCGCGGCGAGAGCGAGGGCGATCACGCCGAACGTCGCCCCGACGGCGACCGGCAGCGACGAGAGCGACGTGATGCCGTTGGCCGCGACGGCGACGACCAGGAGCACCCACAGGAGCGGGCGAGGGAGTCCGCGCGCCGGGGCTGCCGAGGCCTTGCTGTGCGTACCGGGAGTGGCGGGATCGCTGGTCATGAGAGGTACCTCTCGTCGTGGGGACGGTGTCCCCCGTTGCTGTCCGATGTGATCCAGCCTGTCCGCCACGCTCCTGGGACACATCGGTCCGAGGTACGCAGTTCCCTGTCTCCAACTTTCGGTGGAGGCGGGCAGGTGGCGGGTAGCGTTCACGCGCCGTACCGGATGATCACGGACGGCGCCACCCGGCGACGACGAGCAGCACCGCGGAGGCCGACCGTGTCCCGACCCGCGCAGGCACCAGGCCGGCATGCCCCGCTCCACCCGGTGCCCGCCACGGTGTGCGGGCTGGTCTCGATCTGCCTGCTGTTCGCGCTGCCCATCGTCACGGCCGGGGAGCCGGACGCCGGCCTGCTGCCCCCGCTCGGCGGTCCCGGGTGGTGGACGGTGGCTGCGGTGCTGGTGCTGCAGGCCGTGGCGGTGGCGTGGGTCGGCCGGTTCCCCGCGACGGTCCTACCGGGCCTGGCCGCGGTGCCGCTGGTGCCGGCCTGGGCGGTGCCGGGTGGGGCCTTCAGCCTGACGGCGGTCGCCGTGCTGGCCGGGGTGTTCCTCGCCGTCGTCGCCCGCCCGTCCCGCCGGCTGTGGGTGACGCTGGTGGTCACCGCGCTGCTGCTGGCGACCGCGCAGTTCCTCAACGAGGTCCGCAGCGGCACACCGGGCATCGGCATGATGGCCGGCGCTGCGCTGCTGCAGGGCCTCGTCGTCGTCGGGCTGCCACTGCTGTTCGGGCTGGTGGTCGCCGCTCAGCGGGACGCCCGCGAAGCCCGTCACCACGAGGTGCAGGCACTGCGACGTGAGCAGGACGCGCTGCTGCAGGCCGCGGTGTCACAGGAGCGGATGGCGATGTCGCGGGAACTGCACGACATCGCCGCCCACCACATGTCCGGCATCGCGCTGATGGCCGCGGCGATGGACCGGCAGATCGACTCCGACCCCGCCACGGCGAAACAGTCGGCGCGCCAGGTCCGCGAGCAGAGCAGGGCCGTCCTGGACGACCTGCGGCGGCTGGTCGGCCTGCTGCGCGACGACGCCGACGCCACCCGGCCGGTGGAGAGCCTCGACGCCGTGGTCGCGCTCGTCGAGGCCCGCCGGGCGACGGGATCCGAGATCGACCTCGTCGTGCCCGAGCGGGGCACCGAGCCCGGCGCGGGAGTGGGCCCGCTCGCTCAGCTCGTCGCCTACCGGATGGTGCAGGAGTCGCTGGCCAACGCCGCGGCGCACGCACCGGGTGCCCGGTGCACGGTCGAGATCGGCGACCCGCAGGGCCCCCGGCTCACGATCATCGTGCGCAACGGCGCTCCCTCCGCCCCCGACCCGGGTCCCGGCGGCGGGTTCGGGCTGGTCGGGATGGCAGAGCGGGCCCAGTTGGTGGGAGCCGACCTCAGCTACGGCGCCACCGCGGACGGCGGCTGGGAGGTACGCCTGACGCTCCCGGTCGACGACATGATCAGTACGATGCGCGCGCCCGCGCCGCCCCCGGAGGACCCTGCATGATCCGCGTGCTCATCGCCGACGACCAGCACCTGGTGCGCGCCGGCCTGTCGGCGTTGCTGGGAGCCGAGCCCGACATCGAGGTGGTCGGCGTGGCCCGCGACGGCGCCGAGGCACTGGCGATGGCGCGCGACCTGGTGCCCGACGTCGCCTGCCTCGACATCCGGATGCCCGGCCGCAACGGGATCGAGGTGGCCCGCGAGCTGTGCACACCCGACGCCGACCCGCAGGTGCCGGTCCTCGTCCTGACGACGTTCGACCTCGACGACTACGTCTTCGGTGCGCTCGAGGCCGGGGCGTCGGGGTTCCTGCTCAAGGACGCGCCGCCGGAGGCCATCGTCCACGCGGTCCGCCAGGTCGCCGCCGGTCAGGGCACCATCGACCAGACGCTCACCCGGCGCATCCTGCAGGAGTTCGTCCATCGCCGCCGCCTGCAGCCGGTGACGGCCCGGCGCGTCGAGGACCTGCTCACTCCGCGGGAGCACGAGATCCTGCTGCTGCTCGCCCAGGGCATGTCGAACGACGAGATCGCCCGCACTCTCGTCGTCGAGGTGTCGACGGTGAAGTCGCACCTGGCGCGGATGCTGCCCAAGCTCGGCGTGCAGTCCCGGCTGCAGGCGGTCGTCTGGGCCTACCAGAACCACGTCGTCGCCGTCTCCGGGCCGAGCGCCTGAGCCCGGCGCCCGCCCCGGGGGACCGCCGCCTCAGTCGGCATCCGGCGCCCGGTACCCGAGGCGCCCACGGGTCCCGACCAGGACCAGCACGGCGGCCACGACCGCGCCGCTCGCCATGGCCTGCTGGGCCCGGTCGATGTCGATGGTCGGGAACACCTCCGACCACACGATCGAGGCGAAGTTGTTCACGCTGACGTGCAGCAGCATCGCCAGCGGCAGGCTCTCGCCGGTGCGGTTGAACACCCAGGTCATGACGATGTTGAAGGCGACGCAGAACCCGGCGAAGACCACCGGGCGGCTCCAGTCCGCGTCCGGCCAGCCGCCCCACTCGGTGAGGAACAGCGGCAGGTGCCAGACCGCCCAGAGCGGCCCCAGGATCATGGTGCCGGCCAGCGGTCCGAAGCGGCGCTGCATGCGGGGCAGCGCGAAGTCGCGCCAGCCCGGCTCCTCGGCGAGTCCGGTCGTGACCATCTGGATGAGCAGGCCGGGAACGTAGGCGGCGATGACCATCACCGACGGCGCGGTGATCTGCCCGCCGGAGAAGGCGTACCCGGAGGCCAGCATGAACGCGGGGACCCCGAGCAGGGTGATCGCGTACCAGTGCCACCGGACGCGCCAGCGCCACATCCGGCCGAGCCAGCGCCGCAACCCGGGCCGCCCGTCGGCGACGGCGGTGACGAACAGCGCCGAGGCGATCGGGCCGAGGTAGGCGCCGGGCAGCACCCCCAGGAGTTGGCTGGCTCCCAGGGCGTCGGGGTAGCGGTAGCTCCAGATCCCGAGCCCGTTCTGCGACAGGATGTACGGCAGCCAGGCCAGCCAGCTCATCAGGTTGGCCAGCACGAAGAAGCTGAGCAGCGGGTGGCGCCGCACCGGCCCGAGCACTCCCCCGCCCCGCGCGGGCGTTCGTGGCGGCGCGCCGGGCAGCGTCCCTCGGTCGGTTTCCGGTGTGCTCCTGTCCGAGATCGTCATGTACCGAAGTCTGTGATCCGGCGGGGTCTGTCACGAGATGCGAAGGATCGAAGATCCCCGATGCCATCGAAAGGTGCAGAAGTGTGGGCGCGGGCTGCCTACCGGGTGATCGTGGCGAGGAAGGCGTCGAGGTTCGCCAGCGTGCGGGCGATCTTCTCGTCCCGGGAGAGGGTCTCGCGGACCACTCCACCCACCGACTGCTTCCGTCCCCGGATGTAGAGGGAGCAGGCCAGGTCGGAGCACAGGTACTGCCCGACCGAGTTGCCCCCGCGGCCGGCCGCACCGGAGCGGCGGGCGGTCATCAGCACCACTCCGCCCGCCGTCCGCGTGGTCAGGCACAGCGAGCAGATACTGCGCGCCGTGAAACCACGCGCACCCGCGGACGCGGCACGCAGGGCGACGCCGGCCACGCGGCCGCCGTGCTCGGCGACGAGGTAGGCGCGTTCGGGAGCGCCCGGATCGCGCCAGCCCAGGAAGTCCAGATCCGGCCAGGGCAGCTCGTCGAGGCCGACGGGCAGCTTCAGCCGCTGGGCCTCCCCCTTGGAGCAGTTGACGAAGGACGAGCGGATGTCGGACTCAGTGAGCGGCTTCATGGCTGCCTATAGATCGTGGTATTTTGCCTAAATGCTTTAGGTAGCGTACACCACGTGAAAGGGCAGCCATGGCACGCGTCGGGCTCACCATCGAACGTCTGGTCCGGGCCGGAGCCGACCTCGCCGACGAATCAGGCTTCGACCAGGTCACCGCCTCGGCGCTCGCCCGGCGGTTCGACGTCAAGGTCGCGAGCCTCTACTCGCACGTGACGAGCTCCCACGACCTCAAGACCAGGATCGCCCTGCTCGCGCTGGAGGAGCTGGCGGACCTGCTCGCCGCAGCCCTTGCCGGCCGGGCCGGGAAGGACGCCCTGACGGCCTACGCGAACGTCTACCGCGACTACGCCCGGCAGCACCCCGGCCGCTACGCCGCCGCCCAGCTGCGGCTCGACCCGGAGACGGCGGCGGCCAGCGCAGGCGGCAGGCACGCGGATATGGCACGCGCGATCCTGCGCGGCTACGACCTTGCGGAACCGGATCACACCGCCGCGGTCCGGCTGCTCGGCAGCCTCGTCCACGGCTACGTCAGCCTGGAGATGGGCGGAGGGTTCAGCCACAGCGCCCCCGACACCCAGGAGACCTGGTCCCGGATCCTCGACGCCCTCGATGCCCTCCTGCGGAACTGGCCCGCGTGACACCCGGTCGCGCCACCGACGGCCGTGTCACCGCACCGGCGCGCCCGCAGACCCGGTCGGGAACTCCTCGACGCCGAGCACCCGCAGCAGCTCCAGCCGCTCGCGGGCATCGTCGTCCGCCGGCGTGAGCACCAGCAGCTGCTGGCCCTGGTCGGGGGTGACCAGGGTCTCGCAGTCCATCAGCAGCCTGCCCACCCGCGGGTGCACCAACGTCTTGCGGTCGGAGCGCCGGACCGCCACCTCGTGCTCGGCCCAGAGCCGGCGGAAGTCGGCGCTCGCGGCCTGCAACCGGTCGACGAGCCCGGCGACCTCTGCGTCGCCGGATCGGCGGCCGACCGCCGCGCGCAGGTCGGCCACGAGCTGACGGCCGCGGTACTCCTGTTCGTCGGGCGGCCCGATGGCGCGCGCGGCGGGGTCGGTGAACCAGCGGTATATGAGGTAGCGCCGGTCGCCGGAGAAACCGGAGTGGTCACCCATCAGCAGGACGCCTGCCCGGTTCTGCGCGAGGACCTCACCCAGGTCGGAGAGCACCATGGCCGGGGTGTCGCCGAGCAGGTCGAGCATGCGCAGCAGGCCGGCGCGGGCCAGCCGGGCCAGCCCGTCGGCGGGCGGAGGCCGGTGGCCGGCCAGGTGGAACAGGTGGGCGCGCTCGTCGTCGGAGAGGCGCAGGGCCCGGGCCAGCGCGCCGAGCAGCTGGGTCGAGGGCTGGCTGCTGCGGCCCTGCTCGAGGCGCACGACGTAGTCGACCGACATGCCGGCGAGCATGGCCACCTCTTCCCGGCGCAGGCCGGGGGCTCGGCGGCGAGGGCCGTCGGCGATGCCGACCTCGGCCGGGCGGATCGCCTCGCGGCGGCGGCGCAGGAAGTCGGCGAGCTGGTCACGCTCCATGGCCTCATGCTCCTCGCGGCCCGCGAGCTGATCCAGGGAGCGGCTCTCCCACGATGAACGCTCCGCTCCCGCACGTCCCGCCGCAGGCACAGGGTGGGTGTCGACATCGACGACGAAGGAGCACGCGATGCAGACACGAACCCTGGGCAGCACCGGACCGGCCGTTTCCGTGTTGGGCCTGGGCGCGATGGGCATGTCGGGCGCTTACGGCGCGGCCGACCGCACGGAGAGCATCGCCACCGTGCACGCCGCGATGGAGGCAGGCGTCACGCTGATCGACACCGGCGACTTCTACGCGATGGGCCACAACGAGCTGCTGCTCGCCGATGCGCTGCGCGGCCGGGATCGGGACAGCTACGCGCTGAGCGTCAAGTTCGGCGTGCGGCGGGGGCCGGGCCCCGAGTTCGGCGGGATGGACACCCGGCCCGAGGCGGTGAAGAACTTCCTGGCCTACTCGTTGACCCGGCTGGGCACCGACCACATCGACATCTACCGTCCCGCCCGGCTGGACCCGGCGGTGCCGATCGAGGACACGGTGGGCGCGATCAAGGAGATGATCGACGCCGGGCACGTGCGGCACGTCGGCCTGTCGGAGGTCGACTCCGCGACGATCCGCCGGGCGCACGCCGTGCACCCGATCGCCGATCTGCAGATCGAGTACTCGCTCGTGTCCCGCGCGGTGGAGGCGGACATCCTGCCTACGCTGCGGGAGCTCGGCATTGGCCTGACCGCGTACGGGGTCCTCAGCCGCGGCCACATCTCGGGGCACTGGAGCGCCGGCCACTCTGCCGGCCCCGGCGACCTCCGCGGCTCCAGCCCGCGGTTCTCGAACGGGAACGTGGAGCACAACCTCGCCCTGGTGGAGGCGCTGCGCCGGGTCGCCGAGACGAAGGGCTGCACCGTCGCCCAGCTGGCCATCGCCTGGGTGGCCGCGCAGGGCGAGACCATCGTGCCGCTGGTCGGCGCCCGCACCCGCGAGCGGCTGGCCGAGGCACTCCCCGCGGCGGAGCTGAACCTCACCGCGGACGACCTCGCCGAGATCGAGAAGGCGGTGCCGGCGGGCGCGGCGCGCGGCGACCGTTACCCGCCAGCGTTCATGTCGAGCCTCGGCGCAGGCAACTGAGGGCACGGCCGACACCGGCCCCTGCAATCCCGGGGGCCGCTACGCCACACCGCCGTCCACCAGCAGGATCTGGCCGGTCATGTACGAGGACGCGTCCGAGGCCAGGTAGAGCACGCCCGACGCGATCTCGTCCGGCGTCGCCTGCCTGCCCAGCGGCACGATCCGCTTGACGACCTCGTCCTGGGCTTCGCGCCCGCCCATGAAGTCGACGGCGGGATCGTTGAACGGGGTGTCCACCCAGCCGGGGCAGATGGTGTTCACCCGGATCCCGTCCGGGGCCAGCTCAGTGGCCAGTGCCCTGCCGAACGCGACGATCGCTCCCTTGGAGGCCGAGTACGCGGTGAGCCCCGGACCGCCCTTCACCGCGGCCAGCGAGGCCGTGAAGACGATCACGCCGCCGCCCGCGGCCCTCAGGTGGGGCACCACGTGCTTGGCCCCCAGGAAGCAGTGCCGGGGATTGACCCGGAACAGCGCGTCCCAGTCCTCGGCGCTGAACTCCGTGACCGGGCCGGAACGCTGCATTCCCGCGTTGAAGAAGGCCACGTCGACCCCGCCGAGACGCTCCGCGCTCGTCTCGATCAGCCGGGCCACCGAATCTTCGTCCGTGACGTCGGTGTGCACGAAGGATGCCTCACCACCCTTGTCGGCGATGGCGCGAACTGTCTCTTCGGCGCCCTCGGCATTGAGATCACCGATCACCAGACGCGCACCGTGCTTGGCGATCAACAACGCGGTCGCTCGGCCGATGTTGGTGGCGCCACCCGTGAGAACCACGCGTTTTCCGACGAGTTGCCGCAAGTCGTCCATTTCACCCGCTTTCACATACTTCGGTATGCTAAAAGTGTCCCAAGCAGCTTAACCACAACCGTTACCGGCCCGAGTAGCCTGGACGGGGTGCCACCGTCAACCGAGGCGGGCCTGTCGTCCGTTGAGCGCGCCCTCCGGATGCTCGAAGCCGTCGCGGAAGGGCCGCCCCTGGGCGTCACCGAGCTCGCCGCCCGGCTCACCACCTCGAAGGCCACCGCGTTCCGCCTGGCCCGCACCCTCCAGGCCAACGGCTACCTGGAACAGCTGGAGGACTCGCGCTACCGGCTCGGCTCGCGCTGCCTGATCCCCGGTGCGCGAGCATCCAGCGAGATCGACCTGCGCCAGGAACTGCGCGGGGCGGTGGAGGAACTGCACGCCAGAACCCAGGAGACGGTCCTGCTGACGGTTCTGGCCGGCCGGTTCGCGGTCTGCCTGGACTCGATCCCGTCGTCCCATCCGGTCGTGACCGTGGCGCAGATCGGCACGGTCTGGCCGCCGCACGCGGTCGCCGGGGGGCTGGCCATCCTGGCCGCGGACGAGGAACTGCGCGACGAGTACCTGACCGGTCAGCTGACCAGTCACTCCCCTGACACGATCACCGATCCGTCGGCGCTCCGGAGGGTCCTCGTCGAGGCACGCGAGGCCGGCTACGCGGTGAACCACAGCTACCTCCGCCCGGGGGTGTGCGCGGTCGGCGCGGTGGTGCGCAAGCCCTCCGGCGAAGCGGTGGCCGCGCTGTCGGTGATGCTCCCCGAGTTCCGCCTACGCGCCACCGGGGTGGAGGCACTCAGCCGGACCGTGCGCGCCGTGGCTGAACGGGCGAGCCACCGGCTCGGCAGGCGACCCACCACCCAAGCCGGCTGAGACACGGAGAAATCCGGCAATTCCGAGCACGGAGCGTGCCGGGCGGTTCACGCCTTTCCCGAGGTCGTTTCGCCATGCGGTACGGGATTGCAAGCCGCAGAACGCCGCGCTTATTTTGAAGTCCACGTCGCAGCGACGCTCCGACCCCGGCTCGACGCCGGGGGGTTGTCCGCGGCATGTCACATAGGGGTTGCATGCATGGCACTTGACGAGATCGCGCCTTCACGCCGGCGCGCAAAAATCGGTTTCAAATACTCCTGGCTCGTGCTCGTCGCGTTGTGGCTCGTTTACGCCATGAACGGCATCATGCGGAACTTGGTGTTTTTGGTCCAACCTTCCATCGTTCAGGAGTTCCGGGTCACTCCCGGCGAGCTCGGGCTGTTCACCGGATTCCTCACCCTTGCCCAGTCCGTCCTGGTCCTGCCCCTGTCGGTCTGGTCCGACAAGGGTGGGCACGGCTGGGCGCGGAAGTTCCGCGAGTTGCCGGTGGCTCTCGGCTACCTGGTGTTCTCCCTGCTCACCGGGATCGGCATCCTGACCCACAGCTTCGCCGGCCTGTTCACCCTGCAGGCGATCAAGAACGCGTTCAGCGGGACCGGCGAGTCGCTCGAGGTCACCGCGGTGGCGGAGTGGTGGCCGGTGGAGCGGCGAGGCTTCGCCCAGGGACTGCACCACACGGCGTTCCCGTGGGGATCGCTGATCGGCGGCTGGGCGGTGGCCGTCATCCTGGCCGGCTTCGGCAGCCAGAACTGGCGCCTGGTGTTCCTGCTGGTGCCGCTGATCACCGTCCCGATCCTGATCTTCTACTGGTGGGCGTCGAGCAGGGGCCGGTTCGACGCGTTCGTGGCGGACACCCGCGCCCGTGGCCTCACCGTCCCGGTCACCGGCGGCGCGGCCGACCAGGACGGGGCCGGGTCCGCGCCCGGGGCGGTCGGCCGCGCGCTGCGCAACCCGAACGTGCTGGTCAGCGCGATAGCGTCCGGCCTCGGACTGGCGATCTACACCGGGATCAACTTCTGGATCCCGCTGTATCTCGCGTTCGTCGCGCACTACGACTTCGCCCAGGTGGCTGCCTACAGCGTGATCTTCACCATCACCGGTGGTATCGGCCAGGTCCTCTGGGGGACGGTCTCCGACCGCCTCGGGCGCAAGTACACGCTGATCATCTGCTTCCTGTGGCTGACCGTGGCAGTGCTCCTGCTGCAGCAGACCGGCATCAGCCTCGGCTGGCTCATCGGCGTGCAGCTGTTCCTGGGTATGGCCACCAACGCCATCTACCCGGTGCTGTACTCGCTGTCCTCGGACTCCAGCGAGAAGGGCGCGGTGGCCATCGGCAACGGGCTGCAGATGGTCGGCCAGGGCATCGGCGGCCTGTCCCCCATCCTGCTGGGCGCGCTGATCGCTTTCGGCGGGGGTTTCTCCAGCGTCCGAGGCTTCGACTACGGCCTCTACTTCCTCGCCGCCCTCCAGTTGCTGGCCGCGATCCTCATGGCGCTGTTCACCCGGGAGACGATCGGCATCTTCAAGAACCGCGACCGTGCCCTGGTGTCGCGCGAGTCGTGCAACCTCCCCTCGACGGCCGGCTGAACGGGTCCGTCCTCACTCGTCGAACAGCCGCCACGGGGTGAGGGCGGGCCTGGACCGGGCAGTTCATTCCTCCGGCGCCGTGAGGAACGCGCAGATCGGCGCCGCGGTCCGGGCGACGTCGTCGAACCAGGGGTTGTGCCCGCCGGGTACGACCGCCAACCGCGCCCGAGGGATCTTCGCCACGCTCGGACGACCCAGCTGGGGTGAGCGAAACCTCTCCTGCTCGCCCCAGACGAAGAGGAGCGGCGTCGTGATCGACGCCAGTTCCCCATCGGTGAGGACGTTCTCGGGGCACGGGGTGGGTCCGTTCATCAGGCGGCGCAGCAACGCGCGGTACGAGGCGGCCTGCCCGCGCAGGCGGAGCGGAAGGCGGTGGAGGTCGACGAGATCGTCGGACATGCAGTGCGCCGCCGGGGTCCCGATCGCCTCCGCAAGGGCGGCGCGGGCCACGAACCTCGGCGACGGCAGCCGCATCGCCAGCTGCGCGACCCGGCCCCGCACCGGGGACGCCATCGCCGCCATCGAGGCGGTCACACGGGTTCCGGGAAGCGCTGTCGCGGGCGCGCCGACGATCACGGCTCGCGACAGGCGCGCCGGTGCGTCGATCGCCGTCCACAACGTGAACAAGCCACCCAGGGAGCTGCCGACGACGGCCGCGCGTTCGAGTCCGAGTTCGTCCACCGTCCGCGTCAGCACCTGCACCGCCAGCTCGCGGAGAGATCGGCCCTGCCACTGGTAGGGCGGTGCGAGACCGTGCCCAGGCAGGTCGAGCAGAAGGTGGCGGTGCCCGGGCAGCTGGGCGACGAGGGGTGCGAACCCCATGCCCGGAGCCGAGATCCCGTTGACGTAGATCACGGGCAGGCCCGAGCCCGTGGCCTGAACCCGCAACTGAACCGCTGGGTTCTCGAGCGAAATCACGTGCTCCGTCATCGACAGCCCATAGGCGGCCGAGACGCGCCTTTCCACCGCCCGGATTCGTTCCTCGGGCCCCGTGGCACTCATGGACCCACCGTCGCCGTCAGTTCGCGTCTGGGCCTTGGACGAATGTTCCGCCCCTCCGGCGCGGGAAATGGACGACGCGACCCGCTGCGCAGGCCGGACGCTGCGGTTCTGGGGGATGTCGTACGACCGTCGGCACCCGGCCGCCCGTCCACAGCCTGGCCCCGGGTTCACTGCGGAACATTCGTACAAGACGTACGGTCGTCAGACACCCCACCATCGGGCAATGCGTAGCCACGACCCCGTTGCCCTCGCCGGAAACCTCTCGCCATTCGATTTCCGGGAACTCGCGTCGTTCAACGGCGGCGCGTTCTGCATGTACTACGGCGATCGGCTCGACCGGTCCGACTGGGAGCTCCACCCCGATACCGACGAGCTGCTGATGGTCCTCTCCGGCAGCGTCACCGTCGAGATCCTCACCGACACCGAGCACCATCGCCTGCCACTCACCGCCGGTCAGTTCGCCATCGTGCCCAAGGGCCACTGGCACCGGCACGTCGAGGTGCACGACGTCGTCGAGATGTTCTACACGCCGGGTACCACCATCGAATCCACGGCCGACGACCCTCGCGCCGCTCACGCGGAGGCTGCCGCGGTGTCCGGCTCATGACCATGGCGGGCGGAGACGGTCAGGGCCGGACGTAGCGCCGGGTCACCGCGGCTCCAGGCCCATCTGGTGCGTCCAGCGGCCGCCGATCATCGTCCCCACCACCGGGAAGGTGCGGAGCGCCGTGGCATCCAGTTCCGCGGGGTCGTCCTCGGTGACGATCAGGTCGGCCCGTCTGCCGACACGGACCGGTCCGTCCGGCCCGGTCGACGCGGCGAGCGCGACGTCGAAGGGAATCTCCTGCTCGCCGTGCCAGCTCGGGCGATCGTCCGCGCTGCGCCGGACGGCGGCGGCGATGCTGACCCACGGGTCGAGGGGGGCGACCGGGGCGTCCGACCCGAGCACGAGCTCGGCCCCGGCGTCCCGCAGCGACCGGTAGGGGAAGGCGCGGTTGGTCCGGCCCTTCCAGTAGCGGTCGGCGACGTCACGATCGTCGACGACGTGCTCGGGCTGCACGCTCGCGACGACCCCGAGCTCGGCGAACCGGACGACGTCCGGTGTGGACAGCAACTGGGCGTGCTCGATACGGCCGCGTGCGCCGCTCGCGGCGAACGCATCGAGCGCGAGGGTGTTGGCCCGGTCGCCGATCGCATGCACCGCGGCGTCGATACCGGCTGCCGTGGCCCTGCGCAGCAGCGGCACGAGATCCTCGGGCGCGACGAGCAGGACGCCACACGGGTGCGCCGTTCCCTCGAGTCCGGGGTAGGGGTCCTGGCAGTAGGCCGTGCGTGTGTTGAGGGACCCGTCGCTGACGACCTTGAGCGGGCCCATGGTGAGGAGCCCGGCCGATCCGGGGATCGGGTCGCCGGTGCGCAGCCCGCGTGAGATCGCCTCGTCGAGATGGGACGGCCACACCGACGACACGACCCGCAGGGAGGTGCAGCCGCGGGAGATCCGGCCGGCCCAGGCGTCGAGCTGCCACGGTGCCTCGAAGTCGACGACGCCGACCGCTCCGCGCGCCGCCGCCTCCTGCGCGGCCTCCCGCGCCCAGGCGTCGAGCAGGTGCGCCGGCACCTTCCTCGTGTCTTCCATGATGGGGTGCCAGTCGGTCTCCCGGAGCACCCCGGTGGGATGGGCGGCCCATCCGTATGTCCGCGCGGCGGCGGAGTTCAGCCAGCAGCAGTGGAGATCGGCGGAGACGAGCACGACGGGCGTCGCTCCGGTCACCGGGTCGAGCAGGGTTCGGTGCGGGACGTCGGGCCAGAGCGCGTCCCGGAACCCGACGCCGACGAGTGCGGTGTCCGGTTCCGGCGGATCGGTGCGCATCCGCTGGGCCACCAGCTCCACGACCGCGCCTGCCGACCGCGCCGAGCCGAGATCGAGCCGGCGGCGCGCCAGCGTCCACTGGTCGAAGTGCACGTGGTTGTCCCACAACCCGGGCAGGACGAGCCGTCCGTCGAGCGGCACCACCTCGGCAGCACGGGATGCGGTCAGCTCCGGGCCGAGTGCGGTCACGAGGCCCGCCTCGATCGTGATGTCCACGATCCGGCCGGCCACCCGGGCCGAGCGCAGCAGGAGCTCGCCGCTCCCGTGGTGATCCATCCGCTCAGTATCGGTTGACGCGGGCGTCGTGGCGCAAGGCCGCGTCGATGACCCGGGCCGGGGCCGGAATGCCGTGCTGGCTTCGCACGATCTGCCCGGCCGACGGCACGTCGTTCTCGGCGGGCCACGTCTCCGGATCCCAGAGCGCCGAACGCGCGAACGCCTTCGTGCAGTGCAGGAACAGCTCGTCGACGGTGACCTCGATCGCGAGGTCCGGGGTGACGCCTGCGACCGTCAGCCGGGGGAGGTAGGCGGCATCCGCGACCACCCGGGCCGTGCCGTTCACCCGGAGTGTGTCGCCGACCCCGGGGACGACGAAGAGCATTCCGACGGCGGGGTTGCCGAGGATGTTGCGCATGCTGTCGAGGCGGCGGTTGCCCTTGCGGTCGCCGAATGCCAGCGTCCTGTCGTCGACCACGAGCACGCTGCCTGCAGGGTCGCCGCGCGGCGAGACGTCGCACGAGCCGTCGGCCCCGCTGGTGGCGAGGATGAACATCGGGCTGGCCGCGATGAACCGCGCGGAGGCGTCGTCGATGTGATCGATCGCCTTGCCTGCGATCGCGGCCGAGGGATCCCGTACGTACTCGCGGAGCTCGGACTCACTACGGATCGTGCGCATCCTGGTCACTCCCCCCTTGCGTCCAAGTAAAGGTAGCCTATCCTCTGTTCGTGCTCCCCGCTCCCCGGCCGGCCACTGAGCTGCGTGGCGTCGACCTCGACCTCGGCTACCACGGCGTCGACGTCGTGCACGGGGCCGGCGTCCGGCTGCGCTCCGGTTTCGTCACGGCGCTGGTGGGTCCGAACGGCAGCGGCAAGTCGACGCTGCTGCGGGCGCTCGCCCGGCTGCACCCGCCCCGGAGCGGGCAGATCCTGATCGGCGGCGACCCCGAGGGTCCCGAAGCGCTGGACGCGCTCGCCCTGACCCGCCGCGAGTTCGCCCGCCGCGTCACGCTGCTCGCGCAGAGCCGGCCGGTGCCGGTCGGGCTTTCGGTACGTGACGTGGTCGGCTTCGGCCGCCATCCCTACCGTGGCCGGTTCGGCCGCGAGGACATCGCCGGCCCGGCCGTGGTGGCGCGAGCGATGGAGGCGACCGGGGTGGCCGGCATCGCCGACCGTCCCGTCGACGAGCTGTCCGGCGGCCAGCTGCAGCGCGTCTGGCTCGCCTGCTGCCTGGCCCAGGACACGGGCGTCCTGCTGCTCGACGAGCCGACCAACCACCTCGACCTGCGCTACCAGGTCGAGATGCTCGAACTGCTGCGCGATCTCGCCGACGACGACCAGGTGGCGATCGGCGTGGTGTTGCACGACCTGGAGCACGCCGCGGCCGTCGCCGACGAGGTCGCGCTGCTCGCCGACGGGCGGGTGTGCGCCGCCGGCCCACCGGAGGCGGTGCTCACCGGCGAGATCCTCACGGCGGCCTACGGGATCGAGGTCGCGGTCGACCACGACCCGGTGACGGAGTCCCTGCGCATCCGGCCGGTGGGCCGGCACAGCACGCGCAGGAAGGGAACCGCGACAGCGGGAAGTGGGGAGGACACCAGATGAGACGATCCTGGCGGCGCGGTCCATGGGTGGCGGTGACCGGCCTGGTCGCACTGCTCCTCGCCGGTTGCGGCACCACGGAGGCACCGGACGACGCGGGCTCCGCACCCACCGCGGGCGGCGGTGCACCCATCACCGTCACCGACGGGCGCGGCAGGCAGGTCACCCTCGACGGCCCGGCGACCAGGCCGGTCGGGCTCGAGTGGAACGTCGTCGAGCACCTGGTCTCGCTGGGCGTGAAGCCGGTCGGCGTTGCGGACGTCAAGGGCTACACGGACTGGGTGAAGGCCGCACCGCTGCAGGGCGAGGTCACCGACGTCGGGGTGCGGGGTGAGCCGAGCGTCGAGGCGATCGCCGGCCTGCGTCCCGACCTCGTCCTCGCCACCACCGACCTGCCCGAAGGCGCCGTCACGCAGCTGGAGGCGATCGCGCCCGTGGTGCTCGTGCGTCCGGCCGACGCCTCCGACAGCATCGGCCAGATGCGCCGCAACGTCGAGCTGGTCGCCACGCTGACCGGCACCCAGGCTGCCGCGCAGCGCCAGCTCGCCGACTTCGACACCGCGCTCGGAGACGGCGCCGCGCGGCTGACGGCGGCCGGGCTGGGCGGGCGCCGGTTCGCCTTCGCCGACGGCTACCTCGACGGCGGGCGTCTCTCGATCCGCCCGTTCACCGAGGGATCGCTGGTCGAGTCCGTGTCGCAGGAGCTCGGCCTCGTCAACGCGTGGCCGCTCACCGGCGACAGCGACTACGGCCTCGCGACCACCGACGTCGAAGGGCTGACCACGCTCGGGGACGTCGAGTTCATCTACTACGCCAACGACGCCGACGGCCCCGATCCCTTCGTGGACGGACTCGCGGGCAACGCGGTGTGGGCGTCGCTGCCGTTCGTGCAGGCCGGCAACGTCACCCGGCTTCCGGACGGGATCTGGATGTTCGGCGGGCCTGCGTCGATGAGGCAGTACGTCGACGCCGTCACCGCGGCACTGGCCGGCTGAGGCGGTGAGCAGGGCCGGGGTCTCGGAGGTCTCCGCCGACCCGCTGCCGGCGCCGCGCGCGGTGCCGTCGCGCGTCGCCGCCGCTGCCGTGGTGGGTGTCTGTGCGGTGCTGCTGCTCGGCGCCGTGCACCTCACCCAGGGCACATCGGGTGTCGGTGTCGGCCAGTTGCTGGCGCTGCTCACCGGGTCGGGCACCGACGGCACCGCCGCGGTCCTGGTCGCCTCGCGCGTGCCCCGGCTGCTCGCCGCCCTCGTGGTCGGGGCGGCACTGGGTGCGGCAGGCGCCGCGCTGCAGTCCGTCAGCCGCAACGCGCTCGCGTCGCCGGACACCCTCGGGGTCGACGCGGGCGCGTACTTCGCGGTCGTCGCCGTCGCGGCGTTCGGCCTGGCCGTGCCCATCGAACTGTCGGCGCTCGTCGCGTTCTCGGGCGGTCTCGCCGCCGCGGCGCTCGTGTTCGCGCTGTCGGGCGGCGGCACGGGCCCGACCCGGCTCGTGCTGGCCGGGTCCGCGGTCGCACTCGCGCTCTTCTCGCTCACGAGCGTGCTCCTGCTGCTGTTCTCACAGGAGACCTCGGGGCTCTACGCCTGGGGCAGCGGCCAGCTCGCGCAGACCGGGCTCGATGCGGTGGCCCGGATGAGCCCGGTCGTGCTGCTCGGCCTCGCCGGTCTCGTCGTGCTCGGCCGCAGGCTCGACGTCCTCGGGCTCGGCGACGACACCGCCGCGGTGCTGGGCGTCCCGGTCCGCCGCACCCGCGTGCTCGTGAACGTGCTCGCGGTGCTGCTCTCCGCCTCCGCGGTGACGGTGGCGGGCCCGGTCGGTTTCGTGGGCCTGTGCGCGCCTGCCGTGCTCCGGCTCGTCGCGCCGCTGGTGCCCGGGCTGCGCCGGCACCGGGTACTGCTGCCCATGGCAGCGCTCGCCGGGGTCGGCGTGGTGCTCGCGGCCGACGTGCTGGTGCGGCTCGTGCTCGGCGGGCAGGGCGGCGTCGAGGTGCCGACGGGGGTGGTGACCACCCTCTTCGGCGCGGTCGTCCTCGTGGCCGTGGCCCGCCGGTTCCGCGAGTCGGGCCCGGTGCGGCAGGTCGCCGCCGCACACTCGGGGCGGCTGCGCGACCGCACGGGATTCCTCGTCGTCACGGCCGTGACGCTCGCGGCCACCGCGGTGGTGGCGGTGGGCGGGCTGCTGCTCGGCGACACGATGCTGCTCACAGGCGACGTCCTCAACTGGCTGACCGGTCGCGCGGGCCCGATCACCACGTTCGTGCTGGACACGCGGGTGCCGCGCGTGGTCGCGGCCCTGTTCGCGGGGGCCGCGCTCGCGGTGGCGGGCACGGCCGTGCAGGCGGTGTGCCGCAACCCGCTCGCCGAGCCCGCGCTGCTCGGCGTCAGCGGCGGTGCGGGGGTCGCGGCCGTCGCGGTCATCACGATCGTCCCGGCCGTCGGGGTCTGGACGCTCGCCGGCAGCGCCGCGCTCGGTGCGCTGCTCGCCGCCGCCCTCGTGTTCGGGCTCGCCGTGCGTGGCGGCATGGCGTCCGACCGGCTCGTCCTGATCGGCGTCGGGGTCTCCTACGGGGCCATGGCGCTCATCACCGTGATGATCGTGTCCACCGACCCGTTCAACGAGACGAAGGCGCTCACCTGGCTGGCCGGCTCGACGTACGGGCGCACGTTCCCGCAGGTGCTGCCCGTGGTCGGCGCGTTGGTGCTGCTCCTCGCGCTGTTCGTCGGCCGGCGCAACGAGCTCGACCTCCTCGCGGTCGACGACGACACCCCGCAGGTGCTCGGCATCCGGCTCTCCCGGACCCGGGTGCTCCTGCTGGGCGCCGCGGCGCTGCTCACCGCCACCGCCGTCGCCGCGATCGGCGTGCTCGCGTTCGTCGGACTCGTCGCCCCGCACGCGGCGCGCGCCCTCGTCGGGGCCCGGCACGCCCGTGTGCTCCCGGTCGCCGCTCTGCTCGGCGCGCTGCTCGTCGGGCTCGCCGACGCCGTCGGCCGCACCGTCATCGCGCCTGCCCAGCTGCCTGCGGGCGCACTCACCTCGCTGATCGGCACGCCGTACTTCGCGTGGTTGCTCTGGCGCTCCCGGCGCCCGCCGTCCGAGGCGTGAAGTGCGGGTTGTCCGGCACCCGCAGGCCGAGCTCCTCCCGCAGCGTCGCCCCCGAGTAGTCGTCATGGAAGATCCCGCGTCGCTGCAGCTCGGGCACGAGCAGGTCGACGACCCGTTCGAGCCCGAGCGGCAGCGTCGGAACCCTCACCATGAACCCGTCGCACGCCCCGGAGCGGAACCAGTCCTCCAACTCGTCGGCGACCTCGGCCGCGGTGCCCGTGAACGGCGGGGTGTCGCCGGCGGCGAGCAGCCGCTGGTAGGTCTGGCGGATCGCGAGGCCCTCCCGTGACGCCATCGCCCACACGCTCTGCCTGCGGCTCGTGATCCCGTCGACCTCGGCGGACAGGTCGGGCAGCGGGCCGTCGAGCGGATACGGGGCCAGATCCTCCTTGACCATGCTCGACAGGTACTGGACGCCGAGCGCGGGCGACACCAGAGCGTTCAGCTCGCGGTAGAGGGCGAGTGCCTCGTCGCGGGACTGCGCGACGTTTGACGCGGACGCCCGGGATGATCTTCAGCTCGTGCGGCTCGCGGCCGTACCCGGCCATCCTGCCCTTGATGTCGCGGACGACCTCGATGCTCGCCTCCTTGGTCTGCGCCACGGAGAACAGGCAGTCGGCGAGCTGCGCGGCGAGCTCTCGCCCCGGCTCGGACTGGCCCGCCATGAACAGCACCGGGTAGCCCTGCGGGCTGCGCGCGAGGTTCAGCGGACCGCGCACGGTGAAGTTGTCGCCGTGGTGGTCAGCGTGTGCACCCGGCCGGAGTCGAGGAACTGGCCGGTCGTCTTGTCCTGCGGGAAGGCGTCGTGGGCCCAGCTGTCCCACAGCCCCTTACAGACCTCGACGAACTCCCGTGCACGCTTGTAGCGGTCGGTCTTCTCCGGAAAGGCGCCGCCGAAGTTCACGGCGTCGCCCGGGTAGGAGGTGGTCACGACATTCCAGATCGCGCGGCCACCGCTGATGTGGTCGAGCGAGGAGAACTTGCGGGCGAGCCGCCGGCACATTCACCGAATTCGACTCGTGATCAACGCTGACACTTCTCGAGGTGGCGAAACATGCCACGCTGTCGAATGATCCTGAAGCGTGCGAAAACCTTCGCCATATGTGCGCTGTGAGGCATTTGACCGGGAATCCTGGGCAGCGTGGATGTCATAGCCCCCATGCACGCTTCGGGCGGTTCGTCGACCGGTGTCGCCACCGCAGGCGCCCGAGGTGGGCACGTCAGCAACAGCCGCCGACAGCAGCGCTGTACCGCGGACCGGATCGCGAGGATTCGCGCGTCTCGGCAACATCGTCCGGCTCCGGTAGAGGGATGGGGCGAACTTGGGGATCGCGAGGGGCGCAGAGTGCGATCGCAGATCGCGCGGGCCCACGAGGCGTCGGACACAGGAGCGGTCCCGTCCTGGCCGCCGGAGGGATCGTCGAGGTCCTGGCACCGCGGGAGGCCGAGGAGGATCGGGCCGGACATCAGGCACATCCCACAGCCCGTTGCGTGATCACGGACAGATCACCCCTTCCTTCGCGACACGCAGACCGCCTCCGAACGTGGGAGGAATGCTCCGCACGGATCAATGAGATGAGAAAGGGGGTACAAATCTGCCCAGCAATGATCTATCGACGCATAAGCGTTTCCGATCCCGAACAGTTTCATCTCAGAACGAGCCGGATTTCGAATGGCGTTGGTCACTCTTGACGTAGGCCGCTGGTATACACCTCGTCATCGAGTAACAGCACTGCGCTAAAAGCGACATATAGACAAGCCTTTGAGCTGGGAAAACTCGGTCGAGTCGCCACACGGTTCGATTGAGCGCGCCCGTGGCGACCCGGCACCGGCGTGCAACACGTTCGATCCGGTCTGCACACTCTTACTCGATCACGTGATCGATCATGGTGCGAGCGAGAGGCGTGCGAAATGCAGCCGTCGAGGGTATTTGTCGTGGGGTCCGGCGTCGTCGGAACAGCGACAGGTATGGGGTTCCTGGCCGCCGGAAACACAGTGACATTCATTGACACCTCGGTGCCACGGGTGCGTGACCTGCGGGCTCAGGGCCTGGACGCACGGACGGAGCTGGACCTGACCTCCGAGCCGGACTCCTTCATCTTCCTGACGTTGCCCACGCCGAACGCGGGGTGGGGCTACGACCTGGGGGCGTTCACGGCGGGTTCCGCCGCCGTCGGTCGAGCCCTGGCCGCGTCGAGCGCACAGCACACCGTCGTCGTGCGGTCGACGGTGGAGCCCGGCACCACAGAAGGACTGGTGCGGTCGGTGCTCGAGGAGAACTCCGGTATGACCGCCGGTGACGGGTTCCGCCTGGCCTCGAACCCGGAGTTCCTGCGCGCCGTCTCCGCGGCCGAGGACTTCAGCCACCCGTGGATGACCGTCATCGCCAGCCGGGACCCGCAGACCGTGGCTCGGCTGCGCGAACTGCTCGCACCGTTCGGCGGCGAGATGCGCACGTTCTCCGACCCGGCCGAGGCCGAGCTCGTCAAATGTGCGCACAACATCTTCAACGCCACGAAGATCAGCTTCTGGAACGAGATGTGGCTCGTCGCCCGGAAGCTCGGCCTCGACCTCGACCCGATCGCGGCCACGGTCGCGAAGTCCGCCGAAGGCTCGACCAACCCGCAGTACGGAATCCGCGGCGGCGCCCCCTACGGCGGAGTCTGCCTGCCCAAGGACACCTGCGGATTCCTCGGATACTCCAGCACGATCGGGGTCGACATGCCGTTGCTGCGAGCCGTGGTCGAGACGAACGACCGGCTCGAGAGCGTGGTCAAGCAGGAGGTCGAAGCCGCCGGAAAGGCGGCAGCCGGCATCACGACGGCATGACGCTCCCTTTCTACTACTACGTGCTGGGCACACCGCTCGGTGTGCTCGGCCTGGTTCGGTGGGGATGCTGGCTCGTGCGGCGGGTCCCCGCAGTGCTGTACAAGCCGGTGCTGAACGACCACCGGCTGCCGATCACCGTGGTCGTACCGGTGTACCAGGAGGATCCGGAGGTATTCGCCACCGCGATCGAGTCCTGGCTGGCGAACAGGGTCGACGTCATCCTCGTCATCGATGTCTCCGACGAGGACTGCCAGGAGGTCGCCGCCCGCTACCCGGTACAGGTGCTGATCACTGACGTACCGGGAAAACGGGACGCGTTGCGCCGGGGATGGCGGGCGGCCGGCACCGAGTTGGTCGCGCTTGTCGACTCCGACACCATCTGGGCCCGGGACGTCGCGGACGAGGTGTGCAAGCCGTTCGCGGACCCCCGCATCGGAGGCGTCGGAACCCGGCAGAACGTCTACGCGTCCACGGGCTTCCTGGCCCGCATCACCGACATGTTCCTCGATCACCGGTACTTCGACGAGAACGCCAGCCAGACCCTGCTCGGCCAGGCCGTGTCGTGCCTGTCCGGACGTACAGCGATCTACCGCCGCGCGCTGCTGCTCGAGGTCGAGGAAGAGTTCATGCACGAGACGTTCTGGGGTGTGCCGTGCCTGTCGGGCGACGACAAGCGCCTGACGACCCTCATCCTGGAGCGCGGCCATCTCACGTACATGCAACGGACGGCCGAGGTGTGGTCGACCTTCCCCACCCGCTGGCGGATCTTCTTCCGCCAGCGCCTCAGGTGGGCGCGCAACACGTGGCGTTCCGACCTGCGGGCGCTGTCGCGGCCCTGGGTGTGGCGGCACCCCTTCCTCGCCTACACGATGGTCGACAAGGGCGTCAGCAGCTTCACCCTGTTGTTCGGGCCGGCGTTCATGATCCACTCGTTGGTGCGGCACAACTGGGTGTTCGCCGCCGTCCTGGCGGTCTGGTGGCAGATCAGCCGGTCGGCGAAGCTGCTGCCCCACCTGCGCAGGCGGCCCTCCTCGTTCTTCTTCATCCCCGGATACGTGGTCGTCTCGTGGATCATGGCCTTGATCAAGCTGCAGGCCCTGTTCACCATCCGCAGGCAGCGCTGGCTCACCCGGCAGGTGGCCGTCGAGAACGGCGAGGTCGTCCGCACCGAGCAGCCAGGATCCACCCCGGACGGGGTACCGGCATGACAAGCACCCGACCGAGCCGATACCGGGTCGGCCGACTGCTCCCCTGGTGTGCGATCGCCGCGCTGCTCGCCCTCGCGGCGACGCCCGGCGCGGCGGTCGCGGCCGCTCCGACGGCCGTGGCGCCGGCAGCCGGGGCGACGGCGGCGGCGGGGGCGGCGGCGGGGGATACGCCCGGCACGGCGTCGGACGGCCCGCCGCCCACCGCGGGACCGGACCGTGGGCGCGATCCGTCGCGGCGGGTGAGGCGGCCTCCCAACAGGCACGGCCGGAGTGGCGACGGACCACCCGGGCCGCGCGACGGTCCGCACCGACCGCGTGGTCCACGCCAGGCCCCGCCGGACGGCGAAGCCTCCGGACCCGAGACCTCCGGACCGGACACGTCCGGACCGGACACGTCCGCGCCGGACTCCTCCGAGCCAGACAGCACCGAACCGGACACCTCTGCGCCGGACACCTCCGAACCGGACACCTCGGCGCCGGACACCTCGGCGCCGGACACCTCGGCGCCGGACACCTCGGTACCGGAACCCGCGGCACCGGAACCCGCGGCACCGGAACCCCCCGCGAGGGCAGTTCCCGCCCGGCCGCCGGTCCGCAGGCCGCCGCAGGCCCTCAGGCCGGAGCCGCCGGAGCAACCGGCGCCCCCGTCCGCGCCGGCACCCCGCACGGCGGTAGCGCCCACTCCGGGCCCCTCCCCCACCGTGGCCGCCCCGGCCCAGCCGAACGACCGGGCCGAGGCGGCCCGGAGAGCAGCCGACCTGGAAGCGGACGCCGGCAGGGTCCGGACGTCGTGGGAGCTGCACGGCCAGCCGCACCGGATGGTCATCCTCCGGCCCGGGAGCATCGACCTGGTGACCGACGGGCAGCTCATGAGAAGACAACCCTTCTCCGGACACGCCGCCATCAGCGCGCTCGACCGGTACCTGCCCAGCTCCTGGTTGACGGTCGCCGGTGGCTCGGCGACGCTCAGCGCGGCCATGGTCCTGACCCCCGGCGCGGTGCTGGACTCCGGCGGCGACGTGCGAACCCTGAAGCTGGTCGGTGGAGCGACGCCGGCCGACGCCGCCTCGCTCTACACCGGTGGTGGCCGGGTCGTCCTGCGCGGCGTCTCGGTCACCTCCGCCGACCCCCGTTCCCAGCTGGCACTGCCACCCTCGGCGGCCGGTCGACCGGCCATCGTCGTCTCGTCGAAGGGCAGGCTCGAGGCCACCGACGCCACGATCAGCGATCTCGGCACGCTGCCGGGGGGCACCGACTCGGGCCGGCCCGGCGTGCTGTTCAACCCCGACAGCACTGGCTCACTGATCCGCACGACGCTGGCCCGCAACAGCACCGGCCTCGAGCTCTCCGGCTCGGTGGGCGTGCATCTCCAGGACGTGACCGCGAGCGACTCGGCGGAGGACGGGGTCGACCTGAAGGGCGACCGCGACACCACGATGAACGGGATCCGCGCGACGGGCAACGGTGGAAGCGGGGTGGTCGTCACCGGCGTGAGCTCGAGCCGACCCATCACCGGCGTCTCGACGACGGGCAACGGCGACTACGGGGTCGCCGTCGTCGGACAACAAGGCGCGCGGATCACCGGGGTCACGACCGCATCCGACAAGGGCGGCGGGCTGCAGCTGAGCCGGTCGACCAACTCCGTCGTCACCGACTTCACCGCAGTCGACCAGCCGATCGGCCTGTTCATCCACGTCAACAGCACCGGAACGGTGGTCGACCGGATGCGGAGCACCGGTGGCCTCCGCGGCATGGTGATCGAGAAGACCACACACGGTCTCGACGTGCGGGAATCCACGTTCACCGGCGCCATGGTCGCCGGCATCGCAGACGGCGGGCACCAGGTCCAGCTGGACGCTGTGCAGACCGACGACTCCCGCACCGGCGTGCGGATCGAACGGGGCGCTAGCGATGTCGCGATCACGGGGATCGTGGTCAACCGCGGACACGACGGGATCGTCACGGCGGAAGGGACGAGTGGGGTCGTCGTGACCGACATGACCGTGAACCACGTCGTGTCCGACGGAGTGCGGACGTTCACTCCGGACGCCCGGATCGTGGGCGGCCGGATCGTCGGTGGCAGCACGGGTATCGACGCCGCCGCGGCCACCAGCATCTCCGGCACATCGATCGACTCCGCCCGGCAGGGGATCAACTCACGATCGACCGGATCCGTCCACGCCGACCGGGTCAGCGTCAACGCGATCGACACCGGGGTGAACGCCTCCGCCGGCAGTTCCGTCGTGCTGAGCAACTCCCGCGTGCACGCGCTCGAGTCGATCCGCGGCGTGGTCGGGCAGCAGGGGGTCAACGATCTCAGTCTGCCGCCCCTCAACCTGCTCGGGGCGGTCGGAGTGCCCGTGATCCTGCTGGCCATCCTGCTGGAGCTGGTGCACGCCTTCCGGCAACGGCAGGTCACCGCTGCCCGACGAGGGCCCCGACCCGGACCGAAGCACCGGCTCCCGGCGCCCGAGGCCGGAGCCGGCAGGCAGCTCGCCGGCAGTTTCCTCAGCGGGCACGGTTCGCATCAGGGTCCGAACCAGTGACCGGGAGGGCCAGGACCGTGGTCCGTGCCGTGCTTCTCGTGGCGGCGTTCGCTCTGCTGGGCAGCGCCTGTTCCGCGTCTCTGCCGCAGCCCCTGGTCCGCCGGCAGGTCCCGGCGACGGCGGCGGTCGATCCGGCCCGGCCCTGCAACAGGCCGGCACCCGCGGTGGTCCAGACCGCCCGAACGGCGCCGACAGGCGTCGAGGTCCGTTACGACAGCGCCGCGAAAACGATCACTCTCGAGCACGGCGACGGCGTCACCCTGCCCGCGTTGAGCGCGGCGGTGAAGAGACCGGAAGCACTGCGCGAGGTCGCTCCCGGCGAGTGGCTGCTCGGCGCGAGCATCCAGGTGCTCGCCGGCGCATCGCTGCAGATCAGTGCGCCGGCTGTGCACTGGCTGAAGCTGACCAGCGACCGGGCCGGATTCGTGTCGGTCAGCGCTCTCGGCGGCGGCCTCGACATCAGCGGTACCTGCGTCACGTCGTGGGACGTGACCCAGAACCGCGTCGACACCGACGACACCGACGGCCGCAGCTTCCTGCTCGCCCGCGACGGATCGCAGATGACGATCGACCACGCCGAGTTGCGGTACCTGGGCTACGGCCAGGTCGAGTCGTACGGGCTGTCGTGGCGACTGCCGGGCACCGGTGGCCGGATCACCGACAGCATCGTCTCCAACATGTACTACGGGCTCTACACCTTCGAGATCAGCGGCCTCGTGGTACAGAACAACGAGTTCTACGACAACATGTTGTACGCCATCGACCCGCACACGAAATCGCATAATCTACTCATCGAAGGCAACATGGTGCACGACAACGGCAAGCACGGAATCATCCTGGCCGATGACTGCACGGACAGCATCATTCGCGACAACGTCGTATACAACAACGCAGACCACGGGATCGTGCTCTTCTTGAACTCCGACCGGAACCTCGTCGAGGGAAACGAGTCGTTCGGCAACGCCGACCAGGGCATCAACATCAACGAGTCGTCGACCAACACGATCCGTGACAACCGCGTCTACGACAACCACGGGACCGGCATGGGCGTCTCCCTCGGACAGGACAACGTGCTGGACCAGAACCAGGTCCGCGGCAACCAGCAGGACGGCGTCCGGCTGGTGAGCGAGGCCGCGCGCACCACCATGCGCGACAACGTGATCGGGGAGAACGTCCGCTACGGCCTCTACGTCGACACCGACGGCGGCTTCACCCTCTCGAAGAACACCATCTTCGAGAATCGCACCGGTATCCTGATGACCGTCGTCGCGGCCAACCCCGCGAGTGACAACAGCGTCTACGACAACCAGAGCGCCGACATCAAGAATGCGCCGGAGTAACCCCGTTTCTGTCACCGACCGATGCCCGGAGGGCGAACCGACCGATGAGGGCACACCGTTCAGTTCCCCCGTTACCACCGGCGCGTGACCGGGCGAGCGGGAAGGTGACCATGCGACGGATGCTGTCGATGGCCGCCCCACTGGCGGTACTGCTGATCGCGACCGCCTGTGCCGGCCCCTCCGCGCCGCCGCCGAGCACCACCCCGCCCCCGGCGCCCCCGGTGGGGGCGGCCCCGGAGTCGGGCGGTACGCCACAGCCGGGCGCGCGATACCCGTCCGACCTCATCGACCTCTCGAACTGGTACCTCACCCTGCCCACGGGGGACGACGGCGACCCCGACCAGGTCCACCAACCGGCTCTCGCCACGTTCAGCGGGCCCTGGTTCCACCTCGACGACGCCAAGGACGGCGTGGTCTTCGCCGCCAACGCCGGTGGCGCGACCACGTCGGGCAGCGACTACCCGCGCTCCGAGCTCCGCGAGATGACAGGGGCGGACAAGGCCAGCTGGTCGAACACCAGCGGCACCCACACGCTCACCGTCCGCGAAGCCTTCACGAAGCTGCCCCCCGTCAAGCCAGAGGTGGTGGGCGCCCAGATCCACGACGCCAAGAACGACGTCGTGCTGATCCGGCTCATCGGTCAGCGTCTCGTGGCCGAGTACGGCAGGGACTCCACCAGGGTCACCATCGACCCCGCATACAAGCTCGGCACGCCGTACGACCTCAAGCTCATCGCCGCCGACAGCCACATCCAGGTCTTCTACAACGGCAGGCTCGCCACCGACATCCCGATGAGTGGCTCGGGGTGGTACTTCAAGGCCGGTGCCTACGTCCTGTCCAACACCGACACGGGCGACAGCCCCGACGCCGAGGGCGAGGTCGTCATCTACTCGCTGCAGGTCCAGCACTCCATGTGATCGGTCAGAACACCCGGATCGCGATCTCGGCCGGGTCGGCGAGCAGGGACTCGATCTCGTCGTCGAGCCGGACGAGGGTGATCGACGCACCTGCCATGTCCAGCGACGTGCAGTACTCGCCGACGTAGTTGCGGCCCACGGTGATACCGCGGTCGGCGAGCTGGTTGTGGGCCCGCCGGTAGACGATGTACAGCTCGCTGATCGGGGTGCCGCCCAGGCCGTTGACCATGAGGGCGACCCGGTCGCCGGACTCGAACGGCAGGTCGGTCACCACGGCCTCGAGCAGCTCGTCCACGATCTCGTCGGCCGGCATCAGCTTCACCCGCCGGCGCCCCGGCTCGCCGTGGATGCCGACACCCATCTCGACCTCATCGGCAGGCAGGTCGAACAGCGGTGTCCCCTTCGCGGGCGGCGTGCACGCGGTGAGGGCCATGCCCATCGTCCGGGTGACGCTGTTGACCTTCTCCCCGATCCGGTAGATCTCGTCGAGGTCGGCACCGCGCTCGGCCGCTGCCCCGACCGCCTTCAGCACGAAGAAGTTGCCCGCCACGCCCCGCCTGCCGACCGTGTAGGTGGAGTCCTGGACCGAGACGTCGTCGTCGATGAACAGCGTGCGGACGGTGATGTCCTCGGCCTCGGCGAGCTCCTGGGCCATGTCGAAGGCCATCCGGTCGCCGGTGTAGTTGTTCACCAGGAGCAGCACGCCCTTGGGGGTGGCGAGCAGCTTGATCGTCTCGTAGACGTAGTCGGTGGGCGGGGCGGCGAACACGTCACCCGGACAGGCGGCGTCGAGCATGCCCGGGCCGACGGCCATGACGTGGGCGGGCTCGTGACCGGACCCGGACCCCTGGATGATCGAGACCTTGTCCGCACGCGGGGCGTCGGCCCGCATGATCAGGTTGTAGTCCGGGACGTAGCGGAGGGTCTCCGGGTTGGCCAGCGCCAGTCCCTCCAGCATCTCCGGCACGTAGTTCTTCGGGTCGTTGACGAACTTCTTCATGCGGTGCTCCATCGGTCTCGTCGTTGAGGGACTCGCCGTCCTGCGGTCGGGCTGCTCAGGAGCTCGCCGGCCCCGGCCAGGTCTGGGCGACACGTTCGGCCATCACCGCGACGGCGACAGCACCCGCATCGGGTGATCCGACGCTGCGCTCACCCGTGTAGCTCGCACGGCCGCGCCTCGCCTGCATGGATGTCGTCGCGTCGGCGGCGGCCCGGGCGGCGCTCGCGGCGACCTTCGCTACCTCGGGGGCGGGCGTGGCCGGGTCGGCGGCGAGCCGCTCGGCGATCGCGTCCGTCATCGGTACCAGCGCGTCCAGGAGCGTCTTGTCGCCGACGTCGGAGTTGCCCCTCTTCTTGATCCCCTCGGCGGCGCCGCGGAGCATCGCGACGGCATCCTCGCCGGTCAGCTCCGCTTTTCCCTTCACCGCAGCGGACGCGCGCAGGAACGCCGTGCCCCACAGCGGACCGGACGTGCCGCCGACCCGTTTGGAGATGGTGAGGGCGATCTTCTGCAGCAACCCCGACGGCTCGGCGCGGTCGAGGGAGTCCCATTCGGCCAGCACGATCTCGAACCCGCGAGCCAGGGAGTAGCCGAAGTCACCGTCGCCGACGACCGCGTCGAGCTCACCGAACGCCCGCTCGTTGTCCACGGCGGTCTGCGCGATCGTACGAACGACGAACTCGAGATTCGCTGATGACGGCGACGTCATGCTCACTCCCTGCTGGACGGGCGCGGCGCAGCCTCGGTGAGGAGCGTCCGGAGGTGGTCGAGGCGGACGAACGGTGTCGGGTCGAGCCCCAACGGGTCGGCGAGTACCCGCGTGGTCTCCTGCGGGTCGCCGAGCGACGACACCACGAGCGTGGCGCCGGTGAAGTCCTCGCCGCCGGTGTAGCTGCTCGGGGTGACCACGCAGACCAGGCCGGCATCGAGTGCGGCGAGCATCCCGTTGCGGCTGTCCTCCACGACGACCGTGGCATCCGGCGCCACCCCCAGCTCCGACACGGCGAGCAGGTAGATGTCCGGCGCGGGCTTCTTGTGGGGCACGACGTCGCCTGCGAAGACGGCGAACCGGCCGGCCAGCGCGTCGCCCATCACGTGCGCGAGGACGCTGCACACCGACACCTCTGCCGACGTGGACGCCACGGCGAGCGACCAGCCGGCGTCGGCGGCCTCCTCCGCGATCCGCCGCACCCCCGGCCGCGGCGGTATCGACCCGCTCGCGATGATCCCGGTGTAGATCTCGGTCTTGCGCCGGTGCCAGCTCGCGATGTGCTCGGCGAGCTCGTCACGGTCGGACGGGAGCCCGGCCGCGGCGAGGAAGTCCGGCGTCAGGATCGTGGCCATCCGCTCCTTTCCCCCGCCGACCAGGAGCTTCTCGGCGTACTCCGCCTCACTCCAGCGGACGGGAAGACCGAACTCCTCGAACATCGCGTTGAACGCGGGCAGATGGCCGTAGCGCTCGGTGTCGGCGAGGACACCGTCGCAGTCGAAGACGAGGGCGGGCACGGGTCAGCCGACCCGGCCGGCGCTGCCGAACAGCTCCATCAGCGACCCCGCCATGTCGACGGCCTCCTGACGCACCGACCGGAACAGCGACGGCGGGTCCCATTTGTCCTTTGCCGCCGTCTCCTGCAGAAAAACGAGATTCGACTTCATGAAGGTCTCCTTGAGCGCCGTGGAGATGTTGACCTTCGCGCAGCCGCGGTCGATGAGATCACGGAACTGCTCGTCGGAAAGACCGCTCCCACCGTGCAACGCGATGGGCACGGGGTGGACGGCGACGATGTCGGAGACCCGCTGGAAATCGAGCTGAGGCGCGGCCTTGTACGTGCCGTGCGCATTGCCGATCGACGGCGCGAAGACGTCGACCTGGGTGGCGTCGAGGAAGTCGAGGGCGACCTGCAGATCCTGGCGCCGCGCCACGGTGTCGGAGCCGATCCCGTCCTCCACCCCGGTGATCGACTCGATCTCCCCCTCGACGTGCGCGCCGTGCCTGCGGGCCTCGGCGACGACCTCGATGGTCTGCCGGGTGTTCTCCTCGACGGGCAGGTGGGAGGCGTCGAACAGCACCGAGTTCCAGCCGCGGTCGAGGCACGTCGTGATGACCTCGCGCTCCGGGCAGTGGTCGAGGTGCAGTGCGACCGGAACCTCGATACCCGCGGTCATCGCGGTCCACATGGAATAGAAGACATCGACGCCGATCGACTTCACGGTCTTGACCGATGTCTGCACGATCAACGGCGACGACTTCTCGACGGCCGCCGCGAGAACGGCCTCGAGAGTCAGGTCGTTGAACACGTTGATCGCGGGCACACCGTACCGTTTGTCGAAGGCATCGGACAGGATGTCCTTGAGCGTCACAACGGGCACGGATTCAGGCTAGCCAGGCGACCTCGCGTTTCCAGGCGTGGTTCTCCCCATCTTCGTCTGGGGGAAATCCCTACCGCGTTGCGCCGGACAGGTCGGTCCAGCGGGCGAGCGACGTCCGGTTGGGTGCACCGGTCTTGCGCAGCAGTGCCCCGACATGCTTCTCGACGGTCTTCGCCGAGATCCCGAGCCGGTCGGCGATCTGCTTGTCGCGCATGCCGAGCTCCACCAGGGTGCGTACCTCGCGCTCTCGGGTGGTGAGCCGGTCGTTGCCCGCGCGGTCGCGCCCGCGGAAGGTGCCGAGCACCGTCTCGATGGGCGGCGCGTCCCGGCGGGCCGCGGCGAGCACGGCGCGGGCGAGCGCCGAACCGTCCAGGTCGGTCCCGATGCATCCGGAGGCACCGGCCTGCACGGCGTCCCGCAGCAGTTCGTCGGACAGGTCGTCGGTGATCACGAGCACCGAGACCCCCGGTCCGGCGGCGCGGATGTAGGAGGTCAGCCGGGCGCCGTCGAGCACCGGCATCCGCAGGTCGAGCAGGACGACGTGAGGGTCGAGCACCCGCACCGCGTCGACCACCTCACGAGCGTCGCCGATCTCGCCCACGACCAGGATGTCGGGCTCGGCCTGCGCCAGTAACCGGACGAGGCCTGCTCGCACGACGGGCCGCACGTCGACGACCAGCACGCGCCACGGCACGTCCGCGCGGACCGCGTTGCCCGCATCGCGGGGCTCGTAGGGGATCCGTGCCCGGACCCGCGTGCCCCACCCCGGCGTCGACTCGATCTCGAGTTCGGCGCCGAGCCGGTGCGCCCTCGCGACGATCCCGTGCAGGCCCAGGCCGGAGCGCCGGCGATCGGTGAGCACAGCCGGGTCGAACCCGACCCCGTCGTCCTCGACGACGACGGCGACGTCCTCGGCGCCGTACATCATCCCGACCCGGACCGACGCCGCCCTGGCGTGGGTGACGACGTTGGTGAGCGCCTCCTGCACCAGGCGCAGTGCCTGCTGGCTGATCTCGGGCGGCAACGCCGGCGGCTCGCCGGTGACGACGAGGTCGGTGCGCAGCGCCGTGGTCGAGCGTGCCCAGGCGAGCTCGACGGCGACAGCGTCCTCGAGCGAGCCCTGTTCGAGCAGGGCGGGCCCGAGGCCGAGGACGGTCCGCCGGGTCTCGGCGAGCGCGGCGCGGGCCGCATCCCGGGCGGCGGCGATGTGGGCCGACCCGACCGGCTCGTCGCAGGCGTCGAGGTGCAGGAGGATCGACCCGAGGGCCCGGGCCACGGTGTCGTGGACGTCGCGGACCACCCGCTCCCGCTCGGCGCTCACGGCCAGTCGCCGGGCGCGCCCGGCGGCCTCGGCGTGCAGCCTCGCGTTGACGATGGCGATGGCGGCGTGGGTGGCGAACAGTCCCAGCAGCTCGATGTCCTCGTCCCGGAACCGGACCTGGGGATCGGTGCTGAACACGACGCACGCCCCGATGATCTCGCCACCCCACTCGATGGGTACCGCGACGGTGGCGTGCAGGCGGGTCCGGTCGGACGGGGCGACGTGGCCCCCGCTGACCTGGGAGTAGCTGTCGAACACCACCGGCGCCCGGTTTGCGACGACCGCGCCGGTGGCGCCCTCACGCAGCGAGAAGACCTTGCCCTCCTGGCAGCCGACGCCGAGGTCGACCTGCTTGCGATAGGTCCCGGCCCGCTCGTCCACGGTGGAGATCGAGCCTGCGTCGCCGCCGAGGAGCACGACTGCACGGCGCAGGATGCGGTGCAACAACGGCTGCAGGCTGAACTGACCGGCGAGGTCCTCGACGGCTCCGGTCAGAGCGTCGACCTGCTCGTACGGGCTGACCCGGGCGCGCTGTCGATCCCCGACGGCCACGGTCTCCTCACCGCTCACCCCGGGCGCCCGTGCACGCGTTCGCGTCGGTCCCGCATCTTTCGGATGGTAGCCGCGCCGGCGGCGCCCGGTTCCCCTCGAACGGCTGGTCACCACGCTCTGCACGGTGCCCGCCGGTCGAGAGCGGCACCGATCCGACGTCGTGGTCCGGTCAGCCGGTGCGGTGGGAACGGGCGAGAGTCAGCCCACCGAGTGCCATGCCGATCAGCCCTACGGCCAGGGCGACGATGGCACCGGCTCGCCCGGAGCCGGTGCCGAAGTCACCGGTGTTGGTGGCCAGATGCAGCCCGGCGAGTGCGATGCCGACCAGACCCACGACCAGCGCCACGATCGCCCCCCTTCGCCCGGAGCCGGAGCCGGAGCCGGTACGGCCGGCGGAGCGGGCCAGCGCCAGCCCACCGAGGACCAGGGCGACCAGCCCCACGACGGCGGCCACGTTGGCTCCGAGTCTCCCGGATCCGGAGCCGATGACAGCTGCGGTGATCAGGTGCTGGACGGACATCGAGGGTCCCTTCGCCGGGGTCATGGCGTCATCTGTTGTCCGATAGTGGTTGCCGGGCGGCGCCGGCGCGTCGGGCGAGCGTGGTGTTTCCCGGCTACCGCCCCCGACGTACGGTCAGCCGCCGGTGGTAGCCGCCCCCGACCGCTGCGGTAGTGCCGGGACACCACGCCCGGCGGATGCACACCCCGCGGTGACACCCCCAGGATGAGCCGGGCGAATGTCCGGTTGCGCCCGGATCGAAGGGCGGGGAATGGTCATCAGCGTGCGTGAAGCGGTGCGCCACGGCGGCCTCTGGCCGGTCGTGGCCGACGCGGGCTTCGGGGTCGGGGTGGCGGTCGCGCTCCTCGCCGCCACCGTCGCCGGAATCGGGCCCGCTGCGGGCGCGAGCCCTCGCCTGCTGGACGCGGGAGCGGTCGCGCTGGCCGCGACGGTCGCCGCCGCGGTCGCGGTGCGCCGCCGCTACCCGATCGCGGCGCTGCTGGTGCTCAACGCCGTTCCCGTCGTCTGGTTCCTCGGCGGCCATCCCGGCCGGCTGATCACGCTGGCCCCGCTGATCGGCTGCTACACCCTCGCGGCCCACCGGGGCTGGCGCTGGGGTCTGGCGGGCGCCGTGCCCACCGCGCTGATCCAGATCATCGCGATCCGGGTGGTGCTCGGTGACACCGAGACCGCCGGTGTGGTGCCCGAGGTGGCGCTGTTGGTGGCCACCGCCGGGAGCGCCGGCGCGGCCGTCGGCTACAACCGGGCGGTGCTCGCGGCCACCCGCGCCCGGTTCACCCGGGAGACCCAGAGCCGTGAGGAGCGGGCGCGCCGCATCGCGGCGGAGGAACGGCTGCGCATCGCCCGCGAACTGCACGACGTCTTCGGCCACACCATGGCCACCATCAGCGTGCAGGCCGGTGTGGCTCTGCACGTCATCGAACAACGCCCCGGGCAGGCCCGCGAGGCACTCGCCACGATCAAGAAGATCTGCGACGACGGCCTCACCGACGTCACGACCATCCTCGGCATCCTGCGCACCGATACGTCCGCGGTGGAGGCAACCGGACCACCGCGTGCGCCGCGCGGCGGGCTCGACCGGCTCCCCGAACTGGTCGGCACGGCCGAGGCCGCAGGCCTACGGGTGGAGCTGACCGTCGACGGCGACGCAGGGCCGCTGCCCGCCCCGGTCGATCTGGCCGCCTACCGGATCGTCCAGGAAGCGCTGACCAACGTGCTCCGCCACGCGGAGGCTCGCACCGTGCGGCTCACGCTGAGGCACGAACCGTCGCGGCTGCTCATCCGGGTCCACGACGACGGCCCCACTGCCGTCGCGGACGCCCGCGACACCGCGGCGGAGCATCCCGGCCACGGCATCGACGGGATGCGCGAGCGGGCCCGCGCGCTGTCCGGCCGGCTCACCGCGGCCCCGCACCCCGACGGCGGCTTCGAGGTGTGCGCCGACCTGCCCGTACCGAACCCGCGATGATGTCCCCGTGCGTCCAGCCGTCCCGCTCCCAGGCCACCCGTCCGCGACCCGCGAGACTCCAGGGCGCTGAGCGGTGACCGAGCCCATCCGTGTGCTCATCGCCGACGACGAAGCCCTCGTCCGGGGCGGCTTCCGGGTACTCATCGACACCGAGCCCGGCATGATCGTGGTCGGCGAGGCCGCCGACGGAGCCACGGCGGTGGACCTGGCCAGGCAGACCCGCCCCGACGTCGTGCTCATGGACATCAGGATGCCCGGCGTCGACGGGCTGAGCGCCACCCGGCAGATCGCCGCGGACCCCGACCTCACCGCCGTCCACGTGCTCATCCTCACCACCTTCGACCACGACGAGTACGTGATCGAAGCACTCGGTGCCGGTGCCGCAGGCTTCCTGATCAAGAACACTGAACCCCGCCAACTGCTGCACGGCATCCGCGTCGTCACCGGCGGCGAGGCCCTCCTGTCCCCCGGGCTGACCCGCAGGCTGATCGCCCGGCTCACCCCCCGGACCGCGCGACTCGACACCGACGCCCTGGCCCGGCTCACCACCCGCGAGAAGCAGATCGTCGGGCTCGTGGCCCACGGCCTGAGCAACACCGACATCGCCGACGAGCTCACCATCAGCCACGCCACCGCCAAGACCCACGTCAGCCGCGCCATGACCAAACTCGGCGCCCGCGACCGCGCACAACTGGTCGCGCTGGCCTACCGGCACCGCCTGGTCGAACCGCCCGACCCCACCGACTGACCATTCCGCGCCTGCCGGCGATCGGCTCGACTGCGTAGTGATCCCATTCGCAGCCCACGCATGCAACACCCCGCAGGTTTGCCCGCTACGGGAGACCGGTTCTCGGTCAGGACGTTCCTCTGGCCTGCACCAGCACGCCGGTCTTGGTGAGGGTGGCGATCTCCTCGTCCGTGTAGCCCAGCTCGCGCACGATCTCCTCGTTGTGCTCGCCCTGGCGGGCGGGCGCCCTCGGCGGAGCGGCCTCACCGTCGTCGACCGCGCCGGTGAAGTGCCAGGGCAGGCCGGGCACGGTGATCCGGCCGCCCGCGCCGTCCGGCACCGTCCGAGTGGCTCCCCACAGCGCCGCCCACTCGCTCTCGGCGATCTCGGTGATGTCGCGGATCCGGCCACTGGCGATCTTGGCCTCGTCCAGCTGCGCGTCGAGCGAGTCGAAGTCGTCGAAGGTCCAGATCCAGCGCTGCACGATGGCGTGCAGGGCCGGGAGGTTCGCCGCACGGGCGTGCAGGGTGGCGAAGCGCGGGTCGTCAGCGAGATCGGCCCGGCGCATCGCGGCCAGGTAGAGCGGGAACGACATGCTTCCGACCAGGCTCACCGGGCTGACGAACCGGGTGCCGTCCGGCCCGATGAAAAACGCGCAGTCGGTGGCGCCCAGAACCGGGGTCTCCGCGCCGAGCTCGGCATCCGAGAGGTCGACGTGTACGCGCTCGTTGATCGCCAGCATCACCGCGGCCATGGCCACATCGATGTACTGACCTCGGCCGGTGCGCTCCCGCTCACGCAACGCGGCCAGGACGCCGATCGCGGCGTGCAACCCGGAGTAGACGTCGGCGTGTGAGAGCGAGTCGCTGCGCAGCTGGCCGTCGCCGGCGCCGAAGTGCGCATCGGAGAGCTTCGTGAGACCGGACTCGGCCTGCACCGTGGGGGCGTAGGCCGCGCGAGACCGCCACGGCCCGTGCTGGCCGTAACCACTGATCGAGACGTATACGACGCGCGGGTTGCGCGCCGCGACGTCCTCGTAGCCCAACCCGAAGGCCGCCAGGGTGCCGGGGCGGAAGTTCTCCACGATGACATCGGCCTCGTCGCACAGCCGTAGCGCGATCTCCCGCGCGCCCGGCACGTTGAGGTCGACGGAGATGTTGCGCTTGCCGGCGTTCTGCTGGGCGTAGTAGCCGGAGATCTCGCCGTTTCTCGGGTACGCCCGGCGGGAGAGGTCTCCGGACGGAGGCTCGATCTTGATCACGTCGGCGCCGAGATCCAGGAGGTTCTGGGCGCAGTGTGGCCCCGCCAGCACCCGGGAGAAGTCGACGACGCGCAGTCCGGTCAGCGGCGCCATGGCTCAGCGCCCCTCGAAGATCGCCATGCCGGGCCCGTTCTGTCTGAACGAGCGCACCCCGGTCCGGAAGTCGGCAGAGGTGACGATCGGCTTCTGCAGCTCGGTCATCGCCTCGTCCGCGGCCCGCACACCGCGATCGACCGCGACCGTCACCAGCGCCTTGGTCGCCGCGTGCGCGACGGTGGGACCTGCGGCCAGCTCACCGGCCAGCGTTGCGGCGGCGTCGGCGAGGTGCTCGTCGGCCACCACCCGGTTGATCACGTTCCAGCGCTCCAGGGTGCGCGCGTCGTAGCGGCGTCCGAGCATCGCCATCTCCTTGGCCCGCGCCGCACCGGCCCGCTGCGCCACCCGCTGGATGCCTCCCATCAGCGGGTGCAGGCCGACCGTCGCCTCCACCGAGCCGAACTTCGCCGACTCGCTCGCGATGACCAGGTCGGAGGCCAGCACCAGCTCCAGTCCGCCGCCGACGCAGGTGCCGTGCACCGCGGCGACGATCGGGATCGGCAGCTCCTCGAAGCCCCGCAGCACCTCCAGCATCGGCCAGCCCAGTTCGCCGTCACCGCGATCAGCCGCTTCCAGCATCTGATCGAGGTTCGCGCCTGCGGAGAAGTGCCGCAGGCCGCTGTCGAGTATCACCGCGCGCGCACCCGACCCGCCCGCCCATCCGAGGGCGTCGACGAGGCGCTGGGACAGCTCCGGGTCCAGCAGGTTGTAGGGGCGGTGGTTCATGGTGATCACCGCGACCGGCCCGTCGAGACGCTGTGCGACCGGCGAGCCGATATCGCCGCCGGAGGTCCGAGTGGTATCTGCGATGGACATCGAAGGTCCTTTCCAGGACGTTCTAACTCGATCAGCCAACCAGGCACGGCTAACGTAATCAGCAGACTTCTGATATGCAAGCCAGACGATAAGGACATTCTGGATGATCTTGTTCATTGCGCGCGAATCATTGCGGGATGACGCCGGAGGCGATCACCGGGTCGAGCTCCCGAATCGTCCGACGAGCGACCACCAGGAAAGTGCCGACTCAGACGGCAGGCGCCAGCGGGCTCGGCTCGGGGGAACGCCACGGGCGCAGCCAGGCCTCCTCCTCGCGCGGGACGGGGACTCCGCAGCGAGGACAGTCGCGACCAGGCTCGAAGGGCTCGCCGCACGTGCGGTGCACCACCTGCATCGGAGCAGTGGGCTCGGCCGGACCCGTGTGCGCGGACCCCCAGTCCTGCAGCGCGTGCAGCACCGGCAGGATCGCGGCGCCCGCCTCGGTCAGCCGGTACTCACTGCGGGTGCGACCGCCTCCACCGTCCCGGTAGGGCCGCTTCGCGAGCAGACCGTGTTCCACCAGTTGCCTCAACCGGTCCGAGAGAATGTTGTCGGCGATTCCGAGGTCCACCTTGAACTCGTCGAACCGGGACATGCCGATCGTGGCGTTACGCAGCACCAGCAGCGTCCAGCGGTCGCCGAGCACGTCGATGGCCCGCCCGATCGGGCAGGGGCCTCGGGCGTCCCCGCGTCGGGGTGCTGCCATTCGTCCTCCTGGGCCGCGCCGGCTGACTTGCTGTTGAACAGTCTACGAGCCGGCACCCAGGACAGGCTCGCGCAACGGAGCGCTCCCCCCGAACGGGCACGATCGCCGCGCTTGACAGCCCCCTCATCGATGCCGCCCACAATGGCTGAACGCAACCATTCATCGGCGCAAAGGACTTGTGCACCAGCCTGCCGTGTCCGGTTTTCCCGACCCGTTCCCGAGATTGTGACGCGCGACATGTTTCACGCGCGAACTCAGCACCTCCAGGAACGCGGCCATACGAGATGCTTCTTGTCCGTGACTCGCGCGCCGGGCGGTCGAGGAATGGGACAGAACCGAGATCACGTCAGATGCGGAGGTTTTCAGAACAGTGAGTCAGCACAGTCGGCGTAGTTTCCTCGGAATTGCCGGTACCGCGGCCGCGGTCGTCTACGGTGGAACGCAACTGGTGGGTGGCGACGTCGGCAGTGCGTCGGCCGCCGAGACGTCGCTCATCGCTCCGGGGTCAGGTCCGCTGCGGGACGGACCGGCCGGCCCGCAGGTCTCCACGCTGACGCCGTTCATGGACCCGCTGCAGATCCCTCCCACGCTCAGGCCCCAGGCCGGCGGGATGAACGTGGTCAAGCTCGTCTCCCAGCATGTCCGGCTGCACTCCCAGCTGCCACCCACTCCGATGTGGACGTACGAGGGCCACTACCCCGGCCCCACGATCGAGGTGGAGAGCGGTCAGAAGGTCCGCATCGCGTGGCAGAACGAGCTCACCGGCACCATCCCGGTGAAGGGCGTCTTCGTGCAGCCGGTGGGCCCGCCGCCCGGTGTCGCGGCCGCCAACGGACCCGGCGCGGAGGGGGCTCCGGCGCGCTCGGAGCTCACCCGGCTGACGCCGTGGACCTCGGTTCACGTCCACGGAGGACACCAGCACGCCGTGGGCGACGGGCTGGCCGACTCGGGGGTGACGCCCGGCGGCGCGCAGCTCTGCGAGTACCCCAACCAGAACGCGGCGGCCCATCTCTTCTACCACGACCACGCCATGCCGATCACCGCTCTGAACGTCACGGCCGGGCTGATCGGCAACTACATCATCCGGGACCCGAACGAGGAGCGTCTCGGCCTGCCGAGCGGTGCGTACGAGATCCCGCTGATGCTCGCGGACATCAACTTCGACACGGACCCCGCAGGCCTGATCAACGGTCAGATCCTCGTCAAGCGCGTCCTACTCGGCCCCGTCACGCCCGGGGTCATGCCGCAAGCCGTCTCGACCACCGGCCCGTTCACCATGGTGAACGGTGGGGTGTGGCCGTACCTGGAGGTGGAGGCCAGGGCCTACCGCTTCCGGATGGTGAACGCCTCGGTCGCGCGGGCCTATGCGCTGGCCCTCCTCGACGAGAAGACCGGCAAGCCCGTCACGGGCGCCATCCAGGTGATCGGCACCGACGGGGGCCTGCTCGACACGGCTCGTACGGTCGACGGGGTACTGACGATCAATGCGGCGGAACGGGTGGACCTGCTGGTCGACTTCGCCGCGTTCCCCGGTGCGAACCTCCGGCTCGTCAACACCGTCCCCACCGTTCCGGCCGGCAGTCCGGCACCCGGGGTCGGCATCCCGTTCCCCGAGGTCATGCAGTTCCGGGTCGGCAACGCCCCTCGGACGGGCTCCGCCTACCAACCGCCGAAGAAGATCAGCACCTTCACCCGCATCACCGCCGCCGACGTGCCGAAGGACGCGGTCGAGCGCTTCGTGATGCTCTCGAGGGACGCCGGCGGCATGCCCAAGATGATGGAACTCGTCGACGCTGGCCCCAAGGCGAAGACCGGCGCCGGGATCGTCCAGATCGCGGTACCCGGCGGGACGCGAACCTTCCGTATCGCGGCCCAGAGCTTCGAGGAGACCACCAACTTCTTCGCCGCGTCGGGAAGCTGGGAGAAGTGGACCTTCCTCAACGTGGATCCGGCCAATCGGCCTCTGGTGCACCCCATGCACATCCACCTGATGAACTTCCAGCTGATCGAGCGCCGGGCCCTCGACCCCAGCGGGCTGGACACCACCCTCGGTGGCACGACCCGACCGATCCGGTTCGGCGCGTCCCGGCCGATCGCCGTCTCGGAGTCCGGCTGGAAGGACACCGTCGGGTTACCGGTGAACGAGATGGTGACGGTCGCCGGACAGTTCGACCAGGAGACCGGCCGGTACGTGTACCACTGCCACATCCTGGACCACGAGGACGAGGGCATGATGCGGCCGCTCGTCGTCATGCCGCCTGCGGTGCTGACCATCCAGAACCTGATGATGGGGATGATGATGAACGGCTGACGGGGCTACACCGCGGCTGTTCCGATCAGCCCCTCCCGGGTCACCAGCGCCGCCAGGTCGGCCTCGCCGAGGCCGGCCGCGCCGTCCGGGCGCAGGGGAAGCACCATGTGCCTGCTCTCGGCGCTGGTGTCGTGCACGACGATCTCAGTCTCCGCGGGCAGGTCGAGCCCGAACTCGGCCAGCACCGCACGCGGCTCCCGGACCACGCGTGCCCGGTAGGCCTCGCTCTTGTACCAGGACGGCGAGGGGCCGAGCAGCCCGATCGGGTAGCACGAACACAGCGTGCAGACGAGCACGTTGTGCACCGCGGGGGTGTTCTCCACGACGGTGAACCGTTGCGTCTGCGGCCCGGTGCTCATCGACAGGTCGAGCTCGACGAGCGCCTGGTTCGCGTCGGCCAGCAGGCGCTCGCGGAACGCGGGATCGACCCAGGCACGGGCCACGACCCGGGCTCCGTTGGCAGGCGATCCGGACAGGATCTGCCCGATGATGCCGTCGAGCTGGTCGTCGCTGGTCAGGCCGGCACCGATCAGCCGCTCCTCGAGCCTGCGCACCCGGACCGCGATCTCCGAGTCGGAGTGGTGCCCACTCATGCCGCGACCTCCAGATAGGACTCCCACAACTCCACCTGCACCCAGTGGCCGCCCGGCGGCCCCCAGAGAGCCCCGGCGGGGAACCGGACCGTGTACACCGGCTCGACCCGCGGCTCCGCGAACCCCTGCGCCCGTTCGTCGGCCAGCGGCCACGTGCCCTGCATCTCCACCACCTCGCCGACCTGGCCACGGGCGTACCGCGGAAGCCGGGTGTGGTGGGGCGGGTCCACCGCCCGTGCGCGTACGCGGTCGCCCACCGCGAACCGGGGCTCAGCCATCGCCCGCAAGCGATGCGGGAGCCGCGGACGCCGTCAACGTCTCCACGGCCACCATCCACCGCTCGTAGTACGACGCGGCGAGGTACTCGGCGGGCGGCATCCGCTCGATCGCATCGCGGAACTGGTCGAGGTTGTAGACCCCCTGCCGCAGCATCGCGACGTTGAGCGCGTACACCCGCGCCTCCCAGTCGGCATGGAACGGCGGCTCGTCCGGTTCGACGGCGATCTGCCCGAAGCCCGACTGCCCGCCGACGTCGTTCACCCGCGACATGACTGGGAGCCTAGTGCGCCACGGGCGGATCCCCCCGCCGATCCTCCCCCCGTGGCGCACCCCTCATGCCCCGTCGAGCACCTCACGCAGCCGCTGGGCGAAGGCCTCCGGCTCACCCTGCATGCCGTACTCACCGCCCAGGAACCCGCCGTGGTCACCGGGGAAGCGCACGAGCTCGGCCCCGATCGCCTCAGCGACCGCGTCGGCGCCGCGGGCCGCGAGCGTCTGGTTGGAGGCCTCGCCCCGGGCCAGCACGATGCGGGCACCGGACGCCCGCAGCGCCTCCAGGTCGGGCCGGTAGCCCGTGCATTTGCGCAGGTTCTGTCCGAGGAGTGCGTCGTCCCGGCTGCCGTCGTCCTCGACAGGCAGGCCGAACTGCGCGGGGTCGACCGGCGGGAACCGGTAACCGTCGGGGAACTCCCCGTCGTAGCTGACGATGATGAGGAACTTGGCCATCGCCGGACCCAGCCCGTCGCGCTGGTAGGTCTGGTACATGTCCTCGGTGGCCGCGGTGATCGCCTGACGGTCGGGCAGCATCTCGGCCAGCGGCGGCTCGTGGGCCACCAGCGTGCGCACCTGCTCGCCGTGGCGGGCCACCCAGGCCAGGGCGTTGACCGCGCCGCCGCTGCTGGCGAGCACGTCGACGGGGCCGCCACCGATCACCTCGACGACGCGCTGCAGATCACCGGCGTGATCGTCGGGTGTGATCTCGCCGTGGCCGTCGGTGCGCGTGCTGCGCGCGGTGCCCCGGGGGTCGTAGGTGACGACCGGGCGGTCGGCGAAGTATCCGGCCAGCGTGGTGAAGCCCTGCGCGTCCATCGGGGAGCCGATGAGCAGCAGCGGTGTGCCCGCACCGAGGGTGCCGCGCACGTCGTAGGTGATGGTGGCGCCCGGCGCGTCGAGGGTGTGGGTGGTGATCGTGGTGGTCATCGGCGGCCTCCTGGACGTCTGCGGCGATTACAGCGGTGTCGACCGCCGGCGGGCCCCGAACTCATCGGTCGCCGAGGCGACGTGCCGCGAACGTAGTTGACCAGGTGTCGGGACAGCTGAAGACTCGCAAAATGCCGAAATCGGACAGTGCTGCGCCCCGAACCGGATACGCCCCGGTGAACGGCCTGCAGATGTACTACGAGATCCACGGCTCCGGCGGAACTCCGCTGCTCCTGCTGCACGGTGGGTTGTTCAACATCGACCTGCAGTTCGGCGCGCTGCTCCCCGGCCTGTCGGCGACCCGCCACGTGATCGCCGTCGACTTCCAGGGCCACGGGCGGACCAACGACGCCGACCGGCTGCTCCGGAGCGCAGACCTGGCCTCCGACGTCGTCGGCGTGCTCGAGCACCTGGGCATCGCGCAGGTCGACGTCTTCGGGTTCAGCGTGGGTGGCGGGACGGCCCTGCACCTGGCCGTCAAGCACCCGGAACTGGTCCGCAAGGTGATCGTGTCGTCCGCCTCGTTCCACCCCGACGGGCTCCGCCCGGAGAACACCGCGGCGGTCGGCTCGATGACCGTCGACATGATCGCGGGCACGCCGATGGAGCAGGAGTACCGCGCCAAGTCACCGCACCCCGACAGGCTGCAGGACCTGCTCGACAAGCTCGGGACGTTCGACGAGGGCTTCACCGGCTGGGCCGACGCCGACATCGAGGGGATCGCCGCCCCGACCCTGATCACCGTCGGCGACTGCGACATGGTCACGCTCGACCACGCGGCCAGGTTCCTCCGGCTGCGCGGCGGCGACGTCAACGGCGACTTCGCGGGCGTCCCGGCCTCCCAGCTGGCGGTGTTCCCGGGGACCACGCACTTCTTCGGGCTCGCCCGCACCGAACTGGTCCTGGACGTGGTGCTGCACTTCCTCGATGCACCGATGCCCGAGGGCTGATCACCGGGTCACATAGCACGGGACACGCGGGATCAGCGGAGCGGCGTAGGCGGCCTGCGTGGAGAACAACAAGTTGAGCAGGATGAACGGGTAGGGATCCCAGCGGTAGGTCACCGCCAGCCGGTCACGTCGCTGCTGGTCATACCCAGCAGTGTCCAGCCCACGATCGATGGCCCGGTCCGCCGTCGTACGGAACGGCCGCAGCCAAGTTCGGAATAGACGCATCGGGACTCATTTCCTACTGCCCCGACGGTTACGTGCCGGCCCAGCTCATACCGGCCGAAGGTGCATACCGGACATCGGGCTCAACGACGGAAATGGCAGCGAATCGCCGCCATTTTTGCCGCTAGCTAACGCAGTCGCGGGTACATTCGAAAGATCTTCTTGCCGGATCTCACGGACTGAACCGTGCGCATATGGCGCTGTCCGCCGTGGCATTAATCTCAGATGGGAGAACAATGTCCTCGACAATGCCCGGACCGATCGGTCCGGGCGTTCCGGACCATCTGACCTACTACGTGATGCGCAAGCTTCCGCACGTCGCGCTGTTGTTCTGGATCGTGAAGATCATCGCGGTCACCCTGGGCGAGACCGCCGGGGACCTGTTCGGGATCACCCTCGGGATCGGCTATGTCGTCACCGCGTTGATCTTTCTCGCGTTCTTCGTGGTGGTGCTGGTGCTCCAGATCAGGGCCAAGCGGTTCCATCCGGCGCTGTTCTGGGCGGTGGTCCTGGGCACCAGCCTGGTGGGTACCGAGGTCTCGGACTTCCTGGACCGGGGACCCGGTGACTCCAGCGTTCCCAGCGGGGTGGGTTACGGATGGGGCGCGCTCATCCTCACCACCCTCCTGGCGATCATCTTCCTGGTGTGGTGGCGCACCGGGCAGACATACGACGTGGAGAACATCGCCAGTCGCAGGGGCGAGATCCTCTACTGGATCGCGATTCTCGTGTCGAACACCCTGGGCACGGCCAGCGGTGACTGGCTGTCCGACGACACCGGTCTGGGATTCCACAACGCCTTCTTCATCATCGCCGCGGTCATGCTCGTGATCGTGGGCGCCCACTACCTGACGAACATCAACACCATGCTCTTGTTCTGGCTGGCGTTCGTCCTGACCCGCCCGCTGGGGTCGGCCGGGGGTGACTCGCTGACCAAACCGGTCGACGAAGGCGGTCTCGGCTGGGGCACGTTGTGGGCGTCTGTGGCGCTGTTCGCCGTGCTCGTCGCACTGGTCGCCTATCAGGCCGTACAGGTCCACCGCCATCCGCTGGAGCCCTTGCCGTACCCGACCAACGGGCGCACCGGCGCACCACAGCAGCCGAACGGGGCGGTGATCACCCCGGCGCCCCGCCCCGGTACCGAACCTGCAGGATCTCCAGTGCCTGGTCGGCGTGCATCTCCATCCGGCTCTCGCTCGCGACGGTGCCGATGACGCGACGATCCGGACCGATCAGGTAGGTGACCCGCCGGGTGTGCAGGCCGCCGGGGAGGAACCAGCGGTAGGCACCGAGCTTCTTCGCCACCCTGTTGCCCGGGTCCGACAGGAGAGGAAAGCCCAGAGCGTTCGAGGTGGCGAAGGCGCTCTGCTTCGTGACGCTGTCGCCGCTGATACCCACCGGCCGGGCGCCGACCTCGGCGAACTCGGCGGCGAGATCGCGGAAGTGGCACGCCTCCTGGGTGCAGCCGCCGCTGGAGGCGATCGGGTAGAAGAACAGCACCAGCGGGCCGTGCTCGAGCAGGCTGCCGAGCCTGCGGGGCGTGCCCGTCTCGTCCTGTAGCTCGAAGTCGTCGAGCTGATCGCCGGTCTGCACGCTGGTCCTCCTGGCGGTGGTCATCGGTTCACGAGCTCGCCTTCTTCTTGGGCGGCAGCGGGAAGAACCCGCTGGTGCGGCGCACGTAGTCGGTGTAGCCGGGCCGGCGTTCACCGATCGTCTGCTCCAGCAGCTTCTTCCCGGTGCCCCGCACCAGCAGCCACGTCATCAGCAAGGCCCCGACGAGCCCGATCAGCCCGGCAGGGTGGTGCAGCCCGAGCACGGTGAGCCCCCACCAGACAGCGGCGTCGCCGAAGTAGTTGGGGTGGCGGGTGTAGCGCCACAGCCCCCGGTCCATCACCTGGCCCTTGTTCGACGGGTCGGCGCGGAACGCCGCGAGCTGGGCGTCGCCCACGGTCTCGAAGGTGAACCCGACGGCCCAGAGCAGCACGCCGACGACCGTCACGACCATCGACAGTGCGCCGTCCGCCGAGCCGTACTGCCCGAGCTGGACCGGCAGCGACACGATCCACAGGACCACGGCCTGCGGGAGGTAGACCTTGCGGACCATGTGGGCGACCTGATGGCCGGGGGCCTCGGCGAGGATGGCGACGTACCGGGGGTCCTCGCCCGCGCCGTGGTTGCGGCGGCCGATGTGCCACGCCAGCCGCACCCCCCACACCGCGGTCAGGACGGTGATCAGCCACCGCCGCCACACGTCTCCGTCACCGGCCGACAGGAGCAGGGTGGTGATCGCGACGATCGCGAACCCGGCTCCCCAGACGACGTCGATCCCGTCGTGGCGCCCGCCCCGCACCCGTACCGCGACCACCAGTGCCGCGGCGAACACCACCGCGACGACGACCGCGGTGACCACGAGGTTGGTGAGCGCGGCACCCCACGGGTAGGGCGTCATCGGAGTTCCGGGGCGATGAGAACACCGTTCGCCGGGACGGGGGCGCTCCCGGGGTCCGTGCCGAGCACGGCCCGCCTGCTGCGCGGGAGGCCCGTAGCTCCGTGCGCGTCGGGGCGCACCGTGAGGATCTGGTGCACACCCATCCGGTTCTCCTCGAACGCCAGTGCCGCACCGGCCAGGTAGAGCAGCCAGACCCGGTACTGCTCCTCGCCGATCAGCGCGACGGCCTCCGCCTCCCGCTCCCGCAGCGTGTCGAGCCATGGCCGGACGGTCCAGACGTAGTGCTCGCGCAGCGAGTGGACGTCCACGACCTCCAGCCCGGCCTCCTCGAGGAGGTTGACGGTGGAACCGAGCGGGCGCATGTACATGTCGGGCGCGACGTAGCGCTCCATGAACGCTCCCCCGCCCGGCGCCGGGTTGTGGCCGGACGCGCCGCGGGACATCTGTTGCAGCAGCAGCCTGCCGTGCGGGGCCAGGAGCCTGTGCAGCTGCGCGGCGTAGACCGGGTAGTTGTCCTGGCCGACGTGCTCGCCCATCTCGATCGACGCGATCGCGTCGAAGGGCTGCTCGGGCACGTCGGCGCCGATGGCCCGGTAGTCCTGCAGCCGGATCTCCACCCGGTCGGCCAGCCCCATGGCCCGCACGCGGGCGAGCCCGTAGGCCTGCTGCTGGGCGGACAGGGTGACGCCGACGGCGTGCACCCCGTAGTGCTGCGCGGCGTGGATGAGCAGTGCCGCCCAGCCGCAGCCGACGTCGAGCAGCCGCGTTCCCGGGGCCAGGTCGAGCTTGCGGCAGATCAGGTCGAGCTTGTCGCGCTGGGCGTCGGCCGGCCCGTAACCGGGCGAGCCCTCCTGGGTCCAGTAACCGCAGGAGTAGGCCATCTGCGGGTCGAGCAGGAACTCGTAGAACTCGTTGGAGAGGTCGTAGTGGTGCGCGATCGCGGCCCGGTCGCGGCGGCGGGTGTGCAGGCCACCGGACAGCCGGGCCTCGGACGCGGGGGGCTTCGGGCGGGGGCCGATGGCGCGAAGCCGGGCCGCGACGGCGACGGCGTCCACGACGTCGGCGCGGGTGAGCCGCACCCCGGCGAGGCTCTGGGCTCTCGCGAGCTTCCAGAACCGCGACAGACCCTCGGCGATGTCGCCGTCGACGGCGAGCTCGCCCGCCACGAACGCCCGCGCCAGGCCCAGCTCGCCGGGGTTCCACAGCAGCCGCCGCAGCGCCCGGCGGTGCCGGATGACCACCACGGGCGCGTCCGGGTCGGCACGGGGGCCGGCCTCACTGCCGTCCCACGCTCGGAGTCGGATCGGCAGCGGCGCGCCGATCAGGCGTTCGACGAGCCCGGCGAGCTGCGGGGCCACGGGGCGGGGCATGAGGTCTCCTGGGAGCCGGCGAAGCGGTGGGGACGGCAGGGGTGTCAGCGACGCTGCAGTGAGAACTGGAAGACGTCGAGGTAGCCGACGCGGAACCCGGCCTCGCAGTAGGCGAGGTAGAACTCCCACATCCGGCAGAAGGTCTCGTCGAACCCGAGCGCGGCGACCTCGTCGCGGCGGGAGAGGAACGTGCGCTGCCAGTGGGCCAGCGTGCGGGCGTAGTCCGGGCCGAGGCTGCGGCGCTCGACGACGCGCAGCCCGGTGTGGTCGCGCAGGTTCTGCTCGATCGCCTCGACCGAGGGGATCACCCCGCCCGGGAAGATGTACTTCGAGATCCACGTGTAGTCGTGCTGCGTCACCAGCATCCGGTCGTGCGGCATGGTGATCGACTGCAGCCCGACGCGGCCGCCCGGGCGCAGCAGCCGGTCCAGCGCGGCGAAGTACGTCGGCCAGTACTGCACGCCGACGGCCTCCACCATCTCGACGCTGACCACGGCGTCGTAGCTGCCCTGGGCCTCGCGGTAGTCGCGCAGCAGCACCTGCACGCGGTCGGCAACGCCCGCCGCGGCGATCCGCTCCTCGGCGAGGTGGGCCTGCTCGGCCGAGAGGGTCAGCGTGGTGACGCGGGCGCCCCGCTGCGCGGCCCGGATGGCCAGCTCGCCCCAGCCGGTCCCGATCTCCAGGACGTGCATCCCGGACCGCACGTCTGCCATGTCGAGGACGGCGTCGATCTTGCGGCGCTGCCCGGCCACCAGGTCGTCGCTGCCGTCGGCGAACCAGGCGGCGGAGTAGGACATCGTCTCGTCGAGGAACGTGGCGAACAGGTCGTTGGACAGGTCGTAGTGGCGGTGGATGTTCTCCCGCGCGCCGTCGAGCGTGTTCGCCTCGGCACCGGGCCTGCGTGCCTCGGCGAACCGGCGGCCGATGCGCTGCAGGACCGGCGGGATCAGCGTGGACAGCTGGGCGGCGAACGGGGTGAGCAGGTCGGCCGGGCGTGTGGAGGTCCAGTCCCCGACCATGTACGACTCCCCGAAACCGATCTTCGAACCCGTGCCCAGCCGGTGGAAGAACGCCTCCGGTCGCACGACCCGCATCACCGGCGAGTCGAGGCCGCCCGCTCCGATCCGCTCCCCGCCCGGGAACACCACCCGCACCGGCAGCGGACGCACCGCCCGCCGGAACAGCGCCTCGGCGATCCGCGCCTTGGCCGGCGCGCGGGGCACCGTCGCGAGGCCGGGCCACACGCCCGCGCTGGGCTGCGGTAGGTCGAGTCTCGTCGGACCGGTGGCGACGGCAGCGCCGGACTGGCTGATCGGGCCGGACTGGCTGATCGGTTCGGCGGTCACTGGACGCCCTCCTGCGGGTCGTGGCTCGGTCGGGGGACGAGGGGCAGCCTGCGCAGCCACAGCGCGATGCCGTGACGGCGGATCAGCGCCGTGGTCCGGTGGGTGACGAGAGGTCGGCGCAGCAGCATCCGGACCAGCGCCGACGCCGTGGCCGCCCGACGGGTGCCGACGACGGTGGCGGTGAGCGCGGTGGTGCCCTGCTGGCGCAGCGACACCGCCACCGACAGCCGCTCGCCGGGCACCGGCAGGTGCATCGAGTAGTGCCCGTCCACGGACAGGAAGGGCGAGACGTAGAAGCCCTTGGCCGTGCTCGCCCGGCCCGCAGCGTCGGGGTGGAGCAGGTAGCAGTGCCGCTCGCCATATGTGTTGTGCACCTCGGCCACGACGCAGTCGAGTACGCCGTCGGGCCGGTGGCACCAGTAGACGGTGATCGGGTTGAAGACGTGGCCGAGCAGCCGGGCGTTGGCGAGCATCAGCACCTGCCCACCCCGCAGGTCCACACCGTGGCGGCCCAGCCACGCGTCGAGGTTCTGCCGGATCGAGCGCTCCGGGTCACCGAGGTGGTCGTGCGCCTCGAAGCGGGCGAACGGGCGGAGCCATCGCGGCAGAGCCGGCAGGGCGTCGATGTCCACCAGCCACAGGTAGGTCCCGTGCCGGAAGGACCGTTGCATCCGCTGCCTGCGGACGTGGCGCACCTCGGCGTCGTAGAGCGCGGGCACAACCACCGGCGCCCGGACGACCGGCGCCGGGTCCGTCCCGGTGGGTCGGACGGTGGTGGTCACCAGCCCGCTCCGAGCGTCGTGGCCGCGCGCACCCCGGCGGCGCACCCGTCCTCGTGGAAACCCCACCCGTGGTAGGCGCCCGCGTAGGCGAGGGTGACGCCGTCGAGTTCGGGCAACCGGCGCTGCGCGGCCACCGACTCCGGGGTGTAGACCGGGTGCTCGTAGCCCATCCGCGCGATCACCCGCGCCTGGTCCACCCGCTGGGCGCCGCCCAGGGTCACGACGTAGTCGTCGGGTTCGGTGAGCCGCTGCAGCCGGTTCATGTCGTAGCTGACCAGCACCGGAGCGCCGGTGGACGAGCATGCGGGCTTCAGGTAGTTCCACGAGGCCCGCGCGCCCGGCCGGCGCGGCAGCACGGAGGTGTCGGAGTGCAGCCAGGTCTCGTTGCGGGAGTAGGTGAACGCCCCCAGCACGGCGCGCTCGGCCGCGCTCGGCTCGGCCAGCAGCGCGAGAGCCTGGTCGGGATGGGTCGCGACGACCGCGCGGTCGGCACGGTGGAGCCCGCCGGCGTCGTCCCGGATCTCGATCCCGTCAGCCCGGCGCACGAGCGCCCGGACCGGGGTGGCGACCCGGACGGCGCTGAGGTTCTTCACCACCCGCTCGACGTAGCTGCGCGAGCCCCCCACGACGGTGCGCCACCGCGGCGAGCCGCCCACCGACAGCAGCCCGTGGTGGTCGAGGAACGTGAACAGGTACCGCGCCGGGTAGGACAGCGACACGCTCTCGCCCGCCGACCACACCGCGCTGACCACCGGGAGCAGGAAGTGCTCTGCGAAGTAGCGCGAGTAGCCGCCCACCGCGAGGAACGCCCCGATCGGGACGTCGCCCGCGCGCTCGTCGGCCAGCACCCGCCGCGCGTGCCGGTGGAACCGCAGCACCTCCGCCAGCATCCGCATGTACGCCGGCCGGCCCAGGTTGGAGTTCTGGGGGAACAGGCCGCCCAGGCCGCGTGCTCCCGCGTACTCCAGGCCGCAGCCGTCGCACCGCACGCTCATCGACATGTCCGAGTCCTGCGTCGACACCCCGAGCTCGCCGAACAACCGCAGCAGGTTCGGATAGGTGCGCTCGTTGTGCACGATGAACCCGGTGTCGACGAAGGTGGTGCCGCCGTCGGAGCTGACGACCTCGTGGGTGTGCGCGTGGCCGCCCAGCCGCGCGTCGGCCTCGAAGAGAGTGACGTCGTAGCGGCGCTGCAGCAGGTGGGCAGCGGTCAGCCCGGCTACGCCCGCCCCGATCACCGCGGCGGTGGGGCGGGTCATCGGGCGCCGCCCGTCGGGGCGGACCGGCTCGCAGCGGTGGTGCTCATCCGTCGGCTCCAGGTCGCGAGGTGGTGACGACGGCACGCAGGCCGTCCGGGGTGGGTTGACGCATGGCGTTCGCGATCACCGGGTCCTCCGGTTCGACGCCGAGCGCCCCGAGCGCGAAGCGGCGGACGAGCGAGTGCCAGTCACGGGTGCGGGCGAGCATGTAGTGGCCCGCACCGTGGAGCTCGAAACGTGCTGTCCGGACGGCCACCTGCTTCGCCCGTACGGCGTAGGCGAAGGACTCGCGCGGATCTGTGTAGCGCTCGCGGTCTCCATGAACGATGAGCACGGACCTGTCGGCGAGCTGGTTCACCGGGTCGGACCCGTCGAGCCACGGTGCGAGCGCGCACACCGCCACCACGTTCGGCGCGCCCGCCGCCGTCAGCGCCGCCCGTCCGCCCATCGAGTGGCCGACCAGCACCACCGGGAGTCCCGGATGCCGTCTCGCGATCTCCTCGAGCGCCCACGTCGCATCCCGCGCGGGGTCCTTGGCCGGGGCGTTCCACCCCCGGTAGCGGTATCGCAGCTGGTAGACGGCGGGACCGGTGCCGGCCAGCACCCACGCGAACGACAGCATCCGCGTGTAGGCCAACCGCCTCCGCTCACCGCTCGCGTGACTGGTCGACCGGCCGCCGTGCAGCACCAGCACGACCCCGGGCGGGGCGGCGCCGAACCGGCCGATGGCGTCCAGACGGGGCAACTGCTGGTTCTCGGACACGGACGACCTCGGGTGTGGGCGGGACGGTTTCCCAGGTGTTCCGCCTGACGGGCCTCGACGGATGATCAATGGGACCGAGGTCACACGGGCCGCCGGCCGACTCGGACACCCGGCCGGCGATCAGTATCGATCCATTCGTGCCCGACCAGGCGATTCGTCGCACGGTGGGTCACCGACGCCACACGATCGCATCATTGAATACCTGAACAGCTGGGCAATGATTGCCGCGTGGTCGAGATCAAGACAACGGACCGGGGGCAGGGTTTCGACCGGAAGGACTGGATCCAGATCGGCGGTATGACGGCCTTCATCGTCGGGCTGACCGCCCTCGGATGGTCGGTACTGGCCGGGCCCGTGGCAGCAGCCGGCTACTCGCTCGGGACCCAGGGGACGTTCGGCGTCGGGCTCGGGCTCACCGCGTACCTGCTGGGCATGCGCCACGCCTTCGACGCCGACCACATCGCCGCGATCGACAACACCACCCGCAAGCTCGTCGGCGAGGGAAAACGGGCCAGGAGCGTCGGGTTCTGGTTCTCGCTCGGCCACTCCTCCGTGGTGCTCGTCCTGTGCGTCCTCCTGGCCGTCGGGGTCCGGACGGTGGCCGGGGACCTGGACGACACCTCCCGCTTCAAACAGATCATGGGGCTGATCGGGACGATCCTCTCCGGCGGCTTCCTCGTGCTCATCGGCCTGCTCAACCTGCTCGCACTGGTCGGCATCGCCCGCGTCTTCCGCAGGATGCGCACCGAGCCGCTCGACGACGAGGCGCTGGAGCAGCACCTGAACGCCCGCGGCTTCCTGACCAGGCTCCTGGGCCGGGTGATGCGTGCGGTGGGCAAGCCGTGGCACATGTTCCCCGTCGGCTTCGTCTTCGGGCTGGGCTTCGACACCGCCAGCGAGGTGACCCTGCTCGTGCTCGCCGGCGGCGCAGCCGCGTTCGACCTGCCCTGGTACGCCGTCCTTGTCCTGCCGGTGCTGTTCGCCGCCGGCATGAGCCTGTTCGACACCGCCGACGGGGTCTTCATGTCCGCGGCCTACAGCTGGGCGTTCCTCACACCCGTCCGCAAGGTCTTCTACAACCTGACCATCACGGCGCTGTCCGTGGTCGTCGCGCTCGTGATCGGCATGATCGAGCTGCTCCAGCTACTGGCGGACCGGCTCGGCACCACCCGCGGGCCGCTCGGCCTCGTCAGCTCCCTGGACCTCGAGTACGTCGGCTACATCGTCGTCGGCCTGTTCCTGGTGATCTGGGCGCTGGCCGTCTCGATCTGGCGGTTCGGCCGGATCGAGGAACGCTGGAGCGTCCCCGAGGCCGAGTCCCCCTAGTAGACCCGGTAGTGCGCCGCCGTGGAGTAGGCGTCGGCGGAGTCCACCGTGACGTCGAGCGCGAGGGTCCAGGGACCGGGCAGCGGGACGACGGCATCGGTGCTGTGCCAGCGCGCCGCCGCCGTGGACAGGCCGGGGGCGGGGTCCGGAGCCAGCGTGACCGCCAGCGCTGCCACCTCGGCGGAGGAGAGGCTCGCGGTGATCGCCTGGACAGGAGCCGGCCGCCCGGCGGAGTCCGTGACGGTGAGCTCGAAGCTCTGACGGCCTCGCCGGGTGCCGTCGACGTGGACGTGGACGGTGTCCGGCCCCAGCGGCGCGGTCATGTCGGACGAGGGGCCGTAGGTGGTGTTGCCCGGAGGTTCCGACACCAGCAGCGCGGTGACCGCCAGCACGACGACGGCAAGGCCGGCTTCGATCCGCACACTGCGCCGGACGACGCGCCGCACGTCAGCGCAGGCGAGCTCGTCGCGGGCACCGTTCAGCACGCGTCGCTGCGCCACGGCCGCGGCGACGAGCACCAGGCCGATGACCGCGAGCTTGACCAGCAGGACGACGCCGTAGCCGGTGGACCAGAGCGCCTGGACGGGATCGATCTGACGCGAGGCCTGGAACTCCCCGGTGAGCACCAGGCACGCCACGCAGCTGTAGGCGACGCAGGACCAGCGCGTGATCCGGGCGGCGCGCAGCGGCAACCCGCCGGAACGGGCGGCGGGCAGCACGATAGCCAGCAGGACGGCCAGCCCACCGAACCAGACCGCCATGGCGGCCAGGTGCAGGACCGCGGAGATCATCGCGACCGGCACGTCGGAACCGACCGCCTCGTGCCCGGTCAGCGCAACCGTGACCAGCAGGGCCACGGCGACCGTCCCGCCGGCGACGGCGTACCGGCGGCACTGCAGTCGCCCCAGCCAGGCCGTGGTCAGCAGCGGGGCCACCAGTACGAGCAGGAGCAGGCGGGCGAGCAGCTCACGTCCGAAGGCACTGCCCAGCGTCTGTCCGGCGTCGGCGAACCGGAACACCGCAGACCAGCCCTCGTTCTCCGCGCGCGGCCCCTGCAGCAGGAACGGCGCGACGGTGCCGAGCAGCATCAGCAGCCAGCCCGCCCTCATGAGCAGGCGCGTCCGGCGGTCGGCGAGCACCCAGGGCCACAGCGACGCCGCCGCGGCGCCGACGCCGACCAGCAGCACGATCCCCAGGTACAGCAGGCCCTCGCCGGCGTCGGCGGTGATGTCGAGCGCGCGGGCGCGGTCGGGCGGGGCGACCGGGGCGGCCGAAGGGTCCACGCCGACGCCGAAGGTGATCGAGCCGCCGACGATGTGCGTGTCGGCCGACACCACCCGCCAGGTCACCGAGTAGGCGCCGGTGGGCAGGTCCGGTCGGAGCGGCAGCACGATGGTCGTGCCGTCAGCTGACTGCGTCAGCCGCCCGGTGTCGACGCGGACGCCGGTCGCCGAGATGACCTCGTCGGACGCCGGGATGGGCTGGACCGCCTCGTCGAAGGTCAGCGTGACGGTGGCCGGCGCGTGCCCCAACCTGGCGCCGTCCTGCGGTGAGCTGCTGTCCAGCACCGCATGCGCGCTCGCCGGGCCGGCCAGCACGACGACCGTGACGCAGGACAGAAGGGCGGCGAGGACGAGGGTCAGGAGCCGGGGTCCGCCCAACCGCAGGATCCGGCTCAAGACCCGCCCGACGCCCTACGCAGGTTCAGGGCGATCACCAGGCTGACACCGCTCAGCACCAGGGCGACGATCCCGAGCACGAGGCCGGCCACCCCCAGCCACGAACTCCCCGACGAGCTGCCCTCGTCCGCAGCGGCGGTCGTGGACCGGGCCGCGGTGGACGACGTGCCGCCCGCGGCGGGCGACAGTTGCAGCACAGGCGCCGGGTGCGCGGGCTCGGTGACGCCGTCGGCCGACTTCTCGTCCCAGTTGACGGTGGTGCCGTCGCTGTAGGTCTGCAGCGCGCCGAACGCCACGCTCGGCGCGGTGGGGAACGGGCCGATCGACAGGTTGAACATGTCGAACTGTCCCGGCGGGATGGCCGACTCCGGGGTCGTGGCCTTGAAGTCCACCTGCGACACGAACTGGCTGATCACCGAACCGCCCTCCCCCTGCTGGGGCCGGGGAAGCGGCTTCCTGCTGACCGTCGCCGTCCAGCCGGCCTTGGGCTGGGTGTCCACCGAGGTGAACGGGGTTGCCGACGGGAAGGTGAGCAGCAGTTCGGTGGTCGACGCCGTGGCCGACTCGGACGGGACCCGGAAGGTCACCACGCCCGATCCGGCCTGGACGGCGTCGATGCCGGAGACCTTCACGTGGGCCCAGGCCGGAACGGCGAGAGCCAGGATCGCCGTGACCGCACCCACCCCGATCACACCGGTCCTGAGCACCCACCGTCGTCGACGGGTGCCCGCGCTGTCCCTCATCCGCCCCACCTTCCGATCCATCGCACCAGGGGGTGTCCCTAGGCCATCTCGACGAAGGACGCGGTCATCGCCGCGGCCATCAGCCCACCGATCAGCTGGACGGCAGGCGGCGTCGCGGAGGTCCGGTGCCGGGAGAACACCGGCCTCAGTCCGCGGCCGACCAGCAGGAGCGCGGCCGCACAGAACACGAGCGCGAGAGCAAGGCACGGCACCCTGCCCCACAGGGGCATCGGGGACACGGGCACCGACGCCGTGCTCGGCTGCGCCATGGCCATGCCCATGTCCATGTCCGGCATCGCGGACATCCCGTCCGGCGCCCCGCCACCGGTCGCCGCTGACGACACCGCGGAGAGCAGCACGGCCATCCAGACCATGGACGACATCATCAGCGCGTGGTACCAGGCGCTACCCGCGGGTCCGGCACACAGCGCCGGCCCGGTCCGGCCGGTGGTGGGGGAACGCGCGGGGAGCACCGCCTCCGCCACGAACCAGAGCGCCGCGGCCGTGAAGATCAGGACGTACGCCATGATCGGGACACCGGATCCCCAGCTCCACAACATCGCGATCATGGCGACGCCCATGAGGGCGTGCAGACCCTCGCTCAGAACGGGACGGCGCGCCCCGATCAGGAGGTGCGCGACCATCCGGCGGAGGTAGTAGCCGACCGTGACGGCGAACGCCACGGACAGGACCCATCGCGACACGTCCTCGATCACCACTCCCGCCGGCCCCTCTCCTGAGCTTCTGTCCATACCGCCGAGCTAGTGGTCCGCACCCGCGCCCGCCCAGTTCCTGACCATGGCCCACGTCACACGGAGGGTCCGGGAGCCGGCGCATCCTCCGTTCGCACTCCCCCGGGGCCCGGTCGACCGGACATACCGGGTGTAACCGGGCAACGGGACGAGAGAGCCTGCCGAGTGGGAGCGGCCGACGGCCGGAAAACCGAGCAGAATGTGAGCGTGCCCAGCAGGATTCTCATCATCGAGGATGACTCGACGATCGGGAACGTCCTCGAGTCGAGCCTGCGCAGCCACGGCCACCAGGTCTTCTGGGAGCGCACCGGCACCGCGGGCCTCGCGCGGGCCGCGTCCACCCCGGTGGATCTGGTCCTGCTGGACCTCGGCCTCCCCGACCTGGACGGTGTCGAGGTCTGCCGGCAGCTCCGGCGCGTGCAGCCCGGCAGCATTCTCGTCATTCTGACGGCCCGCTCCGCGGAGATGGACGTCGTGGTCGGCCTCGAGGCGGGAGCCGACGACTACCTGGTCAAACCGGTCCGCCTGACCGAGCTGCACGCGCGCATCAGGGCCCACCTCCGCCGGAACGAGGGCTCGACGGCCCGCGCGGTGCGGCCCATCGGTGACCTCGTCGTGGACGTCACCCGGCGCCGGGTCACCGTCGCCGGTCAGGAGCTCCGGCTGCGCCCCAAGGAGTTCGACCTGCTGGCCCGGCTGGCCGCCCAGCCCGACGTGGCGTTGAGCCGGGAGACGCTGATGTCGGAGGTGTGGGACGAGCACTGGTACGGCTCCACCAAGACCCTCGACGTCCACGTCGCGGCACTCCGCCGGAAGATCGAGGAGATCGCTGCGGCGACGAGGGCCCGGGTTCCCGAGATCGTCACGCTGCGGGGCCACGGGTACCGGTTGGAGCTCGACCCGCCGGAACCCGGCAACGCCGGCCGCTAGTGCGGCGGTGGCGGTGGCAGGAAGGTGTCGACGTTCAGGGGGAACCGGGCCGGGCCCGGGCGGGCCCAGGTCCGGCGAGATCGACGTGAGCGGTGCCGCGGCCGAGCCCGAACCGTGCCACGTCGACCTTGCTCGCAGCTTCGGGTGCGCCACCACCCATGGGCTCCTGATCGGTGAGGGGCTCGGCGGGCGCAGGCGGCAGCAGGAGCGTGAACACGGGGGGCGCCCGCCGGGTGAGCTCCAGCCTGCCGTCCTCGGCCTCCGCGAGACGCCGCGCCAGCGCCAGCCCGATGCCGTGGCCGTCCCGCTGGTCGGCGCGGCGGGCGAACAGGACGCCCTCCGGGTCGTGCACGCCCGCACCCTCGTCGGAGACGTCGATCGCCACGGCGTTGCTGGACTCGCGGACCGTCACCCCGACGGTGCCCGCACCATGGGTCGTCGCATTGTCCACGAGCACCGCGAGGACGTGCCGCACCGCCGCGGCGGAGGCGCGCGGCCACGGTGCCCCCGGCTCGACGGTGAGAGTCAGGCCGCGGCCCAGCAGCTCCAGGCGCCCACGCCACTCCGGCGACAGTTCGTCCAGCAGCACACCGAGATCCACCGGGCCGCCGCGGGCGTCCCGGTTGCCGCGTGCGAGGTCCAGCAACTCGTCGATGGTCGCCTCCAGGCGGTCCGCGTCGACGAGACTCGCGACGATGGCCTGACGCGGATCCTGGCCCGGCTGTTCGAGGGCGGCTTCGAGCCGTAGTCGGAGGCCCGCGAGTGGGGTCCGCAGCTGGTGGGACACGTCGGCGGAGAACGCCTGCTCCCTGGCGAGCAGGTCGTCGAGGCGAACGGCGGTGGTGTTCAGCGCCGTTCCGACGGCATCGATCTCCCCGATCCCTCCTTGCCGGGTGCGCACGCTGAAGTCGCCCTCACCGAGTCTGCGCGCGGCCACGGCCAGCTCCTCCAGCGGCCGGGCCAGCCGTCGGGCCTGCCTGCGCCCGAGTAGCCAGGTGGCGGCAACGGCCAGCGCGGCGAGCGCGATCATCCCGGCCCACACCACCGCCACCCACTGCAGGACGGCGCTGCGGGGCGCGGCCGCCCGGACCGCCCCGATGATGTCGTCCTCGTGGGTGACCGGCACCGCCACGACGAAGTAGCCGCCCTCGGTACCCGCCCCCACGTCGCCCTGGAGGGCCCTCGCCACCTCCGCTTGCTCGGCACCCGGCCCGACGCCGCCCAGCAGGGTGCCGTCGTCGTCGTACACCGCGACCTCGACCGGACCCGGCCCGTCGACCCCTTCGATCCGCTCGGAGTCGTACACGTCACTCGCCACGGTGATCGCGACGGCGTCGGCGACGCGCTGCAGTTCGCTGCGCTCGCTCTGCGCCGCGTACTGCAGCACTCCTACCCCCAACGGCACCCCGAAGAGCCCGATGGCCAGCACAGAGGCCCAGACAGCGAGCCCGACGATTCGAGTGCGCACGAGGGTGGTCTCCGTTCCGCAGCCGTCCCGGTCACCGCACTCGGCGGCTCCTCAGCATGCGCCCACGTCACGGCGGGTGTCACGGGCGGGGCCGTACCTCCGCGGAGGCAGGGACCACGGAACGGCGGCAGCGGGGTCTCCGCCGAGCGCACCGCCGGAGCGGGTCAGAGCCGATTACGCTTGCGGCCGGTGACCTGGTTGTAGATCACGAGCACGATGACCGCGCCGATGATGGACCCGATCCAGCCGGCGGGCTGGAAGCCTCGGATGCCGACGGTCAGCAGCCCGAAGATCAGTCCGCCGACCACCGAGCCGATGATCCCGAGCACGATGGTGCGCAGGAGGCCGATGTCATCCTTTCCGGGGACGACCGCGCGAGCGATGAAGCCCGCGATCAGGCCGAACACGATCCAACCGACGATTGTCAAGATCATCTAATGTTCCCCGGTCCCTGAGCTGGATACCTGCGGCGGCCGAGTGTAGTGCGGGAGGCCGTGGGCATCCCGATCAGTTCATGCTCAGGGATGCGGTGCCGAGAGCGCCGAGGGCGGCGAGCTGCAGATCGTCGCAACCGGTCCACGGGGAGAGCGTCAGCTGCTTCCTGGGTTGCGCGGTCGCGGGTTGGCGGGGAGCGACCTGGAACGTGCTGCTCTTGAAGACGGTGCCGAAGTCGCTGTGCAGGACATCGGGTGAGGTCCCCCGGTGCAGGCTCGTGATGGGCCCGTCGGCAGTGCCCGTCGAGAGGACCGCCCGCGTGCGCTGCAGCAGGACGTCGAGGATCAGGTGTTGGCTCGAGCGTTCGGTGGGCAGGTGCGCCCGGACCGTCAACAGCTCGGCACCCGAGGGAGCCGACGGATGGTCGTCCGCCGCCCATTCCATGACGATGAAGCACGATCCGGGGATCCTCGGGCACGCGGCCTGGCCATGGTGGCAACAGCGGCCATGGGCCACGCCGAGCGCTCTCAGCGCGAGATCTCCATCGATGAGGTCGAACACCGCCGAGCGGATGTCCATCGCGGTCCTCCAGTGCACTGTCGCCGTGGCGGCGTAACACCTTGCGCCGGTCGAGCCGATGTCCTGGACAGGGGGGCCGCAGCCCACCCGGTCACTGTCGTCCTGACGAGCCCGGCCGACGTGCGTCGAGTCCTTTCAGACGGTAGGCGGTGGGCTGCAATCGGAAGCCCAGGGGAATGCAAGACGACGGTAAACGGGCGAACCGAGTCGACAAATGGCGGCATCGGAGCCCGGCTTCGTCGTCGGATCCGGCCGGCGGACCACCCCGCCGGGGGCTTCCGGGCACACTCGACGTCGTGGAGGTGCCCGGTGCAGCGAGATGTCGACGACGTCGCGTCGGACGCGACATGGGATCAGACAGCCCGCAACGAGACGGCCACCGAGCGGCGCTTCAGCGCGCGAAGCTCTGACCCCGTCCGGTGGGGGTCACCGGGGCAGGGGCGGGGTGACCGGCGTCAATGACCCGCCGGGCAGCCAGGGGTCGGTGGTGCGGTTGTCCATCCCACCCGCCCCGGTCGGCATCATCGAGATCTGCACGGACGCGAAGATCCGCGGCCCTGCTACCGCCGGGCCGGCGTCGCCCGGCGCCGTCCACGCCCGGAACCCGGCAGGCGACGCGAGTGGGGTCAGCCCGGCCGCACGCAGGTCGGCCAGGTAGCGCTGAGCCGACACGTCGAGCGGGTCGAAGTCCAGAGTGGTGACGGCGCCGGTCTGCCGGCCCAGCACGGCGTCGGTGGCGAGCCACGGAGCGGTGTACGTGCGGCCGACGCTCGACAGGGCCAGTGCCTCCTCGGTGAGCTTGCGCCCACCGGCCTCCCAGCCCGCGACGACCAGTGCCGCGTCCGCACGACCCAGCCGGTTGACCACAGGGAGCCTTCCGACCGCAGCTTCCCGGACGACCGCAGCAGCCGCGGCCGACCGGCGCGACCCGTCGGTCACGAGGTACAGCGCCGGGACGTCGCGGTCGCCGAGGAACCGCACGGTGGCCCGGAGCGTCGCGGCGTCCGACTCGGAGAGTGCATCGGCCGGACAGGCAGCCGGGAGGTCAGCGGCGCCACGCAGCACCCGGCCGACCACGGCGCTCAGGCACTCCGGTCCGTCCGGTCCCGTGAGTCCGGCCACCAGCGCCGGGGATGCCGGATCGGGACCGAGGTCGAGGCGCAGCGTCACGTGCTCGCCACCCGCCTCCACGGTGAGCACATCGGTGCCCGGAGGAAGGTCGACCACGGCCCAGCCGCCCGGTGCGCCGGGCCGTTCCTCCGTGCGCACACCGCCGACCAGCGCCCCGGCCACCCCGACATGGACGAGGTTGCGGCCCGGCCGCTGCGGGACGACCACAACCGGCGCATCCTGGCCGGCCAGAGCCACCGTCCGCAGGAGCGGACGGCCCAGCTCGGCGGGAGCCGGGGGTGGGGTCACCAGCATCAGCACCGAACCCGCGGTGAAGACGAGCCCCGCGGAGTAGGCCACGACACGGCCCCCGACCGCACCGGGACTGCACAGCCCCGTGCTGACTGCCACGAGCATGCCCAGCGCCTGGATCAGCACGAGCAGCCCGGTCAGCGACGTGGCCGTCACGGCGTCGAAACGCATCCCCCTGGCGACCGCCTCCAGCGTGGCGGCCGACACCGCCATGGTCGCCGAGACGGCGAAGACCAGGGTGACGCGCCGAACGACGGTGAAGCGAGCGCCACACGCGGGCGTGGCAACCAGGACCGCGGCACCGAGCCAGGTGACCGCGGCGACCATGTGCACGGCGGCGAGCCCCACGTGCCAGTCGGTGTGCCCGAACGTCGCGTCGTAGGCCAGCGCGGCAGTGAGCAGCGCACCCCCCACCGCGGACGCACTCCGTGCCCCACGCGTGAACAGCACACCGATCACCGCAGCGCCGACCGCCTGCGGCAACGCGACGACTGCGGGGACGCCTCCGCCCACCCAGCGGATCACCAGCGCGACCACCGCAACGGTCGCGGCGCTCTGCACGACGAGCATCGAGCTTCGCGACGGCGGGGCGAGGAAACCCAGCGCTGCCGTCCCGGCCACCAAGGCGCTGGCCACCAGCGCCACGACACCGAGGACGGCGAGGAGGGGCCACGGCAGGAAAGTGCCCACCATGTCGTCGGGAACACCGTCCCTGCCCCCGCCGGGCTGTGCCCATGCGGGCCCCGCGACCGCGAAGAGCAGCACCGGCACCACGAGCACGGGGAGGAAGACCCGCGAAAGGAACCGCCGGGCGCGGCCGTAACCCACGAGGCCGATCATGGTGTCGTCACCGGACACCCCTCGCTGGCCTGCGCGGTGATGTCGATGTGGCAGTCCGGGGAGTCCCCGGAAGCGAGCAGCTCCTCGATGCGCGGAGTGTAGATCATCTTTGTGACGCCCTGATCCTCCCGGCCCTGCGAGCCGGCCGGGTTGAGGATGATGATGTTGCGCGGCTCACAGTAGCCACCGACCACCATCGCGTCGAGATCTTGGCGGACCTGGATGCGGCGCCGGTCGGCGCGTCCGGCCGGCCCGGCGGCCGAGAGATCGCGACAGCCGCGCGGGAACTCCGGAGCGGGCACGGCGACACCCGGCCGGGGCACGGTGCATCGGATGGGGGCCACGGGAGAGCTCCGGATCCTGGGCCGCACGCGGTGCGTCCGGCGGGTCGGGGACCGAATGCCGGGATTCGGCCCGTGGGCCACGGCGATCAGTCAGAGGACGGCGGATGTCCCCGGACAGGACTGGTCGAAATCGTCCTGGCGACGGGTCGGCCAGAACCCTTCGAGGTCGAAGATCGGCACGATCAGAACTATGGCGACGAACCGCTCGGACGATCAACCCATCCCGACCTACTGTGCTCCAGATCACTGTAACGAATCGTGCCGCATCATCGATCGTGAGCTATCGCAACGAACCTCGGTCGACGGACGTCGAGCCGTCCGGCGCACCGCGACGCAGCGACCGGCGCAACGCGGGCAGGCGTCCGGTAACGCACGCCTGCGCCCATTCCGTCCACTTCTACACAGAATGGACGGCGCCGCAAATGGCCGGACATTTGTCGGACATTGCAAATCCGCGCACCACTCGGATGTCCTGACAATTGAGTGCGCGTCGCCGCCGACCTTCCCGAGATTCCCATCACAGTTGTCGTGGCCGCCGCGCTGAACAACTCAGCCCTGTATACGTTCGGCACGCTGGCTTCGGTGGAAGAATGGCGGTGAGACGGGTGATGAGTGGTTCAGCGCATACGCGCCGTCCCGCTTCCGGCACGGACGTACTGTCCGTCGTCCACACCCTGCTGCTCGTTCGCCGCCGGTGTATCGACCTGCTGAAGGTCTGCGCCTGTCTCTGTCGCGGCTGAGCCCGCCGATCGTCGCGCCCGTCCGCACGGACGCAGCCCGACCGTCGATGCACCTCCCCCTCCTCGTCAGTGGCGCCCGCCCCGCGCGCGGTCCGCCCTCTCGCGCCGAAAGGCGGCTCCGTATGCCCGAACCAGCCCGTCGGATGCACCTCGGCCTCACCATCTGGCCCACCGGCTTCCATCCCGGGGCCTGGCGCCTGCCCGGCGTCCGGAGCGACGGAAACTCCAACCCGCGCCTGTTGCAGCAGGCCGCGCGGACCGCCGAACGGGGTCGGTTCGACTTCTTCTTCATCGGCGACCGGGTGGTCGGGCTGACCACCTCGCAGTTCGCGGCGCCCAACGAGGTCCTACGTCCCGAGGCGTTGACCCTGGCCGCGAACATCGCGGGGATCACCGAGCACATCGGGCTGATCACCACGGTCAACACCACGTACTCCGAGCCCTACAACGTCGCCAGGGCGGCCGCCACGATCGACCACCTCAGCGGCGGCCGGGTCGGTCTCAACATCGTCACCGGCAAGAACGTCGAGGCAGCTCGCAACTTCGGACGCGAGCAGCACTAGGACAACGCCCACCGCTACGACTGGGCCACCGAGTACATCCAGGTCCTGCAGCTGCTGTGGGACAGCTGGGAGGACGACGCGCGCGTCGCCGACCCGGTGACCGGCCGCTTCGTCGACCCGGACCGCGTCCACACCATCGACTTCCACGGGAAGTTCTTCTCGGTCGATGGCCCGCTGAACGTCGAGCGGCCCGTCCAGGGCCAGATCCCGATCATCAACGCGGGTGCGTCCGAACGGTCCCGGGAGCTCGGTGCGCAGTACTCCGACCTGCGGTTCACCAACTCCTCGACCCTCGGCGTCGAGGGCGCCCGGCGGTACTACGACGACCTCAAGAGCCGGCTGCCCCACTACGGACGCTCGGCCGCCGACCAGCTCATCGTTCCCGGCGTCGCGGTGTACGTCGAGGAGTCCGAACGGGCGGCGCGCGAGGCGTTCACGACGTTGCAGGCCCTGCTCGAGACCGGTCCCGTCCACCGGGCGCGGCTCTCCGAGGCGCTCGGCGTCGCCGTCACGGACGCGGCTCCCGACGCGCCGATCGGGGACGTCGCCGACCTCGCGCTGCTGTCCGACGAGGGACGCCGGATCGTCGACTCGGCCCGAAGCTCTACGGGCGCGAGCGCGTGACCGTGGCCGAGGTCAACGCCTCCTTCATCCGCGGAGGGCTGTTCAAGGAGGTTGTCGGGTCGCCGACGCAGGTCGCCGACGTGCTCGAGGAATGGTTCTCCACAGGCGCCGCCGACGGGTTCATGGTCTTCCCGCCCACCGTGCCGCACGGGGTGGAGGCGTTCGTCGATCTCGTGGTCCCCGAACTGCAGCGCCGCGGTCTGCACCACCGCGACTACGCCGGCACGACCCTGCGTGAGCACTTCGGCCTCCCCCGCCCGCCCCGCCGCTTCGCGACGGGCGTCGATGCCGGGGCGGTGGCCGGATGACAGGGTCCGAGGTTCCGGTGTTCGTCGGCGTCGCCGAGCTGGAGAAGTGGCTGCAGGACACCCCGGAGCGGGTCCGCCTCCTGGAGATCCGCTACGACCAGAAGACCGGAGGGGACGGCGGCAGCGCCGGCCACCTGCCCGGAGCGGTCACCGTCGACCTGGCCACGGAGCTCGCCCGCACCGACGCCGACCCGGCCGAGGGGCGCCGCCCCCTGCCGGACCCCGCCGAACTGCAGCGGTCCGCACGGCGGTGGGGCCTGCGCGACGACTCCACCGTGGTCGTCTACGACACGCGCGCCGGGCTCTCCGCGGCTCGTGCCTGGTGGGTCCTGCGCTGGGCCGGACTGCAGCGGGTCAGCATTCTCGATGGCGGACTGCAGGCCTGGACCGCCGCCGGGCACGAGCTCAGCACGGAGGAGCCGGACGTCGAGCCCGGCGACGTCGAGCTGGGCTCGGGCGGACTGCCCGAGCTGGACGCCGACGCCGCTGCCGCCTTCGCCGCCCGCGGCCTGCTCGTCGACGCCCGGGACGCGCAGGCGTACCGGGAAGGACACATCCCCGGCGCCCGCAACGTCCCCTCCCGGAACGTGCTGGGCGCAGGCGGGACGCTGGCCGACGAGGACGAGGTACGGGCGCGCTACGGGGTCACCGCAGCAGACGCGCCGGTCCCCGGGCTCTCCTGCGGCGGAGGGGTGGCAGGCGCCTTCGCCGTCGCCGCCCTCGCCCACGCCGGCGTGACCGCGCCCCTCTACGTCGGGTCGTTCTCCGCCTGGAGCGCCGATCCCGACCGCCCGGTCGCCACGCGCGCCGAGCCGGGAACCGGCGAGGGGACACCGTGACCGAGAACCTCCCGCTGCGCACCGCCCGGGCATCCACCGCGCGGGACCCGTGCCCGGCGACGACGACACCCGGCACCCGTCCGACGTCCGGATCCGCGAGCTGATCACCACGGTCGGCCTCGACGGGTTCGCCGACTACCTGCCCCACCAGCTCTCCGGTGGCATGCGCAAGCGCGTCGCGCTGGCGCGCACCCTCGCCGCCGACCCGGACCTCTTCCTCATGGACGAACCCTTCGGCCCGCTCGACGCGCTGACGCGCCGGCGGTTCGGGGCGGAGTGCCACTCCATCGGCCGCGCGACGTGCGCGAGCTGCGCTTCACCCCGTCCTTCCGCGACCTGCACGGCGCGATCTCCGACGCGCTCGTCGCGCCGTCGGAGATCGCGTGACCGGGGGGCGGCCCCGTCACCAGGTGACGGGCACCTCCGTCACCCCGCCGGTGAGCCGGTCGGCGCGGACCACCAGATCGTCGACCTCCACGGCGAGCCGCAGGCCGGGGAATCGGCGGAACAGCGCGGAGAAGACGGCCGTGAGCTCGGTGCGGGCGAGGCTCGCACCGATGCAGAAGTGAGGACCGTGGCCGAACGACAGGTGCGGGTTGGGGCTGCGGGCCGGATCGAACTCCGTGGCCTCGGCGAACGCCGAGGGGTCCCGGTTCGCGGCCGCGGTGGAGAGCATCACCGCGTCGCCACGGGCGATCGTGACGCCGCCGATCTCGATGTCCTCGTGCGCGTACCGGAGCAGACCGAGCCCACCAGGGGCCGAGAGCCGCAGGATCTCCTCGACGGTGCGCTGCGCCTGACCTTCCGGGTCGGCGACGAAGGCGTCGCGCCGGTCGAGGTCGGACAGCAGCAGGAGCACGCCCAGGTCGATGCGGCCCACGGTGGTCTCGTGCCCGGCGAACAGCAGCCCGGCCGACAGCGTGGCCAGCTTCTCGTCGGTGAAGCGGGGGTCGGCCTCCTGGGCCCGCACCAGGTCGGACACGACGTCCTCGCCGGGGTTCACGCGCTTGGCCGCGGCGAGCCCGCCCATGTAGCGCTCGAACTCCGCCATGGCCTCGGCGGCATCGGTGCCACCGTCCAACCGGCCGACCCGGTCCGACAGGCCGTGGAAGTACTCGCGGTCGTCGAACGGCACACCGAGCAGCTCGCAGATCACCAGCACCGGAAGCGGGAAGGACAGCGTGGCGTGCAGGTCGACCGGCCGCTCCGGGTCGGCCGCCCTGGCCGCCTCCATCGCGTCGAGGCAGCCGTCGACCAGCTCACGCACGTGGCCGGCGAGCAGGCGCATCCGCTTGGCCGAGAAGGCCGGGACCAGCAGCGCACGCAACCGGGCGTGGTCGGCCTGCTCGGTCTCGTAGTCCCCCGACGGGCCGCTCAGGATGGCGGCGTCGGACACGGTGGCCGCCTCGCTCGGGTTGGGGTGCGAGCGGCCCAGCCGCGAGTCACCGAAGAGCGCGCGCGCCTCCTCGTACCGCGTGACCAGCCAGGCCGGGTCGCCCGCCGGCGTCCGCACCCTGGTGATCGGCGCCTCGGCCCGCAGCACGGCGTAGAGCGGCGCGACGTCGAGCACGTTGGGGCGGTCGAAGGGCAGTTGCGGCGCGAGTTCGGTGCTGGTCATCGGACATCCTCCTCGGGTGGCGGGGCTGGGGCGGCAGGTACGGCAGGGGCCACTCGGGCGCTCACGGTGGCGAGCCAGTGCTCCTCGGCGTGGGTGCGACGGAGCAGCTCGTCGAGCACGAGTGCGCTCCAGACGTCGTCCGGCGCGGTCCCCACGGAGCGGGCCAATGTCTGGACCCGGTCGCGTCGCGTGCGGATCGCCCGCCTGCGCGCGTCGAGAACACCGAGCCGCTCGCCGGGGGTCAGGAGCGCGAAGTGCCCCACCCGCGAGAGGAACTCCGCCTCGTCGGCGGCCAGCTCGTCGGGAAGCTCGGCCAGCATGTCGTGCAGCAGCTCCCGGCCGACCTCGGTGATGGCGTAGACGTGCCGCGCCGGGGCGCCCTGACGATCCACCGCGGTCCGCGTCACGGCGCCGGCGTCGTAGAACCGCCGCAGCGCCGGATACAGCGAGTTGTTCGACAGGGCGTAGCCACTGCTCTGCTCGACCCTGCGGCGCAGCTCGTAGCCGTGAGCGGGCTGCGCGGTCAGGTTCGCCAGCAGAAGCAGGTCGACCCACACCTAGGTCACGTTAACCTATTTGCTTGCTAGCACCCACCGCTAGAAAAGCAAAAAACGGGCCGAAGGGACGTATCGACCCGCGCTATTTTCCCGGGAGGGACGCGTGGCCGCCCCGAGAGGGGGTTATCGTGATTCAGGCAGTTGACTTACAGGTCGCTGAACGACGCACGGAGGCTTCATGACCGCTGATGGTCGTAGCGGGGGCGGGCGGCAGACCGTCCCGGAACGGGGCGCCGCCACCCGCGACCTGATCCTCGACGCCGCCGAGCGCCTCTTCGCCGAGCGCGGCCTGCTCGCCACGTCCAACCGGCAGATCGGCGAAGCAGCGGGTCAGGGCAACAACTCCGTGGTCGGCTATCACTTCGGCGGCCGGTCCGAGCTCGTACTGGCCGTCCTGCGACGGCACACCGCCGCGGTCGAGCGGCTGCGCGGCCACCTGCTGGCCGAACTCCGCCCGGAGTCCCCGCTGCGCGACCGCGTGGAGTGCATGGTCCGGCCGCTCCCCAGCCATCTCGCGACACTCGGCGGGCGGAGCTGGCATGCGCGGTTCCTCGCGCAGGCCGGCACCGAGCCGACGCTGCGCGAGGTGGTGAGGGCCGACGCGGAGGCGTCGCCCACCCAGCGCCAGGCGCTGGACGGGACGGTCCGGCTGCTCCCCGCCCTTCCCCCGGAAGTGCGTGCCGAACGCGCCGAGATGAGCCGCCAGCTCGTCGTACACATGTGTGCCGAACGCGAGCGGGCGCTGCACGACGGGAACACATCTGCCCGGCAGGCGTGGGAGTCGACCACGGCCGGGCTCATCGACGCGTTGGTCGGGCTCTGGCTGGCCCCGGTCACGCCCGAGGGACACGCCCGGCCGGAGGGGGGTGAAGTGAAACACAAGGACAAGGAAACGGCACCGGAGATCGTGCCCGCAGCCGAGGCGGCCGGAGACCGGGTGACCGGAAAATAGCGAGCTACCGGGGGCCTGTGGACCGGTCGACGGTGATCGGACCGATCTGGATCGGATGCGTAGCGTCCGCTTGGATCATAATCATCCGTACGGATCACTAAAGTCCGACTGATACCCTTCCAGGCGTGAACGCATCGGGGCCACTCGATGAGGGTGTGAAGGAACGCGCCGATTCCCGGCGCAAGCGGTTGCGATTGCTCGCAGCCACCCGCGACGCGGTCGCCGAGCAAGGGCTCAGTGTGGCCGCCGCCGATATCGCCGAACGCGCGGAAGTCGGGATCGGCACCCTCTACCGGCGCTTCGGCTCCAAAGAGGCACTGATCGAACTGGTCCTCCTCGACTCCATCGACGGCGTGTCCACCGCGGCGCAGCGTGCGCTCGACCACGAGGACCCCGTCTCGGGGCTCACCACCTTGCTCTCGGTGCTGGCAGAGGGGCAGGTCGGCAACCGCGGCCTGCGCGAGTACACGATGGGCTTCGGCGGGGAGCGTTCGGAGAACGTCCGCGAACACACCCATGCGCTACGCGGCGCACTGGAGAAGCTGGTGCAGCGCGCGCAGAGATCCGGAGCGATCCGGGACGACGTCACCTGGCGCGACGTGGCCGTCCTCGCGGAAGCAGCCGCCACCTCCGGCACCTACCTCGGGATCGCACCCGAGGCCGAGCAGTGGCGTCGCACCCTGGCCGTGATCATGGACGGCCTGCGGCCACCCGGCTCCGCCCCGCTGCCCGGCCGTCCCCCGGTGGACGCCACCACACCGGCCGGCTGAGTCCCCGGCGAGCGTCTCCTTTACCGTCGCATTTCCCCGTCATTGCGCAGGCCTTGCGTCTGCGGAGACGGACGGGAATCGCGTCAAATCCTCACGTCTTCGGGGGATGTCCGCCGTCGTACGGGCCAGGACGCTGCTCACGTTCGCGTCGCCCAGCAACGGACGGTTGATCTTCATGTGTTCCCACAGCCTGGACGTGCTCCTCTTCGTCTTCCACGACGCCCGCCGCGCTGCCGCGGTGCTGGAGAGGGCCGCCGGCCTCCCGGAGATGCGCCACGTCGCCGTCGTCGCGCGTTCCGCGGACGGCGAGATCCGCGTGGAGGCCCGGCAGCCGACCGGCGAGCGCCAGAACGTGCTGAAGCAGGTGATCGACGCCCTCGGCAGCCCGCTGCGCCGGCTCTCACCCATCGGCACCGACGGCGCCACGGCGGGACCTCCCCTGACGCTGCCCGACACCGGTCCCGGCCTCGCCGCTTTCGCCCGCCTGATCCAGCCCGGTCACCCGGTGCTGCTCGTCGCGAGTTGCACCAGCCTCTCCTCCACGATGGACGAGATCGCCGACCACCTCGGCGCCGCCCTCTACCGGGTGCCGCTCCACATGGTTCGAGCCAAACCACTCAGCCGGATCCCGTCGACCCCCTGGATCGCCTGATCCAGGAGCAGACCACCGCCTGACCCCCTCCCCGGACCCCGGCCACGCGAGCACAGGCGGCGCCGGGGGCGCACACGCAAACCGGGCGACTCGCGCACCCGGGGCGGGCGACTCGCGCACACGAACCGGGCGACTCGCGGACAGGAATCGGGCGACTCGCGGGGTCGGGAGGGGGCTGGTGGGCGCGGCTCGGGCGCCCCGGGGGAGCTGCGCCGCAGGCCAGGCGCAAATCGGACAGAGTCATCTGACGGATGCCCGCGCCGACCGCCGCCACGCACGATGGGTCGAGTTGGGACGTCTGGTGCGCCGGGGGGCGCCCGTGTGACCGGGTCCGCGGGCGAAGTGCGCGGCGTCGAGTGATGGTGGGATCGGAGTAGGCGATGGGTACGAATCACGACGAGGTTCCCCTCAGGGGGCGGGCCGCGGAGCTGGGGGACGTCCGCGAAGGCCTGGATGCGCTCCGCACCGGGAACGGCTCGGTCGTGATCGTCCGCGGCGCGGCGGGGGCCGGTCGGTCCCGTCTGCTGGCCGAGTCCCGCCGGATGGCGCGGACCATGGGGAACCGGACCGTGTCCGGGTCGGCCGACTCGAACAGCCGGGCCGTTCCGCTCGCACCTCTCATGGAAGCGCTGGCGACCGGGCCGGAGCCCATCATGGACGGGGACGAGCTCCCCACCGCCCTGTACGCCGGCGCCGACCACCGGTTCCTGCTGCTGCAGACCATCCGGAAGCAGATCGAACGCGTCGCGTTGCAGGCACCGGTGCTCGTGACCTTCGACGACCTGCAGTGGGCCGATCCGGCCACCCTGCTGGCACTGCGTTGCCTGCCCCGCAGGCTCGCGCACCGCCCGGTGATGTGGATGTTCGCCGTCCGCGACGGCGCAGGCACGGACGCCCTGCACACCACGCTCGACCGGCTTGCCGTTGCGGGCGCGGAGACCATCGAGCTGCAACCGCTGGAGCAGGAGTCGGTCGAGGCCATCGCGCACGACGTCCTCGGTGACGACGTGGACGAGTCGGTGATGCAGCTGGCCGGACGGGCGGCGAACAGGCCGTTGCTGCTCGTCGAGCTGCTGCGGGGGGTGGCCGAGCACGCGGCCGACGACGACCCGGACGGCGACGTGGGCCCGCGTGCGGGACAGCTCCCCGACCGGTTCCGCGGTCTCGTCGCCCGCAACCTCGAGCGGCTGCCCGACCGGGTTCGGCGGACCGTGCAGATCGCGGCCGTGCTCGGGCCACGCTGCACCGTCCGCCAGCTGGAGGCGCTGCTGGACGAACCCGCGTCGGCGCTGCTGGAGCCGCTCCGATCAGCCATCAGGGAGGACCTGCTCGTCTCGAACGACGACCACTTCGCCTTCCGGCACGAGCTGGTCCGCGAGGCGATCGTGGCGAACCTGCCGGCGGATCTGGTCCGCGGGCTGCGCCGGCAGGTGGTCGACGCCGACCTGCGGGCCGGCCGGCCGCTGCCCGAGGCCGCCACGCTGCTCGCCGCCGTGGCGCTGCCCGGCGACAGCGACGCGGTGTCGCTGCTGCGGCAGGCCGCGGCGATGGCCGCCGCGTCGGATCCGGCGGCTGCCGCCGAGCTCAGCGTGCGGGCCCTGGAGCTCACCACGCCCCGGGCGCCGGAGTGGGCCGAGCTGGTGGCCGAGACCGTCCAGCTGCTGCTGTGCGCAGGCCGGCCCGCCCAGGCGGCGGCACTCGCCCAGCAGTCGCTGGAGGTCCCGCTCCGCCCCGAGGCGGAGGCCTGGGTGCGCCTGGGCGGTGCGCTGGTCGGCCTGCAGTTCGCGTTCGTCGACGCGATCCGGCACTGCCGGATCGCCCTGGACCTGCCCGAGGTGCCGCTCTCGCTGCGGGCCGATCTCCTGGCGGTGCTGTCCCTGGCGACCGCGCTCGACGGGGACCCGGAGGGGGCAGGCGAGATCATCGGCGCGGCCATGACCGCGGCAGGCCTGTCCGACAACGCGCGGGCCGAGGCGCTGACCGTGTGCGTCGGGTCGATCGTCGACCTGTGCCGGGCCGACTGGCGTACCGCGTTGGCCGGGGCCGACGCGGCGGCCGAGCTGACCAGGCGAGTGGAGGTGGCGCAGCGCCTGTGCGAGCCGGAGATCTGGCGTGCGGTGGCGCTGGCGGCGGTGGGGCGCCTCGACGAGGCGTTGGCCGTGGCCGACCAGCAGCAGCGCCAGGCCGGCGTGGGGGCCGGCCTGGCGTTGATGCGGCTGTGGAGCGCCACCCGCTCGCGGCTCCTGCTCGAGGCCGGCCGGCCTGCCGAGGCGCGGGAGGCGGCCGACCAGGCGCTCGCCATGGCCGACGAGCTCGGCCACGGGGACTTCACGGCCCTCACCGCGGTCTTCACGGCCGGCCGGGTGGCGGTCCTCACCGGGGACGAGGAGGCGCTGGCGACAGCCGCCCGGGAGGCCGAGGGGATGCGGGCGAGCAGGTCCGCGTCGGTGCGCAGCACCGGGGCGTGGCTGGGTGCCCTCGTCGCCGACGCAGGCGGTGACCCGGGGCGGGCCATCGCGATCCTGACCGAGGGGGCGGCGCGCTTCGACGACGCGGCGCCATGGTCCCGGAGCCCGCTCGACCTCGCCGACGTGCCGTGGTTCGTGCGACTCGCCCTCCGGGCCGGGCACCGGGACATCGCCGAACGGGCGGCCGCCGACGTCGGACGCCGCGCCGAGGCCGACCCGGATGGGCCGCTGTTCGTCGCGGCCCACGCGCACGCTCGCGGGCTGCTCCTGCAGGACCGTGAGGAGCTGGTCCGGGCGGCGGCGCTGTTCGAGGCCGGGCAGCGGCCGCTCGCGAGGGCGGCGGCGTTGGAGGATGCCGGGACGCTGGCGGCCGGGAGCGACCGCGGCGAGGCCGTCGGCTTGCTCGAGACGGCGATGCGGATCGCCGACGAGGCAGGCGCCCAGCGCGACGCCGCGCGCGTCCGGTCCGCGTTGCGCGAGCTGGGCGTGCACCGGCGGCGCAGCACGCGACCTGGCACCGGTCACGGGTGGCAGGCGCTGACGCCGAGCGAGCTCGAGGTGGTGCGGCTCATCGCCCATGGAGCGACGAACCGGGCAGCGGCCGAGCGGCTCTACGTGTCGCCGCACACGGTCAGCACCCACCTCAAGCATGCGTTCACCAAACTGGGTGTCACGTCCCGCCTCGAGCTGGCCCGCATCGCACTGACGCGCGTGGAGTCCGGCGCCACCCCATGACGGGACGGTCCTGAGTCGGCGGTGGAGGAGCGAGCGATGATCCGCGGCAGCACGGCCGAGCGCTGGCGGCCTCGATGGTTGTTGGGTGCCGGTGTGGCCGGGTTGGCCACGATCGCACTCGTCACGACCGGTTGCGCCACCGAGGATCCGAACTCGCCCGCCTCGCTCGCACAGGTCCCACCGCGGGCGACGGCCATGCCGTTGCAGGCGCCCGATGGCGCACTCGTCGGGCCGCAGCCGAGCGCACTGGGAACCATCCTGGTGGACGGGGAGGGCCGCACGCTCTACACCTTCGCCAAGGACCCGAGGAACGTGTCCGTCTGCGCGGACAGCTGCGCCCAGGACTGGCCCTTCGTGCCCGCGCCGTCACCGCTGCCTGCGTACCTTCCCGGGGTGACCGGCGGGATCGGCCGGACGATCCGGCCCGACGGCGGGGAGCAGCTGACGGTCGACGGCCATCCCGTCTACACGTTCGCGGGCGACGTGGCGCCCGGCCAGACCAAGGGGCAGGGCAAGGTCCTCGACGGTGGCCTGTGGTGGGTCGTGTCGCCCGCGGGCATGCCCGTGCGCACCCCCGAGGCTGCGGCGGCTCCGGCGAACAGCTCGATCGGGATCCCGTCCTGACCGCGAGACCCCACCACCGGGCACGCAGGCCCGCGGCTCAACCGCTGTCTCGGACGAAGAAGGCGTTCATCCCGTCCACGTCGTCGAGGTAGACCTCGACCTGGACGATCAGCCCGCCGCGCAGGGTGCACACCGCCGCGACGTGCTCGTCGAGCACCCGCCCGTCCCGGCGGCCGGTGGCGTGCACCTCGATCGCCAGGTTGTCCCGGCTCAGCAGCACCTGCTCCAGGGTGGACGACAACCCGTAGCCGACGATCAGCTCGGCGCGCGCGATCACGTCGTCGATCCCCGCTGCCGTACCCGATATCGCGTTGTCGCCCGGCAGGGTCCACGTGACGTTCGGGCTCATGAGCCCCCGCAGCATCGGCCAGTCCTTCGTGGCCAACGCACGATGGAAGGACACTCCGATGTCGCGCTGCGGCGTCTCGGTCGTCGTCATCTTTTCTCTGCCTCCGGGTGCACGGGGAGCCACGCCCTTCTCGATCTATGGTCGAGGCTCGCCGCGGCCACCACATCACGTGTTGAGGGGATGCCCGCCCGCCAGGCCGGAGTGCCGGGACCGCGACGTCAGCCGGACGCGACGCTGCGCTGCGGCTCGGCGGTGTCGAGCGGCACGGCGGCCGACCGCACCAGGCCGAGCTGCACGGACTGGCGGCCCACCACGGCGTCGAGGATCCAGTCGACCGCGGTGCGGATCCGGTTGCCGGGCATGCTGATCAGGTGGTAGCCGCGGGTCACCACCTTGGCAGGCCACCCCGAGAGCGGGATGTGCAGCGGGTTGGCCGCGGCCTGGGTGCCCCCGAGGTCGACCACGAAACCGAGGTCGTGGTGCTTGTACCGGCGTATCCGGCCGTAGCCCAGTGACGCGGCGACGTTGCGCCCCGCGAGCGCGCCCTGGCGGGTGGCGTGTTGCGCGGTCATCGCCGTCACCTGGCCGGGCCGGGTCAGGTCGGGAACCGCGGCGGCGTCACCGCAGGCGAAGACCTCGGGGTGACCGGGCACCACGAGCGTCGGTTCCACCACCAACCGGCCCTTCTGCGTCGGCAGGCCGGTGTCCTCCACGAGGGAGTCGGGGCGGACCCCCACGCACCAGACGAGGGATCGTGTCGGGACGAACTCACCGGTGGTGAGGTGCACTCCCGAGCGGGTCGCCTCCCGGACCGAGACCCCCGTCCGTACCTCGACGCCACGCTGTCGCAGCACCCGGTCCGCCGCCCGCGCCAGGCGCGGATCCAGTCCGGGGAGCACGGTCGGCGCGAGGTCGAGCAGCAACCAGCGCACCTTCTGGCCGCGCAGGTGCGGGTGGTTCGCCATGATCGCGTCGGTGAAGAGCGGGCCCTGGGCCGCCACCTCGGAGCCGGTGTAGCCCGCGCCCACCACGACGAACGTGCACCGGGCCGTGCGCTCGTCGGGGTCTGCGGTGGTGTCGTCGGCGAGCTCCACCTGCCTGATGATGTGGTCGCGCAGGTAGAGCGCCTCGGCGAGGTTCCGGAAGCCGTGGGCGTGCTCGGCGACGCCGGGGATCGGCAGCAGCTTGTTGACGCTCCCCGCCGCGAGGATCAGCCGGTCGTAGTCGAGGCCGTGGGCGATGCCCTCGGGATCGGTGTAGGAGACCCGGCGCTCCCCGAGGGACACCGACGTCACCTCGCCCAGCGCGAGCCGCACCCCGGACAGCGTCGCCGGGATCGAGACCGTGACCCGCCGCGGATCCAGCACCGCCGCGGCCACCTCGGGCAGCAGTGGCAGGTAGAGGAAGTAGTCCATGGGGTTCACCAGCACGATCTCCGTGCCCGAGCCCGGCGGTAGCGCCCGGAGCAGTGAGCGGGCCGCCTGGTAGCCGGCGAAGCCCCCACCGACGATCACGATGCGCGTGGTCCCGTTCTTCGCGGGCACCCCGGCACCGGCCACGTCGGCCCCGGACACGTCGGCGGATGTACCGGATCGCTCCACGCTCCCGTTTGCGGGCACTTCGGTCTCCCTCGAGATCCACCGGCCTCCGACGACGATCGGCATCGGAAGTGCATGCGGAACGGGTCTACCCGTGGTGGAATCGATGCACACGAGACCACGGGGGCAGGACATGTGGCTGGTCACCGGTATCGACGAGGAGCACCGGTTCCCACGGTGGACCGAGGCTGTCGAGTTCTACCGTCAGATCGTCGGCGACTGGGTCGCCGACCACGATGATCGAGGCGGCGACGCGGCCCTGGAGCAGACGAGATCTCTCGACGCCCTGGCCGTTGGTGAGGCCCACGAGGTCGCGTTCCCGAGCGCGACGGGCGGCGACGGGGCACCGGTCCGGTTCGGGCTGAGCTGGGAGGTCGCCCAGGTGGGAATGGATCACTTCACGGCCTGCTGAGCATCGGCTGAGAAGGGTGTACGGCAGGTTGCCTCGTGTGCCGCCGATCACGCTAGGCTCTCGCCGCAACTATCGGTGACGGGATACGGCCAGAGCTGACCGACCCGTGAAGGAGGATCCGTGCCGGGTGGTCAGTCGCGATCCGGGTCGCACGGCCAGGGCGAGCGCAGCGGTGCGCGTCGCGACCTCAACTTCAAGAGGCCCTCGATCGCGCGGGTCTACGACTACGTGCTCGGTGGGCGGGAGAACTTCGAGATCGACCGCCGCGCCGCCCACAGCTTCCTCAACGTGATTCCCGAGGCCGGGCAGCTCGCCAAGGACAACCGCCACTTCGTGCGCCGCGGGGTGCGCTTCCTGGTGGGTGAGGCCGGCATCAAGCAGATCATCGACGTGGGCTCCGGGCTGCCGACCGCAGGGAACGTGCACGAGATCGCGCACGCGATCGACCCGACCGTCCGGGTGGTCTACGTGGACAACGACCCGATGGTGCTCACGCACGCCCGGGCCATGCTCGACGAGAGCGAGACCACCACGGTGATCACGGCCGACCTGCGGACTCCCGAGACGATCTTCGAGGACCCGGAGACCCGCAAGCTCGTGGACATGGAGCAGCCGTTCGCCGTGCTCATCTCGGGCATCCTGCACCACCTCTCCGACGAGGAGGATCCCTTCGGCGCCGCGGCCGAGGTCAGGGCCCGGCTCTCCACCGGCAGCTACCTGCTGGTCAGCCACTTCCTCGACGAGGACCCACGGTCCCGGGACCTCGAGCGGGGGTTCATGGACGGCCTCGGCTCCGGGCGCTTCCGCACCTGGGACGAGAACCGCAGCTTCTTCGAAGGGCTCGAGATGGTCGAGCCGGGTCTGGTGTACGCCAACACGTGGCGGCCGGACGAGGACACGCCGAGGGACCACCCGGTGGAGAAGCTCTACGTCGGCGGGGTCGGCCGCAAGGTCTGAGTGCGCGGTCGTCTCATCCGGTGGGCCCGGTGGTACCGGCGCCGCGGACGCGGTGCAGCAGCGGCTCGACGGCGCGGGCCACGAGCCGGGTGAGCAGGAGCAGCAGGAGCGCCACGTAGGTCACCCCCGGGACCAGGGCCACCACCAGCAACGCGACCGCCAGGATCGCTGTCGTGGCCACCGCGTCGGCCACCTCGACCCCGCCGCGGATGATGAACGCGAGCACGGTGAGGCAGATGCTGCTCGCCAGGATCGCCCCGACGTACGCCGTGGCCGTGAACCGGTCGTCGCCGTAGACCCCGATCATCTCGGTGAGGAACGGCAGCACCACGATCGTGAGCAACCACGCCATGTTCCAGACCAGCAGGCCCCTGGAGTCGGCCTCCGCCTCGTCGAACAGTCGGCGGTGCACCACCCAGAGGCGGGCGATGACGGCGAAGCTCAGCAGGAAGCTGTAGATCTGCGGCTGGTTGTCGGTGAAAACCTCCACCGAGGGCACCCGCGCGTGCGCTGCCTCCCCCACCGCGTCGACCAGTGGCAGGACGAGCAGGGTGATCGCGATGGCGACCACGGCGTCGGTGAACATGACGAGCCGTTCCAGCGACTTGGGCGCGTCCACGCCGGTCAACGTAGGGCCTTCTCAGCCCACGTTCAGCATCCGACGCGCTTCTCAGCGTCACTACAGGGTGGACCTCCTAGCGTCGATCTCATGTCCACCGCACTTGTCACCGGCGCCAGCCGCGGCCTCGGCGCCGTCTTCGCCGACCGTCTCGCCCGGGACGGTATGGATCTCGTTCTCGTCGCACGGGACCGCGCCGGGCTGGAGCGCACCGCGGCGGCCGCGCGCAGGCACGGCGTCACGGCCGACGTCCTGGTCGCCGACCTGTCGACCCCGGCCGGGCGGGCCACGGTGGAGTACCGGGTCGCCAACCCGTACCGCCCCGTCGCGATGCTGGTGAACAACGCCGGCGTCGAGAACAGCGACGTGTTCGTCGAGGCCGACCTGCACGACCTGCAGAGCCAGATCGACACGAACATCACCGCGGTCATGTCGCTGACCCACGCCGCGCTTCCCGGCATGATCGCCCGCGGCACCGGCTCGGTGATCAACGTGGCGAGCTTCGCCGGCTATCTCTCCGCACCGGGCAGTACGTACGCCTCGACCAAGGCGTGGGTGCTCGCGTTCACCGACACGATGGCGGCGTCGCTGCCGGGCACCGGTGTCGGCATGATCGCTCTCTGCCCGGGACGGATGCGCACCGGCAAGCACGACGCGCCAGCCGCCTCGTCTCCGCTCTGGCTGGACCCTGCCGCCGTGGTGGACCAGTGCCTGCGTGACCTCGGTCGTGGCCGCACCCTCTGCACCCCGGGATGGCTCTACCGCAGCGTGGTGGGCGCGCTGGAGGCCCCGCGTCGGTCGATGCGTGCCGCGGCGCGGCTCGCCCGGCGTGGCCGCGCACAGCACAGCGCGGGCACCGCGCCGACGATCACCCGGTCCACCCCCGAGCGCACCGCCGCCTGAGCGACTGCGACCGGACGCGCCGCCGGCGTCACGAGGTGCCGTTCGACCGGCGGCCGTCCTCCGCGTGACCCTCGGCACCCGGCGCCTGGCCGTTGCCATGGTCCGTCAGCCGGGCGATCTGCCGCTCGAGCTCGGCGATCCGTTCCCGCGCGGTGTCGAGACCGTCCTGCAGCTCCACGATCCGGGCTGCCGCGTCCAGGGTGAGCCCTTCGTCGAACAGGGTCCGCATCCGCGCGGCGAGCACCAGCTGGCGGCGCGAGTAGCGACGATGGCCGCCACCCGAGCGCTGCGGCTTCAGCACCCCCGCGGCGTCGAGGCTGCGCAGGAAGGCCGGCTGCACCTCGAGCAGCTCGGCAGCCTGGCCCATCGCCACCGCCGGGTAGTCCTCGTCGTCGAGCCGCCTCACACCCATGGACACCTCCCCCGAGGTTTCACGGCCCCCGAGATTTCCAGTCATTGATACAGATCCTATCGAGCTGACGACAGAGGAAGTCTCACCGGACGCTGGTGACGCCGTTGCAGTGCGTTCCCCGCCGTCCTACGATTCGCACCCCGGTTGAGTCCACAGCCGACCATCCCCTGTCCTCGGCCTCGGCCGCGCACAGGCGACCCTCCCGGAGGGAGCATCGGTGACCGACGTGGACAACTCGGCCGTGTCCGCGCGCTCGGCGACCCTGAGCATCGAGGTCACGGTCACCCGGGACGGCACGTCACCGCACTACCGCGTTCGCCTCGGCGGAGAGCTCGACATCTCCACCGTCGGCCTGCTCGTCGACGCGGTGAGCGAGCTGTCCGGCACCCGGCCCGAACTGGTCGTGATCGACCTGTCCGAACTGCGGTTCGTGGACGCCCGTGGGCTCCGCGCGTTCGTCGACATCGACCGCGACCTGCGCGTCACGGGCAGCCACATCGTCCTGAGCCGCCCCACCCCGCACATCGCCCGGATCCTGACCCTGACCGCCGTCGACACCGAGATCACCGTGCGACCCTTCGAGCCCGAGCCCGCCTGCGTGCCCGAACCATCCGAGCTGAACCTCCCCTGTGTGTAAACATCGTCCGGACGGGAACAGCACGATCAGTGACGGAATTTCCAGGCGTCGGCGGTGGTCCGACCGGCCGTAAGGGCCGGCGAAGGGTTGTGCCGACGCCCGGTACCGACGCGCTCACCCTCCGCCTGCCCGCCGAACCCGCCACGCCGTCGCTCGTGCGACGACGGGTCCGGGGATGGCTGGAGGTCCACCAGTGGCCGGAGGACGACGTCGACGACGTCATCCTCGCCGTGCACGAGGCCGTGGCGAACGTCGTCGACCACGCCTACGCGCCCGGGGCCGACGGCCAGGTCGTCCTCACCGCCACGCTGGTTCCCGACGGCCGCGAGCGCCGGATCCGGATCGTGGTGCAGGACAACGGCCGCTGGCGCTCGCCCCCTGCCGACCCCGGGTACCGCGGCCGCGGGCTCCAGATGGTGCGCAGCTGCATGGACGTCGTCGACATCCGTCCGAGCACCGACAGCCGGGGCGGCACCGATCTCGTCATGCTCACCCCCGCCGTCGCGGCCGCTCCCGGACGGCGGGTTCTCGCAGCCGGCGTCCGCCGCTCGGATCCCGGTCGCCGCGGGCGCGTCCGCCGGGTGCGGGCTCGGGCCCGGTTCGTCGCGGGGCTGGCTGCTCGCCTGATCGCCGCGGCCCGTCGCCTCCGGGCCCGCCGACGCCGCGGATCCCCTCCGCCCACCCCGCGGGGCTGGCAGCATCCCGCCGGCATGCGCGCCCTCTGACGAGGCGGTTCCCGCGTCAGAGGGCCGCCGCCGCCAGCACGGCGTCCACCTCGGCGCGGGTGGGCGCGGTCGCGGGGCCCGGCCGGCTCACCGCCAGCGCTGCGGCGGCGTTGGCGCGCACCGCGGCCGTGTGCAGGTCGGCACCGCGCAGCAACTCGGCGGCCAGCACCCCGCAGTGCGCGTCGCCCGCCCCGGTCGTGTCGACCGCCGCCACGGCGAAACCGGGGATCCGCTCACTGTGCCCGTCGCGGGTGAGCAGGCACCCGGCGGCGCCGTCGCGCACCACCACCGCGGCGGGCGCGGCGAGCCGCTGTGCGAGCACCGCTGACGCGGTGGCGAGGTCGTCGGCCCCGGAGAGGGCGCGGGCCTCCCGGGCGTTGGCACTGAGGATCGTGGTGCGGGCGAGCAACCGATCCAGAGCCGGGCCGTCCACCTGCGCCGCCAGCGGCCCGGGGTCGACCAGCACGGCCGGGCCGTCGAGCGACTCCAGCCACCCGAGCAGGGCGTGGAGCTTCGCCGTCACGAGAAGGCTGTAGCCGCTGACGTACACCAGGTCGGCGGGCGTCACCGCCACCGCGGCGAGCGCCGCAGGCTCGATCTCCGTCTCGACGCCGCTCCCGGTGACGAAGGTCCGTTCGCCGTCGTCGTCGACCAGCACCACGCAGACCCCGGTGTCGGACGCCGTCGAGACCGGCTGCGCGGCCACGATGCCCTCGCAGGCCAGCGCGGCGCGCGCCGTGTCACCGAACCGCCCGCTGCCGTGGCCGCCGACGTAGACGACCGGCGCGCCCGCCCTGGCAGCGGCGGCCATCACGTTGAACCCACCGCCGGGGAGCAGGTCGACGGTCGAGGCCAGCACGTCGCCACCGACGGGCGGCAGTCCGGGCACCCGCATCACCAGGTCCAGCACCACCTGGCCGGTGTGCACCAGCCGCCCCGGAGCCGGTGCGCCCCGGTCAGGCCCGCCCGTCACGGGCACCTTCCGCCCCGCCACCGGCACCTTCCGCACGGTGCCGCAGCGCCAGCAACCCGTCGGCGACGGGCGCCAGATCGAGGCGGTTCACGCGGCGGACGGTAGCGAGCAGGTCGGCGGGCAACCCGGTCACACCGTGGTGCGCGCCCAGCACCGCCCCGCAGATCGCGGCGATGGTGTCGGTGTCGCCGCCGAGCCCGGCCGCGAGCGTGAGGGCGTCCAGCGGATCCGAACCCAGGGCCTCCACCAGCGCGAACGCCGCGACCACCGACTCCTGTGCCGCGACCGAGGTGCCGACCACGTCGACGACGGCGTCGGCGAGCGCTGCGCGTCCCATGCCGTGCACCCAGCCCCGCACCCAGCGGATCCGCGCACCGACGTCGCCGCCCGCCCGCCAGTGACCTCGCCGTGCACCTGCCGCCGCGGCGCGCTCGGCCTCGTCGAGGGCGTCGGTGAGGCCCGCCCCGGCCACCCCCGCAGACACCGCGGCGGCCACCGCGGCGGCCGCGGCGATCCCGATCCCGGTGTTGTGGGTGACCCGGCCTGCCGCCACCACCGCGTCCAGCAACGCGTCGCCGACCGGCACCGCGATCCCGACGGGCGCGACGCGCATCGCGGCGCCGTTGGTCGTGCCGTCACGGCCGCTCTCCTCCGGCGACTCACCCGCATGCAGGCGCTGGAGGGCCCGTTTCGTCGACGGCCCGAGCAGGTCGGCCGTCCCGCGCCGGACCATCTCGGCCTCCCACCCGCTCAGCGCGTCGGCGAAGGCGACGGCGTCGACGTGGCCCGCACCGTCGATGAGGAGCCGGGCGAGCAGCAACGCCTGCTCGGTGTCGTCGGTGACCGTCCCGGCGGGTAGGCCGGGGGCGATCGGCTGGTCGGGAGCGGCATCGAGCAGCCCGGTGACCGGGCCGTAGCGCTCAGCGATCTGCCGGCGGGACATCGACTGCGTCGGCATGCCCAGCGCGTCGCCCAGCGCCAGGCCGGTCAGCGCCCCGACCGCGCGGTCCCGGATCCCGGTCATCACCGGAGGACGCTACTGCCCACCGCACTAGATCGTCGGCAACCGCTGGGGCCGCCCGATCAGCGGGGCGAGCGGATCGCCATCCCGCTGCACCCGGTCGACCACGGTGCGGACCGTCCAGCGGTCGGGGCGCAGGTCGGGGTCGTCCAGCTCGTCCCAGCGGAGGGGGACCGACACCGGAGCCCCGGCGGCGGGCCGGGCACTGAACGGCGCGACCAGCGTCTTGTTGATCGCGTTCTGCGTGTAGTCCAGGCGAGCGAGCCCGTCCCGCCGGTCCTTGTGCCACTCCCAGCTCACCAGCTCCGGCACGGTGCGCCCGATCGCGCGGGACACCTTCTCCACCCACTCCCTGGTGTCGGCGAACGTGTACCCGTCGGCGACCGGCACCCAGATCTGCACCCCGCGCTTGCCCGTGACCTTCGGGGCGGCCGCGACCCCCAGGTGGTCGAGCGCGGTGCGGTAGAGGCGGGCGAGCACCAGGATGTCCGCGAAGTCCGTGCGGTCGCCGGGGTCGATGTCGATCAGCGCCCAGGTCGGCTGGTGGACCTCAGGCAGCCGGGACGTCCACGGGTTCAGCTCCACCGCCGCGAAGTTCGCCATCCACACCAGCGCCGCCATGCTGTCGACCACGGCGTAGCACTCCGTCTCGCCGGGGCCCGCCTCCTCGTTGTGCCACTGCGTCAGCCACTCCGGCGCGTGCGGGGGCACCTCCTTGTGCCAGAAGCCGGGGCGGCCGACGCCGTCGGGGTAGCGGTTCAGGTTCACCGGGCGGTCGAAGAGGTACGGGAGCAGGAACGGCGCGATCTGCGCGTGGTAGCGGATGAAGTCGCGCTTCGTCACCGGGCTCTCGCCGTCCCGCGCGGGGAACAGCACCTTGTCGAGGTTCGTCAGCTTGGTCTCGAGGCCCTGGACCTCCCACCGGCCCGCCCGCCCGATGGCGTCGAGCGCGGCCAGCTCGTCCGGCGTCGGCGGGTCCCAGGACCGCGGCTCCCGGCCCAGCCGGACGGCGGCCTCGCCGGGCGGCAGGTCGCTGCGCCACAGCGTGTCGGGGGCGGCCGCCACCTCGTCGTTCGTCCGCCCGCTCTTGACCGAGCGCGGATGGTCCTCCGGATCCCAGCCCGGGCGCGCATGGTCGTCGTTCTTGTGGAGCAGGAGCCACTGCTCCTTGCCCGGCCTGCCCTCCTCCCGGCGGACCAGCACGAACCGCCCGGCGAGCTTCTCGCCCTGCAGGTCGAAGTGCAGCTCACCGCCCTCGATGGCCGCCGCGGGGTCGTCGGTGCCGGACGGCTGCCAGGTCCCCCAGTCCCACACGATGACGTCACCCCCGCCGTACTCGCCCCGCGGGATCACGCCCTCGAAGTCGAAGTACTCAACGGGATGGTCCTCCACGTGCACGGCCATCTGGCGGGCCTTCGGGTCGAGCGTGGGCCCCCTCGGCACGGCCCAGCTGGCCAGTACGCCGTCCACCTCGAGCCGCAGGTCGTAGTGCAGGCGGCTGGCCCGGTGGCGCTGCACGACGAACCGGCCGGACCCGGCAGCGGCCTCCGACCCGGACGGCTCGGGCGTGGCCGCGAAGTCACGCTTGGCCCGGTACGTCGCGAGCCGCTCCCGCTGGTCGGTCATGGAGGCGGAGTACCACGAGACCACCGCCCCAACGCGCCGTACCGAGGTTCAGGAAAGCCACTTTGCTGCCCTCTACGGGCCTGAAAGTGGCTTTCCTGAACCAGGACGCGGCGCGGGGCGAGGGTTACTCGCAGTGGTTCTTGAGGCCGCCGCCCAGCGTCTCGCCCCATGCGCAGTTGCAGAAGGCATACCAGCGGGAGTCCTTCGCCCAGCCCGCGTGGCGGAACTCCAGGACGGTGAACTCCTCGCCCGTGACGAGCGCCTCGAGCAAGGGGCCGACGCCGTCGCGCCGCTCGGTGCGCAGTTCGAAGGAGAGCCGGTGGCCCAGCCAGTCGGACGCCGGGTTCGTGGGGTCGGAGAAGTCGGAGACGGACTCCCACTCCACCCGCTCGCCGGGGACGAGGTCCGTGATCCGCATCCGCAGCAGGTCACCGAGGCCGTGGTCGAACTCGACGAGTGACCCGATCTCCGGCGCCGCCGCCACGGCTCTCCCCCACCAGGCGTCGAGGCCGTCCTTGGCGGTGATCGCCTCGAAGACCGACTTGCGGTCGGCGTTGATCCACACCTCGTGGTGGATGGTGTCCATGGCTTCCTCCTCCGGTCGCCAGGAGGCTAGTTCGTGACCTATGTCCGGTTCCGCCGACCCGTGCCGGTCAGCTGTTTCCGGGCGGCGGGCGGCAGCCCGAGCGTCATCTGACCCGGTAGTGTCCGCGCCACACGATCGGCATGATCCCCCGCGCAGCAGACCTCGGAGCGTCCGATGACCGCGTCCCGCGCCGCGGGCACCGGCCCGGTGCTGGCCCGCGCGCTGCAGATCCTCGGCGCCTTCTCGGCCGACCACCCCGCCATGACGTTGAGCGAGCTGGCGCGGCGCACCCACCTGCCCGTCTCCACGGTCCACCGGCTGCTGGCCGGCCTCGTGGACTGGGGCGCTCTGGAGCGCGGCGACGACGGGGCCTACCGCGTCGGGCTACGCCTGTGGGAGGTGGGGGCCCTGGCCCCGCGCGGTCAGGGCCTGCGCGAGCGCGCGCTGCCGTTCCTCGAGGACCTGTCTCAGATCACGCGGGAGAACGTGCAACTCGCCGTCCGGGAGGGCAGCGAACTGGTGTTCGTGGAGCGCATCGCCGGCACGGGCGCGGTACCTGTGCTCACCCGCGTGGGTGCCCGGTTCGCGCTCACCGCCACCGGCGTCGGGCTGGTGCTGCTCGCCCACGCGCCTCCCGAGACACAGGAGGAGGTGCTGGCCGGCCCGTTCCACCGGTTCACGCCGCTCACCATCACCGACCCCACCGTGCTGCGTCACATGCTCGCCGACATCCGGAAGTCCGGGTTCTCGGTGAGCGACCGGCAGGTCACGATGGACGCGCTGTCGGTGGCCGCCCCCGTGCACGACGTGCGCGGCAACGTCGTCGCGGCGGTCTCGCTCGTCGTCCGCCACGGGAGCGTGCAGCCCCACACGCTGGCGCCATTGGTGCGCACCAGCGCACGCGCCATCTCCCGGGCGCTAGCCCAGCTGCCCTGACCGCACCGCCGGGCGGGCCGTCAGGTGATGGTGGGCTCGTCAGCCGCTGCGGACCGTCCCCGTCCGGGCTCCGCGGACGCCGTCGGTGACGACGATCGGCGAGCAGGGCCAGACGGAACTGCTGCGCGGGCTGCTCGTGGTGGCCACGGCGGGCACCCTGCCGATCAGTTCGCGCTCCGCGTGCTCCACCGTCGGGAACATCGAGAACCGGGCGAGTGCCGCGGCGATGCCGGCGGGCAGCATCCCTTCGCGGCCCGCGATCCCGGCGAGGTGCAGCCGGAGTCCGGCGGCGCTCGCCGCGTCGTCGACGGTGGCCAGCGCCTCCAGGTCGTCCGTACCGAAGAAGCGCACCTCCCCCAGGTCGACCACGATGTGCCCCGTGCAGCGGGCCATCTGCGCGGCTGCCACGGTGGCCAGCCTGGCCACCGTCACCGGGTCGAGCACCCCCGCCATCCGCACCACCGAGAGCCGCGACCCCCGGACCTCAACCGACACCTGCGCGTCGTCGAAACGCACCCCATACCTCCTGCTGCCCGATCCGAAGATTCGGATCCCGTCAGCGGGTACCCGTTCGCTCAGCGAACAACCTCGGACAGGACGACCGTCACACCTTCCGGGCACGGCGCGCCACCGCATCCGCGACGACCAGGTCGTGCGGGTAGGTGATCTTGAAGTTGCGGGCCTCCCCCTCGACCCACCGGATCGGCACCGTCGGGGCGAAGCGCTGGATGCAGGACGCGGTGTCGGTGCCGGCGAACCCGTCACTGGAGGCCTGCTCGTAGGCCGCGAGCAACGGCGCCGCGGAGAAACCCTGCGGTGTCTGCACCGCCACGAGCCCCTCCGGCGCCGGACCCCCGATCCCGCTGCCACCCGGACCCTCCGCCGCGAGGTCGTCGCGCGGGAGCCCCGGCACCGCGCCACCGCTCTCCCGGGCCACCCGCAGCACCTCCCGGACGAGCGAGGGGCCGGCGAACGGGCGAGCGCCGTCGTGGATGAGCACCGTGTCGATGCTCCCGGCGTGGATCCGGTCCGCCAGTCGCCGAAGCCCTGCGAGCTCGGACTCCTGCCGGGTCGACCCGCCGGTCACGACCTCCACCTCGTGGTCCATCTCGCGGTCGAGCACGCCGGCGACGAGGCCGACGTCCTCCCGGCGCACGACGAGGACGACCGGGCCGATCTCGGGCAGAGCCGAGAAGGTGGTGAGGGACAGCGTGATCATGGTGCGTCCCGCGACGGGCAGGAACACCTTGTTGCCGTCGCCGCCGACGCGGGTGCCACTGCCCCCGGCCAGGACGACGGCCGCCACGCTGCTGCGCTGATCGGGCACGGCGTCAGTCCAGCGCGGGAGGGGTCACGGGGTCAAGCTGGACGCGGCAGGAGAGGGGACGAGGCCCGGCCCGTGGTCGCACCGGGAATCCGATAAGTATCGTCGTGAGTTGTTCCGTCCATCCGGACGGCATTGTCGGACTCGTCGTCCGGCTGGCGGTGCCCGTCCGAGCGACTACCGGAGCGACTAGGAAACTCACCACAACGGGGGATGAACTGGCCTAATTCCCGCCTTGCGAGGTGCGCCGCGGAGCGTTTCGTCACTACCAGTAGGCTCCGGCGGGCTCACCGGCGAGTCCTGGTTGTTCCCTATTCATACGGATGCAGGGAGTGGGCACGGTGAATGACGACGGCCGGCGCACCCCCGGGGGCGGAGGACGCGCGATGCCCCCCCAGCAGCCGTGGTCACGGCGCAGCGAACGCGACCAGCAACCGCCGGTCCCGCCCCGGAAGCTGGAGCCCCCCGGACGGGTGACGCGCTCCGCGGACGTCCCCGCCCGTCCCGTGCGGCCACAGCGGCCCGAACGGTCCCACGACACCGAATCACCCACCCGGCCCGTGCCCCGGGTGTCGCCCGACTCGCGCAGACCAGCGCCCCCCGTCAAGGCTCCCCCACCGACGGCACCTCCGTCCCGGACTCCGGGTCCGCGGACCCCCACCGGCCGGGCAGGCGCCGCCACGAAGGCGGCCCGGTCGACGCCGACCATGAAGTCAGACACCACGATGATCCCCGCCACGAGGGCGGGCGCCGCTGCGGCCGGCTCCTCGGCGAAGACCGGGTCGCCGCGGGTCTCCCCGACGAGGGTCCCGGCCGGCAGCGCCACGGGCGCCACCCGGTCCAGAGGAGCGACGGGGCGCCGGGGCAGCTCCGCGCGTCAGCCGCGCACGCTCGGCCGGGCTCTGCTCGCCACGGCCGCGGCCACTGTGGCTCCGGGCTCGGGCCACCTCATTCTCCGCAGGCAGCGCACCGGCGCCCTGATCCTCGGCGTGTTCCTGCTGCTCCTCGTCGCCCTCGCGGCGCTCGGATTGAGCGCGCGGCGCTCCGAACTCCTCGAGAACCTGCTCTCCACCAGCGTTCTGACGGTGGTCGTGGTCGGCTGTGTCGTGGCCGCGCTGGCCTGGATGGCCGTCATCGTCCACACCTACCTGCTGGCCCGCCCCCGGAAGCTGGACGTGGGCCGGCAGACGCTCGGTGTCGTGGTGGTCACCGCGCTCTGCATGGTGGTCGCCGCGCCGTTCGGCTTCGGGGCCAACCTGGCCAACTCGCAGCGCAACCTGCTCGACACGCTGTTCACCGGCGGTGGCGGCACCGCCGCGGCGGAGGCCATCGCCAAGCCGCGCCTCAACATCCTGCTGGTCGGGAGCGACGCCGGACCGGACCGCTCCGGTACGCGCACCGACACCATGATGGTGGCGAGCATCGACACGCGTACCAGCCGCACCACGCTCTTCTCGCTGCCACGCAACATCGGCCACGCCCAGTTCCCGCCGGGGTCGCCCATGGCGGAGAAGTTCCCCAAGGGCTTCTTCGACAAGGCCGAGCCCCTGTCGGGCAACTACCTCCTGAACGCCGTGTACGCCTACGCCCTCGAGTACCCCGCCCTCGCCCCGTCCGGTCCGACGGCCGACCCCGGGCTCAACATGCTGAACCAGACCGTCTCCTACATGCTCGGGCTGCAGCTGGACTACTACGTCGAGGTCAACATGGCCGGTTTCGCCTCGATCATCGACGCCGTCGGCGGCATCACCGTCGACGTCGGCCCGGAGCCGCTGCCGATCGGCGGTGTCCTGCCCGACGGTCGCCACGTCAGACCCGACGGCTACGTCCCGGCGGGCGTGCAGCACCTCGACGGCGAGCAGGCGCTGTGGTTCGCGCGGTCGCGGCGCAACTCCGACGACTACAGCCGGATGGGCCGCCAGCGCTGCCTGCTCAGCAACCTCCTCCAGCAGAAGAGCCCCACCGACGTCCTCACGAACTTCCAGGCCATCGCCGCGGTCGCCACGCGCAACGTGTCCACCAACATCCCGCAGCAGGTGCTGCCCGCACTGGTGAAGCTCGCCGGTGGGGGCAACGTGTCGCTGGAGAGCGTGTCGTTCGACCCGAACCTGCCCGACCCGAACACGAAGAACGGCAAGTTCGACACCCTCTCCCCCGACTTCGAGTACATGCGCGAGGTCGTGCAGAACTCGATCAACCGGCCCCCGCCGCCGCCCGCCCCGAGCGCCGCGCCCACCCTCGCGGCCGCCCCGACCACGACCAAGGGCCGGTCGAGCGGCAGCAGCAGCCCCACCACATCAGCGGCTCCGGACTCCGCGCAGCCGGAGTCGCTCACCCAGGCCTGCGGCGGCTGACCCCGACGGCGAGGCGACGCCGTAGGTCGGTCAGGGCACCGCCTCACCGGGCACGGCCGCTCCCGGCGTTCCGGTGGGGCGCCAGCGGTACTCCGCCTGCGGTCGGCCGGTGGCCCCGTAGCGGGAGCGGCGCTCGACGAGACCCGTCTCGGCCAGGTACTCCAGGTAGCGCCGCGCCGTCACGCGGGACGTCCCGACCGTCCCGGCCACCTCGGCCGCGGTGAGCCCCGTGCCTCCCGCGGCGGCCAGCGTGCGGGCCACGGCATCGAGGGACTCCCGGCTCACGCCCTTCGGGAGGCCACCGGCCTCCGCGGGCGCCCGCAACGTGCGGAACAGGTCGTCCACGTCCTCCTGGGCGACCATCGGGCCGCTGCCCAGCCGCGACCGGTACCCGAGATAGCCCTCCAGCTTCGTGCGCACCGCGCTGAACGTGAACGGCTTCACCAGGTACTGCGTGGCGCCGAAGGAGATCGCCGCCTGCACGACGGCGAGGTCCCGCGCGCGCGTGACCATGATGACGTCGGTGGTGTGGCCCGCCGCCCGCATCCGGCGCAGCACCTCCAGCCCGCTGGTGTCGGGCAGGTGGACGTCCAGCAGGACGAGGTCGACCGCCCGCGCGTTCAGCAGCCGCAGGGCCTCCGCGCCCGAGCCCGCGCTGCCCGTGACCTCGAAGCCGCGGACACGACCCACGTAGCTGGCGTGGGCGGCGGCGGCGATCGGGTCGTCCTCGACGATCAGCGTGCGGATCATGCCCGCACCAAGGGCAGGCACACGGCGAACTCCGCGCCACGCGCACCGGCGACGCTCACGTCGGCCGCGGCGGCCAGCTCCACCCGACCGCCGTGGCGCCGGGCCGCCTGCCGCGCGAGGGCGAGTCCGAGACCACGGCCCAGCCCCTCGTGCGGTTTCGTGCTCCATCCCCGCGCGAACGCCCGCTCGGCGTCGGCCGCGGCGATCCCGGGGCCGCTGTCGGCCACCCGCAGCTCCACGGCATCGTCGGCGACCCCGCCGGAGATCCGGACCCAGCGGGGCGCCGGAGCGTCCTCGGCGGCGTCGATGGCGTTGTCGAGCAGGTTGCCCACGATCGTGACGAGATCGCGCGGATCGGCGACGCCTGCCGGGACGAAGGTCCCCTCCGCCACCTGCAGCGCCACGCCCCGCTCCCCCGCCTCCGCCGCCTTGCCGACCACGAGGGCCGCCAGCTCCGGCACGGCGATCCCGGCCAGCACGGCGTCGGTGAGCTGCTGGGACACCGCGAGCTCGGTGGTCGCGAACTCGAGCGCCTCGTCCGGCCGTCCGAGCTCGATCAGCGAGATCACCGTGTGCAGCTGGTTGGCCGCCTCATGGGCCTGAGCACTGAGCGAGTCGGCGAAACCCCGGATCGTCTGCAGCTCGCTGACCAGCGCGCGCAGCTCGGTGTGGTCCCGCAACGTCACCACCGTGCCGAGGTGCCTACCGGCCCACCGGGCAGCTCCCTGGCTCACCACCACGATCCTGTCGGCGGTGAGGTGGATCTCGTCGTCACGCGCCTCGCCGCCTGCCAGCGCGGCCCCGAGCTCTGCTGGCAGGCCGACCTCGTCGACCCGGCGGCCCTGCACGTCGGGCGCCAGCGCCAGCAGCCGCCGCGCCTCGTCGTTGACCAGCTGGATCCGCCCGGAGCGGTCCAGCAGCAGCAGCCCCTCGCGCACGGCGTGCAGCACCGCGTCGTAGTACTCGTACATGCGGGCGAGCTCGGCCGGCCCGAGGTCGTGCGTGCTGCGCCGCAGCCATCGGCTCACGAGCCAGGACCCGCCGGCGGCCAGCAGCAGGGCGACGACAGCGGCGCCGACGAACAGCGGCATCTGCCGCTCCAGCTCCCGCGACACCGCCTCGACGGTGCGGCCCACCGACACCAGCCCCACCACCCGCCCTCCGTCCAGGACGGGGACGACCGCGCGCACCGACGGCCCGAGCGTGCCCGTGTAGGTCTCGGTGAAGTGCTGCTCGCCGCGTAGCGCCGGCCCGATCGTCCCCTGGAAGGTGCGCCCGATCTCCGCCGGGTTGGGGTGCGACAGGCGGGTGCCGTCCACGCGCATGACCACGACGAAGTCGGTGGCCGTGTCCATGCGGACGCGCTCGGCGAGCGGCTGCAGCACGGCCACGGGGTCGGGGTCCTGCAGGGCCGCGCGCACGTCCGGCGCCGCGGCGAGGGTGTGCGCCACGCCGAGCATCTCCTCGGCGGTCGAGTCGCGGTTCGTCTCGTCGAACTGGAGATAGGCGGCCACGGCGACACCGGTCAGCACGATCGCCACGATCGCCGCCTGCAGTGCGAACAACTGCCCCGCCAGGCTCCACCTGCCCGGTCGCCCGGCCACCGTCGTCACCGCCCGTCGTACGAAATGAACGAAATGGTGATGGTCACCACGCCGCCCTTCATGCTCGCCGCGATGGTTGCCGGTGCATCGGTATCCGCGCAACGCCCGCCGTCGTCGTCGGCCCACCGGAGGACCTGTGTCAGCTACCACCGAAACACCGCACAAGAAGAAGGACCGGACCCACTACCTCTACATCGCCGTGATCGCCGCGGTGGTACTGGGTGTGATCGTCGGGCTCGTCTCGCCCGGGCTGGGGAAGGACCTCAAGCCCGTCGGTACGGCCTTCGTGAACCTGATCAAGATGATGATCTCCCCCGTCATCTTCTGCACGATCGTGCTGGGCATCGGGTCCATCCGTAAGGCCGCCACGGTGGGCCGGGTCGGCGGACTCGCGCTGGCCTACTTCCTCGCGATGTCCACGTTCGCGCTGGCGATCGGTCTGGTCGTCGGCAACATCCTCCAGCCCGGCAGTGGGCTCCAGCTCGCGGGCGCCGCGCACTACACGGCGCCCGAGGCCGAGTCGCTCACCGACTTCCTCCTCGGGATCATCCCGACCACGCTGTTCTCGCCGCTCGTCGGCGACAGCGTGCTGTCGACGCTGTTCGTCGCGCTGCTGGTCGGCTTCGGTGTGCAGGCACTCGGACGCGCCGGTGAGCCGATCCTGCGCGGCGTGAAGCACGTCGAGCGACTCGTCTTCCGGGTGCTCGCGATGGTCATGTGGGCGGCCCCGATCGGAGCGTTCGGCGCGATCGCCGCGGTGGTCGGCGAGACCGGCTGGTCGGCGGTCATCGCACTCTTCCAGATGATGGCCGCCTTCTACCTGACCTGCGCGATCTTCGTGTTCGGCGTGCTCGGGCTGGTGCTGCGGCTCGGCGCCGGGATCAACATCTTCTCGCTGCTGCGCTACCTGGGCAGGGAGTTCCTGCTCATCGTCTCCACGTCGTCGTCGGAGTCGGCTCTGCCGCGGCTGATCGCCAAGATGGAGCACGTCGGCATCTCCCGTCCCGTCGTCGGCATCACGGTCCCCACCGGCTACTCGTTCAACCTCGACGGCACCGCGATCTACCTGACGATGGCGTCGCTCTTCATCGCCGACGCGCTCGGCAGGCCGATGTCGATCGGTGAGCAGATCGCACTGCTGCTCTTCATGATCATCGCGTCCAAGGGCGCGGCCGGCGTCTCCGGTGCCGGCCTCGCCACGCTCGCGGGCGGCCTGGCCTCCCACCGCCCGGACCTCGTCGACGGCGTCGGACTCATCGTCGGGATCGACCGGTTCATGTCGGAGGCGCGCGCCGTCACCAACTTCGCGGGCAACGCGGTGGCCACCGTGCTGATCGGCAACTGGGTCGGCGAGTTCGACCGGGAGCGGGCCGAGCGCGTGCTGAGCGGCAAGGAGCCGTTCGACGAGGCCTCGATGCTCGACGACGGGAAGCCCGAGGAGCCCGCCCCCGCCCGGACCCAGGAGGGCACCGCCACGAAGCAGGACGGCCACGCGGAGAACGCCACCGTCTGAAGCCCGGCCCCGGCGCCTGGTACGCACCTCGGTGATGTACTGGGCGCCGGGGTACGACGCCGAAGCAAGGGAGCCCGTGTGAGCGAGACGATCGCCGAGATCGATGCCGAACAGGTGACACCTGCCGTAGCCGAGCACGGTGAGGGTCCGGTGTGGGACGCCCGCTCCGGCGAACTGCTGTCGGTGGACATGCACCGCGGCGACCTGCTCGCGGTGGACCGTGCCGACACCGTCCGGCGCCGGCACACGGGCGACCTGCTCGCGGCGCTGCGCCCCCGCACGCAGGGCGGCTGGGTGGTCGCGCTGGCCCGCGGGTTCGGGCTGCTCGACGACGACGGCACCTCCGTGGCCCACTCGCTGGGCGAGCTGTGGTCCGACCCCTCGATCAGGATGAACGACGGGGCCTGCGATCCCGCCGGCGGTTTCTGGTGCGGCTCGATGGACGTCGACGCCGCACCGGGCCGGGGCGAGCTGTACCGGCTCGCCCCCGACGGGTCGGTGGCCACCATGCTCACCGGGCTGACGATCTCCAACGGCCTGTGCTGGTCACCCGACGGGTCGCACGCGTACTACGTCGATTCGGGCACCGGCACCGTCGACGTGCTCACGGTCGACCCTGATGCCCCCGCGGTGACCAGCCGCAAGCAGTTCGTCGCGGTCGAGGGCGGCACCCCGGACGGGCTCACCGTCGACGCGGAAGGCGGGGTGTGGGTGGCCCTCTACGGCGGCTCTGCCGTGCACCGGTACACCCCCGACGCCGCTCTCGACGTCGTCGTCCGGGTGCCCACCTCGCACCCGACGGCGTGCACGTTCGGGGGGCCCGATCTGGACGAGCTGTGGATCACCACGTCGGCACAGGGCGCCGGCGAGTCCGATGACCGGGCAGGCGCGCTGTATCGGTGCCGGCCCGGAATGAGAGGTCTCGAACCCCTTCCATACCAGGGCTAGGCCCCCCGATCGGGGGACCCACCGGGGTCCCCACCGAGGGGGGCATTCGCGTGGCGTTGTGCGGTTCTGTCAGGCTGAGCAGTGAAGATGACCTGCGGACATCCGGTTCGAGGTGTCCGCACGGAGAGGAGAACCACGACATGGCACTGCCCACGCTCACTCCCGAGCAGCGCGCCGAAGCCCTCAAGAAGGCAGCCGCTGCCCGCACCGCGCGCAAGGAGTTGCGCGACTCGATCGCCCGCGGGGAGCAGACCATCCCAGCGGTCCTCGATCGCGCGAAGTCCGACACGATCGTCGGCAAGACCAAGGTGGCCGATCTGCTCAAGAGCCTTCCCGGGTACGGACCGGCGAAGGTCTCCGCGCTGCTGGAGCAGACCGGTATCGACGCGTCCCGGCGGGCTGCGGGGCTCGGCGAGCGCCAGCGCCAGGCCCTGCTCGACGCACTGAAGTAGGACCGCGGCTCCAGATCCCTCAGGAGGGTCTGGAGCTCGCGCGAGGCGACCTCCCATGCCCTGGTACCCGGCGTTCGCGCCGGGGCCGGCAGGGGTGGCCGCCCCACCGGGGTGTACCGGTTCGACACGCACCACGGGCGGCAGGCAGTCTGACCCCGTGGAACGCTACGTCGATGTCGCCCCGGATGTCCGCCTCTGGGCCGAGGACATCGCCCCCACCGGGCCACGCCCGGGCGAGCCGCTGCTCCTGGTGATGGGAGCGGCATCGTCCGGTCTGGTGTGGCCGGACGCCCTGGTCGCCCTGCTCGCCGAGCGGCACCGCGTGATCCGGTACGACCATCGGGACACCGGCCGCTCGTCCGCCGCCTTCGACGAGCAGCCGTACGGGATCACCGACCTCGCCTCCGACGCGATCGCCGTCCTGGACGCCTTCGACGTCCCCCGGGCGCACGTCGTCGGCATGTCGATGGGCGGCCTGCTCGTGCAGCTGATGCTGCTCGACCACCCCGAGCGGCTCGCCTCGGCCACCCTCTTCTGCACCGGTGCCCTGCCGTTCCCCGGCGCGCCCGACCTGCCCGCTCCCGACCCAGCACTGCTGCGCCTGTGGGGGGAGCTCGACGACCCACGCGACGCGGAGGGCGAGCTCCGGTGGCGCGTGGAGCACTGGCGCCTCCTCAACGGCTCCGGCACCTCGTTCGACGCCGCGGAGTTCCGCGCGCTCGAGGAGCGCGTCATCGCGCACACCGGCAGGCACGACCCGGTCGTGGCGCACGCCCAGATGGACACCAGCGGCATGGAGCGGGGCTCCGAGCTCGCTTCCGTCACCGTGCCGACGCTGGTGATCGAGGCACCCGAGGACCCCGCGTACCCGCCGCCGCACTCCGGTCACCTCGTCCGCACGCTGGGCCACGCCCGGATGGTCCGGATCCCCGGCATGGGCCACACCATCAACCGCACGGTGATCTCGCCACTGGCCGCCGCGATCCTGACACAGACGACCCAGACGGCGGCTCCGGCCTGACCCGGTGGGCCGAGTCGGCGGCCCGGCGCGGTCGGCCATGATGGGCGTCGCCATGGCGTGGACCATGGCAGCGCCGCGCGGAACCGGGCCGTTCCGCGCGTCCGAACCGCACGAGAGGTGAACGATGGGCATCGAGGATCCGGACGCGGACGTGGCCGAGCAGCAGCAGGCGATCGATGACGACATCGACCCCGTGACCGACCCCAACGGGATTCCGTTGGAGGCCGACCCGGCCGATGTGGCGGAGCAGCGTGAGGTCGTCCCGCAGGACGAGGACGAAGCACGGTGACCCCGGCGGTTGCGATCCGCACGATCCCACGACGTGGACGCAACCGTCATCCGACCGGGTGGTTTCTCGCAGAGGCCGTTCCGCGAAGCGGTGAACACACCGGTTCTGCGGGCGGCCCACGACCGGCGTGCCGGGGCGGCGCGACGGATGCCGCTCCCCGGGCCCGGCACCTTTCCCGTCCGGTTCCCGCACCCCCGACGAGTGGGGCGGCGGCGGCAGGCACGTCGAGGACCGCGTCGCCGATCCCACGCGGGCTACCGGCTGGGCGTGTGCTCCCGCCCGCGGGCCGATCCCGACGGCGATCCTGATCTCGGACGTGGGTCGGGGCGCCGCACCGACGCCCGGTCCGGACGGGCTCTCACCTGGACATCGGTGCGCCTGCCGGCCCCGTACCCCGCCGCCCTGTGCGGAGCTCTTCGCGTTCGCGACGACGGCGGAGCGGGCCACCCGGGACCGGCCCGTCGCCACGCTCAGCGGGCGGCCGGGGACGGCTCCCCGGGCCACCCGTTCCTCGTCCGACCGCGCCGGCGACACCGGGGAACGCGGCCACGGTTGCGGGCGTAGCCTCCGGTCGGCGCAATGGACTGGGCGACATGGAGTAGCCCGTCGTCGCCCACCGAACGGGCGACACGACACGGAGTGACCTAAGGGCGGGGCGGTTAGAGCGGTATGGCATCGTTCCCGCCGCGTGATGCGGGGAGGAGAACGGTGAAGGTCATTTCGATCATCAACCATAAAGGCGGAGTGGGAAAGACCACTCTCACCGCCAACCTTGGCGCCGGGCTGGCGGCCCGTGGCCAGAAGGTGCTACTCGTCGACCTCGATGCGCAGGCCAGCCTGACCGTCTCGTTCTTCACCCAGAGCGAGTGGACGGCCGACCTGCTGCCGAGCAGGACCATCAAGCACTGGTTCGACGACATCGGCACGCCGGAGGCGATGCAGAACCCGGCACCGCTCGTGTCGGCGCCACCACGAGTCCACGACAAGCTCGCCCGTAGCCGCGGCACGCTCGGCCTCATCGCCGCGCACCGCGACCTCTCCGACGTCGAGACCGGGCTCGCCGCGGAGCTCCTGGGAGAGCCCAAGCGCTTCGCGGAGCTGCACGGGCGACTGCGTGAGGGGCTGGCCCACCCGGCGTTCGCCGAGTACGACACCGTGCTGATCGACTGCGCGCCGAACTTCGGGCTCATCGCCAAGAACGCCGTGGCGGCGAGCGACCTGCTGCTGATCCCCACCAAGCCCGACTACCTGTCGACCAACGGGATCGACTCGCTCGGGCTGAAGATCAGGGCCTTCATCGAGGAGTACAACGAGTTCTCCCCGGAGCAGCCCGTGCAGCGCCCGGCCGCCGCTGTCGTGTTCACCATGGTCCAGAACCACGACGGCGCCCCCATCGAGGCACAGCGCAGCGTCATCAGCCGGATCGTGGCGCGGGAGGTGCCGACCTTCGCCACCACGATCAGGGACAGCAAGTCGGTCTACGGACCCGCGCCCGAGCACGGGGTGCCGGTGATCCTCGGTGGCACCGGCCGCGCCCAGACCCGCGAGCTGCGGGACTTCGTCTCCGAGCTCACCGGCAGGCTCGAGGGGAGCGCTGCATGACAGGTACTACCGGATCGGCCTCCTTCACCCTCGCACTCCAGCAGGCCACGGAGATGGTGAAGACCCTCACCCCGCAGCAGCTGGACGATCTCGCCGCCGGGCGCGGCGAGCTCGTCTTCCGACGCGCGCCGCACGCCGCCACCACGCGTTCCACCGCTCCCACGCGCCGGCAGCGGTCCGACGTCGACATCGCGGGCGACGTCGACGAGATCAACCGCCTCGGCACCCCCGGCGAGGTCGACGACTACCTGCACCACCACGACAGCCGGTTCACGGTGCCGGTGCTGCGGCAGATCGCCAGGGCACTCGGCCCGACCGTCGCGACCACCGGCCGCACCAAGGCGGAGATCCGGCGGGACATCGTGGCGGGCACCGCGGGATTCCGCACCCGCTCAGCGGCGATGTCCGGCGGAGCGTGGTCCAGCTAGACCGGTCGCTGTGGCCACCGACCGCTGTGGGCCGCCGGCAGCGCCCCTGAGGGGCACTGCCGGGCGACCCAGGCGGATGGGTCGGCCTGCTCCCCGGAGCTAGGCCCGGTCCGGCCGCAGCGGGTTGCGCTCCCCCGCCTCCACGGCCGCCGGGAGCACGTTGCCCGCCGGCGGCAGCGGGCAGGTGGCGAAGTCGGTGAACGCGCACGGCAGGTTGACCACGCGGTTGAGGTCGAGGGTCAGGCTCCCGTCCGGCGCCGGGTCGGCGGTGCGCACGATCCGGCCGCCCGCGTAGGTGGAGTCACCGGACGTGGCGTCGCGGAAGTGCAGCGACAGACCGCCGGCCTTTCCCCCCGTCGCGACGAGGCGGTGCTCCTGCCCGTCGAGCTCGAAGCGCACCTCGCCCACGGCGCTCAGGTAGTGGTTGAGACCCTCCACCACGGCGTCCACGGTGATCGGCCGCGGCTGCGGGTACGGCTCGAACCGGGCGTGAAGCATCCAGCGCTCGTCCACCGGGAAGGTCGGGACGCCCGAGAACGCCGTGCGGGTGACGGCCTCGGGGTCACGCACGCGGATCGCGTGCGTGTCGGTGCGCCGGACGACCTCGATCACCGCGGCGCCCACCTCCACGAGCGTGCCGGGGAGGCCGTCCACGGGGTGCAGGGTGACCGTCCCGTCGATCCGGCGCGGCTCGCGGACGGTGCGGACCACGAGGTCGTCGGCTGCGGTCGCAGTGATCACCACACCGTCCGGAGTGGCGCTCCAGAGGCCCGGGATGCCGTCGAACGCCGTGGGTTCAGGGGCGAGCCAGTGCAGCGCGGTGAGGCTCAACCAGCCGTGCGGAGCACGTAGCTCCTCCTCGCGCAGGCTGTGCCATTCGGTCCAGCTGCGCTCCAGGTCGGACAGGGTGCTCGTCATGTGAACTCCAACGTCGCTGGATCACCGTTCATGCCGGAACCGCAGCTCATCCTGCGTTCCAGACCTTCGCGAGCAGCTCGTAGCTGCGCACCCGGTCGGCGTGCTCGGTGGTGATCGTCGTCACCACCAGCTCGTCGGCCCCCGTCACGCGCGCCAGCGTCTCCAGCTTCTCGGCGACCGTGGCAGGTGAACCGACGATCTGCGTGGCCACCCGGTCGGCCACGACGGCCCGCTCCGCGTCCGTCCACGTCCTGGCCCTCGCCTGTTCCGGGGTCACGTACGGCTCCGCGCCGCGGCCGGTCCGGATGCCGAGCACCCATTGCGCGTAGGGCGCGGCGAGCTCCTCGGCGGTGGCGTCGTCGTCCGCCACGACGACGTCGGCCGAGACGGCGACGTAGGGCCGCTCCCGTCCCCGCGGGCCCGTTCCCGGCCTGAACGCCGACCGGTAGGCCCCGACGGCGTCCAGCACGGAGTGCGGGGCCACGTGATAGGCGGCGGCGAGGGGCAGTCCGGACGCCGCTGCGACTTCTGCACTGGCGCCCCCGCTGGAGGCCAGCACCCAGACGTCGAGGTCCGCGCCCTCGGCCGGCAGTACGTGCAGCGGCTCGCCGTCCGAGCGCACCGCCGTGCCGTCGAGGTAGGAGAGGATGTCGCCCACCTCCCGCGCGTAGTCCGACTGCGGGCCGTCCGCGCTGATGCCGAGCATCGCGCCGAGCGTCACGAACTGCGTCAGATCACCGCGGAGAGGGACCGGTCGCGGTATCAGCAGGCCATCGACCACCCGCTCCTCGGCGGGGGGAGGTCCACCCGGCCCTGCGGGCGACGCACCGCGCTTCTGGAACGCGAGGACCTTCTGCAGGTCGAACCGGCCGACCCCGAGGTCGATGCGTCCGGGGTGCAGCGCCGCGATCGTGCCGAACTGCTCGGCGACGAGCAGCGGCGGCGTGTTCGGCATGAGCACGGCCCCGGACCCGACGCGGATCCGCTCGGTGGCGCCCGCGAGGAGTGCCACCAGCACCGGCGTCGACGACGACGCAACGCCCGTGACCAGGTGGTGCTCGGCCACCCAGTAGCGGCGGTAGCCGACGCGCTCGGTCGCCCTGGCGAGGTCGATCGTGTTGCGGATCGCATCGGCCGCGGTGCCGCCTGCCGGCACGGGCGCGAGGTCGAGCACGCCCAGGGGTGAGGAACGGTTCGTCATGCCGATACCTGCGCCTTCCGGTCGGTGGGTGCCACAGGGGTCGTCCGATCGAGCACCTGCTGGGAGCTCCCGCTGGGGACTGAGCTGCGCTCCACGAATTCCTCCAGTGTCGTGACCACAGGGTTCAGGCCGACGACGGCACCGAACGTCCTCCGTCGCGGCCCGAAGATCGGCCGGAACATCGCGTAGACCTCCGCGCAGGTGTGCGCCGGCGCCGAGCCGGCGGTTCCCGTGCCGACGACGGTGTCGGCCAGATCAACTTCATCGTGCACCTACCGAGCCGCCACCCACTGCAGGACGCACTCGCAAGTCGGCTGCGGGCAACCTCACGGAGTGCCCACCTCCAGCGCCGGGGTGCGACGCCGCCCGGCGATGGCGGCCAGCAGTTCTCTGGTGTACTCCTCCCCGGGGGCGTCGAACAGCTCCTCGGTCGGGCGCAGCTCCAGCAGCCTGCCGTCCCGCATCACGCCCACCGGTGACGAACCGTGTCGCGCACCGCTTCCATCGCCGCGGGCGACTGCCGACACCCGAACGACAGCAGGAATCAGGGCCGCTCGAGCACCGCGGCCACCCGGCCTGCCCAGCGCTCGTGCGCGGTCTGCCGGGTGATCCCGGCGGCGCGGGCGATCTCTTCCCACGTGGAGCCGTGGCGCCGGAGCCCGATCAGCACGGGCAGCGGGTCCATCCCGGCACCGAGCCCGATGCGCAGCTGCAGCAGCTGCCACGCCCGCTCACGGCGCACGGGTGCGTCGGTGCCCTCCTCCGCGTGCCACTCCACGCTGCCCGGAACCGGCGGCTCACCGAGCACTGCGTCGGCCTGCCGGCCCGCCTCGGTCACCGCCGCGACCTGTACCGCGGCCGCGGCCGCGGCGACGTCCACCGTCAGTGCCAGGTCCACCCAGTCGTCCACCGTGTCAGGATCTCCCTGACACGATCTCGCCGTCAACCGGATGGGCGGCACGTTCCCCGAGGACCCGCGCACTGGTGTACCAATGGGCTATGAGTGCGCCGGTCGGTGAGACCGACAAGCAGCGACGCCTGCGCGCGCGCCTCGGCGAGCTGATCGCCGCCATGGCGCCGGGCGAACCGCTCCCCGCCGAGCGCGACCTGGCACGCGACCTCGGGGTGGCCCGGATGACCCTGCGGCGCGCGGTCGACGGGATGGTGGCCGACTCCCTGCTGGTCAGGAGGCAGGGGGCCGGCACGTTCGTCGCCCCGGCGAAGGTGGCCCACCGGCTCTCGGCCAACTCGTTCTCCGCCGACATGCGCGCCCGCGGGCTGCGCCCCGGCAGCCGCACGCTCTCGAGCAGCCGGGCCCCGGCAGGCGTCATGCTGGCCGCGCTGCTGGAGGTCCCCCCGAGCACTCCGGTGCTGCACGTCCGCAGGCTGCGGCTCGCCGACGGCGAACCGATGGCCGTCGAGGACCTGCACGTCCCGGGCGACCTGGTACCCGGACTGACCGGCGCCGAACTCGAGAACCGGTCCTACTACGAACTGCTGGCCGAGCGGTACGGGCACCGCATAGCCTCCGGCACCCAGACCGCCGAGGCGGCACTGGCAGGCGCGGAGGACGCCGACGCGCTCGGCGTCCCGCCCGGCTCCCCGGCGTTCTGCTTCGAGCGCACGTGCCGCGTGGACGGCGGGCGGGTCGCCGAGTTCGTCCGGTCGATATACCGCGGCGACCGTTACCGGATCATGGTCGACATCTTCCCGTCCTGATCCCGTCTCTCGATTCGGACACGCACTCTTGACGCCGCCATGGTGACGAGCGCTACAGTTTCGGACATTTAGACCTCTGGTCTCAATGAGCGGTCTGCTCTGCCGTGCCCGTCGGAAGGGGAACCACATGTGGTCGACATCCCGAGGGGCGCGGCGCACCGCCGCCACCCTCCTCGCCGTCTCGGCGCTGGCGGTCGCCGGCTGCGGCGGCCCCGGTGCCGATGAGGCGGGGGGCGCCGGCGACAGCGGTGGTGACCGGGCCCTGACGGTCTGGATCATGGAGGGCACCAACCCCGACGCCCGCCCCTTCTTCGACGAGCTCTCCACGGCCTTCCGCACCCAGACCGGCGCCACTCTCGACGTGCAGTTCGTGCCGTGGGCATCGGCGCACGACAAGTTCGTCACCTCGATCGCGGGCGGCACCACACCCGACGTGGCCGAGGTGGGCACCACCTGGACCGGCGAGTTCGGCGAGGCGGGCGCACTGGCCGACCTCGCTCCGCGCGTGCAGGAGGCGGGACTGGCGGACGGCCTGGTCACCGGTCTGACGGAGGCCGGCACCGTCGGTGACGCCCTCTACGGCATGCCCTGGTACGCGGGGGTCCGCTCGATCGTCTACCGCACGGACGTCTTCGCCGAGGCCGGCGTCACCCCGCCCACCACGTGGGACGAGCTCGCCGCGGCGGGCGAAAAGATCAAGGCCGCGCGTCCCGACCTGATCCCGCTCCCGATCGCGGGCGACAACGAGTACGGCGTCTACCCCTTCGTCTGGGGAGCAGGCGGCGAGATCGCCGCCCAGAACGGCGGCACCTGGACGAGCTCCCTCGACTCGCCCCAGGCCCGCCAGGGCATCCAGTTCTACGCCGACCTGGCACTGAAGCACGGGCTCTCCACCCCCGCGGCAGCCACGTGGAAGGAGACCGACCTGCAGGACTCGTTCAGCAAGGGCCAGTCCGCGATGATCATCTCGGGCAGCTGGACGCCGAAGGCGATCCTCGAGGCGGCGCCGGACCTGCAGGGCAAGATCGGTGCGTTCCCGATCCCCGGGCCGACCGGTGGGCTGTCGCCGTCGTTCCTCGGCGGTTCGCACCTGTCGATCTTCGAGGGCAGCCAGAACCAGGATCTCGCCTGGCAGCTGGTGCAACTGATGAGCACCGGTGACTTCGCGGCGAAGTGGGGCTCGGAGTCGAGCTTCTTCCCCGGCACCACGGCACTGCTGCAGCAGGCCGCGCAGTCGTCCGACCCGCTCGTGGCGCCGTTCGCGAAGCAGATGGTCGACGCCGGGCGCAGCGTGCCGGTGACACCTCTCTACGGGCAGGTGCAGGGCAAGAAGACCATCCCGGCCATGATGAGCGCGATCCTGGGCGGCACGCCCGTCGACCAGGCCACCTCCACCGCCGCCGCGGAGATGAACCAGATCTTCGCCGGCGGCGCGTGACCGACGTCGTGACGACGCTCCGGGAGCGCACCCGTCCGGGACGCGGGTCGGCCACCGCCGGCCCGCGTCCCGGACGCTCCCGCGGCGGCGGCACCAGGGCGATCCGGCCCTGGCTGCTGCTCGCACCCGCGCTGCTCGTGATGGGCGGGCTGCTGCTGTACCCGCTGGTCCGGGTCGTGGTGATATCGCTGCAGGACTTCGGCCTGCGGCAGCTCGTCTCGGGCCGCACCAACTGGGTGGGCCTCGACAACTACGTCGAACTGCTCGGCAACGCCGACCTGTGGCGCACGGTGCTGCCCAACACGGTGGTGTTCGCCGTGGTCGCGGTGGCGCTGACGGTGGTGGTCGGCACGCTCGTGGCCCTGCTGCTGGTCCGCCTGCACCCCGTCACCCGCGGCATCGTCACCACGGCGATCATGCTGGCGTGGGCGATCCCGGCGGTCACCGGCACCTACGTGTGGGTCTTCCTGTTCTCCCCCGGCGACGGGCTGGCCGTCCAGGCCCTCGACGCCCTCGGGCTCGCCGACGCGGCCACCGCCAACCCGTTCGCGTCGCGCGTCTCCTTCTACGCCGTGGCCGCACTCAACGTGGTGCACCACGGCTTCCCGTTCGTGGCGCTCACCGTGCTCGCCGGGCTGCTCACCGTGCCGCAGGAGATCACGGAGGCGGCGATCGTGGACGGCGCCGGGGCGTGGCGGCGGTTCTGGTCGGTCACCTTCCCGATGCTGCGGCCGGTCTTCGCCGTGGTGACGGTGCTGTCCACGATCTGGGACTTCAAGGTGTTCACCCAGATCTACCTGATGCCGGGCGGCGACGGCGTCAACCGGGGCGTACTCAACCTGGGCACCTGGTCCTACGTGGAGTCGTTCGCCCAGAACCGCTACGGGCTCGGCGCGGCGATCGCCGTGCTGCTCACGGTGCTGCTGCTGCTGATCACGGTGGCCTACCTGCGCCTGCTGTTCAAGGAGGACGAACTATGACGCCCCCCGAGACAGCCCCCACACACCCCACCCCCAAGGCCCCCACTTTCAGGCCCTCTCCGGGCAGGAAAGTGGCCTTCCTGAACCCCCGGGCCCGCCCGCGAGCCCAGCGCCGCGGCCTCGCCGGCCGCACGTTGCTCGGGCTCGGGGTGGGCGTGGTGCTCGTCTTCACGCTCTTCCCGGTCTGGCTCATGGTCTCCACGGCCTTCAACGGGCGCGCGAACGCCGGGTCGCGGTCGCTGTGGCCCGAGGACTGGACGCTCGACAACTTCGCCTTCGTCATCGGGGAGGGCGGGTTCGGCCGCTACCTCACCAACTCGCTGCTCGTCGCGCTCGGCACGGTGCTCGCCGGCGCCCTGCTCGCGTTGCTGGCGGCCGTCGCCGTGTCCCGGTTCCGTTTCCGGTTCCGCACCTCGGTGCTGGTGATGATCCTGATCATCCAGATGGTGCCGGTGGAGGCGCTGGTCATCCCGCTGTTCATCCAGGCGAGAAGCCTCGGGGTGCTCGACAGCCTGGTCGGGCTCGTCGTCGTCTACCTGGCGTTCTCCCTGCCGTTCGCGATCTGGACGCTGCGGGGGTTCGTCGCCGCGGTGCCCGTCGAACTGGAGGAGGCGGCCTACCTCGACGGCGCGTCGTGGGGACGCATGTTCTGGTCGGTGCTGCTGCCGCTCGTGGCCCCCGGGCTGGTGGCGACGAGCGTGTTCTCCTTCATCACGGCGTGGAACGAGTTCATCTTCGCGCTGACCTTCATGGCCGACCAGGACAACTACACCGTCGCCGTCGGGCTGCGCCGCTTCTTCGGGCAGTACGGCACCGACTGGGGCGCGCTGATGGCGGGGTCCACGCTGATCACGATCCCGGTGATGGTGTTCTTCGTGATCGCCCAGAAGCGGCTGACCGACGGGCTCGTGGCCGGGGCGGTGAAGGGGTGAGCGCAGACCGACGGCTGGTCGACGCGGTGCTGCTGCCCGGGTTCACCGGCGCGACCGTGCCGGACTGGCTCGCCCGCGCGGCCGACGACGGGCTCGCCGGCGTGTGCGTGTTCGCGCCGAACGTGGGCGCGGACTTCCCGGCACTGACGCGGACGCTGCACGGGCGGCGCCCTGGGTTCCTCGTGGCCAGTGACGAGGAGGGCGGCTCGGTCACCCGGCTCGAGCACCGCACCGGCTCGTCGTGGCCCGGCGCCGCGGCGCTCGGCCGGCTCGACGACCCCGCCGTCACGCAGGCGGTGGCCGCCGCGATGGGTGCGCAGTGCCGGGCCGCCGGGATCGACCTCGCTCTCGCACCGGTGGCCGACGTCAACGCCGAGCCGGAGAACCCGGTGATCGGCATCCGGTCCTTCGGGGCCACGCCGGACCTCGTGGCCCGGCACACCGCGGCGTTCGTGCGTGGGATGCAGGGCGCGGGCACCGCCGCGGCGGCGAAGCACTTCCCCGGCCACGGCTCCACCACGGTCGACTCGCACAGGGCGTTGCCCGTGGTCGACGCCGACCTCGCCACCCTGCGGTCGCGGGACCTGCCCCCGTTCGCCGCCGCGGTCGAGGCGGGGGTGCGCAGCGTGCTCACCGCGCACGTGCTGTTCCCTGCGCTGGACGACCGGCCGGCGACGATGAGCCCTCCGCTGCTGCACCTGCTGCGGCGCGATCTGGGCTTCGACGGCGTCGTGATCAGCGACGCCGTCGACATGCAGGCGATCGCCGGCACCGTGGGGCCCGGGCCGGGTGCGGTGGCGGCGGTCGCCGCGGGCGTCGACCTCGTGTGCATCGGCAACCCGTCCAACGGCTACGACGACGAGGCCGGCTTCCTCGAGGTGCGCCACGCGCTGCTCGGCGCGCTGGCCGACGGCACCCTGTCCCGGGGCCGGGTGGCGGAGGCCGGGCGACGGGTGGCCGAGCTGGCCGACTGGGTGCGCCGGGCACCGGGCGCCACCGGCACGGCGGACGAGGCCCCGGAGCAACTGGGCCACGAGGTCGTCCGACGGGTCGTCGAGGTGTCCGGGGACGTACGCGTCGGACCGGGACCGCACGTCCTCGACCTCACCGGCCCCGCGAACGTCGCCGCCGGCCTGCGCCGGGAGCCGTGGTTGGCGGCCGCGCTCCGCCGCCGCGACCCGGACGTGACGACGGGGCGGGCTCTCCCCGATGCCGGGCGGCCGCTCGTCGTCGTGGTGGCCGGCCCGACCCCGGAGTTGGACGCGGCACGGAGCGCGCGCCCCGACGCGGTCGTCATGAATGTCGGATTTCCGGGCGGATGGACGCCGCCCGCGCCGTCGGTCACGGTCTGGGGGGACGGGCGCGCCCAGGCCGACGTGGCCGCCGAACTGCTGAAAGGCAGGTGAGAACGCCGGGTATCGGGAGGCAGGAAAGAGGTGCGGTTCTTCAGGCGCTCCTCAGGCAGTTCCCAGGTTCCGAGCGGATCGTCGTTCCCATGAGCGACGAGCAGAGGGAGCAGGGCCGGGACGCGAGCGCCTCGACCGATGGCCCCCGCACCGACCAGCACCCCGTTCCGTCGTACGCCCCCGAGCACGAGCACACGGTCCCGAACTCGATGGGTCCGGGCGCGATGGGGCCGGAGGCACCCGGCGCCAACCCGTACTCCACGGCCGCGTACCCGTCCCACGCCGGCTTCCCTCCCTACGGAGCACCGGCCGCTGCCCCGGCGTCCGGGAGGCAGCGCAAGCCGCGCACCATGGCCGGCATCGTGGCGGCCGCACTGGTCGCCGGGGTGGTCGGCGGTGGCGCCGCCTTCGGCGGGGCCTACGCGCTGCTCGGCGACCAGCCCGTGCAGGCGGTGCTCACCTCCGCCCCCGCCAGCCCGGCATCCACGACCGCGACGCCGGGCACGGTGGCGGCAGCCGCCCAGAAGGCCATGCCGAGCACCGTTGACATCCGCGTCAACCTGGCGCAGGGCACCGCCGAGGGCAGCGGCGTGATCCTCACCGCCGACGGCGACGTCCTCACCAACAACCACGTGGTGGCGGGCTCCACCGGCCAGATCGTCGTGACCCTCGCCGACGGCAGCCAGCACGCCGCGACCGTGGTCGGCACCTCGCCGAGCTACGACCTCGCTGTGATCAAGCTCCAGGGCGTCTCCGGGCTCACGCCGGCGACGCTGGGCCAGAGCTCGAGCCTGCAGGTGGGCCAGCAGGTGGTCGCGATCGGGTCACCGCAGGGCCTGACCGGCACCGTCACCACGGGCATCGTCAGCGCCTTCGACCGCACCGTGCAGGTGCAGGGCGAGGACGGCTCCAGCGTGGTCTACAACGGCCTGCAGACCGACGCGCCGATCAACCCGGGCAACTCGGGCGGCCCGCTCGTGAACCTCGACGGCCAGGTCATCGGCATCAACTCCGCCATCGCGACTGGCGGCGGGCAGAGCGACGGCAGCGTCGGCCTCGGCTTCTCGATCCCGATCGACCAGGCCAAGCGGGTGGCGCAGGAGCTCATCAACAGCGGCACCGCCACCAAGCCGGTGCTCGGTGTGCAGGGCAACGCCTCGTCCTCGGGCGGCACGGGTGGCGGCGCTCCGATCGCCGCGGTGCAGGCCGGTTCGCCCGCCGCGCAGGCCGGGCTTGCCACGGGTGACATCGTCACCAAGGTCGGCAATGCCCCGGTGCAGAACTTCGCCGACCTGATCGCCCGGATCGGCGCCAACGCCCCGGGCCAGCAGGTGGCACTCACGGTGCAGGGGGCCAATGGAGGCGCCACCCACACGGTGAACGTGACGCTGGGCAGCCAGCCCGACAAGGCGGCCACCACCGCGGGCGGGGGCCATAGCCAGGGTGGCGCCAACCCGTTCGGCGGCCGGAACCCCTTCGGCGGCGGTGGCGGTAACGGCTTCGGCGGCGGCAACGGCGGAGGCGACAACGGCAACGGCAACGGCGGCGGTGACAACGGCAACGGCGGCAGCGACAACGGCGGCGGGAGCGACAACGGCGGCGGGAGCGACAGCAGCCCGTTCGGCAACTGACTGATCCATCTCGGGGGACGCCACGGCGCTCCCGTCCACTCCGGTGGACGGGAGCGCCGTTGTCATGGTGGGTGCCGGCAGCTCAGCGTTCGTCGTCGAGCCAGGCGCGGATCTCCGCGCCGTCGGCTCCCAGCGCGGGCGGCGGCCTCCTGTAGGACGGCGGCGTGGCGGAGTACGTCACCGGGTTGCGGACACTCGCCACCCCGCCGGGCCTCACCACCGGGTCCAGCCCGAGCCGTTCGGCGAGCGCCAGCCCTTCGTCGATCGTGTTGATCGGGCCGCACGGAACCCCCGCGGGCGCGAGGATGTCGAACCACTCCTGCGCCGACTTAGTCGCGAGCCGGGCCAGGAGCAGCGTCCGCAGCTCGTCGCGGTGGGCGTTGCGGTCGCCCATCGACCCGAAGCGCGGGTCGGTGAGCAGCTCGGGTGCGCCGATCGCGGTGGCGAGGCGGCGGAACTGATGGTCGTTGGCCGCGATGACGATCAGCTCGCCGTCGCCGGTGGGGAGCGGTTCGTAGGGGAACAGGCTCAGGTGCGCGTTGCCGAGACGCCCGGGGACGACGCCGCCGGTCAGTACCGCCGACGTCTGGTTGACCAGGCCGGACAGCGCCGCGGAGAGCAGGTTCGTCTCCACCTTCTGGCCCTCGCCGGTGCGCTCGCGGTGCTGCAGGGCCGCCAGGATCGCGACAGCGGCGTGCAGGCCCGTGATCACGTCGAACACGGCGACCCCGGCCCGGTAGGGCGGCCCGTCGGCCGCGCCGGTGACGCTCATCAGGCCGGACGTCGCCTGCACGAGCAGGTCGTAGCCGGGCAGCGCGGCGCCGGCCGCCGTGCCGAAGCCCGAGATCGAGCAGTAGACGATGCGTGGGTTGCCCGCCGCGACGGTGGCGTGGTCGAGGCCGAACCGCGCCAGCCCGCCCGGCTTGAAGTTCTCGATCATCACGTCGGCCCGCGCGGCGAGGCGCTGAGCGGCCTCGAGATCGGCGGGATCGGCCAGGTCGAGCACGATGGAGCGCTTACCCCGGTTGATCGCGAGGTAGTAGGTGGCCGTGCCGTCCTCCGACCTGGGCGGCACCCAGGTGCGCGTGTCGTCGCCGGCGCCGGGGCCCTCCACCTTGATCACCGTGGCGCCGAGGTCGGCGAGCAGCATCGTGGCGTAGGGCCCGGCCAGGATCCGGGAGAAGTCGGCGACGACCACCCCGGCCAGGGGTCCCGTGGCCGGCTGGTCGTCATCGAGCACGTTCAGACCCTATGCCAGCCCTCCGGCCGGCGTGGACGTCACACGGAGAAGCCCGTGACCTTGTGCGGCACCACCGAGACGATGAGCCGCAGCAGCTCTGCCGGCTCGGGGGGCGGATCCTCGCCGAGGTACTTGTGCGACAGCCGGCGCGGGAGCGTCTTCTCCCTGTCCTCGACCAGCTCCGCGACACCGGCGATGTCCACCGACCGGTAGGGGTTCGCGGTGTCGAAGAACGTGAGGCTCACCCGCGGGTCGCGCGCGATGTTCTGCGCCTTCCGGCGCGCCGCCGTGGTGGAGAACAGGACGGTGTCGCCGTCCCGCTCGACCCAGACCACGGAGGTCTGCGGGCTGCCGTCCCCGTTCAGCGTCGCGACCGTGGCGAAGTTCCTTCCGTCCAGCAGTGCGCGCGTCTGCTCGTCGAACATGTCGTCTCCTCGTTCCTCGGTCATGCGCGGGTGCGCAGCACGGTGAGGGTGAGCAGCGCCGCAACAGCCACCGCGGCGGCAGCGGTGCCGAAGGCCAGGTGATAGCCACCGGCGACGGCGTCCCGCAGAGGCGCGCCCGCCGCCGTCGCGGCATCGGTCCGGGCGGTCGCGATGGCGGCCAGCACCGCGATCCCCAGCGCGCCGCCCACCTGCTGGCTGGTGTTCGCGAGCCCGGACGCCAGCCCGGCGTCGGCCGGCGTGGCGTCGGACATCATCACCGTGGTCACCGCCGGTAGCGCGAGCCCGGCACCGAGGCCGAGCACCAGCATCGACGGCAGCACGTCCACCACGTAGGTCCCGGTCGACGGACCGGTCAGGAGCAGCAGGCCCGCCACGAGGAGCACCTCGCCGACCAGGAGCAGGGGGCGCGGCCCGAACCGGGCGATCAGGCGCCCCGACACGGACAGCGAGACGACGGCGATCGTCACCGCGATAGGCAGGAGCGCGAGCCCCGTCTGCGCGGGCGCGTAGCCCAGCGCCCGCTGCAGGTGCAGCGCCGCAGTGAACTGGAACCCCAGCATCCCGGCCACCATGAGCAGTTGCACGAGGTTGCCGCCGGACACCGCCCGCGAGCGGAAGATGCCCAGCCGGACGAGCGGCTCAGCGGCGTACCGCTGGCGGACGACGAACCCGACGAGCAGCAGCACCGCGAGCGCACCGAGGCCGAGCCGGCTGCCGGTCCCCGAGCCGTCGACGATCGCGAACACCGCGAGCATCAGGCCTGCCGTGACGAGCACGCCGCCGAGCATGTCGGCGCCCCGCAGGCCACCCCGTACCGGCACATCACGCTCGATCACCCGCAGGGAGAGCAGCACCGCCGCCACGCCGATCGGGACGTTGACGAGGAAGATCCAGCGCCAGCCGACGGTCTCGGTGAGCACCCCGCCGAGCAGCAGCCCGAGTGACGCCCCGGCCGCGCCGACGAAGGCGTAGACGCCGATCGCCCGCGCCCGCTCCTTCGGTTCGGGGAAGAGCCCGACGATCATGCCGAGGACCACTGCCGACGCCATCGCCGCTGCCACCCCCTGCAGGAACCGGGCCACGACCAGCATCCCGGCGCTGCCGGCGAGCCCGCAGAGCAACGAGGCCACGACGAAGAGCGCGAGGCCTGCCACCAGCATGCGCCGCCTGCCCAGGAGGTCGCCGAGCCTGCCGGCGAGCAGGAGCAGGCCGCCGAGCGGGACGAGGTAGGCATTGACGGTCCAGGCAAGTCCGGCAGCGGTGAAGCCGAGGTCGGTCTGCAACGCCGGAAGCGCCACGCTGACGATCGTGCCATCGAGAATGATCATGAGCATGCCGGCGCAGAGCACGGTGAGCGCGGCCCATCGGGACGGCGCGGGGCGGATGGCCGGGCGGGTGCCGGTCGACGTCATGGCGGTCCCTCCTGTTGGCGAACAGGAGGGACCGTAACAGATAGTTTTGTTGTAGACGATCTGGTTCGAGATCAGGCCGTCCGGGACGACTTCTGGGCCCGCCGGCGCGGAGCATTCGGGTCGGGCTCCACGTCCGCCAGCGGACCACCCGCTCCGACCAGCGCCACCAGCGCGTCGAGCAGCACCGCACGCTGGACGTCGGGCAGGACCCCGAGCACCTCGTCGTAGACGCCCTCGATGACCGTGCGCGCCTTGTCGACCACCTTTCTGCCCTCGTCGGTGGTCTGCACGATCCGTGCTCTGCGGTCCGTGGGAGACGGCGCACGCCGGGCCAGCCCGACGTTCTCCAGATGATCCAGGGTGACGACCATGGTGGTCTTGTCCAGCAGCGCCAGCTCCGCAAGCTCGCCCTGGGTCAGCTCACCCGGTGCGGCCTTGGTCAGCACGCAGTAGCTCCGCGGGGTGATCTCGAGCTCGGCGAGTGCGGCGCCCATCCGTGCCGAGAGCGCCTGGCTCGCCTTGTCGAACAGGTAGCTCAGATCGCCGCGGATCTCATCGTTGCTGCGCAGGGCCATGACCGCCATCGTAGAAGACGTTCCGCTCCGGGACCGTCCCGCGACGGAACGATCCCGGAGCGGATCGGACGGTCAGCGCAGCAGTTCGGCCGCCGTCGCGTCCGGGGCCGTGATCATGGCGTCGTGCCCGGTGGCGAGCTCGCGCCACTCCCAGCCCTCGCGCCGCACGATCGCGTGCGCCGAGTGGATGGCCGAGTACGGCGGGTCGGTGCAGCAGACGTAGCTGACCGGCAGGCCGTTGCCCAGCGGCGCACGCAGCTCGAACGGCTCGCTGTAGGAGCGCAGCGGCTGCGGGGTCAGCTGCCGGTCCACCCATGCCGCGTCGTCGGGGTCGCTCAGGCCGAACACGGTGGCCGACGGCGGGGGGTACGCCAACCCGTTGCCGGTCGCCTGCGCCGCCGCCGTGCGGCTCTCCGCCGTTCCCGGGGGCAACCCGGCGAACCCGGGCTCCCCCGGGTCCACCACCACGCCGTCGAGCAGGACGAGACGGTGCAGCCGGTGGGGCAGCCGGTCGGCGACTCCCAGCGCGACGAGCGCGCCGAAGCTGTGCCCCACCAGCACCGCGTCGCGCAGCTCCTCGGTCTCCAGCACCGCCACGACGTCCTGCACCATGCTCGACGGCCCGACGTCAGCGGTCAGCAGGTGCGCGCGCTCGCCGAGACCCGTGAGCGTCGGCGTGAACACCTCGTGGCCGGCTGCCCGCAGCAACCGGGCCACCCGCACCCAGCACCAGCCGCCGTGGCAGGCCCCGTGCACCAGCACGAAGGGATCCCGCCGTTCCGACTGGTCACTCGGGGAATCCCCTGCGGGCTCACGCAGAGCCGGGGAATCACTCGTCGCCTTGCTCATGTACTCCAGTCTCCCCTGCGTCGCAGACTCGCCTCATCCCGCCGAGACGGTCGGCGAGGCCGGCGCCCCGACCGGGGGCTCGGGCTGCCCGAGATGCGTGAGCCAGCCGCGCAGCACCCGGTGCAGCGCCTCCGCTCCCACGATCTCCCCGGGCGCGGGCAGATCCGCGGGGTAGAGGAGGAAGCCCTTCGACTGGGGACCTCCCATCCCCCCGTGCGAACCCACGTGCGGCTCGAACGGCGACGCCTCCTCCATGGTGGGGTCGAACCTGCTGTTGATCATGATGTCGGGGCAGTGCGCGAACCCGTCGACGCGCCGGACCAGATCGGCGGCGTGCTGCCCGTAGGGACCGAGCGGGTCCTCCCCGAGCACCTCGCCCGTCGCCAGCCGGTGCACCCCGTCGCGGCCGAGCACGATCGGGCCGGACTCGGCGCTGCGCACCAGCAGGAAGCCCACACCGGCGTGGTCGACCAGTGCGGGCAGCAACTCGGGGAACTCTCGCTCGATCGTCTCCAGCTCGACCCGGCCGTCGTGCTCGGTGAACGACACCATCGCCACGTGCCCGGAGGCCACCACGACGACGCCGGGCGCCACCCGGGTGACCGCCCCGGGGGCCCCGGTCACGGTGCGCGGGTGGTCCGGCGCCGAGCCCGCCCGTTCCACCCGCGCCCGGAGCCTGCGTGCGATCGGGCCGCTCCCGGTGGAGGCCTCGGCCAGCGCCGCTCCCACCTGCCACCGCTCCGAAGCCCGGCCCGCATCGGAGTTGACGCCCCGGCGGGGCTCAGCCTGCGGCGCCCCGCACAGCCGTCCCACCAGCGCCTCGACCGACTCGCCGAACCGGTCGGTGAACGCCCAGCCCTGGGTCTGACCGTGGTCCGACAGCGCCACGATCTGGTAGCGGCGGGGCGCTAGCTGGGTGGCGCGGTACAGCCTCCCGATCTGCTGGTCGATGGACCGCAGCACCGCCAGTGCGTCGAAGCGCTCCACCCCGGAGTGGTGGGCCACCTCGTCGTACCCGAGGAAGTCGGCGTAGATCGCCGCGCGGCCGGCGAGCATGTCCTCGATGATCGCCGAGACCACGACGTCCCGGACGATCACCGTGGTGGCGCTGCGGGCGAACGGGTAGAACCCGCCGCGGCGCACGCGCGGCACCACTCCGGCGCGCCGCTGCCGGGTGGACGCCGAGATCTCCCGGCCGACGTCGACGAGGGCCCCGGCCAGGGTGCGCAGGGTGTTGGCCGGGTTGGCGAAGTAGGCGTAGTAGCCGGCTCCGAGACGCCCGGACCGGCGCCTACGCGCCGCCCCGGCCAGCACCGGCAGCGCGCTCATCGTCAGGCTCACGTGCGCCGCGTCGCCGGTGAAGAGGTTGCCGTGCCCGGCTCCGTCGACGCTGAGCAGCCCGGCACCGTCGGAGTGGCGCCGCTCGATCTCCGCGGCGTCCTCGGGATGCGAGCACGCCATGACGTGGTCGCGGTCCTTCTCGTACCAGCGGAAGCCGAGGATGTCGTCGTTGTCGCCGTGCAGGATGCCGCACACGCTGGCCCCGGTCTGCGAGCTCCAGTCGGTGTTCCACTCGGTGAGCCGGTGGCTCCCGGTGGCGAGCAGGCGGGCGAACGTCGGCATGTCCCCGTCGCGGACGGCGCGCCGCACCGTGTCCATGCCCAGCCCATCCACCTGCAGGAACAGCACACCGGGCGGCATCTCGGCGTCTCCGCCGGTGCCTTGCCGGGCCCCTCGCCGCGCCGCGCGTCGGAAGAACAGCTCGTCCTGGTCGAGAGCCAGCAGGCCGGACGCCAGCGCGGCGAGCACCGACACCGCGACCGCCACGACGACCGCCGTCTCGAAGTCGGCGATCACCACCCCCGGCACCACGAAGGAGATCGCCAGCACTCCCGCGCCGAGCACCAGGAACGACCCGATCCCCAGCGTGAACACCGCGATCGGCAACGCGATCCGCAGGATCAACGGAAACACCACCGCGCTGAGCACCCCGAACAGCAGAGCGCACACGATCGGCTGCCACCAGCCCGCCATGGAGAAGCCAGGGAGCCACAGATCGAGCAGCCGCAGCGCACCTGCCGACAGCACCCACACCAGCAGCACGCGGGCCACCACCCGGCCGCCCCTCAGCAGCCGCCCCGCGCCGTGCCCCGGCCCGGCCGTCGCGCTCACCGGCCTGCCCTCCGTCGGCGCAGCCACGTGGCCAGCAGCGAGGCGACGCCGCCGAGCACCAGCACGAGCACTGCCGCCAGCAGCGTCGCGACCAGCGGGTTGTCGAACAGGCCGCCACTGACGATCCCCAGCGCGGCGTACGCGACCGCCCACAGCAGGCAGGCCACGGTGGCCGCGGGCACGAGCCTGCGCCAGGGGTAGTCCAGCGCACCGGCGGCCAGCAGCACCGGGATCCGCCCGGCCGGAACCAGCCTGCCGACCACGACCAGCTGCCAGCCCCGCGTCGCGAACCGCACGCGGGCCGACGCCAGCCGTTCCGGGGTCTGCCCCCGCACCACCCAGCGCAACGCCGCACCGCTGCCCGCCCTGGCGACGCCGAACGTCACCAGGTCACCGAGCAACGCCCCCACCGCGGCCAGCAGGACGACCACCGGGAGCGACAGGTGGTCGGTGGTCGTCGCGATCGCGGCGGCCGCCCCGACCACGGCACCGGTCGGCACGACCGGAACCAGCGATCCGAGCAGCACCCCGCCGAACAGGGCCGGGTACCCGATGGCGGACGGGTCGGTCCAGCTGCCGGAAAGGGCGATCACAAGGCGTCCGAACCGGGGCGCGGCGATCGGGAGGACGGGGGCCCGGGTGGTCGGGGCGACGGGGACGGCAGGGCGACCGCGGTGCCGGGTTCCGTGACGGCCACGGTGGTACCCGCGCCCCCGGCCTTCACCGCCGCCGCGAACTCCCGCGGTGGCTCGACGAGCAGCCTGCGCATCCGCGCCCCCGCCCGCCCGGGGGCGCGGGCCAGCCCGGCGAGGGCGAGAGTCCCCCAGTGCACCGGGACCGCCACCCGTGGGCGCAGCAGTTCCACCGCGGCCGCGGCGCGGACCGGGTCGAGGTGGCCGGGACCGAGCGTCGGCCCCCAGCCCCAGACCGGCAGCAGCGCGACGTCGAGCCGGTCCCCGGTGACCGCGGCCATGCCGGGGAACAGGTCGGTGTCGCCCGCCGCGTAGACCCGGACGTCCGGGCTCACGAGCAGGTGTCCCATGGCCGGCGCCTGAGGGCCGTGGGTGGAACGCGGGCCCCACCGGTGCCCGCTGTGCACCGCCGGCACTCCGGTGACCCGCAGGTCACCGTCCTGCAGGCTCTCACCCGGCGCCAGCTCCTCCACCCGTTCGATCCCCCGTGCGCGTAGCCACCCGCCGGCACCCCGCGGCACCACCACCCGCGCGCTGCGCGGCAACCGGCGCAGCGACGGCAGGTGCAGGTGGTCGCCGTGCAGGTGCGAGATCAGGACGAGGTCGACGTCGGCGTGGTCGGCGACCGCGGGAGCCGGCCCGACCCGGCGCAACGGCCCGATCCCCCGGGTCAGGACCGGGTCGGTGAGCACCACCCTCCCGGCCAGCTCCATCCGTACCGTGGAGTGGCCGAGGAACCGCATCGCGAGCCCGTGCACCCGATCAGTATCGCGGGCGCAGGCCGCGCGCCGCCCGCCCTCCGGCCGTCCGGCGGCCCCAAGATCGCCACGAGATCCGCGCATTCGCCCCAGCCTGGGCCGACAGGCGGATCTCACAACAATCACCACCCCCCACACCGCCCCCACCCGCGAGTCGCCCGTTTCCGGCCCGCGAGTCGCCCGTTCCCGGCCCGCGAGTCGCCCGTTCCCGGCCCGCGAGTCGCCCACCTCAGGGGCGGGTGGGGCTTTCCGGCCCGCGCAGCCCCAAGATCGCCGCGAGATGCGGGTGTTCGCCCTCGCCGGGGCCGATCCGTGAGTCTCGCCGCGATCAGCGGCCGCGAGCCGCCGTCCGGACCTGCGGAGATCGCTGCGAGATCCGGGTGTTCGGCCTCCCCAGGGCCGATCCGTGGATCTCGCCGCGAGCCCCGCGGCTCAGCCGAAGCGCACGGGCTGGCCGGTGGACTCGAGGACGGCCATCCAGAGGTCGCCGTGGGGGTCGACCTGGTTGCGCCTGCTCACCGCCACCTTCATGGGGATGTGGACGAAGCGCCTGCGGTAGCGGCCGACGACCATCTCCGTGCGCCCCGACATGGCCGCGTGCACGGCTGCCTGCGACAGGCGCACGCAGTACACCGAGTCGTAGGGGTTGGCGGGCACGCTGCGGATGGCGTAGCTCGGGTCGATGTAGCGGATCGAGGTGTCGACGCCGGCGTCGGCGAAGTAGTCGCCGATCCGCCTCCGCAGGTACGGCCCGATGTCCTGGAGCCGCGCGTTGCCGGAGGCGTCGCTCGCGTCGCCCGACCCGCCCAGCAGTTCCTGACCCGCCCCTTCGGCCGCCACGACGACGGCGTGCCCGCGTTCGGCGACGCGGCGGCGCAGGTGGGCGAGCAGGCCCTGCTCGCCGTCCAGCGCGAACGGCACCTCCGGGATCAGGACGACGTCGGCGCCGCTGCGGGCCAGGGCCGCGTAGCAGGCGATGAAGCCCGAGTGCCGGCCCATCAGCTTGACGAGCCCGATGCCGTTGGCCGTGGACTTCGCCTCGACCTGGGCCGCTCTGATGGCGTCGCTGGCGAGGCTGAACGCGGTCTGGAAGCCGAAGCTCTGGTCGATGTAGGGGATGTCGTTGTCGATGGTCTTCGGGATGCCGACGACGGCGATCAGCAGCCCGCGCTCGGCCACCGTCCGCGCGATCTCCATGGCCCCGCGCATCGAGCCGTCCCCGCCCACGACGAACAGCACGTTGACGTGCAGGCGCTCCAGGCAGTCGACGATCTCGTCGGGGTCCTGAGGGCCGCGCGAGGTGCCGAGGACGGTGCCGCCGTCGGTGGCGATGTCGCGCACGGACTCCGGGGTGAGCTCGACGACGTCGTGCCCGTAGTCGGCGACGAAGCCCTGGTAGCCGTTGCGGATGCCGACGACGCGGCGCACCCGGTAGTGGTAGGTCAGCGTGCGGACGAGGCCCGCGATCACGTCGTTGAGGCCCGGACAGAGTCCGCCGCAGGTGACGATCGCCGCCCGGGTCTTGGCCGGGTCGAAGAAGATCTTGCGACGCGGACCGCACGGCTCCATGCCCGGCAGCTCGGAGGCCGGCACGCCACGGGAGCTGATGCCGGCGAGCGTGTCGTCGAGCAGCACGCGGTCCTGCTCGTCGACGTAGTGCTCGGTGGTGCGCCGGGCGTCCAGCAGCGGGGCCATCGGCGAGGTGATGCGGCAGGCGCCGAGGCTGGTGACAGCCATGTCCGGCGTGGGCCGGACGCGCGACAGCTCCAGGACGTTGTCGTGCTGGGTCTCCCCAGCCGGCACGCCCTCGGCGCCCTGCTGGTTGTCGCTGGCCTGCTGGCCCTCGGAGAAGGCTGTGCTCACGGCGACGGCTCCCTGCATCAACGGAACGACCACGCCGCTGCTCCGAGGACATTGGTCTTCTTAACCGTTCCAGGATGCCCTGCGGCCGCAACGGTGGCTAGACCGGTCCCGGGTCGCGGCCCCGGGTTCGCCCGTCTGCTCACTGTCGGTTCGGGCACCCGCCACGAGACGTGACGAACCTATCGGAACACGACAAAAAGCTTGCTTATGGCAACGATCGCGTGTTCAGGTGGGAAAGTGGTCGTACCGTCAGCGCGTCCGGCGCTCGTCATCGGCGTGCTCGCCTCCTGCGGGCTGGCCGTCTCCCTGATGCAGACCCTGGTCGTTCCGCTCCTGCCGCAGTTTCCGCGCCTGCTCTCGGCCTCGCCGGCGACCGTGGCGTGGCTCGTCACGGCCACGCTCGTCGCGGGGGCGGTGTGCGCGCCCGTGCTGGGCAGGCTCGGCGACATGTACGGCAAGCGCCGCATGCTGCTCGTGGCACTCGCGATGGTCACCGTGGGATCGGCGCTCGGCGCCGTCGCGCCCGGCGTGGGCGTGCTGATCGCCGCCCGCGCCCTGCAGGGTGCGGCGCTGGGCGTGGTCGCGCTGGGCATCAGCATCATGCGCGACCTGCTGCCGCCCGGCCGGGTCGGGAGCGGCATCGCGCTGATGAGCTCGTCGCTCGGCATCGGCGGCGCCGTCAGCCTCCCGATCACCGGTCTCGTCGCACAGCACGCGAGCTGGCGCTGGCTCTTCGCGGGTGCCGCGGTGGTGGGGGCGGCCCAGTTCTTCCTGGTCCGCGCGGTGGTGCGGGAGTCCCCGCAGCGCTCCGGCGGTCGCTTCGACCTGCCCGGCGCCGTCGGGCTCGCGCTCGCGCTGGTCTGCGTGCTGCTCGCGATCTCGAAGGGCGCCGAGTGGGGCTGGGGCAGCACCCGCGTGCTCGGCCTGCTGGCTGTCGCCGTGGTGCTGTTCGCGCTCTGGAGCCGGCTCGAACTGCGGGTGCGTTCCCCGCTGGTGGACCTGCGGGTCTCGGCGCGTCCCACCGTCCTCTGGACGAACGTCGCGTCGGTCCTCATCGGGTTCGCCATGTTCGCGGGGTTCCTCGTGACCACCCAGGTCCTGCAGGCGCCGCAGGCGAGCGGGTACGGGTTCGGGCTGTCGCTGGTGGCCGCCGGGGTGGTGCTGCTCCCGATCGGCGCGGCGATGACGATCTTCTCGCCGATCTCCGCGAGCGTGTCGCGTCGCCGCGGGGCCCGCACCACGCTCGTGCTCGGCACCTGCGTGCTCGCCGTCGGCAACGTCGCGATGGCGACGCTGCCCGGGTCGATCCCGCTGATCATGGCGGCGTCCACCGTGACGGCGATCGGGGCCGCGCTGGCCTACTCGGCCCTGCCGCTCCTCATCATGGACGCGGTGCCCTCGACCGAGACCGCGGCGGCCAACAGCCTCAACACCCTGATGCGGATGCTCGGGACGTCGTCGTGCAGCGCGGTGGTCGCGGCCGTGACGACCGGGCTGGTCACGTCGGTGGACGGGCAGTTGCTGCCGTCGAGCACCGCGTACACGGTGGTGTTCCTCGCCGCGGCCGCCGCCGCGGTGGTGGGCGCCGCGCTCGCCGCGGTCACGCCGCGGACCCTGGCGCCCGGATCGGCTACGCCGGACCTGGTACCGGCGGGGGCACAGGCGTGACGGCTGCGGTCCGGTCGCGCTCGGCACGGACCGCACCCACCACGAGGCCGCACACCACCGTCGCCAGCGCCCCGGCCGCCATCACGAACCAGCCCGTGCGGAACACCGCCGGATGCGTGCCGGCGGCGGCCAGTCCGGACAGCAGCAGCGAGATCCCGAAGACCGCACCGATCTGCCGCGCGCAGGTGCCCACGGCGCTGCCGGTGGCGTAGCGGCCCGGGGGCAGCTTCGCGACGGCGGCCGACCCGAGCCCGGAGAAGACGAGACCGGTCCCCGTACCGGTGAGCAGCGTCGCCGGCAGGAACGACGTGACGTACGCGGGATCCGCGCCGATGCGGGTGGCGAACAGGAGACATCCGCAGGCGAACAGGAGCGCCCCTGGCGCGATCGAGGCACGGGCGCCGAACCGGTCGCTGATCCGCCCGCCCACGGTCGAGGCCACCGCCGCCATCAGCGGCCCCGGCGTGACCGCGAGCCCGGCCGCCAGCACGTCGTAGCGCCAGATCCCCGTCAGGAACAGCACGTTCGAGAGCAGCAGGGCGTAGAAGGCGGCGGAGAACAGGAGATATCCGACCGTCGCACCGGCGAACGACCGCAGGCGGAACAGGCCGAGTTCCACGAGCGGGTTGGGCACGCGCGTGCTCCGCAGCACGAACGCCCCGACCAGCGCGATGCCGGCGAGCAGGGGGACGGCGGCACCGGGGGCGAGCCATCCGCCGTCCTCGCCGCTGACGATGCCCAACGACAGCAGCGCGACGCCGCCGCCGAGCAGCAGCACGCTGAGCGGGTCGGGCAGAGCGGCGCGCTCGTCACGCGACTCGGCGAGCACGAGCAGGCCCACGACGAACGTCACGATCACGAGCGGCAGGTTGATGAAGAACACCGCGCGCCAGCCGAGACCGTCGACGAGCACCCCGCCGAGCGCGGGTCCCGCCGCGGCGGCGATCCCGCCCATCGCGCCCCAGGTGCCCACGACGGCGCCGCGGCGCTCCGGGGGGAACGCGGGCAGCAGCAGGGCGAGGGAGGACGGTGCGAGCAGGGCGGCGGCCACCGCCTGCACGGCACGGGCACCCACGAGGACACCCGCGTTGGGCGCGAGAGCGCAGGCGGCCGAGGCGAGCCCGAAGAGGGCCAGGCCCGCGAGGAACACCCGGCGACGGCCGAGCAGGTCGGCCAGCCGGCCGGCCGGGACGAGCAGCGCCGCGAAGGTGACGTTGTACGCGCTGAAGACCCAGGAGAGGGTGGCCAGCGACGTGGTGGCGAACTCGGCGCTGATCGCCGGGAACGCGATGTTCACGATCGTCACGTCCAGGAACGCCATGAAGGCGGCGAGCGAGGACACGGTGAGCACGAGACCGGGCCTTGCCTGCTGAGTCCTCATGATGAACGCACCATAACCGCAGAGTCGGCCGGAACTACCCAGGGTGGGCGGAGTGACGTCGGGTTGGACAGCGGCGCGCCGGGTACGGGGCGCACATGGGCAACTACGAGCACAGCACCACCGTCACGACCGACCCGGACGCGCTGTTCGACTACCTCGCCGACGTCCACCACCTCCCGGACTACTTCGCCGCCATGCGCAGCGCCGAGCCGGCAGGACACGACGCCGTGCACACCGTCGCCGAGGTCGACGGCAGCCGGCGCGAGGGCGAGGCGTGGTTCACCACCGACCCCGACGCGCGGACGCTGCGGTGGGGCTCCGAGGGCCCGAACGACTACAGCGGCGAACTCGAGGTCACCGGGGCCGACGGCGGAGCGCAGGTGACCGTCCGGCTGCACACCGAGCGGGTCGAGGGCCACGGCATCGACGAGGGCCTTCAGGAGACGCTCGCGCAGATCAAGCGCAACGTGGAGGGCCGCGCGGACCAGGCGGCACCCCGCCCGTCCTGAGCCCCTACGAGCGGGAGTCGCGGCGGATCGGGTGGTCCTCGGGGATCTGCACCAGCACGATCCGGGTGCCGTCCGGGTCGGCGATCCACATCTCGTGCAGGCCCCACGGCTCCTGCCGCGGCTCGCGGACGACGTGCCCCGCGAGCTCACGGTGGGCAGCGGCCAGGTCGCGCACCTGGAGCCAGAACGCGATCGACTCGCCCACCGGCTCCGTCGCGATCCCGGAGAGCTCCAGGAAACCGCCGCCCACGAAGAACACCGTGCCGCCGGGGAACTCGCGCGCGATCGCCAGCCCGAGCACGTCCCGGTAGAACTCGATGCTGCGCTGCATGTCGACGGGGTGCAGGAGCACCCGGGAGGCGAGCACCTCCATCAGCGGGACCAGTCGCGGGCCATGGCGGAAAAGCCTAGCGCCGCACGTCTCACCCGATTCACCCGACTTGCAGCAAAGCCACGTTCAGGCAACGTGGTTGCAGCAAAGTGGCTTTGCTGCAATCAGCCCGGGTGCTCCCCGAGGTGGTCGAGCACCAGACCGGCCAGCTGGTCGGGCGCCTCATCGAGGATCCAGTGGCTCACGCCGCGCAGCTCGACGTAGTGGAACGTGCCGGTGACGTGCTGGTGCGTCAGCTCCGTGGCCTGCCGGGTGATGGCGGTGTCACCGTCGCTCCACACGAACTGGGTGGGCACCGCAACGGGTGGCTCCTGGGACCCGGCCGGGCCGGTCGGCAGCGCCCGGTACCAGTTGATCGCCGCGGTCAGCGCCGCCGGGTCGGCGAGGCCTGCCGCGTCCCGCTCCGCGGCGGCCCGCGACTGCCCCGACCTCTGCAGGGCGGCGACGAGCGCCGGGGAGAACGGGCGGCCCCTCGCCCCGAGCAGCCGCTCCGGCAGCACCGGCAGCTGCAGCGCGTAGATGTACCAGGACGCCAGCACCTGGCGGGTGGTCAGGAGCGAGTGGACGTACACCGGGGGCGGCGGGACCGACACGGCGGTGAGCGACCGGACGCGGTCGGGGTGGTGGGCCGCAAGTGACCACCCGACCGCGGCTCCCCAGTCATGCCCGACCACGTGCACCCGGCCGCTCGGGCCGACCAGCACGTCCACGATCGCGAGCGCGTCGCCGACGATCTCGGAGAGCCGGTAGGCGTTGCGTGCGCGCGGACGGGCGCACGGTGAGTAACCGCGCTGATCCGGCGCCAGCGTCCGGTAGCCGGCGGTGGCGAGGCGCGCCGCCACGCCGTCCCACGCCGTACCGCGCTGGGGAAAGCCGTGCAGGAGCAGCACCGGGACGCCGTCGGCAGGGCCGTGCTCGTGCACGTCGAAGGTCAGGTTGCCCCGCGTCACCGTCAGCACGGGATCATTGTGCTCTCGCCCCTCGCCACGGCGGTTACCCGCTCGTCGGTTGTGCGACGGCGAGAGGTCGAGTTGGGTGGGCCCGTGCCGTGAGATGCAGGCGATACGGTCCCCGCCGGGAATCGCCGCGGGTGGGGCCGTGGCACCAGCAACGAGAGTGAGCAGATCGTGACGGAGCAGTCGTTCCACCGGGTCGTCATCGTCAACCGAGGTGAGCCGGCGATGCGGCTGATCCACGCGGTGCGCGAGTGGAACGCGGAGATCTCGCCGGGGGCCGACGGCGAGGTCCGCGAGCCGTTGCGCACGATCGCGCTCTACACCGCGGTCGATCAGCACGCGATGTTCGTCCGCGAGGCCGACGAGGCCGTGCTGATCGGTCCGGACGACCCCGAGCAGGCCTTCGCCGCGAGCCCCTACCTCGACCACGCCGAGCTCGAGCGCGCGCTGCGGGAGGCGCGGGCCGAGGCGGTGTGGCCGGGCTGGGGCTTCGTGTCGGAGAAGGCCGACTTCGCGCGGCTGTGCCGCGACCTCGGCATCGTGTTCATCGGCCCCTCCCCCGAGGTGATGGAGCGGCTCGGCGACAAGATCGCGGCGAAGCGCCTCGCCGAGGAGGTCGGCGTGCCGCTCGCCGCGTGGAGCGGCGGCGCCGTCCCCGACGTCGCAGCCGCTCACGAGCACGCCGAGCAGATCGGGTTCCCGCTGATGGTCAAGGCCACCGCGGGGGGTGGCGGGCGCGGCATCCGGCGGGTCGACCGTCCGGAGGACCTCGAGGAGGCCTTCGAACGGGCGAGCTCGGAGGCGTCGAAGACGGCGGGTGACGCCACGGTGTTCCTCGAGCGGGCGATCAGCGGCGGGCGGCACGTCGAGGTGCAGGTGATCGCCGACGCCGACGGCGACGTCTGGACGCTCGGGGTGCGTGACTGCTCGGTGCAGCGGCGCAACCAGAAGGTGATCGAGGAGTCCGCGTCCACCGCGCTCGACGCGGAGCAGGAGGAGCTCCTGCGCAGCTCCGCAGCCGAGCTGGCCCGGGCGGCCGGCTACGTCAACGCCGGCACCGTCGAGTTCCTGTACGAGCCCACGGAGCGGCTGCTGTCGTTCCTGGAGGTCAACACCCGGCTGCAGGTGGAGCACCCGGTCACCGAGGCCACCACCGGCGTCGACATCGTCAAGCTGCAGCTCCATGTGGCGATGGGCGGCACGCTGGCCGAGATCGCCGCGGAGGCCCCGCCCGCCCGCGGGCACGCGATCGAGGCCCGGTTGACGGCCGAGGATCCCGAACAGGGCTTCGCGCCCGCTCCCGGGCGCATCGAGCACCTGGCACTGCCGAGCGGTCCGGGAATCCGCGTGGACACCGGTGTCGCCACGGGTGACCTGATCCCGCCCCAGTTCGACTCGATGATCGCCAAGGTGATCGCGTGGGGCCGCGACCGGGGCGAGGCGAGGGCCCGGTTGTCACGCGCGCTGCGCCAGACCGCCGCGGTGATCGACGGCGGCACCACCAACAAGGCCTTCCTGCTCGACCTGCTGAGCCGCCCGGAGATCCTCTCCGGCAACACCGACACCACGTGGCTCGACGGGATGATGGCGAACGGCTACACCCCGCCGCTGCGGCTCGACGTGGCGCTGCTCGCCACCGCCGTCGAGGCGCAGGACGCGCACGTGATGCGGCAGCGGGAGCGGCTGTTCGCCTCCGCGGAGCGCGGGCGCCCCGAGGTGGGGCACGAGACGTGGCACCAGGTCGACGTCCGTGCGGCGGGCGAGTCCTACCGGTTGCGGGTGGCCCAGGCGCGCGGCAACCGCTACCGGGTCGAGCTGGACGGTCACGTCGTCGACGTCGACGCGGAACGCACCGGGCGCTTCGAGCGGAAGCTCACGGTCGGTGGCAAGACCTTCGCGGTGCTCTCGGTGCCGCAGGGCTCCGACTACCTCGTCGAGGTCGACGGGGCGGTCCACCGCATCTCCGGCGGCGAGGCCGGCCTGGTCCGGGCGCCTGCCCCGGCGATGGTGGTGTCGATCCCGATCTCGGCGGGTGACGTCGTCGAGGCAGGCGACGTGGTGGCCGTCGTCGAGAGCATGAAGCTGGAGACGGCGCTGCGCGCGCCCGTGGCCGGCCGGGTCGTCGAGATCCTCATCGCCCCCAACACCCAGGTGGAGGGCGGCACGAAGCTCGTGCGCCTGGAGCCCGACGCCGACGCGGCAGCCGGCGGCGGGGAGCGGGCGGACCTGACCGCGCTGGCGGGGCCGCCCGCCGCGGGATCGCGCCCCGCCGTGGTGGCAGCGGACGCGCTGACGTCGCTGCGCTTCCTCGTGCTCGGCTACGACATCGACGAGCGCGACGCGCGCCCGCTGCTGGCGGCGCTCGCGTCGGCCCGCGAACAGCTCCCCCCCGACGACGCCGGTGTGCTGGCCGCCGAGACGGCCGTGCTGCGGATCTTCGCCGACCTGTGCGCGCTGTCGCGCAACCGCCGAGGCCCCGAGGACGAGACGCAGCAGATCGACCCGGCGGGCGAGGAGGCCCGCAACCCGCAGGAGTTCCTGCACGCCTACCTGCGCTCGCGGGACGCGGAGGCCGAGGGGCTGCCGGAGTCCTTCCAGGAGAAGCTGCGCCGGGCGCTGGCGCACTACGGAGTGTCGGACCTGGCTCCGACGGACCCGGTCTCCACGAACCTGCTGAACAGCGCGCTGTACCGGATGTTCCTGGCCCACCGCCGGGCCACCGCGCACGTCCCGGTGGTGCTGGCGCTGCTGCAGTGGCGGCTGCGCAACCCCGCCTCGCTGCCGGCGTCCGCCCGTGAGGAGTACCAGCTCACGATCGACCGTCTCGTCCGGGCCACCCAGCTGCGCCATCCCGTGGTCGGCGGCCTGGCCCGCCGCGTGCGCTACACCGTCTTCGACGCCCCGCTGATCGACGCCGAACGCGTGGCGGGCCAGAACCAGGTGCGCGCCGAGCTGGACCGCCTGTCCGACGACCCCGCGGTCCGCGCATCGCAGATCGACACGATCGTGGCCGCCGCCGAACCGATCCTCGAGGTCTTCGGCGAGCGGCACCACGCGGCGATGCTCGAGGTGATGACACGCCGCTACTACCGCGTGCGGACGCTGACCGACGTCAGCGTCGAGGACCGGGGCGGGCGCCCGCTGCTCACGGCCACGTACTCGCTCAAGGACGGGGTGGGGGCCGGCAGCCGCGGCAACGGCCCCGACCAGGACGACCACCTCGAGCAGGTCGTGCTGGCCACCACCGTGCACACCGCGCCGGACGCACCGCCTGCCGGCGACCCGATGGCGGTGCAGGGCGACCTGCGCCGGATCATCGCGCAGCTGCCGGAGGGCCGCACCGCGCTGCTCGACCTGTACGTCATCGCCGGGGACGCGCCCGATGCCGACCCGGAGCGTTCGGCGGAGAAGATCCGCGCCATGCTCGGCAGGCTGCCGGGCGGCCTCGCGCGCGTGGCCGTGGCGGTGCGCAGGCCCGGCGGCGACGAGCGGTCGGCGTGGTTCACGTTCCGGCCCGACGCCGACCGGCGTCCGGTGGAGGACCGCACGCTGCGCGGGCTGCACCCGATGGTGGCCGAGCGGCTCGGGCTGTGGCGGCTGTCCGCGTTCGAGCTGACCCGGCTGCCGTCCCCGGTGGACGTGCACCTCTTCCGTGCGGTCGGCAAGGAGGTTCCCGACGACCGCAGGCTGATCGCGCTGTCCGACGTCCGTGAGCTGACGGTGCTGCGTGACGACCAGGGCCGCATCAGGGCGCTGCCGCAGCTGGAACACACCCTCGACGCCTGCATGGACGCCCTCCGCGCCGCCAGGGCCGCCGACAGCGGCGACGCGAAGCTCGGCTGGAACCGCGTCCTGCTCTACGTCTGGCCGGTGGTGGAGGTCCCCGTCGACGAGCTGGACGCGGTCGTGCGGGTGCTGGCACCGCGCTCGGAAGGGCTCGGACTGGAGCAGGTGCTCGTGCAGTTCCGCCACGGCGGCGACGGACCGGACATCGCCGAGAACGGCGGCAACGGGCACCGCGAGCCGCACGAGCTGCTGCTGCGGATGTCCCGGCCGCCGGGCGCCGGGCTCACCGTCCAGGTCACCGAGCCCCCGACCGGCCCCCTGCGCGAGCTGGACGCCTATGCGCAGAAGGTGATCCGGGCCCGGCGCCGTGGCGCCGTCTACCCGTACGAGCTGGTCCCGATGCTGCTGCGCGACCCCGACCGGCGCGGAGACACCCGCTCGGCCGACGCCGCACCGGGTGTCTTCACCGAGTACGACCTCGACCCGGACGGCTCCCCGGTCGTGGTGGAGCGGCCGCCGGGCGGCAACACCGCCAACATCGTGCTCGGCACCGTCACCACGCCGTCGCAGCGCTACCCCGAGGGCATGACCCGCGTGGTCCTGATCGGCGACCCGACCAAGGCCCTCGGCGCCCTCGCCGGGCCGGAGTGCGCCCGCGTGGTGGCCGCGATCGAGCTGGCCCGCCGGTTCGACGCGCCCATCGAGTGGTTCGCGGTGTCGGCCGGGGCCAAGATCGCGATGGACTCCGGCACCGAGAACATGGACTGGATCTCCCGGGTGTTGCGCGGGATCATCGAGTTCACGCAGGACGGCGGCGAGATCAACGTCGTGGTCACCGGCATCAACGTCGGCGCCCAGCCGTACTGGAACGCCGAGGCCACGATGCTCATGCACACCAAGGGCATCCTCGTGATGACGCCCGACAGCGCGATGGTGCTCACCGGCAAGCAGTCGCTCGACTACTCCGGTGGCGTCAGCGCAGAGGACAACTTCGGGATCGGCGGCTACGACCGGATCATGGGCCCGAACGGGCAGGCCCAGTACTGGGCGCCGGACCTGTCCGGCGCGGTGGACGTGCTGCTCGCGCACTACGCCCACACCTACCGGGCTCCCGGCGAGCGGTTCCCGCGGCCCGCGCCCACCAGCGACCCGGTGGACCGGGACATCAGCAGCTCGCCGCACTCCGGCCCCGGCTGTGACTTCGCCACCGTCGGCGAGATCTTCACGGCCAACCCGGGGCGCAAGAAGCCGTTCGACATCCGGTCGCTGCTGCAGGCGGTGTCCGACGCCGACCACCCCACGCTGGAGCGCTGGGTCGACATGATCGACGCCGAGGGCGTGGTGGTGCTCGACGCGCATCTGGGCGGCCAGCCGATCGCGCTGCTCGGCATCGAGTCGCGCCCACTCCCCCGCCGCGGCCGGCCGCCGGTGGACGGGCCGACCGCGTTCACGGCGGGCACGCTCTTCCCGAAGTCGTCGAAGAAGACGGCCAGGGCGATCAACGCAGCCAGCGGCAACCGGCCGCTGGTGATCCTGGCGAACCTCTCGGGCTTCGACGGCTCACCGGAGTCACTGCGCCAGCTGCAGCTGGAGTACGGCGCGGAGATCGGCCGGGCGGTGGTCAACTTCGACGGCCCGATCGTGTTCTGCGTGGTCTCCCGCTACCACGGCGGCGCGTTCGTCGTGTTCTCCGGAACGCTCAACGACAACATGGAGATCGCTGCCGTCGAGGGCTCCTACGCGTCGGTGCTCGGCGGCGCACCCGCCGCGGCCGTCGTGTTCGCGGGAGAGGTCAACAAGCGCACCGCCGCCGACCCGCGGATCGCCGACGTCGAGTCGCGCATCTCCGAGGCCCAGCAGGCCGGGGCCGACTCCGAGGCGGCCCGGCTCACCGCCGAGCTCGCGGAGCTGCGCCCCGGCGTGCGCTCCGAGAAGCTCGGACAGGTGGCCGACGAGTTCGACGCGGCACACAGCGTGGAGCGGGCGCAACGGGTCGGCTCGGTGCACACCATCGTGGCGCCCGACCGCCTGCGCCCCTACCTCGCCGATGCGGTGCAGCGCGGGATGAAGAAGGCGGGCCCGACGCGGTAGCCCGCCGGGGTCAGGAGCAGGCCTGTTTGGCCTTCAGGACGCGGGTCACGGCGGCGTCGTTCGTGGCGGGGTCGAGGCGGCCCGCGTCCAGGGCCTGCACCAGCCGGTCGAGCACCGGGGTGACGCGGCCGCCGCTCGACCAGAGCGCCATGTCCGCGCCGGCGGACAGGGCGTGCTCCACCGCCTCGGGCAGCTCGAACGCGCCGGTGATGGCCTTCATGGCACCCAGGTCGTCGGTGAGCACGAGACCGTCGAAGCCGTAGTCGGTGCGGAGTAGCTGGTAGACGGCCGGGGTGAGCGAGCTGGGCAGGTCGTCGGTGAGCCCCGGGACGTCGAGATGCCCGACGAGCACGCCGGTGCGCCCGTCGGCGAGCGGGCCACCCGGGCCCAGCAGGTCGGCGTAGGGCCGCAGGTCGTCGGCGCGGAGCTCGGCGAGCGGCGGCGTGGTGACCCGGCCCTTGTGCGAGTCGCCGTCACCGCGGCCGTGGCCGGGGAAGTGCTTGAGGACGGTGAACACGCCGGCGTCCCGCTGCCCCTCGGCGAAGGCGGCCGCGTAGCTCGTCACCGCGTCCGGGTCCACCCCGAAGGACCGGTCCCCGATCACCGTGTTCGCCGGGCGGCCGCCGAGGTCGACCACCGGGGCGAGGTTCATCGTGATGCCGCGGGCGAGCTGCTCGCGCCCACGTTCCAGGCCCCGTTCGCGTACCTGCTGCGGAGTCAGCTGGGCGGCCATCACGCGGGCGCTGGGCAGCTCGCCGTCGAGATCGTCGATGCGCTGCACGCGGCCGCCCTCGTCGTCGGCGGCGACCGCGAGCGGGATGCGGGACATCGCCTGCACCTCGCGCAGAGCCTGGTCGGTGAGCAGCTCGGTGGCGTTGCCGCCCACGAATACCCCGCCCACCTGCGTGGCCCGCACCGTCTCGGCGGTGGTGGCCGGGTCGGCGGCGTCGACGCCCACCATGAGCCGCTGCGCGAGCTTGACCCGCGGCGACATGCCGGCGACCACGGCGGTGCAGCGGGGCAGCCGGTCCGGGCCCAGGTTCTCGCCGGAGACCGGCGGTGCCGGAGCCGGGGGCGCAGGCGATGTGGTCCCTGCCATGGCCACGGCGGGGACCACGAGCAGCACGGTGAGGGCACCCGCCAGCGCACCGGCCAGGGAGCGTGCCCGGCGCAGGCCGGGGCGCAACGATGGTGAGGACGGGGACGGCACAGAGGTCGGCATCGCCACCATCATCGGCCCGCGGCGGTCGGCGGGACTGCCGGGGTGGGGACACCTCGGAACGGCCGGCCGTGTACGACCTCGTGGTCGCGCTGGCCGCCGGTCAGGCCGGGGCCGTGCTGGTGAGCCTCGACCGGCGCGCCGCCTCGACCTACGAGGCAGCGGGAACCGCGTACGAGCTGCTCAGCTGATCGGTGGCACCCGCTCGGCCTCCGGCGGCGGGCCGGGCGGCGTGCCGTTCCCGAACGGGCGGCCGCCGAGCGCCTCCCGCCCGTGCGGGGTGAGCCAGCCGCGCAGGTCGGGTCCGAGTGGCACGATCCCCGACGGGTTGATGTCGGTGTGCACGCCGTAGTAGTGCTGTTTGATCTGCTCGAAGTCGATCGTGTCGCCGAACCCCGGTGTCTGGAAGAGGTCACGCGAGTAGGCCCACAGCACAGGCATCTCGGCCAGCTTCTGGCGGTTGCACTTGAAGTGGCCGTGATAGACGGCGTCGAAGCGCACCAGCGTGACCCACAGCCGCACGTCGACCTCGGTGATGGTGTCGCCCACGAGGAAGCGCCTCGTCGCGAGCCGCTCGGACAGCGCGTCGAGCCGGGCGAACAGGGCCCGGTAGGCGCGCTCGTAGGACGCTTGTCCCTTCGCGAAGCCGCACTTGTAGACGCCGTTGTTGACGTCCTCGTACACGGCCTGGTTGATCTCGTCGATCTCGGCGCGGTGCTCCTCCGGGTAGAGGTCGGGGGCGCCGTCGCGGTGGTACGCGGTCCACTGGGTGGAGAGGTCGAGGGTGAGCTGCTGGAAGCCGTTGGTGACCACCTTCCCACTGGCGATCTCCACCACGGCGGGCACCGTGACGCCGCCGTCGTAGCCGGGGTCGGCCTTGCGGTAGGCCTCGCCGAGGTACTCGATGCCGAGCACCGGGTCACGGTTGTCGGGATCGAGGTGGAACCGCCAGCTGCGCTCGTCGTGCAGCGGCCCGGCGATGCCCATGGACAGCACGGGCTCCAGCCCCAGCAACCGGCGGACGATCACGCTGCGGTTCGCCCACGGGCACGCCCTGGCGACGACGAGCCGGTAGCGACCCGGCTCCACCGGCCATCGGGACGAGCCGTCGCCCGTGATCCGCTCGGTGAGCGACACCGGCTCGCGCTCGAACGCCTCGCTGCTCGACTGGGTGGCCGTCATGCCTGGAATCTAGGCCGAGTCCCGCAGTGCGTCTCGTCCAACACGTGCTCCTCAGTCGGGGATGTCGGCCGTCGGGTCGCCCTGCACCCGGTACGACAGCGACGCCTTGACGGTCCGCGCGGGTTCGTCGGCGAGAACCTCGGGCCGGTCGTGGAGGATCGCGTCGATCGTCTGCGCGGCAACGGACTCCGCCGTGACCTTGGGCGCGTCGATGGCGGTCACGAACTCGGTGTCGACGTACCCGACGTGCACCCCCACCACGAGGGTTCCCTGGTCCCGCAGCCCGGTGCGCAGGGCGTTCGTGAGTGCCCACTCCGCCGACTTCGACGCCGCGTAGCCCACCGCCGGGACACGCGCGCGCCACGACGCGACCGACAGCATGTTCACCAGCGCACCGCCTCCGTTGCGGGCGAGGATGGGCGCGAAGGCGCGGGAGACCGACCACGTGCCGAGGTAGTTCACCTCCATCTCTCGCCGCGCACCCTCCAGGTCACCGTCGAACAGCCCGACGCCGCTCTGGACCCCGGAGTTGTTGATCACGATGGTTGCGTCGCCGACCCGCTCGGCCGCTGCTGCGACCTGCTCGGGGTCGGTGACGTCGAGGGCGAGCGGGATCAGCCGCTCGTCGGCGACGGTGGTGGTGGAGGGGTCACGGACGCCGGCGTAGACGGTGGCCGCCCCGTGGTCCAGCAGGGCCTGCGCGAACGCGAGGCCGATGCCGCGTCGCGCTCCGGTGACCAGCGCTGTTGCACCTTCGATACGCATCTGTTGCTCCGCTCCTGTCGGTCGGCCCCCCTCAGCGCGGCGCGCTGAATACAGTTAGTACACCCAGCTCTCTCGCCGGTCTTCCCCGGTCGACACGACTGTGAGAAGGGAGACCCCCTGTGGAGTTACTCGCAAAACCCGGGTCGCCGTGACGGATGAGAGCGAGCTACCTCGTCATCCGTGCCGGTGCAGCAGGTGCCCGCGGAACCAGGGCAGTGCGCTCGGCGAGCCGTCCCGTACGTCGTGATGGGTGTCCGGACCGAACACCCAGTACCGCAGGACGAGGAACCGGCCCAGGCCACCGAGGACGCTCGCCACGGCCACCGCCAGCGTCTGCTCCCATGCCGTCGGGGAGTCGATCACCTCGCCGAGCAGCATGAGCACGGCGGAGCTGTAGAAGGCGTAGAACAGCACGGTGCCGCCGCTCTGCACGTGCGAGCGCAACCGGTGCACCTCGCTGCCGCCGAAGGTGAAGCGGCGGTTCGCCTCGGTGCTCACCACCGTGCTCAGGACGAGCGCGGTCAGGTTGGCCGGCACCGTGTCCCACCACGTGCGCAGCAGCAGGAAGATCGCCGCGTTCACGACCGTGCCCAGACCGCCGACGACGGCGTACCGCAGCACCTGCACCAGCAGCGGGTACCGCTCCCGGATCGCGGACGGCCGCCACCTGCCCGGCAGCTCGTCCAGCGGGACGCCCACATGGAGCGCTGCGCCCGCCACCCCGACCACGTCCCCCCACTGCGTCGCGAACCTCGTGGTCCCTTTGTCGCAAGGGGACCGGTGGCCGCGCTGTGCCTCACCTGTGACAACGATGTGGACGATCACTCATTCCGGCCGACCGGCACATACTGCAGTGATCGGCAACACGTGCCGCAGCGGGGGGCGGGTCGGGGTCAGACGGCCAGGAAGACGGTCTCCCCGTCGCCCTGGAGGCGGATGTCGAACCGCAGCTCGGACGGGCCGGCCTCCTGCGCCACCAGCGTGGCCGCACGCTCCGGCGGGAGGGCGGCGAGCAGCGGGTCGGCCGCGTTCGCCGTGGCCTCGTCCGGGAAGTAGATCCTGGTGACGACCCGGTCGAGCAGGCCTCGGGCGAGCACGGTGACGTCGATGTGGGGGGCCTGTCCGTCACCGAGCGGCCCTGGCTTGATCGTGAGGATCTCGAAACGGCCCTCGGGGCCGGTGGCGCAGCGCCCGAAGCCGCGGAACCCGGAGCCGGTGGCTCCCCGCGGGTCGTCCGGGTGGTCGAAGCGACCCTCGGCGTCGGCCTGCCAGGTCTCGACCAGCCCGTCCCCGACGGGCTCGCCGGCGCCGTCGGTGAGCACGCCGGTGATCCGGATCGCTCCCGGCGAGTCGGGCGGCACGACGAGGTGCCCTTCGAGCCAGGTGAGCCCGAGGCTCAGGAACGGTCCGACCGTCTGGGACGGGGTCAGCAGCTCACTCATGGGGCTCCTCAAACGGGGTCTGCTCGCGGCCGCGGAGCACGACGTCGAAGCGGTACGCCAGCGCCCATTCCGGGCGGGTGGCTTCCAGGTCGAACGTGGAGACCATCCGCTGCCGGGCAGCGGGGTCCGGCACCGAGTTGAAGATCGGGTCCTGGCCGAACAGCGGGTCGTCCGGGAAGTACATCTGGGTGACCAGCCGCTGCGTGAACGACCGGCCGAAGAGCGAGAGGTGGATGTGCGCCGGGCGCCACGCGTTGTGGTGGTTGCCCCACGGGTAGGCGCCCGGCTTGATGGTGGTGAACGAGTAGTTCCCCTGCGCGTCGGTCACGACCCGGCCGCCACCGGTGAAGTTCGGGTCCAGCGGCGCGGGCCAGTTGTCGCGGGCGTGGGCGTAGCGACCCGCGGCGTTGGCCTGCCACACCTCGACGAGGGTGTTCGGCACCGCACGACCGTCGCTGTCGAGCACCCGGCCGAAAACGACGATCCGCTGCCCGATCGCCTCGCCGTCGTGCTGCGCGGTGAGGTCGTGGTCGTTCGGCCCGATGTCGCCGGTGAGCAGCGGGCCGGTGACCTCGGTGAGCCGGTGGCGCAGCACGACCGGCGCCTGCGAGGGCGCCCGCAGGACGGTGCTCCGGTAGCCCTCCGACAGTAGGGGCGGATGGTTGCCATCCGGAGCCGGGCGGTAGCCGGCCGGGTGCGGGATCGTCACGAACAGCTCCTCGGAAGCTCGGTCAGGGACTCACTCCGTGGGGCAGCCCCACGTAGTTCTCGGCGAGAGTGGTGGCGGCCGCACGGGACGTCACCGTGTAGCGCAGCTGCGACAGCTGGAGGCGACGGCCGAACGGGTCGCTCTCCGGGGGCACGTGCAACATCGAGGTCATCCACCAGGAGAAGTGCTCCGCGCGCCACACCCGCCGCAGGCAGGTGTCGGAGTAGCCGTCGATCCCGGTCTCGTCGCCGCCCTGCAGGAACGTGATGAGCGCCTCGGCGAGCACGCGGACGTCGGCGATCGCGAGGTTCATGCCCTTCGCACCGGTGGGTGGCACGATGTGCGCGGCGTCGCCCGCCAGGAAGAGCCGCCCGTGGCGCATGGGCTCCGCCACGAAGCTGCGCATCCCGGTGACGCCCTTCTCCAGTACCGGTCCCTCGTTCAGGGTGAAGCCCCTGGCCGCGAGGCGGGTGCCCAGCTCGTCCCAGATCTGCGCGTCCGACCAGTCGTTCACGTCGGTGTCCGGCGGGACCTGGAGGTAGAGCCGGGTGATCTCCGGGCTGCGCATCGAGTAGAGCGCGAAGCCGTGCGGGTGGTTGGCGTAGACGAGCTCGTCGTGTGTCGGGGCGGCCTTGGCGAGGATCCCGAGCCAGGCGTACGGGTACGTCCGGTCGAAGATCTGGGGGTCGGACGCGTCGCGGGTGATGCCGTGGAAGCCGTCGCACCCGGCCACCACGTCGCAGTGCATCTCCTCGCGCCGCCCGCCGGCGTCGGTGAAGCCGATCACGGGGGCGTCGGTGAGCCCGTCGAGGGTCACGTCGCTCACCTCGAAGCGGAGGTCCCCGCCGTCGCCGAGGCGCGCGGCGATGAGGTCCTTCACCACCTCCTGCTGCCCGTAGACGGTGATCCCCTTGCCGACGAGGTCGGCGAAGTCGATGCGGTGGTCACCACCGTCGAAGCGCAGGGAGATGCCGTCGTGCCGCATGCCCTCGCGGTCGAGCCGGTCGGACAGCCCGACCTCGCGCAGCAGTTCCACCGTCGGGTGTTCCAGTACGCCGGCGCGCACCCGCCGCTCGACGTAGTCCCGGCTGCGGGTCTCCAGCACCACCGAGTCGACCCCGGCCCGGGCCAGTAGGTGGGAGAGCAGGAGTCCTGCCGGCCCCGCCCCGACGATCCCGACCTGGGTGCGCATCAGGAAAGCCTGGCGCACCCGGCGGGACCGGCTCGACTCGGCTTCCGGCCAGTGGAAGGCCGAGGCACGCGGCCTCGATGGCCGGTCGCTCACACCGAGGGGGCGGGATGCCGCGATGACAGTCGGCCGAGGGCATGACGGTCGAGGCTGCCCTCGGCGGCGCTGTAGACGACCACCCGATGGTGGCAGGTGGCCGGGATGTCGAGCACGCGGAAGTCGAGCTCGAGCCGACCGGCCGCCGGATGCTCGAAAACCTTTCGGCCCCGGTGACACGGGCGCACGTCCCGGCGCTCCCAGCGCTGCGCGAAGTCCGGTGACCGGGTGCTGAGATCGGCGAGAAGCGCCCGCAACGCCGGGTCGTCGGGCCGGTACCCGATCGCCGCCCGCAGATGCGCGACCGCGTCGTCGGCGATCTCCTCCCAGTGCGGAAACAGCCGTCTGGCGGCCGGGTTGAGAAAGGCGTAGCGAACGTTGTTGGGACGAACGCCGTCGGGCCGGTTCGCGGCAGTGTCGAGGCCGGCAGGGAAGTTGTCGACGAACAGCGCCGCCGCGGTGGCGTTCCACGCGAGTACGTCCCCGACACGGTCGATGACGTACGCCGCCGACGGCGGAGAGAGGAGGCCGAGCACGTCCCGCGCCTGCTGCAGGAGCTCGGCGGACACGGCCGTCGGACGCCGGCTACCGCTGAGATCGGCCAGGGCGTGCAAGTGGACCTGCTCGTCCTGGTCGAGGCGCAGTGCCCGCGCGAGCGCGTCCAGCACGGCGGCCGATGGTGCACCGCCACGGCCCTGTTCGAGGCGCACGTAGTAGCCGAGGCTCACGCCGGCGACGTCCGCGACCTCCTCGCGGCGCAAGCCTGACGTGCGCCGCGGACCCGAGCCGACGATGCCCACCTCGACCGGTTCGAGGCGGCTGCGGCGATCGCGCAGGAAGCCACCCAGCTCCCGCAGCCGCGCGTTCGGTGCCGTCATGTCCCCACCTCCCCCGGTCGGGCGAACGGACCGGGCCGCTGGTGTATTTCTGATCAGGGTGACCATGTCCTGGTCACCCTGATCACTGGCTGACGCCCACCGTCTGTCCGCAGGCTGGCGCCATGATCGATGTTCTCGCCTCCGGCGACACCGGGCACCACAGCTCGGCACGCCTGACTCTGGCCGCCGCCGCGGTGGGGTTCTTCGTCCTGACTCTCGACACGCAGGTCGTGACAGTGGCCATGCCCGTGATCGGGACCGAGCTGAACGGCGGCATCACCGCGCTACAGTGGGTGGTCAGCGGCTACACGCTGATGCTGGCCGCGCTGCTGCTGTCGGCCGGGTCGCTGTCCGACCGGATCGGCGCCCGCAGGGCGTTCGCGATCGGGCTGGCCGTGTTCACCGCAGCCTCCGCGGCGTGCGGCCTGGCGCCCGAGCTCGACGTGCTGGTGGCGGCCCGGTTCCTGCAGGGCGCAGCCGGCGCCGTGGTGCTGCCTTCGTCGCTGGCACTGGTCCGTCAGGCATACCCGACGGCCGCGGCAAGGACCCGGGCCGTCGCGGTGTGGACTGCCGCCGGCGGTGCGGCGATGGCCGCAGGCCCACTTGTCGGCGGGCTCCTGACCACCACGCTCGGATGGCGGTCGGTGTTCTACGTCAACCTGCCGATCGGGCTGGTGGGGTTGGTCGCGCTCATCCGGAGCCCGCGTTCGCTACCCCGCCGAGCGCCGTTCGACCTTCCCGGGCAGCTGTCCGCAACGCTGGCGTTCGCGGCCGTCACGTATGCGGTGATCGAGCGCAGCGTGGTCGCGCCGGTGGTGTTCTGCGCGGCCGCCGCCGTCTTCGTGATCGTCGAGCGCCGGTCCACGCACCCGATGATCCCGCCGCGGCTGGTCCGCCTGCCCGCAGTGGCGGTCCCGGCCGCCACGGGGCTCGCCCTCAACTTCGCGTTCTACGGCGCGGTTTTCCTGCTCGCCCTCTACTTCGAGCAGGTCCACGGGTTGTCCGCGCTCGAGACCGGCCTGATGTTCCTGCCGATGACGGCCCTGATCACCGTGGTGAACCTGCTCGCCGGACGCCTGTGCACCCGGTTCGGGCCGCGGCTGCCCATGGCCCTCGGTCAGGTGGTACTGCTCGGTGGGGTGTGCGGGCTGCTCGCACTCCAGCAGGACACCCCGCTGGTCGTGCAGGCGGCCGTCCTGCTCCCCTTCGGCCTCGGTGGCGGCCTCGCCGTGCCCGCATTGACCGCGACGTTGCTCGAGTCCGTCGACGCGGACCGCGCCGGGCTCGCCGCCGGGCTCCTCAACGCAGGACGACAGTTCGGTGGGGCGCTCGGTGTGGCCCTGTTCGGCAGTCTCGCCGCCGGCGGGGCCGTCGTCACCGGGCTGCACATGGGCGCCATCGTCGGCGCGGCGGTCCTTGTGGTGACGACGACCGCCACCGTCGTCCTGGTCAGGCCCAGGACGACGATGGACCCGTCGGACACCCGATAGGCCGGCCGGGCTCGGCCTGACGCGGCTTCCGGCCAATGGAAGGCCGAGGCACACTGGTCCTGATGGCCGAGTCAGTCACGGCGAGGGTTCTGCGGGTACTCGCGGCATTCAGCGCGGAGCGGCCCGAGCTCATGCTCACCGAGATCGGCAGGCGAGCCGAGCTCCCGCTGACCACCGCCCACCGCATCGTCGGCGAGCTCACCGAGTGGGGCGCGCTCGAACGAGCCACCGACGGCCGCTACCGCATCGGGCTGCGGCTCTGGGAGGTCGGGGCGCTGGCCCCGCGTGGGCTGGGCCTGCGCGAGTCGGCGATGCCGTTCCTCGAGGACCTGCACGCGGTGACCAAGCAGAACGTCCAGCTCGCGGTGCTCGACGGCAGCGAGGTGGTGTACCTGGAACGGCTGTCGAGACGCGGCGCCGTGCACGTGTTCACGCGCGTCGGCGGCCGGCTGCCGCTGCACGCCACCGGCGTCGGGCTCGTCCTGCTCGCCTTCGCCACACCCGAACTACAGGAGCAGGTGCTCGCCTCGCCCCTCAAGCGCTATACGTCGCGGACGATCTGCCACCCCGACGAGCTGCGCAGGGCACTGGCCGAGGTGCGCCGCACCGGGGTGGCCGTGAGCGAAGGCCAGATCGAGCTGGTCGCGCTCTCGGTCGCGGCGCCGGTGCGAGGACCGGACGGCGACGTGGTTGCCGCGCTGTCGGTCGTGGTGCCGGCGGAGTCGGCCGATGCCAGGGCCTACGTCCCCGTCGTCCTGACCGCGGCGCGGGGCATCTCGCGGGTGCTCGGCTGTCCGGACTGAGCGGCATCCCGGCCTCATGGCACAGCTGGGCTCGCCGCCCATCTGTTCGACCCCTTACGCGGCGAGGTGCAGGAGTGGTTTTCGGCGGGGTCTTCGCTGGGGGTCGATCCAGGCCGGGGGGATCAACTCGGGGAGCCCGTCGCGGATACGGACTTCCCACTCGGAATGGTGCTGGAGCCGGTGACACGCCCGGCAGAGCATCACGCAGTTGTGCAGGGCGGTGTCACCGCCGTCCTGCCAGGCCCTGATGTGGTGGACCTCGCACCACGACGGTGGCCGGCCGCAGCCGGCGCAGCCACGGTCGCGGGCGGCGATCGCCCGGCGCAGCCCGTCGGGAATGGTCCGGGTGGCCCGGCCGACGTCGAGGGGCTGGCCCGTCCCGTTGAGCACGACCGGGACGACGGCGGCGTCGCAGGCCAGCATCCGCAGCGATTCCGGCGAGAGCGTGCCACCGAAGTCCAGGCACGCGGCGCGGGCCCGGTTTTCCAGGTCTTCGAGCCGGACCAGCACGCTCAGGTGCGGGCGCCGCCCGCCGCACTCGGGGACGTCGCCGTGGTCGAGCACGTACCCGCACACATCAGCCAGGGCTTCGGCCTGGCGCTGAGCGGCGCTGCGCTGCTCGTCGCCGCTGACCGGCCGGGCGTGGGCGTCGATCACGGTGGCGATGGCGTCGAACATCGCGGCGTCATCGAACCGGGCCTTGAGGGTGCCGCCCGCTTTGCCGCGGTGGCGGGCCAGGTGCAGTTCGTTGACCGCGGCGGGTGGGCGGTCGTCGGGTTCGGGGCCGTCCTCGTCGAGGGCTTCGACCAGCGCGGTGCCCCAGGTCTGCAGCTCCGAGGGGGTGTAGAGGGCCGCTTTCTCGGCGAGTTGGGCTTCGGCGCCGGCCCACACCTGCGGTGTGAGCCGCTGCGCGGCCGGGGTGGCGAGCACGCGGGCGATCACCGCGACGTGCCGCAGCCCGGTGTGCCCGGCGGCGAACACCTCCGCGGTGGCAGGCAGCCGGGCGGGCAGCGCGGTGCCGTCGATCCCGACCCGGGGGCACACCTGCTCGGCGGCGACCACCCGGGTGCGGGCCTCGAACCGCTCCCACCCGAGCAGATCCCCCAGCGCGGCCGGACTGGACTTGTAGCCGCGCTCGGCGAACGTCCCACGCCGCTCCAGAGTGGACACGGTGGCAACGACGACCCGGTCCAACCGCCTGCTGGTGCCTTCGCACAGGGTGAGCACGGACAGCAGCTCGTCGTCGGTGGCAGCGTCGGTGGCCGCGGACAGCGCGTCGATCGCCTCGACCAGGAGGCGATGCGCGGTGGTGAGCGGGCTGTCCGACACCCCTTCATCATACTCGAACATATGTTCGAACCGATGTTCGTCGCCGCAGGTCAACAGCCGTTCAGCGCCCGTGGCGGGCCTGCCGGACTCGCCGACCGCTCCGGTCGCGCACGCCACATCTCCTACCGCGCCCTGCCCGCGGGCGGCGCGGCAAATCGTGTCAGCTCTGAGTCCCCGAGCGATTGAGTCGTACCGGTGGCGAGACCGCCCTGAAGATCGGCTTCTTCCCCGCGAACAGGACGGTCACCCACGCAGAAGCGTGGACCCTCCGGGGTCACACCGCCCCGTGCCGCGCGCTGCTTTACCTCGTGGGGGGTTGCGCGTCAGTGGCCATTGACACGACGATCACCCCTCGTGGACGTCGTCGAGTTCCGCCCCGAGCCCGAGCAGTACGCATGGACGTTCGGCGGGGTCGCCCCGACCCACCGGATCACCCCCGGCACCCTCCTGCGGCTGTGGACGGAGGACGCCTTCTCCGGCCGGCTGCAGCGCACCTCCGACAAGCCGTCGCAGGTGCTGGACATGACCCAGGTGAACCCGCAGACCGGGCCGTTCCACGTCGAGGGCGCCGAGCCGGGCGACACGCTCGCGGTGCACATCGTCGACCTCACCCCGGCCCGGGACTGGGGTGCGTCGACCACCATCCCGTTCTTCGGCGCGCTCACCGGCACCGACCGCACCGCGCTGCTGAACGACCCGCTCCCCGAGCAGACCTGGATCTACCAGCTCGACCGCGCCCGCGGCACCGTGCTCTTCGAGGCCCAGCGTTCGCAGCTCGAGATCGAGCTGCCGCTCGCCCCGATGCTCGGCACCGTCGGTGTGGCTCCGCCCGGGCGGGAGGTGCGCTCGAGCCTGGTGCCCGACACGTTCGGCGGCAACATGGACACCCCCGAGATGAAGGCAGGCACCACCTGTTTCCTCGGGGTGAACGTCGAGGGCGCCCTGTTCTCCCTCGGTGACGGCCACTACCGCCAGGGCGAGGGCGAGAGCTGCGGCACCGCCGTCGAGGGCGCCATGAACGTCACGGTGATCGTCGAGCTGATCAAGGGTGGGGCGCCGGCGTGGCCCCGGCTGGAGCACGACGACCACTACGCCGTGGTCGGCTCGTCCCGCCCGCTGGAGGACGCCTGGCGCGCCAGCCAGGTCGGCATGGTCGGGTGGCTCGGCGAGCTGTACGGGCTCGACCCGCTCGACGCCTACCAGTTGCTCACCCAGATCAGCCGGTCGCCGTTGGCGAACGTCTGCGACACCAACTACAGCGCGGTCACCAAGATCGAGAAGGCGCTGCTGCCCGCCGCCGATGCCTACGGCGGGATGCACCGCCACCTGCGCGAGCAGGCCAGCGCTCTCTAGCGAAGGACTCCCATGGATCTGCAGCTCACAGGCCGGACCGCACTGGTCTCCGGCGGCACGAAGGGCATCGGCCGCGCCGTTGTCGAGGGCCTGGTCGCCGAGGGCGTCAAGGTCGCCTTCTGCGCCCGCACGGCGAGCGACGTCGCCGCGGTCGAGGAGGAGCTGCGCGGGGCGGGCCACGACGTCACCGGCACCGCCGTGGACGTCGCCGACGCCGAGGCGCTCACCGCGTGGGTGGCGGCGTCGGCGGAGCACTACGGCGGCATCGACGTCGTCGTCGCCAACGTCAGCGCACTGGCGGTCGGTCCCGGCCCCGAGAACTGGAAGCCCAGCTTCGACGTCGACCTCATGCACACCGTCCACATGGTGGACGCGGCGCTCCCGCACCTCGAGGCCAGCGGAGTCGGGTCGGTCATCGCGGTGGCGAGCGTATCCGGCCGGGAGGTCGACTTCGCGCTGGGCGCCTACGGCGTGATGAAGGCGGCGCTCGTGCACTACACGTCGGGGCTGGCCCACCAGCTCGCCGGGAAGGTCCGGGCCAACTCGGTCTCGCCCGGCAACACCTACTTCGAGGGCGGCGTCTGGCACACCACCGAGCAGGCCGACCCGGAGCTGTTCTCCCACGCGCTGGGGCTCAACCCCACCGGCCGGATGGCGAGACCGGAGGAGATCGCGTACGGCGTGGTCATGCTCGCGAGCCCACGGGCCAGCTTCATCACCGGCAGCCACCTCGTCATCGATGGCGCACTGACCCGCGGGGTACAGCTCTGACATGCGCGAGTTCCAGATCAAGATCCCCGAAACCGACCTCGACGACCTGCGGGACCGCCTCGCTCGCACGCGCTGGCCAGAGGCCGCCACCGCCGACGGCTGGACGCAGGGCGTGCCGCTGGACTACGCCCGCGAGCTGTGCGACTACTGGGCCCGCCAGTACGACTGGCGGCGCTGCGAGGCCGAGCTCAACGCCCTGCCGCAGTTCCGCACCGGCCTCGACGGCGGTGGTGACGACACCGTCGAGATCCACCTGATCCACGCCCGCTCGCCGCATGCGGGGGCGCTGCCGCTGCTGCTCACCCACGGCTGGCCGGGGTCGATCGTGGAGTTCCTCGGCGTGATCGAGGCGTTGCGCAACCCGCCCGACCCGCGCGACGCGTTCCACGTGGTGGTGCCGTCGCTGCCGGGCTACGGCTTCAGCGGGAAGCCGACCGTGTCCGGCTGGGGTGTCGAGCGGATCGCCACGGCGTGGGCGCAGCTGATGGACCGGCTCGGCTACGACCGCTACGGCGCACAGGGTGGCGACTGGGGCTCGATGATCACCTCGGCGCTCGGCACGGGCGCCCCCGAGAACCTCGTCGGAATCCACCTGACGATGCCCATCGCCGCTCCCCCTCCCGAGGGTGAGGGCACCGCGCTGACCGCGTCGGAGCAGGCAGGGCTCGCCGCCCGCAAGACCTTCCAGAAGGTGGGCACCGGCTACTCCAGCGAACAGTCCACCCGGCCGCAGACGCTGGGCTACGGGCTGCTCGACTCCCCGGTGGGGCAGTGCACGTGGATCGTCGAGAAGTTCTGGGACTGGACCGACTGCGCCGGCCACCCGGAGAACGTCATCTCGCGTGACCGGCTCCTGGACAACGTGATGCTCTACTGGCTGCCCGGGACCGGAGCGTCCTCGGCGCGGCTGTACTGGGAGAGCTTCAAGCGGCGGCGGATGGACGAGGTGACGGTGCCCACCGGCGTCACGCTGTTCCCGCAGGAGCTGGTCCGGCTGCCCCGGCAGTGGATCGAGCGCCGCTACACCGACCTGCGGCACTGGAGCGAGCCCGCGACGGGCGGCCACTTCGCGTCACTGGAACAACCGGACGTCTTCGTGGACGAGCTACGCACGTTCTTCCGCACGGTCCGTTGATCGGCATGCCCTGACCTGTCGCATGCCCTGACCTGTCGCATGCCCTGACCTGTCAGCCCGGTCTGTCAGCGCTGCCCCCCGGCGCTGACCGCCGGCTGGCCTGCTCCGGGTCCGGCCGCCGCCGACGACGGCGGCCGGACCCGACCTTCGCCGCCGGGGCCACCGGAGCGTCAGCGGGCCGGGCGCGGGGCCGCCGCTCTCAGCAACAGGTGCATCCCGAGGTCGGTGGACCGCTCCCGCACGTCGGAGCGGTTTCCCGGCAGGCGCGGATCGCGGGCCAGCACGAGCCCCTCGCCGGTGGTGACGCAGAAGCAGACATAGCCGACCGGCTTGGCCGCGGTGCCCCCGTCGGGGCCGGCCACCCCGGTGATCCCGATGCCGACGTCGGCACCGAACCGCTCCCGCGCACCGTCGGCCAGCGCTCTCGCCACCTCGGGCGACACCGCCCCGTGCTCCTCGATCATCTCCGCCGGAACGCCGAGCAGCTGGGTCTTCGCGGTGTTCGAGTAGGCCACGACGCCACCGGCGACGTACGCCGAGGACCCGGGCCGGTCCACGAGCCGGGACGCGAGCATTCCACCCGTGCACGACTCGCCGGTCGCGACGGTCCAGCCGCGCTGCAGCAGCGCACGGGCGAGCAGCTCGTCGGTGGTGGTGCCGTCGGTGCTGACGAGGTGCTTCGCGTGCCGGGCCGCCAGAGCGGCGTGCAGTTCGTTGGCGAACACCGCGGCGCCGGGCTTCGGCCGCAGGTCCACCTCGAGCTCCCCGCGACGCAGGCAGGTGGTGACCTCCACCCCGGACAGGTCGATCTCGGAGTCGAACTCGCGCAGTGTCGCTGCGATCTCGGACTCCGGCAGCCCGAAGAACCGCAACGCCAGCGACTCCGCCGCCGGGACACCGCCGAGCAGCTCACGGAAGAGCGGCGACTGGAGCGCCGCAGGCCACATCCCCTGCAGCTCGCGCGGCGGTCCGGGCAGCACCACCACGAGCGGACCACCCGGCCGCGGCACCACGAGCCCCGGAGCCGTGCCGACCGGGGGCAGCGCCACAGCGCCGCGCGGCACCATCGCCTGCTTGCGGTTGGCCTCCTCGATCGCCGTGGCCGAGAACTCGGTGCGGGCCGCCCAGCGGGAGAGGATCCCGGCGATGTGCTCACGCATGTTCTCGTCGAGCACGAGGTCGACACCCGCGAAGGTCGCCACCACCTCGGCGGTGAGATCGTCCGCCGTGGGCCCGAGCCCACCGCTCGTGACGACGAGCACGCACCCCGCGTCCGCGGCGAAGCGCAGCGCGGCGGTCAGATCGTCCGGGCGATCACCCACCAGCAGCACGTGCGCGACCTCGAAGCCGAGCTCGACGAGCTCATGGGCGACCCACGGGCCGTTCCGGTCGGTGATGGCTCCGGTCAGCAGCTCGCTGCCGGTGACGACGACTGCCGCGCGCGGCCGCTCCCCTGCCTCCATGCCGACGACGTTATCCGCCGGGCGGCGATCAGGTCGGGTCGAGGAGGGTGCTGAACAACTCCGTTCGCTACGAGCCGAGTCGTTCAGCGCGCTCCGAGGTCCCGGCGTTGTGCGGCGACGGCCTCGATCGCCGCGACCGCCGACTCGTCGCCGACCCGCACCGCCTCGCCCACCCGGTCGGGGTCGACGCACAGCGCACCCATCCCGACCGATCGGGACGGCCCGATCGCGGCCAGGTGGCCGGGACCACGGCCCGGGTGCGCGGCGTCGGTGACCAGCCGGAGATCGGCGCCGTAGCGGCGGGAGCCCTGCGCGACCGTGCCCAGCCCCGGCACCAGCCGGTCGAGGGTCCGGGCCCAGAGCGAGAGTCCCGCGTCCGCGTCGGGGTGCAGGTCGTCGGTGCCGCGGCAGAGAACCACCAGCACATGGGTGGCGCCACCGCGCAGGGCCCTGGCCATCGCGAGCGGCTCACCGACCGAGCCGTCCACCCAGCGGCGGCCGCCGTAGGTCACCGGCGGACCGCACAGCAGCGGGATCGATGCGCTGGCCCGCAGTGCCTGCCGCCAGTCGGCGACCGTCTCCATCCCCGTGAGGGTGTGCGCGGTGAGGTCGCTCGCGTCGGTGGCCACGATCCGCAGCTCGGCCGCGGTGTGGCCCAGTGCGTCCCAGGACAGCGGCTTGCGGCCGTCGAGCACCTCGTGGATCAGGTGGTCGAGCGCCACCACCGGGCGGCGCGTGCCGAGCCTGCGCATGTTGATGAACGTGTCGGTGGAGAGGTCCTCCGGGTAGCTGGCGGCACACGCCGCGGCATCCCCGGTGAGGAACGCGGCGGCGCTGAACGCACCCGAGGACGCGCCGTAGACCTCGTCGAAGCCGGGAACGAGACCCGCCCGGTCGAGCGCCCGCAGCATCCCGGCGACGTAGGCACCGCGCATCCCGCCACCACCGATGACCAGCGCCACCCGGTGCTCGTCGGTGCGCGCGGCCGGCTCACTCCCCTCGGCCCGGCGGTCGAGCAGGACGCTGATCACATCCCGGTCGCCGTGGAGGAAGGGGACGATCGTCGCCGATGTCACGGGTGAAGCCTACGGCGCCGCTCGGCGCTTCTCAGTGCCACCACAGGCGTTCGGCCGCTCAGCCCGGACCGATCAACGCCAACGGGACAAGCTTCTCATCAAGGTAGACGAGTTTTCCCATAGCCTGCGCATGGACATTCCCCCTCCAGTCCAAACCTTGGAAGGCCCCGGTTGCCCCCCTGGATCGCCCCCCATTCACCGACCTGGGTCGGTGAGCTGGACCGCCGCGCCCCCGTCGCCGACCTCGCGGTCGACCCCCACTTCACCGCCGCCCGGCTGCTCGTCACCGCGGGCGGCGCCCCCGTCGGAATCGTCGAGCTACCGCTCGCCGCCGGCCGGGCCACCGCCTCCGACATCCGCACCGCACTCGAGTCACGGCTCGGCGAGGTGCCCGACCCACCCCTCCCGCCCTGGTCCACCGAGCCGATCACCGTCGTGGTGGCCACCCGAGGCCGGCCGGAGAGCCTGGAACGCTGTGTCCGCGCCCTGCTGGCAGGCGACCACACCGACATCACCGTGCTGGTGGTGGACAACGAGCCGACCGACGACAGGACGGCGTCCGTGGTGAGCCGCATCGGCGACCCCCGCGTCCGGTACGTGCTGGAGCCCCGCCGGGGTGCCTCGGTCGGCCGCAACCGCGGCCTGCAGGAGGCACGCACGGACATCGTCGCCTTCACCGACGACGACACGGAGCCCGACAAGGGCTGGGCCGGGCGCATCGCCGGGGCGTTCGCCGCCGACCCGGAGCTGGCGTGCCTGAGCGGTCCCGTGCTCGCCGCCCGCCTCACCACTGCCGAAGAGCTGGCCGCCGACAGCGCGATGGCCTGGAACAAGGGGTTCGAGCGGCGTCGCTACTCGCTGGCCGACCCCCCTGCCGACTCCGCGATCTTCCCGTTCTCCCCCGGTCTCTTCGGCATCGGCGCCAATCTGGCCGTCCGCGCCGACGTGGCGAAGGCCGTCGGCGGGTTCGACGAGGCGCTCGGCCCGGGCTCCCCCACACACGGCGGCGAGGACTGCGAGTTCCTGGTGCGTCTCATCCTGGCCGATCACGTACTCGGCTACGAACCGGCCGCCTGGGTGTGGCACCACCACCGCACCGGCCAGGCCGCCCTGCGCGTCCAGCTGGAGGGCTACGCCGTCGGGCTCGGCGGCTTCCTCACGAAGATCGCGCTGGACCCCCGGGCCCGCGCCGCCGCGGCCCGCCGGATCCCGGCCGCGGTCGCCCAGCTGCGCCGCATCTCGGAACGGGAGAGCGACGCAGGCTCCGGCATTCCGACCGGTGCGGCCGGTGCCCGCCTGCGCGGCCTGGCCACCGGCCCGTTCGCCTATCTGAGGAGCAGGCGGGTGGTGCGGCGGGCAGGCGGCCGCGTCCCACCGCTGGTGGCCCCCCGGCTGCCACTGGAGATCGAGTCCCTCTCCCTCACCACCACGCGGCAGAGCCCTCCGGATCAGGATCCCTCCTGATCGGAGTCCCGGCCGCCGCGCCGGGCTACCCGGGACCGAGCCGCTCCGGCGCTGTGGCGAGCTCGGTCAACCTCTTCTGCGGCTCCGGCAGCAACCTGCGGGTGGCGGAGTCGAGCAGCCCCATCCGGCAGGTGATCTCGGCGGCCACGGTGTCCGGCTCGCGCCGCAGCGTGTGCGCCATCTCGAACGTCTTGCCCTCCCCGAACGTCAGCCGGGAGTCGACGTCCACCAGGTCCCCGTGGCTCAGCTCCCGGAGGAACCGCACGTGGGTCTCCAGCAGCACGATGCCCATGCCGTGCTCCGTCAACCGCGTCAGGGAACAGCCGGCGGCGGTGAGGTGCTCGGTACGCGCGTGCTCCCCGTACCGGTGGTAGACGGCGTGGTTGACGTGCCCGTTGAGGTCGATCTCGTAGCTGCGGACGGCGATGCGGACGGAGAACCGATCAGGCATCCCGGCAGGATCCCTCAGCTGCCGGCGAACCCCCTCCGGACCCCTCGACGAGGACGTTTCGATCATGCAGAACCGCAGCCGCCTGTGGCCCGACCCGGTGACGGGGGTGTTGTTGTTCGCCCCTGGGGGCGCCCGTAGGGTTGAAGCGCGGTTGAGACCACAGTCCGCACCACGAGTCCACGACGCCTTTTCGAGGAGCCGGTGCGCATGAGCGGCGATTCCCCCGTCGAGCCAACGAGCGCCGACCTCGCCGACGACGAGATCGGTGAGGTCGTGCGGTTCGACGTGGTCGGGCACGGCGACGGTGTCCGCGTCATGCACGTGGTCGGCGAGATCGACACCCTCACCGCACCGGTCCTGCGCGACCGGGTCTACGAGCAGCTCGCCGACGTCTCGCTCCTCGTGCTCGACCTCACCGACGTCACGTTCCTCGGCTCCGCGGGCCTGGCCGTGCTCGTCGCCGCCAAGGACGAGGCCGAACAGCGACAGTGCCGGCTGCGACTGGTGCCCGGGTCCCGTATCGTCACGCGGGCGCTGGAGGCCACCGGCCTGCTCGCGCTGTTCGAGATCGCCGACGGGGTGCCGCAGGCGCTCGAGGCCACTCGCTAGCCTGCGTGTGGAGGCGTAAGGGCGCCTGGTGGCCCCCGCGGTCTTCAAAACCGACGTGGCCGAGCATCTCGGCCAGGCGGGTTCGATTCCCGTCCGCCTCCGCCAACTCTGCCCGACGCGGTTAACGTGGTCCCGGGGTTTCGCTCGTCGAAACCGAGGGAAAGGGGCCCACGTGGGTGTACGTGAGTTCATCGAGCTGTGGCCGGTCGTCCGCCAGCTGAGGGGTTCCGATCCCACGGCCCGCGGCGACGCCGCCCGCTCCGCCCGCAGTGAGCACCTGCGACCGCGCATCGCCGAGGCCGACCGGGTGGTCCGGTCGATCTGCCCGTACTGCGCGGTGGGGTGCGGGCAGCGCGTGTTCGTCAAGGACGAGAAGGTCATCCAGATCGAGGGCGACCCCGACTCGCCCATCTCGCTCGGCAAGCTCTGTCCGAAGGGCGCCGCATCCCAGCAGTACGTCTCCCGTCCTGACCGGGTCACCACGGTCCGGTACCGGCGGCCGGGCGGCACCGAGTGGGAGGAACTCGACCTCGGTACGGCGATGGAGATGATCGCCGACCGCGTGCTGGACACCCGGCGCCGGACGTGGCAGGACACCGACGAGGACGGCCGGCCGCTGCGCCGCACCATGGGCATCGCCCATCTCGGTGGCGCCACGCTGGACAACGAGGAGAACTACCTCATCAAGAAGCTGTACACGGCGCTCGGCGCGATCCAGGTCGAGAACCAGGCCCGTCTTTGACACTCCTCCACCGTCCCCGGTCTGGGGGCCTCGTTCGGTCGCGGCGGTGCCACGACGTTCCAGCAGGACCTCGCCAAGAGCGACTGCATCGTGATTCAGGGCTCGAACTTCGCCGAGTGCCATCCCGTCGGCTTCCAGTTCGTGATGGACGCGAAGCTGCGCGGCGCCAAGGTGATCCACATCGACCCGCGGTTCACGCGCACCAGCGCTCTGGCCGACCTGCACGTGCCGATCCGGGCCGGCTCCGACATCGCGCTGCTCGGCGCCCTGATCAACTACGTGCTGAGCGAGGGCAAGGAGTTCCGCGAGTACGTCGTCTCCTACACGAACGCCTCGTCGATCATCTCCGAGGACTACGTCGACACCGAGGATCTCGACGGCGTCTTCAGCGGCTGGGACGAGGAGTCCCACACCTACGACCCGGTGAGCTGGGCGTACCAGGACAGCGAGAGCGACGGGGACAGCCAGAGCGACGGTGATGCGGGCGACGACGAGCGGGCCGTCCACGGCGGTGAGCACCAGCGGGAGACCGCCGGTGGCGACAAGTACGGCAGCGGTGGCGCGTCGGTGGCGGAGAAGCCCCGGCGCGACCCGACCCTGCAGGACCCGCGCTGCGTCTTCCAGATCCTCAAACGCCACTACGCGCGCTACACGGCGGAGTTCGTGGAGGAGGTCGCGGGCATCCCGCAGGACACGTTCTTCGAGCTCGCCCGCGCGATCACGGAGAACAGCGGCCGCGACCGCACCACCAACTGGTCCTACGCGGTGGGGTGGACCCAGCACAGCGTCGGCGTGCAGTACATCCGGGCCGCGTCGATCCTGCAGACGCTGCTGGGCAACATCGGCAGGCCCGGTGGCGGGATCATCGCGCTGCGCGGGCACGCGTCCATCCAGGGCTCCACCGACATCCCCACGCTGTTCAACCTCCTGCCCGGCTACCTGCCGATGCCCGCGGGCGACCGGGGCGGGTCGCTCGCCGACTACATCGAGCCGGACGCCGGCAAGGCCGGGTTCTGGGGCGACATGCCCCATTACATGACCAGCCTGCTCAAGGCCTGGTTCGGCGACGCCGCCACGGCCGAGAACGAGTACGGGTTCGACTGGCTGCCGCGGCTGTCCGGCGACCACAACCACTACGCCACCGTGCTGGACATGGCCGATGGCAAGGTGCCCGGCTACATCGTCGCCGGGGAGAACCCCGCCGTCGGCAGCGCCAACGGGCGGCTGCAGCGCAAGGCGCTGGCAAAAGCCGAGTGGCTCGTGGTGCGGGACCTGTCGTGCATCGAGACCGCGACGTTCTGGAAGGACTCGCCCGAGATCGAGAACGGCGAGGTGCGCACGGAGGACATCGCCACCGAGGTCTTCTACGTGCCCGCCGCGTCGCACGTGGAGAAGGACGGGACCTTCACCAACACCCAGCGGCTGCTGCAGTACCGGCACAAAGCGGTGGAACCGCCCGACGACGCGCGCAGCGACCTGTGGTTCTTCTACCACCTCGGTCGCATCATCAAGGAGCGGCTCGCCGACTCCGACGACCCGCGCGACACCCCGATCAAGGCGCTCACCTGGGACTACGCCACCGAGGGGCCGACCGCCGAGCCGATGGCCGCCGACGTGCTGAAGGAGATCAACGGCTACGGCCCCGACGGTGAGCTGCTCACCGCCTACACGCAGCTGCGCGACGACGGGTCCACCCGCTGCGGGTGCTGGATCTACTGCGGGGTCTTCGCCGACGGCGTCAACCAGGCCGCACGCCGCAAGCCGGCGCGCGAGCAGGACTGGGTGGCCGCGGAGTGGGGCTGGGCCTGGCCCGCCAACCGGCGCCAGCTCTACAACCGCGCCTCCGCCGACCCCGACGGCAAGCCGTGGAGCGAGCGGAAGGCGCTCATCTGGTGGGACGGGGAGAAGTGGACAGGCCACGACGTGCCGGACTTCCCGCCGACCACCGCACCGGACTACGTGCCCCCGCCGGACGCGCGGTCGGGCAAGGCGCTCGCCGGTGACGACCCGTTCATCATGCAGACCGACGGCAAGGCCTGGCTCTTCGCCCCGGCCGGGCTGGTGGACGGACCGCTCCCGACGCACTACGAGCCGGCGGAGACGCCGTTCCACAACCTGTTGCATCCCCGGCACACGAGCAACCCGGCCGCGAAGCTCTACGAGAGCCCGGGCAACCGGCACCATCCGGTGGGCTCTCCGGTCTTCCCGTTCGTGCTCACCACCTACCGGCTCACCGAGCACCACACCGGCGGCGGCATGAGCCGGTTCATGCCCTACCTCGCCGAGCTGCAGCCGGAGGCGTTCTGCGAGGTCTCGCCCGAGCTGGCAGGCGAGCGGGGGCTCACCCATCTCGGCTGGGCCACCCTCGTCACGGCCCGCAGCGCAATCGAGCTGAAGGTGCTCGTCACCGAGCGGATGCAGCCGCTGCGCATCGAGGGCCGGGAGACCCACCAGATCGGGGTGCCCTGGCACTTCGGGCACAACGGCCTCGCCACCGGCGACAGCGCCAACGACCTCCTGTCGGTGACGCTCGACCCCAACGTCGACATCCAGGAGTCCAAGGTGCTCACCTGCGACATCCGGCCCGGACGGCGTCCACACGGCCCCGGGCTGCGCACACTCGTCGAGGACTACCAGCGGCGGGCGGGCCTGGCGTGACACCCCCGGAGGACCGCTGGGCGGTGGACGGCACCGACAAGCCGGGACACCCCGGCGCCCGGGCAGGCGACCCCGCTGCCGGCAGTGCCACCGATGCGAGCGCGGGGTTCGCGAGCAACGTCGGCACCGCCGTCACCACCCCGATGAGCGGGCAGAGCGAGCGCGCCTCCTACCTCGGGATGCCCGGTGAGCGGCCGCCCCGGCTGGGGTTCTTCACCGACACCTCGATCTGCATCGGGTGCAAGGCGTGCGAGGTGGCGTGCAAGGAGTGGAACCTCGTCCCGTCCGACGCGGGCCCCACCGACAGCAACCCGACCGACCTCGCCGGGCTCCGCGACATGGACCTGCTCGGCATGTCCTACGACAACACCGGTGCGCTCGGGTCCTCCACCTGGCGGCACGTCGCGTTCATCGAGACCCGCACAGCGGAGTCCCCAGCCCACCCCGCGGGTGACGTGCGCTGGCTCATGTCCTCTGACGTCTGCAAGCACTGCACGCACGCCGCGTGCCTCGACGTCTGCCCGACGGGCTCGCTGATCCGCACCGAGTTCGACACCGTCTTCGTCCAGCCCGACATCTGCAACGGCTGCGGCTACTGCGTGCCCGCCTGCCCGTACGGCGTGATCGACATCCGGCCGGGCGACGGCCGGGCCTTCAAGTGCACGCTCTGCTACGACCGCACGAAGGACGGGCTGACCCCGGCGTGCGCCCAGGCGTGCCCGACCGAGTCGATCCAGTTCGGCCCCCTCGACGAGCTGCGCGAACGAGCCGACCGGAGGCTGGCCGAGCTGCAGGGCAACGGCGTCACCGAGGCCCGGCTCTACGGCCGCGACCCCGACGACGGCGTCGGCGGCGACGGCGCCTTCTTCCTGCTGCTCGACGAGCCGGAGGTCTACGGGCTCCCCCCGGACCCGGTGGTCACCACCCGGGACCTGCCACAGATGTGGAAGCGCGCGGCATTGGCGGCGGTCGGCCTCACCGCGGCGATCGCGGGGTCGTTCCTCGGCGGGCGGTCCCGATGAAGGAGACGGGCTGATGGCGAACGGCGGTCAGGTTCCGGTCGACGTGTCCGGCAGCGGCGGCGGGGGCAGGCGCGAGCGGCGGGGTCACAAACGCATCAAGGGCTCGATGGTCCCCGAGGCGGAGTTCGTCTCCTACTACGGGCGTCCCATCCTCAAGAAGCCGACGTGGAAGAACCCCGACGTGCCGCTCTACCTGTGGGTGGGCGGCATGGCGGGGACGTCGGCGGTGGTCGCGGCGCTCGGCGACGTCACCGGCCGGCCGGTCCTGCGCCGCGGCGGCCGGCTCGTCGCCACCGGCGGAGCGATGCTGGGCACCGTCGCGCTCGTCCACGACCTCGGCCGGCCCGCACGCTTCCTCAACATGCTGCGGGTGATCAAGCCGACGTCGCCGCTGTCGATCGGCTCGTGGATCCTCAGCCCGTTCGCCGCGCTGGCGTCGGCCGCTGCGGCTTCTGAGCTCACCGGCATCGCACCGGGGCTCGGCCGGCTCGCCGGCTGGGGTGCCGCGTTCCTCGGTCCGCCCCTGGCCAGCTACACCGGCGTCCTCCTGGCAGACACGGCGATACCGGCCTGGCATGAGGCACGAGGCGAGCTGCCGGTGCTGTTCGCGGCCAGCGGCGCAGCGGCGGGCGCCGGCGCCCAGCTGGCGATCACCGGGCTCGCCGGGGCAGGCAGGCGGGAGCGCCTGCCGATGGTGCGGCTCGCCGTGGCAGGCGCCGCGGCCGAGCTCGCCGTCGGCGAGATGCTGGAGCGGCGGCTCGAGCCGATCCCGGGCAACGTCGTCGGGGCGTACCGCGAGGGGAAGGCGGCCCGGTGGAACCGGCTGTCCCGGGCCCTCACCGCCGCCGGCGGGCTGGGCGCGCTGCTCGCCGCACTGGGCGGCAGGCGCGGCCGCGTGGCCGCCGTCGCCTCCGGCGCTGCCCTCGCGGCGGGGTCGCTCGCCACCCGGTTCGCGGTGTTCGAAGCGGGGATGGCGTCGGCCGCCGACCCGCAGCACGTGATCGCCCCGCAGCGCGAGCGCAAGGCCCGTGGCGAGCAGGCGCACCACGAGGGCAGCTGGCTGGCACAGGAGGGAGCCACCTCCCCCGTCCCCCGCAGCTGACCGGGGCCGCGCGGCGTCCCGTCGGCCGACCTTTCCGGCGGGTCTACCACGGATAACCGCTGATCAGTGCGATGGTGGGGGGATGGCCCTCGACCTGACCGCGCTCACCGCGGCCGAGATCGCGGCGCGTGTGCACGACGGGCGCGTCAGCGCGGCCGACGTGGCCCGGGCCCATCTGGCCAGGATCGCCGAGTTCGAGCCCTCGGTCGGCGCGTTCCAGGAGCACGCCCCCGACCGCGTGCTCGCCGAGGCGGGAGCCGTCGACACGCGGCCCGACCGCTTCGCCTTGCCACTGGCCGGGGTCCCGGTGGCGGTCAAGGACAACATCGACGTGGCGGGCTATCCCACCCGGCACGGCTCGACGGCCACCTCCGCCGAGCCGGCACGACGCGACGACGAGCTGGTCAAGCGGCTGCGGGGCGCCGGCGCCGTCGTGATCGGCAAGACCAAGATGCCCGAGCTCGCGATCTGGGGGTTCACGCACTCGGCGTTCGGGGTCACCTGCAACCCGCTGGACCACGCACTGGATCCGGGCGGTTCGAGCGGTGGCAGCGCCGCGGCCGTGGCGGCGGGGATGGCCGTGCTGGCGCTGGGCACCGACGGGGGCGGCTCCATCCGCATCCCAGCGGCCTACTGCGGCCTGGTGGGGGTCAAACCGGGGGCGGGTGTGGTGCCGCTGCCCGGCGGAGCCGAGCAGCACTGGTGCGGGCTCACGGTCACGGGACCGATGGCCCGTACCGCGAGTGACGCCGCGTTGATGCTCGGGGTGCTCCGCGGGAACGGCGAGGCCGGGGACCCCGACGTCGCCTACGGCGGGCCCGCGCGCATCGCCCTCTCGTTGCGCCACCCGTCGCCGGTCGGGCGGCTGCACCCCGACCACAGAGCGGCCGCTGTCGGCGCGGCCGCCCGCCTCCGCGCGGGTCCGAACGGCGCCACGGTCACCCTCGCCGATCCGCCCTATCCACGCACCCTCGTGACGCAGTGGACGCGGCGCTGGCACGCGGGCATCGCCGCCGAGTTCGCCGACCTCGGCCTCCACGAGCGGGAGGTGGAGCGGCGCACCGCCACCATGGTGCGCAAGGGACGGCGGGTGCAGCGGATGCGGACGCCCGACCCGGCCGCGGCCGCCGCGTGGCGCGGCCGGTTCCTCGACTGGCTCGACGCGGGCGGCCACGACCTGCTGCTCAGCCCGGCGGTGGCCGGCCCGCCCCCGCGGGCCGGCGCCCTGCAGAACCGCCGCTACCTGCCCACCCTGCTGATGTCCGCCGCCCGCGTCCCGTACACGCAGGCGTGGAACCTGGCCGGTCTGCCCGCCGTGGTCGCCCCCGTGACCGTGCGGGGCAGACCGGTGGGTGTGCAGCTCGTGGGCCGCCCCGGCGACGAGCTCAAGCTGCTCGCGGCGGCGGCGAGCCTCGAAGGCCTCCCGGTACCCGCCACAGCAGGAGCCCCCCGCCGCTGACCCCGCCCGCCCCGCCCCCCGCATTGCAGCAAAGCCACTTTCACGCAACGTGGTTGCATGAAAGTGGCTTTGCTGCAACTGATCCGTGGGGGTGGGGCTGGTTAGTGCTGCTTCTTCCAGGGGCCCGTGATCGCGAACATGATCCCCGGGGTCTGGATGTTGCCGAACAGGATCTTCTTGTCCTGGGAGTAGACCGGGCCGGTGAACTCACTGCCGTTGCCGAGTTCGTTGCGCGCCAGCGGGAACGGGTCCCCGCCGTCGGTGACGCCGACGAGGTGCTGCACACCCTCGCCGTCCTCGGCCACGATCAGGCCGCCCCACGGGGAGACGGTGATGTTGTCCGGCCCGTCGAACGCGCCGTCCTGGTCGGGGTTGGGGTTGACGCCGAAGCGCACCTTCAGGGTGAAGGTCTCGCGCTTGGGGTCGTAGAACCACACCTGGCCGTCGTGGGGAACCGGGCTGTCCTCACGCGCGAAGCTCGTGACGATGTACGCGCCGTTGTCGGCCCACCAGGCACCCTCGAGCTTGTGCCCGCGGGTCACCTGTCCGTCGGTGAACTGCTTGCGGGTGGAGGTGGTGCGGGCGTCCCGGTCGGGCACCGTCGTCCAGGTCACGCCGTAGGTGGTGCCGATCTCCGTGGCCCGCGACAGGTCGTCGACGAAAGCGCCTGCCTTGTCGGTGCAGCGCATGGCGGCGAGCACGCCGTCGGTCGGGCCGAGCTCCCGGAGACCGCCCTTCTTCGGCTTGAACTTCTTCGGAGCCTCCCACCGGTAGAGCAGGCCGTTGGGGTCGCCCGCGTCCTCGGTGAGCAGGATGTTGCCCGACTTCGGGTCCACCACCGCGGCCTCGTGGGCGAACCGGCCGAGTGCCTTGATCGGCTGCGGGTCCTTGTTGGCCTCCTGGTCGAACGGGTCGACCTCGAAGACGTAGCCGTGGTCCTTGGTGCGGCCGCCGGAGCCGGCGAGCCCCTCGGTCTCCTCGCAGGTCAGCCAGGTGTTCCAGGGCGTGATGCCGCCGGCGCAGTTCTGGGCGGTGCCCGCGATCCCGACGAACTCGCGGACGCGCTTGCCGTCCTTGTCGGTCTCGATGATCGTGCAGCCGCCTGCGCTGCCCGGGTCGTAGGTGAAGCCCTCGATGTGCGGCACCGGCAGCGGGGTGTCGGCGAGCGCGCCGCCCAGCTCGTGGTTGTTGACGAGCACGGTGCCACCGCCCTTGCCCTTGAAGGCGCCCGTGCCGTCGTGGTTGCTGGGGGTGAACTCGCCGGACTCGAGCCGGGTCACGCCGGCCTCGGTGACGACCGAGTAGGCGAAGCCCTGCGGGAGGGCGAGGCGCTTGGCGGGGTCGGCCACCAGCGGCCCGTATCCCGCGCCTGCCGGCGCCGGTGCCGCTGCGGCGTTCGGCGCGGTGAGCAGGACCTCGCTCGCGCCCAGCAGTACCACTCCGGCACCTGCAGCGGCGGTCCCGCGCAAGAAGCCGCGGCGGGACATTCCGTTCGTCATGGATGTTCTCCCCTGTCACGTACGTGGCCGGTCGATTCACCCGACCGGGTGGTGGCCGGTCGTCACGCTCGCCGATCGACACGGCCGGGAGATGAACGAGGAGCGACACGAACGAGTCGGTCATCCGAGCGATCAGGTGACGGACCGGAACAACCAGGTGCGAGGTCCGAATACACGCGAACGCCGCGCACGGCGCTGGAGAGCCGGGTACGGTGCCGCTTCCGCGACGCCGCGAATCCCAGGTCCACCTGCGGTCGAGAGCGAGCAGCGCGCCGTCGGGTCCGGGGAGCGCATCCGCAGGCGCTCGGTCCGGATGCCGACCTCGTCCAGCCGTTTCCGGTCCCGCCGCCCGGGGACGAGGCGCGCCGGACAGTGACCTGGACCCCCGATCGGGGCTACTCCGATCGGCCTAGCCCGACCCACCTGTGATATCACCCAGCGCGACGCCTATGACTGTTGCACCGTCGCAGCAAACTCCGTCTGGAGGAACATTGACCCGAGCGACAGGTCCCCGACGTAGACACTCGACCGGGGCGGGGCGTGCCGACTACCACTATCCCGGCACACAGGCCGGAGATTTCGGGCGGGACCACCCCGGCGCCGCCCCCACCCTGTGGGGCGCCGGACCCACCGCCGAACCGGATATCGAAGAACTCCCGCCCTCGCGGCGGGTGGACTACGCGGCCATCCACTGCAGCCGTGAGTTCGCCGAGCTCCGCACCAGGCTGCGCAACTTCGTGTTCCCCATGACCTTCGCGTTCCTGGGCTGGTACCTCATCTTCGTCCTGCTGGCGGCCTACGCCCACGACTTCATGGCCAGGCGGGTCGTCGGCCTGGTCACGGTCGGCATGCTGCTGGGACTGGCCCAGTTCGTCACCACGCTGGCGATCACGTTCATCTACCACCGGTACGCCAAACGCAACCTGGACCCCCAGGTCAGACTGGTGCGCGCCCTGGCGGGAGAGGGACCGGCGTGAGCGTCGCAGCGGCCGCGACCCCGAGCGGCAACCCGATGGCGAACATCGGGGTCTTCGCGGTGTTCGCGGTGGCCACACTGGCACTCGTCTACCGGGTGAGCCGGGGCAACACCTCCACCGCGGACTACTACGCGGCCGACTCCCGGTTCACCGGCGCCCAGAACGGCATCGCACTGTCGGGCGACTTCCTGTCGGCGGCCTCGTTCCTCGGCATCGCAGGGAGCATCGCGGTGCACGGCTACGACGGGTTCGTCTACTCGGTCGGCTGGGTCGTGGCCTGGCTGGTGGGGCTCCTGCTGATCGGCGAGCTCCTGCGCAACACCGGCCGGTTCACGATGGGCGACGTCATCGCCTACCGGATGCGGCAACGTCCGGTGCGGGCCGCTGCCGCGCTCTCCACGCTGGTGATCTCGTTCTTCTACATGCTGGCGCAGATGGCCGGAGCGGGTGGGCTCGTCGCCCTGCTGCTCAACATCACCGACCGTGCGGGCCAGTCGATCGTCATCGCGATCGTCGGCCTGATCATGATCTTCTACGTGCTCGTCGGCGGGATGAAGGGCACCACCTGGGTGCAGATCGTCAAGGCCGTGCTCCTGCTGCTGTGCGTCACGACGATCACGGTGTTCCTGCTGGGCCAGTTCGGCTTCCGCTTCTCCTCGATCCTCGAGAAGGCCGTCGCCAACAACCCGCTCGGCGACGCGATACTGGCGCCGGGCACCCAGTACGGGCACAACGAGCTGGACCTCGTCTCGCTGGCACTGGCGCTCGTGCTGGGGATCTGCAGCCTGCCGCACGTGCTGATCCGGTTCTACACGGTGCCCAACGCCGTCCAGGCGCGCCGCTCGGTCGTGTGGGCCGTCTGCACGATGGTCGTGTTCTACCTGTGCACGCTGGTGATCGGCTACGGCGCAGGCGCGCTCGTCGGCTCCCCGGCCATCCTCGCGGCGCCGAGCGGCGAGAACTCCGCGGCGCCACTGCTGGCGCTGGCCATCGGCGGACCGGTGCTGCTGGGCATCGTCTCCGCGGTGGCCTTCGCGACGATCCTGGCCGTCGTGGCGGGGCTGACACTGGCCGCATCGGCGTCCTTCGCCCACGACGTGTACGCCAACGTCATCAAGCGCGGGCAGACCGACCCGCGCAGGGAGGTGCGGGTCGCCCGGATCGCCGCCGTCGTGCTCGGCGTGCTGGCGATACTCGGGGGCATCCTGGCCAACGGGCAGAACGTGGCGTTCCTCGTGGCGCTGGCGCTGGCACTGGCCGCGTCGGCGAACCTGTCGACGATCCTGTACGCGCTGTACTGGAAACGGTTCAACACCATGGGCACCCTGTGGAGCCTCTACGGCGGCCTCGGCTCGTGCCTGCTGCTGATCACGTTCTCACCGGTGACGTCGGGCAGTCCCACGTCGATCTTCCCGACGGTCGACTTCCACGTGTTCCCGCTGAACAACCCCGGCATCATCTCGATCCCGTTCTCGTTCTTCTGCGGCTGGTTCGGCACGATTCTCGGCGGGCGCAACGAGAGCTCCGACGTGCAGAAGGAGATGGAGGTCCGGTCCCTCACGGGTATCGGCGCCGACCTGCGCCAGTAGGGGGTGTCCCGCGGATCTTCAATCGCGATAGCCGCGCCCAGGCGGCCCCTGGCGACACCGCCGAACCGCCCGAATACGCCCGGTATGGGGGCGATCCAGCGGCGCCGCCAGGAACCACCTGGATCACGGCTCTCATCGACCAAGATCCACGGGACACCCCCTACGGCCGGCTCAGGTCGGTGGGGGCGCCCACTCCCCGGTCGCGAGGAACCGCTCGATCGCCGCCGTGTACGGCGGCAGGTCCATCCCCTGCGCCGCCACCCAGCCGTCGTCGTAGTAGCTGTGCCGGTAGCGCTCACCGCCGTCGCAGATCAGCGTGACGACGCTGCCGCGCACCCCGGCGTCACGCATCCGGGCCACCAACTGCCACACGCCCCACAGGTTGGTGCCCGTCGAGCCACCGGCGAAGCGGCCGGTGACGGCGTGCAGGTGCCGCACCGCGGCGACGCTGGCCGCGTCCGGTACCGGGATCATCAGGTCGATCAGGGTGGGGACGAAGCTCGGCTCCATCCGCGGCCTGCCGATGCCCTCGATGCGTGAGGGCATCCCGGTGCCGTAGTCCGCCGCACCCGTGGTCCAGCCGGGGAAGAACGCGGAGTTCTCCGGGTCGACGACGGCGAGCCGCGTCGGGTGGCGCCGGTAGCGCAGGTAACGCCCGATCGTGGCGGACGTGCCCCCGGTGCCGGCTCCCATGACGATCCACTCGGGGATCGGGTAGCGCTCCAGTGCGAGCTGGCTGAAGATCGACTCGGCGATGTTGTTGTTGCCCCGCCAGTCGGTGGCGCGCTCAGCGTAGGTGAACTGGTCGATGTAGTGCCCGCCGCACTCCGCGGCGAGCCGCTGCGCCTCCTCGTACATCGCAGGCGCGCGGTCCACGTAGTGGCAACGGCCGCCGTACCGTTCGATCAGCGCGATCTTCTGCGGGCTGGTGGACCTCGGCATCACCGCGATGAACGGCACCCCGATGAGGCCGGCGAAGTACGCCTCCGACACGGCGGTGGACCCCGAGCTCGCCTCCACGACCGTGGTGCCGTCGACGATCCAGCCGTTCACCAGCGCGTAGAGGAACAGCGAGCGGGCGAGCCGGTGCTTGAGGCTCCCGGTCGGGTGTACCGACTCGTCCTTGAGGTAGACCTCGATCCCCCAGTCCGCCGGCAGGGGGAACGGATGCAGATGCGTGTCGGCCGAGCGGTTGGCATCGGCCTCGACCAGCCTGATCGCCTCGTTGACCCAGGCGCGGGTGCGGCTGCAGGAGCGGTCGACGGAATCGGGCACAGCTCGCGACGCTAGTGGCCGCAGGCGGCGCGCGGCACAGCCGGGCGCCGCTCACCGCCCGTCCGGGCTCAGGTGGCGGCCGCCATCGTGACCGCCAGGCAGGCTGGCGCGCCGGGTCCGGCGAAGCGCCCCACCAACGGCGCAACTTGCCGCCGAGCCATTGACCAGGCCCGGGGACGCCCGTAGGACCACTACGGGACGTATCGTTTCAGTCACCAGCAGGTCATGCAGGTGCGAGGCGGTCCGGTCCCGCGAGGAGCCTCGATGCGGCCAGCGGCGCGACGGACGAGCGTGACCACGACGGACGGCACCACGGACGGGCCTCCCACTGCCGACGCGCGCGCCGTGGGGCACGCCCGGATGGCCGGCGTGTCGGGCGTGGTGTTCGCGCTGCTGTTCATCGTCGGCCTGGCACTGGTCCACCAGGCTCCGGGGCTCTCCGCACCGGACTCCGACTACCTCGCCTTCTACACCGCCGGATCCCGGGACGTGCTGGTCGCGCTGGGGCTCTACATCGTCCCGTTCGCGGGCATCGCCGGCCTCTGGCACATGATCGCGACCCGGACGCTGCTGCAGGTGCTCCGGCCGGGGGCGTGGTCGGAGATCCCGTACTGGCTGCAGCTGGCCGCGGGTGTCCTGTTCGTGGGCACGCTGTTCACCGGGGCGGCCGCCGTCGGGGCGGTGGCCCTGCTGACGCAGCTCTCCCCCGCACCCCTGCCGTCGCCCGACGTCGCCCGCGCCCTGTCGGCCGTCGGCTACGCGATGGTCTTCGTCTACGGCACCCGGGCCGCGGGCATGTACATGATCACGACGACCGGGCTGGCGTTTGCTGCCGGCCTCCTGCCGAGGTGGCTCGCCGCGCTGAGCTACGCCATCGCGGCGTTCCTGCTGGTCAGCGTGACCTATCACCCCGGAATCCTGCTGGTGTTCCCCGCCTGGGTGCTCACCGTGAGCATCCTGGTGCTGGTGCGCCGGCCGACAGAAGGGACGACATGAACGCACCGATCGGCATCGACGAGATCCCCGGCCCCCGCGGGATCCCGTTGCTGGGCAACGTCTTCGACCTCGACGCCGACCACCCCATCGACGCGCTGATCCGGATGGCAGGCGAGTACGGGCCGCTGTACAAGCTCTCCACCCCCGGAGGCATACGGCTGTTCGTGTCCGGCCCCGAACTGGTGGACGAGATCTGCGACGACCAGCGGTTCGACAAGCAGGTCGGCGGCGGGCTGTCGAACCTGCGGCGGGGCGGCCTGTCGAACGGGCTGTTCACCTCCGCCACGGACGACCCGCTGTGGCACCGCGCGCACAACATCCTGATGCCGCCGTTCAGCCTGCAGGCGATGCGCGACTACATGCCGAAGATGCTCGACGTCGCCGACCAGCTGATGGAGAAGTGGGGACGGCTCAACCCGGGCGAGGACGTCGACGTGCCGGCGGACATGACCCGCCTGACGCTCGACACGATCGCGCTGTGCGGGTTCGGCTACCGGTTCAACTCGTTCTACCGCGACACCCCGCACCCCTTCGTCGAGGCGATGGTGCGCACGCTGACCGAGGCGCAGACCCGGACGCGCCAGCTGAAGCTCCAGTCTCGGCTCCGGATCCGGGCCCAGCGCCAGGCGGAGGAGGACCAGGCCTTCATGGACAGCCTGGTGGACGACCTCATCGCCGAGCGCCGCGCGCAGGGCGACGCCGCCGACACCACCGATCTGCTCGGCCGGATGCTCGTCGGCGTCGACAAGCAGAGCGGGGAGGGGTTGCCCGACGCCAACATCCGCGCCCAGTGCATCACGTTCCTCATCGCGGGCCACGAGACGACGTCCGGGCTGCTCTCCTTCGCCATCAACTACCTCCTCAAGGACCCGGCGGCGATGGACCGGGCGCGAGCGGAGGCCGACGAGGTGCTCGGCACCTCCGCGTGGCCGACGTTCGAGCAGGTGCAGCGGCTGCGCTACATCCGGCAGGTGCTCGACGAGACGCTGCGGCTCTGGCCCACGGCACCCGCCTTCAGCCGCACCCCGTACGAGGACACCGTGATCGGTGGCCGGTACGCGATCCCCGCCGGCACGACGCTCACCGTGGTGATCCCGGCACTGCAGCGCCAGGAGTCGGTGTGGGGCCCCGACGCCCATGACTTCAACCCGGACCACATGGCAGCGGAGCGGGTCTCCCAGCTCCCCCCGAACGTCTACAAGCCCTTCGGCACCGGCCAGCGAGCGTGCATCGGGCGGCAGTTCGCACTGCAGGAGGCCATGCTCGTGCTCGGCATGCTGCTGCAGCGGTTCGAGCTCGTCGACCACCTGAACTACCAGCTCAAGACGAAGACGACGCTGACCGTCAAGCCGGACGAGTTCCGGATCCAGGTCCGGCCCCGCACCGACGTGCACATCGAGCGGGCGACGCCACCGGCGGCAGCCGGCGCGGACACGCAGACCGCGTCCGCCGCGCCCGTGGCCTCGGCCGCCCCGGTCGTCGCCCGGCACGGCACCCCGCTGACGGTGCTGTTCGGCTCGAACCTCGGTACCGCCGAGGGCATCGCCACGCGGCTGGCGCAGGAGGGCGCGGAACGCGGCTTCGACGTGACGCTGGGCGCGCTCGACGACCACGTCGACGACCTGCCGTCGGGCGGTGCCGCGGTCATCGTGTCCTCGTCCTACAACGGGACCCCGCCGGACAACGCGGCCGCGTTCTGCCGCTGGATCGGCGGCGCCGACGAGGCAGCCGCCGACGGCGTGGCGTACAGCGTCTTCGGCTGCGGCAACACGGAATGGGCCAGCACCTACCAGTCGGTGCCCACGATGCTGGACGAACAGCTCGAGGCGCATGGCGGACGCCGCGTGCACCGCAGGGGTGAGGGCAACGCCGCCGGGGACTTCGACGCGCAGTACCGCGACTGGCACGGCGACCTCTGGTCCGACCTCGCCACCGGGCTCGGACTGCCTGCCGACGTGGGCGCCGCGGTCGACACCGGCCCGCGACTGGCGATCACGCTGACCAACCGGCAGCTGACGAACCCGGTGATCGTGTCCTACCGGGCGCGCCCGGGGCGGGTCACCGAGAACCGCGAGCTGCTGCTGGGCAGCAACGGCAAGCCGGCCGAGCGGTCCACCCGCCACGTCGAGATCACGTTGCCGCCGGACATGCCCTACCGCGCCGGTGACCACCTCGGCGTGCTCCCGCGCAACAACGTCGACCTGATCCGCCGGGTGATGGCGCGCTTCGGGCTGGACGCCGGGCAGTACGTCACGATCATCCCGCGCAGCGGGTCCCACACCCACCTGCCGATCGAGGAGCCCGCGCCGTTGCTCGGGGTGCTCGGCAGCTGCGTCGAGCTGCAGGACGTCGCTGCCCGCGACGACATCGAGACCCTCGCCCGCTACACCACCGACCCCGGGCAGAAGGCCCAGCTCGAGTCACTGACCGGCGACGACGAGCAGTCCCACGCCGCCTACACCGAGCACGTGTACGAGCCGAACCGGTCGGTGCTCGACCTGCTCGACGCGTTCCCGGCCTGCGAGGTGCCGTTCGAGGTGTTCCTCGACATGCTGCCGCCGCTGCGCCCGCGCTACTACTCGATCTCGTCGTCGCCGATGGCGGACGCAGGAGTCGCCAGCATCACCGCGGGCGTGCTCCGCGGGCCGGCCCGGTCGGGTGTGGGCACCTTCACCGGCATCTGCTCCGGGCACCTGTCGGCCGTGCCCGAGAACGGCACGGCGTTCGTGTTCGTCCGCGAGCCGTCCATCCCGTTCCGGCCGCCGGAGAACCCGCACGTGCCGATGATCATGGTCGGCGCCGGAACGGGCCTCGCGCCGTTCCGCGGGTTCGTGCAGGAACGGGCGATCCTGCAGGAACAGGGGGTGCCGATCGCGCGGTCGCTGCTGTTCTTCGGCTGCCGCCGAGCGGACAGCGACCTGCTCTACGCCGACGAGCTGCAGCGGTTCGAGCAGCAGGGCGTGGTGCGGGTGGAGAACGCCTTCTCGCGTGCGGACGGGCGCTGCCGGTACGTCCAGGACGCGATGGTCGACTGCGGTGCCGAGGTGTGGCAGCTCCTGCAGCAGGACGGCGTCGTGCTGGTCTGCGGCAACGCCGGGACGATGGCGCCCGCCGTACGGACCGCGCTGCAACAGATCTTCATGGACCGCACGAGCGCGGGACCGGCGGACGCCGCGGCCTGGCTGGCCGGGCTCCGCAGCTCGAACCGGTTCCTGGAGGACATCTGGGGCGGCTGAGCCCCGGGACCCTCCTCAACGCAGTACGGGCTCAGCGCAGGGCGATGCGCCCCGTGCCCCGGTGCACCCGGCCGATCACCGCGGCCGGGTGGCCCAGCTGCGCCACGGCCGCCGCAGCCTGCTCCGGGGCGGCCCCGAACAGCAGGCCACCGGAGGTCTGGGCGTCGGCGAGCAGCAGGACGTCCAGCTCCGCGAACCGGCCCGGGTCCACCGACGGCGCCACCCAGTCCCGGTTGCGCCGCGTGCCGCCCGGGATCGTCCCCGTCTCGGCGAGCTCGCGCGTACCGGGCAGGAACGGTACCGCCGGCACGTCGATCTCCACGTCGACACCGGACGCGGCCGTCATCTTCGACAGGTGCCCGAGCAGCCCGAACCCGGTGACGTCGGTGCAGCCGGTGGCACCCGCCGCCACAGCGGCCGTGGCGGCGGCGGCGTTGCTCGTGGTCATCGACGCGATTGCCGCCTCCTGCACCTCGGCCGACGCCGTGCCCGCCTTGATGCGGTGGTGGCGACCCCGACCCCGAGTGCCTTGGTGAGCACCAGCACGTCCCCGTCGCGCAGGCCTGCGTTGGTGAGGATCCGGTCGTGGTGCACCTCGCCCACCACGGCGAGCCCGTACTTGGGCTCCGGGTCGTCCACGCTGTGGCCGCCGACCACCGCGAACCCGTTCTCCGCGCCGATCTCCGCCCCGCCCGCCAGCACCTCGGCGAGCATCGACGTCGGCAGCTCCGACGAGGGCCACGCCACGAGGTTCAGTGCGAACAGCGGCCTGCCGCCCATCGCGTAGACGTCCGACACCGCGTTCTGCGCGGCGATCCGGCCCCAGGTGCGCGGGTCGTCGACCAGCGGGGTGAAGAAGTCGGTGGTGGCCACCAGCGTGCGGGTGGCATCCAGCCGCCACACGGCGGCGTCGTCACCGGTCTCCGTGCCGACCAGCAGGTCCGAATGGCTCTGGGGAGTCAGCGTCCGCAGGACCTGCGCGAGGTCTCCCGGTGCGAGCTTGCACGCGCACCCTGCACCGTGGCTGAACTGCGTGAGACGACGGACGAGCGTGGCGTCGGACATGCTCCGACACTAGGTCCCCCGGATGGCGGCGCCAGCTGGACAGAACGGCGAAAACCGTCTATCGCACCAAATCGCCCGTCCACCGATCGTTCGTAGAACTCGCCCGTTCGGACGAACAGGCTACGCGCCGTGACGATCAGCTCCCAGAACTCCGCTCACGGCATCTCGAACGTGCAGAGCGCCGGAAGCAGCAGCCCGTCCCCCGGCGGGGCCTCGTTCGACGTCGTCCGGCGCGGGTACGACCGCGACCAGGTCGACGCGCAGCTGCGGGAGCTCCGGGACCGGTTGGCCTCCGCCGAGGCGGCGCGCCAGGGCGCCGAGCAGCACGCCCGCGCCACCGAGAAGGAGATGCGGGCCCGGGCGGCGGCCCAGGGCGAAGCGCCCATGTCCCAGGAGAGCTTCGGGTTCCGCGCCGAGAAGATCCTCCGCCTGGCCGAGCGCGAGGCGGCCGACGTCCGCAACCGCGCCGCCAACGAGGCCACCGCCCTGGTCGAGCAGGCCCGCGCCGACGCCGAGCGGCACCGGCACGAGGTGGAACAGGCACTGATCGCCCGGTCGGCCGAGCTGGACCAGGAGGCCACCCAGCGCAACGTGGCCCTGCAGGAGCGTGAGCAGCAGGCCGCCGCCACCCTCGCGGCCGCCCGCGACGACGCCGCCCGCATCACCGACGACGCCCGGCACGCCGCCGACGCGGTGCTCAACGAGGCCCAGAACCGCGCCGACGAGGTGCGGCAGCGCAGCGAGCAGGACCTCAAGCGCCGGCGCGAGGTCGCCGAGCAGGAGCTGCGGCGGCTCGGGACGCTCCACGAGGGCGTGCGCACCGAGATGGGCAGGCTGCACAAGCTGCTCGGCACCGAGCTGAGCAGCAACCCGGACTCCACGGCATTCGCCAACGACGCCGCCGAGGGTGACAGTGAGAGCCGCGCCGCACGGCCCACGCCGCGCGAGCGGTCGACCGTCGGCTGACACCAGCCCTGATCTGCGGCGGCAGCCCTGATCTGCGGCGGCGCTGCTCCCCACGCCGCCGCTCCAGGGACACGAGCTGCGACGCCTGGTCGTAGGGTGCTGCAGTGACCAGGGTGGACCCACGCCGCGGGGTACCGCGCACCGACACGGTGCTCGCCGAACCACGCATCGCCGCCGCAGCCGACCGACTCGGCCGCGACCTCGTGAAGGCGGCGGTCTCCGCCGCGCAGGACCGGGCCCGGCGGGGCGAGCTACCGGTCGACCACGAGGCCGTCGTCGGCGCGGTGCTCGCCTCCCTGCCGACCACGGCCACCGGGCTGAGGCCGGTGCTGAACGCCACCGGGGTGCTGCTGCACACCAACCTCGGGCGCGCTCCGCTCTCCGCCGCCGCCCGCGAGGCACTGGATCTGGCCGCCGGAACCTGCGACGTCGAACTCGACCTCGGCACCGGCGGACGTGGTCCCCGCGGCACCGCCGCCATCGACGCACTGCTCTCCGCCGTCCCGGGGGCCGCAGCCGCGCACCTGGTGAACAACGGCGCCGCCGCGCTGGCCATGGTGGCCGTCACGCTCGCCACCGGCCGGGAGATCGTCATCGCCCGCGGGGAGCTCGTGGAGATCGGCGACGGGTTCCGCATTCCCGACCTGCTCACGGCCACCGGCGCGCGCCTGCGCGAGGTCGGCACCACCAACCGGGTGGGCCGCGCCGACTACGCCGCCGCGGTGGGTGACGACACCGCACTGATCCTCAAGGTGCACCCGTCGAACTTCGTGGTCACCGGGTTCACCCGGTCCGTCGGTATCGAGGAGCTGACCGACCTCGGGGTGCCGGTGGTGGCCGACATCGGATCCGGGCTGCTCACCCCGCACCCGCTGCTGCCCGACGAGCCCGACGCCGCAGGTGCGCTCGCCGCCGGCGCCACGCTCGTCACGGCGTCGGGTGACAAGCTGCTCGGAGGTCCGCAGGCCGGGCTGCTGCTCGGCGCCCCCGGCGAGGGCGCCGAGCTCGTGCAGCGGATCCGGCGCCACCCGCTGGCCAGGGCGATGCGGGTGGACAAGCTCACCCTGGCCGCGTTCGAGGCCACCCTCCGCGGCCCCGTCCCTCCCACCCGGGCCGCTCTCGACGCCGACCCGGTCGTCCTGCGCCGCCGCGCCGAGAGGCTGGCCGGATCGCTCACCGCCGCCGGGATCGAGGCCACCGCGGTCGCGTCCGCCGCCACCGTCGGGGGCGGGGGCGCGCCCGGCGTCACCCTCCCCAGCGCCGCGGTGGCACTGCCCGAGCGTTACGCGGCCGCCCTGCGGGGCGGCGAGCCTGCGGTGCTCGGCCGGGTCGAGCACGGCCGCTGCCTGCTCGACCTGCGGGCCCTGCCCGTGGAGGGGGACCAGGAGCTCGCCGCCGCGGTGCTCGCCGTGGGAGCAGGTCGTGTCCGGTAACTCGGGGGCGCCGGCTGTGGTGGCGACCGCGGGGCACGTCGACCACGGCAAGTCGACGCTGGTCCGCGCGCTCACCGGGATGGAACCGGACCGGTGGGCCGAGGAACGCCGCCGCGGCATGACCATCGACCTGGGCTTCGCCTGGACGGAGCTCCCGTCGGGCGCCACCGTGGCCTTCGTCGACGTCCCCGGCCACGAGCGGTTCGTCACGACCATGCTGGCCGGGGTCGGTCCCGTGCCCGCCGTGCTGCTCGTCGTGGCCGCCGACGAGGGGTGGATGCCGCAGTCGGCTGAGCATGTGGACGCGCTCTGCGCCCTCGGTGTGCGCGACGGCCTGCTGGTCATCACCCGCAGCGACCTGATGGAGCCGGAACTGGCCCGCGACGAGGCACTGGACCACCTCGCGGGCACGCCACTGGCCGGGCTCAGCGCGGTCTGCGTCTCGGCCGCCACCGGGGCCGGCATGGACGAGCTGCGTACCGCGCTGGACGACCTCGTCGGCGCCCTGCCGACCCCGGACGACAGGGCGGATGTCCGCCTCTGGGTGGACCGGGCCTTCACGATCCGCGGCGCAGGCACCGTGGTCACCGGCACCCTCGGCGCCGGCCGCATCCGGGTGGGCGACGAGCTGGAGCTCGCCACGGCCGACGGGATCCGGGCCGTGGGCGTGCGCTCCCTGCAGAGCAGGGGCGCTGCCGTCTCTGAGACGCGCGGTGTGTCCCGGGTGGCGGTGAACCTGCGCGGGTTGCCGCGGGAGGCCGTGACGCGCGGCGACGCGCTGCTCACACCCGGCGCGTGGCTCGCCACCGACCTGCTCGACGTGCGCCTGCACGAGGTGCGGGCCGCCGGCTCCACCGGCGTCGGCGAGCTGCCCGAGGAGCTGAGCCTGCACATCGGGTCCGCCGCCGTCACGGCCAGGGTGCGCCCGCTCGGCCCCGACACCGTGCGGCTGCGGCTGCGCCACCCTCTCCCGCTGCGGATCGGCGACCGCGCGGTGCTGCGCGACCCCGGACGCCGGATGGTCACCGCCGGGGCGACCGTGCTGGACGTGCGGCCGCCACCGTTGCGCCGCCGGGGCTCTGCCGCCCGGCGCGCCGCCGAGCTCGCCACCATGACCGGCGTCGCGTCGGCCGCCGCCGAGCTGGGCCGCCGGGGCTTCGCACGGCGGGCGGAGCTGCTCGCCATGGGCGTTATCGCCACCGACCTCGACACGACCGCGCACGGGACCCCCGGGGCAGCCGGCTGGCTGGTGGACCCGGCCCGGGCCACCGAGATCGCGGCGACGCTGGTGGCCGCGGTGACGGACCACGACAACGCGGACCCACTCGACCCCGGGCTGCCCACCGAAGCCGCACGGCGCGCCGCCGGGCTCCCCGAACCACGCTTGGTCGAGGCCGTGCTGCGGCACGCCGCCCACGCAGGCCCCGACCCGGGACTGGCGCTGCGCGACGGGAGGGTCGTGCGCTCCGCGGCGCGCTCCCTGCCCGCTCCGGTCCGCGCCGCCATGGACGCGCTGCGCGCCGATCTGGAGCGCAGCCCGTTCGCCGCACCCGAAGCCGCCCGGCTGACCGAGCTCGGCCTGGGGTCACGCCAGCTCGCGTCACTCGTCAGGGCGGGCGAGCTGATGCGGATCGCGGACGGCGTCGTGCTGCTTCCCGGCGCCGACTCACGCGCGGTGGAGGTGCTGGCGGGCCTCGGCCCCGAGTTCACGCTGAGCGCGGCTCGTCAGGCGCTCGGCACGAGCCGTCGGGTGGCCGTGCCGCTGCTCGAGCACCTGGCCGGCACGGGCCGCACGGTTCGCACTCCCGAGGGAGGGCATCGACTCGCCCGGGCAGAAGATGATGCCTGAAGTGGCAGACACGCCACCGGGGTCCTACCGTGAGCGTCGATGTCCGAGATCCGTGAGAACCTGCCGTCCGACCCGCCCTCGACCCGGCGTGGGGGCGACGTCGACGACCAGATCACGCTCAGCCACACCAACCCCGCGCCCGGCCAGGTCGTGATCGAGGTCGGTGGTGAGGTCGACATGCTCACCTCACCCCAGCTGCGCACCGCCGTGGTCGAGCAGTTCGACGCCGAAGCGGGCGTCGAGCTGGTGGTTCTGGCACTCGACGGGGTGTCCTTCCTCGGCACCAGCGGTCTGGCCGTCCTGATCGAGGTGCGGGAGGCGGCCCACACCGCCGGAGTCGAGCTGCGCCTGGCGTGCACCGCGCGCCGCGTGCTGCGTCCGCTGACGATCGCCGGGCTCGTCCCGCTGTTCGACATCCACAGCTCGGTCGAGCAGGCGTTGTCCGCCACGTAAGGCTGAACGGATGACCTGGCCACATACGTGACCTGCATCACACTCGTTCGAGTGGTGCAGTCCCCGCTCCCGAGTGGGAACAGGCATACAGACAGTCAACGGGGCGCCTGACCTGCTCGAACGGTCGAGCAGTCGTTCTTCGGGGCGCTGCGGCGAGGCGTATTCCGCGCCGGAGCCGCGGCCGCTGTCGGCTCGTGTCCGAATCTTGGTGTTTGGCCCCTCAAGCAGCCGGGGATTAGCACCTCGATCGCCCGGTGCGTCGGGCACGAACGACAAGAGGTGACGATGAGCGACGTATCCCGGCTTCCCGGCCCGATGGACCACGCATGGCAGTGGCAGCGTCTGGGGACCTGTCGGGGGATGGACAGCGCCGTGTTCTTCCACCCCGACGGTGAGCGCAACCCGTCGAGAGCTCGTCGGACCGCGCAGGCCAAGGCGGTGTGCCACCGCTGCCCCGTCATCGAACAGTGCCGGGAGTTCGCCCTGCAGACCCGCGAGCCGTTCGGCGTGTGGGGCGGCCTCGCCGAGTCGGAACGCCGGGTGATCCTGGAGCAGCGCGGGGTACCGCTCGCCAGCTGAGCGACACGCAGTCGAAGCGAGGGGGGCGGTCCCTGTCCGGGCCACCCCCCTCGTCGTCCTGCCGGAGGCTAGGCGCTCTCCTCGCCCACGACGGACAGTTCGAGGCAGCGGTAGCGCAGCAGCGGAATGCCGTAGACCTGTGCGATGCGCTGCGCCGCCCGGTTGACGACAGTGCGGCCCTGGTCGGCCGGAGCCTGGTTCGGCGCCAGGCAGTACACGCCCGGCTCGGGATCGAATCCCACCAGTTCGCTGATCGCCGCAACCACGTCGTGCTCGGCCCAGAGGCCGAGCGGCGTGCGCAGCCCCAAGCGGTGCAGGTGCAGGCCGGACAGACCCAGACGCTCGATCTCGTCGCGGACATCGTCGTGCTGAGCGTCGCCGTAGCCGTCGACGTAGTCGTCCAGCACCTCGACCGCGGCCGCTCCCACCGGTTCGTCGTCGCCGACGACCAGCAGATCGACGTGCGGGAAATCCTCCACCAGCCGCGCGAGGTCGGACTCCGGCCGCAGCAGCTCCATCGGGCTCACCGCGACGGCGACAGCCCGCCGGTGATGCGTAGACACAGGCGTTCGACCGATGACGGACGGTGCCGTCACCGGTCCGGAGAATGGCATCTCCGAAACCGCGACCATCGAGAACGTCCCCCTAGACGCTTGCTGACCCCTCGCCCCCCGAGGCGCCTCTCTTTCTATTGAGAATTGAACCGTAGGCATCAAACGGCTGCTCGCTTCCCGGCAGCTCGAACGACAAGCGGCGCGCCGCAGTACGCCAACGGCCTCTACCAGCGGGTAACCGTCGGCGGACCAATGGTTCAACCGTTCAGCGATTCGGAGTATCCGGCCGATCAGTCGAGGCGCACAGCGAGTAACGCCACGTCGTCCCGGAGGCGCTGGGGAATGCAGACCTCCAGCACCTGTTCGACCACGGCCTCCGGGTCCGAGCCGGGCGGCATCGCGGCGACCGTCCGTTCGAGCAGTTCGGTGCGCTCGTCGGCGTCCTCACCGGCGACGTCGGTGAGGCCGTCGGTGTAGAGCAGCAGGATCGACCCGGGCGGGCAACGCAGCGTGGCCTCGGTGCGGCCGGGGCCCTCGGGCCTGCCGAAACTCCGGACGGCCCCGATCATCGGGGAGCTGTGCTCGTCGAGCCGCACGAGCTTCCCGTCCGGACCGAGGAGCAGCGGTGCAGGGTGCCCGGCGTTGGCGTACCGCAGCAGCCGGTCGCTCCCGCCTTCGACCGGTTCGAACCGGGCGTACACGGCGGTGGCCATGGCCGCCATCTCCAGGCCCTGGACGAGCTGGTCGCAGCGATCCAGCACCGACCCGGGCGACCCCCCGTCCCAGGCGTAGGACCGGACCACACCGCGCAGCTGCCCCATGGCCGCCGCGGCCCGCAGGTCGTGCCCGACCACGTCACCGACCGCCAGGCCGAGTGCCCCGCCGGGCAGGTTCAGCACGTCGTACCAGTCCCCACCGACCTGGTTGCCGTCGACGCCGACCAGGTAGCGCGCCGCCACCCGCACACCCTCGACCTCCGGCACGGCGGGCAGCAGGCTGCGCTGCAGCGTGACGGCAGCGGCGTGCTCCACCTCGTAGAGCCGCGCGTTGTCGACGGTGAGCCCGGCCCGACCGGCGATGTCGGCGGCCAGGTGCAGGTCCCGCGCTCCGTACCGGCGCCCGTACGGATGCTGGGTGACGAGGGTGAGCGCGCCCAGCACGCGGCCGCGGGCCCGTACGGGCACCACCATCACCGAGCGGAGCCGCAGGACGTCGTACACGGCCGCGGCCGCCGGGTCGTCGGGGTAGCGGTCGATGCCGCGCTCCGGGAGCTCCGACACCAGCACAGGGCGCTCCCCGGCGAGCACGCTCCCGGTGTCGCTGCCGCTGCCCGCGTGGTAGTTGCGCAGCCGGCCCAGCTCACGCAGGCGCTCCTCGTCCGCGGGCTCCCTCGCCGCGACGGCGACGCGTTGCGGTGGCCCCGAGCCGGGCCGTTCCAGCAGGTCGACGGCGCAGAGGTCGGCCAGCCCCGGCACCAGGCTGCGCACGAGCCGCTCACACGCGTCGGTGACGCTCAGCGCGCCGGTCATCTGGGTGGTCGCCTCGGCCAGCAGGCGCAGCTCGCTGCGGGCGTGCTCGGCCTCCGCCAGCGCGGTCCGGCGCTCCTGCTCCACCATGACCCGCTCGGTGACGTCGTTCTGCACGCCCACGAAGTTGACCAGCTCGCCGTCCCCGTCGAACACCGGGGAGATCGACACCTGGTTCCAGAACGCGGTGCGGTCGCGCCGGTAGTTCAGCAGCACCTCGGTGACGGGCTCACGACGCCGCAGGGCCTCGCGGATCCGCTGCACCGCGGCCGCATCGGTGTTGGGCCCCTGCAGCAGCCGGCAGTTGCGGCCGACGACCTCCTCGTAGGCGTAGCCGGTGAGCCGGGAGAACGACGGGTTGACCCAGATCAGCGGGTCGCCGTCCTGCCGGGGGTCGGTGATGGAGAACGACATGTCCGTGGCGACGACGGCCCGGTCGCGCAGTGCCTCCAGCCGCCGCCGGTCGGCGTGCTCGGCCCCCGAGACCTCGAGGAACACGACGAGCGCGAGGCCGTCCACCTCGGTGGCGAGATCGGACGGCACCACGGCGTCGGGCACGCCGGTGAGGCTGAAGCCGGTGACCCACAGCAGCCTGCCCTCGCTGGCCTCCCGCTGGGCACAGGTGGCGGAGGAGCCGCGCCGCACCGCGTCGTGCACCGCCACCGGTTCCCCGGCGACCGGTACCCCGCTCGCCACGAGAGACAGCGGTGAACGTGTGTCGCTCATCCGCATGCCGCCGAGGTCGGTGAGCCCGGCTGCGTCGCCCCAGCGGTCGATGTCGACGGGCAGCCGCACCCGGTTGCCCGTGAGCTCCACGGCCCCCGCGTTGGCGTAGACGACCTGCCGTCGCTCCCGATCGATCACCAGTATCGCGGCGGGGGCGCGGTCCAGCACCTGGGGAAGATCCACTACGGGGTGCATCGTCCCCGCGCCCGCGAGGTCTCCTCCATCCTCCACCCGACCAAGCGTAAGGGCAGCCGCGTGACTGCGCGCTCCGATGCGCGACCTGCCGTCAGGATCAGCCGATTCCCACCCCGAAGACGTCCAGCAGGGTGTACACGCCGAGCAGCCCGATCGCGATGCTGCTGACGATGAGCAGCCCGTTGAAGACCGAACCGCCGTAGAGCCGCGGGTCGGTCTCGGTGCGCCGCAGGTACCAGACCGCCACCACCGTGGCCACGAGGAAGACCCCGGTCATGACGCCGCCGATCTGCACCATGAGCACCGGCGACTGGATCGTCAGGTAGGCCACCGCCCAGAGGAGCGGCAGAGCCACCGTGAAGACGCGGATCCAGCGGAGCCGGGCGACCGGGTCCTGCCAGTCGAGCACACCCATCGTCGCGAGCAGGTTCACGTACATGCGCGACCAGCTGGGGATGGCGGCCCACATCGTCGAGCCGAGTACGGCGATCGCACCGAGCAGGAAGACGATGTTCGCCCACTCGCCGAGGGTGTCGGTGTAGATGCGCGACAACGTGGTGATCATCCCGTTGCCCTCGGGGACCAGGCCCTGGGGATGCAGCACCGCCGCACCCATGAGGTAGAAGGCCAGCGTGCCGAACGTGTAGACCACCCAGGAGACCAGCGCGTCCTTGTACATCACGCGGATCCAGCCGTTGGCGCGGCGCACCCACTCGTCGCTGCCGTCGTTGGGGCCGGTCCAGCGCGCGTAGCCCTTCTCGATGCACCAGTAGGTGTAGAAGGTGATCTCGTCGGCGCCGACACCGGTGATGCCGAACATCGCGAGCGCGGCGCCGAGCGCCCCCGCGGGGATGAGGAACGTCAGGCCGCCGCCGAGGTCGCCCGCGCTGTAGGCGAACGGGGTCAGCGGGAGACCCAACGCGATGAGGATCGTGACGAAGGAGAAGACCACCACGAGGAAGACCGCGCCGCGCTCGATCAGCGAGTAGTTGTTCGAGTACAGCAGGGCGATGCTGCCGACTGCGAGGAACACGGTCCAGATCAGCAGCGACGTGAAGTCGAGCGAGTCGCCACCGATGGGCATCAGGATGCTGAACGCGACGGCGGTACCGCCGATGATCCCGCCCAGCTGGAGCAGCTTCGTGAGCGCCAGCACCATCCAGAGGATGTTGACCCAGCCCATCCGGCCGAGCCTGGGCGGCACCCTGTTGTAGCCGGTGAGAGCGGGCTGACCGGTGGCTATGGTCCACCGCGCGAGCTCGACCTGCACGGCGACCTTCACGAACGTGCTGAAGATGACCAGCCAGAGCAGCGCGAAGCCGACCTCGGCTCCGAGCGTGGTGGTGACGATCAGCTCGCCCGACCCCACGATCGACGCACCGACGATCAGGCCGGGGCCGAGGTACCGGAAGCTGGCGCGCCAGCCCACCGGCGGTTCCTTGATCCCCTCCGGCGTGAGTGTGTAGGGGTCCGTACGGGCGGCCTCGGGTGTGGTGGACATGCATCGGCTCCTTTGCCGGTGGTCCCCGTCGACGTCGACAGCGGATACAGATGATGGACAAGTACGGCTGGTCGGGTCAATGCACCATCCGCACCACGGACGGGCATTCGGCCGCGCGCAGTCAGCTGAGCGCGGCCGGCGGACCCTCGTCGGCACCGATGGTGCGCTGGACGAAGGCGACGTCGTGCCACCTGCCGTGTTTCCAGCCGAGGCGGCGGAAGGTCCCGACCTCCTCGAACCCCATCGCGCGGTGCAGGCCGACGCTCGCGTCGTTGGGCAGGGTCATGCCGGCGACGACGGTGCGGAACCCCCGCCCGGCCAGCCGGGCGAGCAGCGCCTCGTAGAGGACCCGGCCCCCGCCGGTGCGCCGCCGACCGCGCTCCAGGTAGACGCTGACCTCGCACGACCAGTCGTACGCCGCGCGCGACCGGAACGGGCTGCCGTAGGCGTAGCCGACCACGTGGCCATGCTCCTCCAGCACGAGCCAGGCGTGGGTGCGCACGGCGTCGGTGATACGCCGGGCCATGACCCCCGGCTCCGGCGGATGGTCCTCGAACGAGACCGCGGTGTCGGTCACGTACGGGGCGTAGATCGCCGCGCACGCCTCGGCGTCGGTCTCGCAGGCGTCCCGGATGGCGGTAGCCACAGCCGTCATGGCGATCATAGTAGGCAGAAACGTTCCTATAGTGGCAGCCGTGAGCGATCCCCTGTCCGCGTCCCTCGCGGCCACCCTCACCGCCGCCCGCCGCGAACGTGCCCTCTCGGTCAACGCTCTCGCGGAGCGGTCCGGCGTCTCACGGGCGATGATCGGCAAGGTCGAACGCAGCGAGGCGCAACCGACCGCCGCGCTGCTCGGACGCCTGTCGGCGGCGCTGGGGATGACGCTCTCCGAGCTGGTCGCCAGGGCGGAGGGCGGCGGGCGGCGGCTCGCGCGAGTGGCGCAGCAGCCGACGTGGACCGACCCGGAGACCGGCTACCGGCGCCGAGCGGTGTCACCGGTGAGCGGAGGACCGCTCGAGCTGGTGGAGGTCGAGCTCCCCGCCGGCGCCGAGGTCTCCTTCGGCGCCGACACCTACGCCTTCCGGCACCAGCAGATCTGGGTGCTGGAGGGCCTGCTCGTGTTCCGGGAGGGCGCCACGGAGCACGAGCTCGCCGCAGGCGACTGCCTGCAGCTCGGGCCGCCTTCCCCCTGCACGTACGCCAACGGGACGCGGGAGCCGGTGCGCTACCTGGTGGCGCTGAGCAAGCGCGCAGGCTGACCACCGACCGGGCTCCCGCCGCAGGTGCGCGGCGGGAGCCCGGTCGCCCGTCAGTGGTTGTCGCGGGGCACGCCCATGGTCTGGGCCACGCGCTGGTAGGCCACCGCGGGCTTGAGCACCATGCCGCCCGACAGCTGGTCGACCACCGAGCGCTGGATCTCCTGCCACGGAGTCTGCGACGGAGGGATCGGGTAGCCGCCCGCCGCCGCCAGCTGCCGGCGGCGTTCCGCCAGCTCCCCGGCGTCGATGAGGATGTCGGCCGTGCCCTTGTCGAGGTCGATGCGCACGGTGTCGCCGGTGCGCAGCACCGCCAGGCCACCGCCCGCCGCGGCCTCCGGGGAGGCGTTGAGGATCGACGGCGAGCCCGAGGTGCCCGACTGGCGGCCGTCACCGATGCACGGGAGCGAGTGCACACCCCGCTTGATCATCGCCGCCGGCGGCTGCATGTTGACCACCTCGGCCGAGCCCGGATGACCCAGCGGCCCCCCGCCCCGGATGACCAGCAGGCAGTCCTCGTCGATCTCGAGGTCGGGGTCGTCGATGCGGGCGTGGTAGTCCTCCGAGCCGTCGAAGACGATGGCACGGCCCTGCAGGATGTTCGGGTGGTCCGGGTCGCTCAGGTACCGCTCGCGGAACTCCGCCGAGATCACGCTCGTCTTCATGATCGCGCAGTCGAAGAGGTTGCCGCTCAGCACGAGGAAGCCGGCGTCGTCGACCAGCGCGTGGTCGAAGGTGCGGATCACGTCGCGGTCGGTGGCCACGGCGGCGCGGCAGTTCTCCCCGATCGTCGCCCCGTTCACGGTGCGGGCGTCCTCGCGGATGAGGCCGTGGGCCATCAGCTCGTTGACCACGGCAGGTACGCCACCGGCGCGGTGGAACTCCTCGCCGAGGTACTTGCCGGCAGGCTGCAGGTCGACGATCAGCGGAACGGTGAGCCCGATCCGCTGCCACTCCTCCATCGCCAGGGGGACGCCCACGTGTCGCGCGATCGCGGTGATGTGGATGGGCGCGTTGGTGGAGCCGCCGATCGCGGAGTTGACGACGATGGCGTTCTCGAAGGCCTCCCGCGTGAGGATGTCCGACGGCTTGAGGTCCTCGTGCACCATCTCGACGATCCGCCGCCCGGTGGCGTAGGCGATGCGGGCGCGGTCGCGGTGGGGAGCCGGGATCGCCGCACACCCGGGAAGGCTCATCCCCAGCGACTCGGCCAGCGCGTTCATCGTGGACGCGGTGCCCATCGTGTTGCAGTGCCCCGGCGAGGGCGCCGAGGACGCCACGAGCTCCACGAACTCGGCCTCGTCGATCTCCCCGGCGGCCAGCATCTCCCTGGCCTTCCAGACGATGGTGCCCGAGCCCGTGCGCTCGCCGTTGTACCAGCCGTTGAGCATCGGGCCGCCGGACAGCACGATCGCCGGGATGTTCACCGTGGCCGCCGCCATCAGGCACGCGGGCGTGGTCTTGTCGCAGCCGGTGGTCAGCACCACCCCGTCGAGCGGGTAGCCGTAGAGCACCTCGACCAGCCCGAGGTAGGCCAGGTTGCGGTCGAGCGCCGCGGTGGGGCGCTTCCCCGTCTCCTGGATGGGGTGCACGGGGAACTCGAACGCGATGCCGCCCATCTCGCGGATGCCCTCGCGCACCCGGTCGGCCAGCACGAGGTGGTGGCGGTTGCAGGGCGACAGGTCCGAGCCGGTCTGGGCGATCCCGATGATCGGCCGCCCGGACTGCAGCTCCTCCCGGGTGAGCCCCCAGTTCATGTACCGCTCGATGTACAGCGCCGTCATCCCGGGGTTGTCCGGGTTGTCGAACCACGCCTGGCTGCGCAGACGCCGCGGCTCGTCGCCGTTCATGCAGGGCTCCTCGTCCTCATGGGGTGAGCTGTCCGCCGTTGATCTCGAGCACCTGACCGGTGATGTACCCGCTCATGGCAGGCGAGGAGAGGAACAGCACCGCGCCGACGCACTCGTCGGGCCGTCCGGGACGGCCCATCGGGATGCCGCTGACCATGGCGTCCATCTGGGCGTCCGAGGTGTGCCGCTCGTGGAACGGGGTGGTGATGATGCCCGGCGCCACCGCGTTGACGCGGATGCCGTCGGTCGCGAGCTCCTTGGCGAGGCCACGGGTGAAGGTGCTGACCGCGCCCTTGGACGTGGCGTACGCGACCGACCCACCGGCGCCGCCCGTGCGTGCGGCGACCGACGTGACGTTGACGATCGAGCCGGCACCCTGGCCGCGCATCACCGGGATGGCCTGCCGGCTCGTGGCGAAGACCGACGTCAGGTTGATGTCCATCACGCGGGCGAAGTCCTCGTCGGACATGTCGGTGATGGGGATGCGGTGCAGGAGGTCGCCCGCGTTGTTCACCAGTACGTCCAACCGCCCGTGCCGGGACACGACGTCGTCCACGAGGGCTGCCGCCGCGGCGGGCTCCGCGAGGTCCGCCGCCGCGCTGGTGGCCGTGCCACCTGCCTCCTGGATCGCGCTCACGACCTTCTCGGCCCCGTCGCGGTTGCGGTTGTAGTGCACCACCACCCGCGCGCCGAGCCGGGCGAAGCCCTCGGCCACGGCCGCGCCGATCCCGCTGCTCGCGCCCGTGACGAGCACGACCTGGTCACCGAAGTCGAGCATCCCGTCCCCCATCACATCGCGGGCGTCCATCACATCACCGCCCCGAGCTGCCACGGCACGAACTCCTCCTGGCCGAAGCCCAGCTCCTCGCTGCGCGTCCGGCGCCCGGACGCGGTGTCGAGGATGAGCTGGAACAGCTCCCGGCCCACCTCCTCGACCGACGCCGAGCCGTCCACGATCACCCCGCAGTTGAGGTCCATGTCCTCGGCCATCCGCTCGTACATCTCGGTGTTCGTGGCGAGCTTCAGGCTGGGGGTGGGCTTGCAGCCCAGAACCGAGCCGCGTCCGGTGGTGAAGCACATCACCGTGGCGCCGCCCGCGACGATGCCGGTGACCGAGACCGGGTCGTAGCCGGGCGTGTCCATGAACGTGAAACCCCGGTCCGTGACCTTCTCGGCGTAGCGGTACACGGCCGTCAGGTTGGTGGTGCCGCCCTTCGCGACGGCACCGAGCGACTTCTCCAGGATCGTGGTGAGGCCGCCCGCCTTGTTGCCCGGCGAGGGGTTGTTGTCCATCGAGCCGTTGTTGTCGGCGGTGTAGCGCTCCCACCACCGGATCCGCTCGACGAGCCGGTCGGCGACCTGGCTGCTCACGGCACGGCGCGTCAGCAGGTGCTCGGCGCCGTAGATCTCCGGCGTCTCCCCGAGCACGGCGGTGCCGCCGTGGCGCACCAGCAGGTCGACGGCGGCACCCAGCGCCGGGTTGGCGGTGATGCCGGAGTAGGCGTCCGAGCCGCCGCAGTTGAGGCCGAGCACGAGCTCGCTCGCCGGCACCGTGGTGCGGCTCACCTCGTTGGCTGCCGGGAGCATCTCGAGCAGTGCCTTGGTGCCGGCCCGCACGGTGGCAGCGGTACCGCCCTGCTCCTGGATCGTCATCGTGCGCACCGGCGTGGCGGGGTCGATCGTCCACTCGTCGGCGACGCCGGAGATCTGGTTGACCTCGCAGCCCAGCCCGAGCATCAGGAAGCCCGCGAAGTTCGGGTGCTCGGCATAGCCGCTGAGCGTGCGCTGCAGGACGGCGAGGCCTTCGCCGTCGGCGGCCATCCCGCACCCGGTGCCGTGGGTGAGCGCCACGACGCCGTCGACGTTCGGGAAGTCGTCGAGCAGCCCGGGACTGCGGAACTGGTCGGCGATGAGCTTCGCCGTGGTGGCCGAGCAGTTCACGGAGGTGAGGATGCCCAGGTAGTTGCGGGTGGCGACCCGGCCGTCGGCCCGGACGATGCCCTGGAACGTGGCGCGCTCGTCGTCGGGCACCATCTCCGTCGGCGTGACGTCGGCACCGACGGCGTAGTCGCGCTCGAACGCCTTGAACTCGACGTTGTGCGTGTGCACGTGGTCGCCGGGCTCGATCGCAACGGTGGCGAACCCGATGATCTGGTTGTACTTGCGGACGGGCTCGCCGACCGGGATGGGGGCGGTGGCGACCTTGTGCCCCCGGGGCACGGCCTGGCGCAGCGTGAGGCCGGCCGCGGCCGTTCCCTCGTCGAGGTCGCGGAAGGCGACCACCACGTTGTCGGCGGCGTGCAACCGCACGCCGATCTCCTCGGCGGACCCGACATCTTCGTAGGGTTCTGCCACGCTCATCAGCTCAGCTCTCTCCGGTGGTGGTCGGGACAGTCGTGGTCGGGGCAGGGGTCCCGGGCAGCAGCCGCCCGTCGGAGTCGAAGGCCATGGGCACGGCGTCACCCGTGATCTCCAGGCCCGGGTGGTCCAGCACCTGGTCGCGCAGCGACTCCGACACCCACAGGTGCTCCAGGTCCAACGTGTTGCGCATGCGCACCAGCGTGACGCCCTCGACGTCGGGGCGCCCGCAGGTGAGGATCGCGGCGGCGATGGCGCTGCGGTCGTCCGGCATCGCCATCGGGACCTGGGCGCGCTGCGGGCCGCCGAGCCCTGACGTCATGGCGTTGATGTAGACGCTGCGCAGGTCGAGCCGCTCCAGCAGCCGGAACGGGACGAAGTCGGCCAGCCCGAGCCCGACGGCGTTGCCGTGGGAGGCGTCGCTGACGTCCAGCACCGCGATGTTGCTGATGCGCGGCCGCTCGAACTCGGCGCTGCCGCGGATCATCATCCGGCCGATCACGTTGGTGTCCAGGCCGGACCCGGAGAAGTTCTTCCCCATCATGTCGACCACGGCCACGTCGAACTCGTCGAAGGGCAGCGTCGCCATCCGCCGCTTGGCGTCGGCCAGCAGTGCCGTCTCGGCCGGACCGCCGATCTCCTGGGCGTCGACCAGATCGATCCGGGCCGCCCGGTCGCCCGCGTTCTCGACGATGGCCAGCCCGCCGAGCACCTTGCCCGTCTCGATGATCCGGCGGGCCACCTGCGGGACCCAGACGCCCAGGTTGGCGGGGCCGAAGCGGTGGATGCCCTCGGCGCCGCGCTGCTTCCCCAGCCCGATGGCGATGATCTTCGCGAGTCCGCTCTCGATCGCGGCCGAGAAGTCGGTGTGCGCCTTCACCCGGTTGACCGCGAGGATGCCGTCGGCCTTCGCCGCGTTGACGTCGAGGTGCACGGCGGGGCCGCCGGGCAGGCGGTCCAGCTCCACCGTCTCCATCGTGGCGCGGATCGGCATGCCGAGCGACTCCTCGGTCATCCCGAGGTCGGCCAGCATCTCCACCTGGCCCTCGGCCGTGGCGCCGCCGTGCGAGCCCATCGCGGGCACGACGAACGGCTCGGCGCCGGCCGCGCGCAGCCACTCCCCCGCGGCGCGGACCACCTCACGCTTGTCGTGGATACCGCGGCTTCCGGCGGTGATCGCCACCGTCATGCCGGGGGTGACCCGGGCCCGCAGCGGCTCGAGCGCCGAGGCGGTGGCCGCCGCCACGTCCTCGACGCGCGTGGCGTCGAAGTCCTGCCGGACGGGCAGCAGCCGCGGGAAGGGCGCATCGAAGTGCAGGGTGCGCACCGCCTCGAACGGGCCCAGGTCAGCGGACACGGCTCTCTCCCCTCATGTGCGGGCGGCGGCGCGCGCCTTCGCCATCGCCGCCCCGACCGTGATGGCCTCGACGAGGCTGTCGGCGCTCGCCCGCCCGGTGCCGGCGATGTCGAAGGCCGTGCCGTGGTCGACGCTCGTGCGCACGATCGGCAGCCCGATCGTGGCGTTCACGCCGGTCTCGAAGCCGAGGACCTTCACGGCGATGTGACCCTGGTCGTGGAACATCGCGATCGCGACGTCGAAGTCGCCCGCGACGGCGCGCCCGAACAGCGTGTCGGCCGGCCACGGGCCGCTGGCGGCGATCCCCTCGGCCTTCGCCTGCTCGATGGCCGGGATGATGACCTGCGCCTCCTCGTCGCCGAACAGGCCGCCCTCGCCTGCGTGCGGGTTGAGGCCCGCGACCCCGACGGACGGCTCGTCGATGCCCATGTCGCGCAGCGCGCGGTCGGCGAGCCGGATCGTGGTCAGCACGCGCTCGGTGGTGACGCGCTCGAGCATCTGCCGGATCCCGACGTGCGTGGTGACGTGCACGACCCGCAGCTTCAGCGCGGTGAGCATCATCGCGAAGTCGGTGGTGCCGGTGAGGTCGGCGAGGATCTCCGTGTGGCCGGGGTAGGGATGCCCGGCGAGCGCGATGGCCTCCTTGTTCAGGGGTGCGGTGACGATGCCGTCGATCTCGCCGGCCAGCGCCAGCGCGACCGCGCGCTCGACACCCTCGAACGCGATCTGGCCCGCCTCGGCGGAGAGCTTCCCCACCGGGACGGCGACGTCGGACGGAACCGCGATCACATCGAGCGTCCCCGGCTCGAAGCGCGCCTCCGACGGGGCGGCCACCGCGTGCAGTGCGGGAGCGTCGGCCACCACGGCGGCGGCCGCGCGCAGTGCCTCGAGGCTCCCGATCGCGAGGAGCCGCACATCGGCGACCCGTGGGTCACCCGCGGCTTTCAGGGCGACTTCGGGTCCGATCCCGGCCGGGTCTCCGACGGTCAGGCCGAGCAGCGGTGTCATGAGCAGTCCTCCAGTGCCTCCGCGGCGCGGCACAGCGCATCGTTCGCACCGAACCCGCCGGATTTGGTGACCGTCGGGATCCGGCGGTCCCCCACCACCATCTCACCCTTCGGAAGGCCCGCCGTCACCTCGGACAACAGGCGCAGTTCACCCGCACCGAGCGCCGTCGCCACGCCGAGAGCGGTGGCGCCCCCGGTGAGGACCAGTCCGGCGGACGGCGCCGCGTCGAGTACGTCCGCCGCAGCTTGTGCCAGGTCGAGGCCCAGTGCCACCGCCTGGGGGCTGTCCGGTTCCACCTCGCCGGCGACCTCGCTGGTCAGCACGACCCGCCTGCCCGCGCGCAGCGCTGTGGCCGCCGTCTCGACCGGCGAGCGCCCCGTGGTGCCGGTCACGACGAGCTCGGCCCCGTCCTCGATGACGCGTGCCGTCTGGGCCCTGGTGACCGCGTGTGGTGTGCCGACCACGAGCAGCACTCCCGCGACCGCGCCACCGCGTCGCGGTCGGCTGCCGGGGTGGCCGAGCAGGGCGGCGAGCGCACGGGACAGCCCGCCCGACCCGACCGCGACGGACCCGTCCTCGACGATCCGGCGCGCGATCTCCGTCAGGTGGTCGTCGTGCTCGGCGTCGGCCACGTGGACCCCGGCCGGGAAGTGGTCCCCGACCCGCTCCACCGTCGTCTCGCCGTGGACCACGAGGGCGCCGCCACGGACCGCGCGGCCCTGGGCGGGAAAGGCGGGGGTGGCTACCGCGCCGCCGCCGCCCCAGGCGTCCAGCGCGACCTCGACGTCGGCCAGCACCCGGCCGCGCAACGTCGAGTCGATCTTGACGAACAACATCCCGGGTCCCCACTCCCGGATCCGGGAGACCGCGGCCCGCATCCGCTCCGCGGCCTCCGAAGCCGGCCGCCAGCGGTTGTCGGTGAGCAGCGCGAGCACCTCGGCGTCCCCCGGCAGGGGCCCGGACAGTGCGACGGAGACGGTCAGCCCCTGTGCGGCGAAGGGTGCCGCGGCGTCGGCGGCACCGGTCAGGTCGTCGGCGACGACGGCCAGTTCGCGGGCGGTGCCGGGAGCCACTCGGGCGATGACCTCCGTCGGTCGGGGACAGCTTCTCCTGCAGACGAGTGCCGAGGAGACGAGGTCGTCCTGCCCGCCTCCGGGCCGGAACATCCTTTCCACGACATTAGGTATGGGCGCTTTCCGATGTCAACGAGACCGCCGTCGCTACCGCGGCCCGGCGTTCCGGGCCCGGCGCGCGACCTCACGCAACGGTAGGCCGAGCGCCGTGGCGGCCGCGGCGACGTCGTCGTGCTCCGGCTTGGCTCCCCACGGCCCGTGCTTGATCCGGACCGGGTGCCCGTCCACGTCCACGGTGCTGGTGCTGCGGGGCAGGGCCAGCCGGTCGACCGTGCTGCGCCGCAGCCCGAGGCTCCCGGTCTCGGCGAGCACGATCCGCTCGCAGCCGGCCGCACGCTCCGGCGTGGTGAGCACGTGGACGGTGTGCGCCGGACGGCCCTTCTTCATCACGATCGGCGAGAGCCACGCGTCCGCGGCGCCCGCGTCGAGCAACTGCCCGACCAGGTGCCCGAGCACCTCGCCGGTGACGTCGTCGACGTTCGTCTCCAGCAGCACCATCGGTACGGCGGCGTCCTCGGCGGCGCCGAGCACGGCCTGCAGGACGTTCGGGCGCTCGGGCGGGTTCCTGGTGCCCGCGCCGTAGCCCACGGCCCGCAGCACCATCGTGGGCACGGGCCCGAACCGCGCTCCCGCAGCGAGGAGCAACGCGGCCCCGGTGGGCGTCACGGTCTCCCCGGTGCCCGCCCCGGTCACCTGCGCACCCGCCGCGGTGAGCAACGCCACCGTGGCGGGCGCCGGGACGGGCAGGACGCCGTGCCGGGTGGAGACCGTGCCGGAGCCCAGGGCGAGCGGTCCACAGTGCACTTCTGTGACGTCGAGCAACTGCAGCGCCGCCGCGACGCCCACCGTGTCGACCACGGTGTCCAGACCGCCGATCTCGTGCAGGTGGACCTCGGCGGGGTCGCTGTCGTGGATGCGCGCCTCCACCTCGGCGACGGCCCGCACGGCCCGTTCGGCCAGCGGTGTCCCGGCCCGCTCCACGTGCGCCAGCAGCGCGGCCGCGCTGCGCTCGGTGGCGGTGTCGGAGACGGTGACCACCGCCCTGGTCGCACCGACGGCCCCGCGCGTCACCCGCTCGGCGTCGAGACTCCAGCCGGCGAGGCCGGTACGCGCCACGGCCTCCCGGATCCCGTCAATCGGGGCACCCAGGTCCAGCAGGGCGCCGAGCAACATGTCACCGGAGATGCCGCTGACGGGGTTGAGCCAGAGGATCACCGGGGGCCAGCCATCCGGTGCGCGGCCACCGCGGCGCCGAACCCGGAGTCGATGTTCACCACGACGAGACCGGGAGCGCACGAGCTGAGCATGGCGAGCAGCGGCGTGACGCCCTCGAGCGTCGCCCCGTACCCCACCGAGGTGGGCACGGCGATCACCGGGCAGCCGACGAGCCCGCCCACCACGCTCGGCAGCGCGCCCTCCATCCCGGCGATGCAGATCACGGCGTCGGCCCCGGCCAGAACCTCGACCTCGGCGAGCAGCCGGTGGATGCCGGCCACGCCGACGTCACGCAGCTCACGCACCTCCAGGCCGACCGCGGCGGCCACCGCCGCCGCCTCGGCCGCCACCGGCGCGTCGGAGGTGCCGGCGGAGACGACCACGACGCGGAAGGGGCGCAGCGGCGCCGGCCGCCACACGAGCAGCCGGGCGGCCGGGTCGTGCTCCCCGCCGGGGACAGCGGCTCCGACGGCCGCAGCGACGTCGTCGGACAGCCTGGTCACCAGCACCGGGCCGGTGTTGGCGGCGAGCAGGGACCGCACGACGCCGATGATCTGCTCGGCCGTCTTGCCGGGGCCGTAGACCACCTCCGGCAGACCGAGCCGCCGCTCGCGGCCCGTGTCGGCCCTGGCGTAGCCCAGATCCTCGAACCCGTCGGTCATCGGCCGGAGGGCATGACGACCGGCTGGGCCGGCATGCCGAGCAGGACGTTCATCCGGCCACTGGCGAACCCCTGCAGGTCGAGCGCGCAGAACTCGAACCCGGCCGTGCGGACGGCCACGTCCAGCTCCACACGCAGCGCAGCGGCGCGCGGCACCTCGTCGGCGGGAACCTCGATCCTCGCCACCGCCCCACCGCCGTGGGCCCGCACCCGGCAGACCGGGAACCCCAGCGCCCGCACCTCGACCTCGGCCCGCTCGATGCGATGCAGCAGCTCAGGCGTCACCGGCTCCCCGTACGCCACCCGCGAGGAGAGGCACGCCGCGGCCGGCTTCTCCGCGGTGACCAGGCCCATGGCCGCGCTCACCCGGCGGACCTCGGCCTTGCCGAACCCGGCGTCGACGAGCGGCGCGACCGCCCCCCGCGCGGTCGCGGCCCGCTGGCCGGGCCGGTGGTCGCCCAGGTCGTCGAGGTTCGTGCCGAGCGCGATGCGCGCCCCGGACAGCGCGGCGAGGGGTGCGAGCGCGTCGAACAGCGCGGACTTGCAGTGGAAGCAACGGTCGCCGGAGTTGGCGACGTACTCGGGACGGTCGAGCTCGTCGGTGTCCACCTCGACGTGCGCCATGCCCCGGCTGCGGGCGAACTCCTTCGCGGCCACGCGCTCCGCGCGGGGCAGGCTGGCCGAGACGGCGGTGACAGCCACGGCCCGTTCCCCCAGCTCCTCGGCCGCCACCGCGGCCACGAGTGCCGAGTCGACCCCTCCCGAGAACGCCACGAGCAGCCGTTGTTCGCTGCGCAGCCGCCCTCGCAGAGCGGCGAGCAGGGCGTCGACCGGTTGCTGCGGATCCATCGCGTCACTGTATGTGCGCATCGTCCGCGCCCACCACCGGACGGTGGAGCTGTGTGCCGCCGTCCCTGGACACGGGGGTAGGGTCGGACACGACGACGCCCCGACCCCAACCGTTCGACGCCGGGGTTCCACCGGAGCTCCGGACGGGTCCTGCCCGATCCGCGCCGGGGCAGCATCCGACCGGCGCCGGAGGTGGAGAACATGCCCGACCCTGCACGACCCGGCTCGGAGGCGACCGCTTCCGACACTGCGGGTGAGTTCCTCGACACCACCATCACGCGGCCTCGCTCCGGCACGGCCGTCCTCGAGGTGGAGGGCGAGGTCGACACCCTCACCGCCCCCCGGTTCTCGTCCGCGGTGGACGAACTGATGAGCAGCCACGAGGCCACGCTCGTCGTCGATCTCAGCGGTGTGACGTTCCTGGCCTCCAGCGGTCTGGCCGTCCTCATCCAGGCGGCGCACCGGGCGGAGGAGCGCAGTGCGAGACTTCGCTTGGTGGTCGCCACCCGAGCCGTGCGGCGGCCGCTGGAGATCACCGGCACCGACCAGCTCTTCGACATGCACGAGAACGTGCACGACGCGACCGGCGGCGACGATTGATCCCCCACAGCCCGGGTAGCAAGATGACCGACGTTCACCGCACGACCGGAAGGAGACCCGGCAGCGTGTCCGACCTGGACGGCCCCTCGCCCGCCGAAACGCTCGACGGGGCTTCGACTGTCGAGGTGCGGACGACGGCCAGCGCCGCGCTGATCCCGACGATCCGCGCCGTCGCCTCCGACCTGGCCGCGCGGGCGGACTTCGACCTCGACGCCATCTCCGACCTGCGGATGGCCGTGGACGAGGCGTGCGCCACGCTCGTCGACGTCGCCGCACCGTCGTCGACACTGCAGTGCACCTTCATGGTGCGCTCCGAGCGCATCGAGGTGCGGGCTGTCGTCCAGGCCGGGCACCCCGATGCCGAGGTCTCCACCGACACGTTCGGCTGGCGCGTGCTGCAGACCCTCGCCGACGATGTCGCCGTGTCCCATGAACCGGGCATCGGCGGAGCGGGGCCGACGGTCGGCATCCGCCTCGACAAGCGCTCCGGCGATCTACCCCGGTGACCAGGGCCGATCCCGAGTACGGCCACCTCGCTCCCCTGCTCGAGCGCTACTCGACGCTGGAGCCGGACCACCCGGACCGCGAGGCGCTGCGCGAGGAGCTGGTGCGGGGATTCCTGCCGGTGGCGCAGCACATCGCCCGCCGTTTCTCCAACCGCGGTGAGCCGCTCGACGACCTCGTGCAGGTGGCGACCGTCGGTCTGATCAACGCCATCGACCGGTACTCCCCGGACCGGGGCAGCGATTTCTTCTCCTTCGCCGTGCCCACGATCAGCGGTGAGGTACGCAGGCACTTCCGGGACCTCGGCTGGTCGATGCGGGTGCCGCGCCGGCTCAAGGACCTCCACGTCTCGATCAACGGCGCGGTGTCGGAGCTGTCACAGAACCTCGGTCGCGCACCGAAGCCCACCGAGATCGCCGAGCTGCTCGGCGTCCCGGTCGCGGACGTGCTGGAAGGGCTGGAGGCCTCCGAGGCCTACCGCAGCTCGTCACTCGACGAGATGCTCTCGTCCGAGCAGGGCAGCGCCACCGTCGGCGAGCTGGTCGGCGAGGCCGATGCCGAGCTGGACCGCGTCGACTTCCGGCAGGCACTGCGTCCCGTGCTGTCCGAGCTCGCCGAACGCGAACGCACCATCGTCCTGCTGCGGTTCTTCGGCAACATGACGCAGACGCAGATCGCCGACCGGGTCGGGATCTCGCAGATGCACGTGTCCCGGTTGCTGGCCCAGACCCTCGACCGACTCCGCACCCGGCTGGACCCCGAGACCCGCGTCAGCTGACGTGTCCGTCGGCATCGTCTTCTGCGGAGGGGGCAGATCATGACCGGTCAACCGGAGCACGTGATGGTCGTCGGGGCGGGCCTCGCCGGCCTGCGCACCGTCGAGCAGCTGCGTTCGGCAGGGTTTCAGGGGCGGGTCAGCCTCGTGGGCGCTGAGCCGCACGCTCCCTACGACCGGCCGCCGCTGTCGAAGCAGATCCTCACCGGCGACTGGGAGCCCGAGCGTATCGTGCTGGCCCAGCTCGACACGCTCGAGGACCTGGGCGTCCGGGTGCACCTGGGGATGGAGGCGGTGGCACTGCGGCCCGGCGACGGCGGCAGCGGCTGGGACCGCGGAGCCCGCGGCCACGAGCTGGAGCTGTCCGACGGCGCCACGCTCCACGGGGACGCCGTGGTGATCGCCACCGGGCTCGCGGCGAGGACGCTGCCGGGCCAGCCCGCCAACGTCTACACCCTGCGGACGCTGGACGACGCGCTCGCCCTGCGCGACACCCTGGCCAGGATCGAGTCGCTGCTCGTGGTGGGCGGCGGGTTCATCGGCGCCGAGGTGGCCACCGCGGCCACGCAGCGCGGGATCGCCGTGACCGTGCTGGAAGGGCTGCCGGTGGTGCTCGCCCGCGCGCTGGGGCCCGACGTCGGGGCGCTCGCCGGGCGGCTGTTCACCGAGGCCGGGGTCGACCTGCTCACCGGCGTGGCGCTCACCGGGTTCACCGAACCGGCCGGTCCGGGCGTCGCGGTGGAACTGGCGGACGGAACGGTCCACTCCGCGGACGCCGCCGTGGTCGGCATCGGCGGGGTGCCGCGGGTCGGCTTGCTGACCGACGCCGGGATCGACCTCTCCAACGGGCTGGCCTGCGGGCCCACCGGGCGGATCCACGGTCTCGACGCGGCGTGGGCCGTGGGCGACGTCGCCGCGTGGGACGACCCGGTGCACGGCGGCGAGCGGTACCGCGACGAGCACTGGACGAGCGCGTCGGACCAGGCGGCCATGGCGGCGCGGGACATCCTGGGTGCTGCTCCCCCGCCTGCGACCGTGCCCTACTTCTGGTCCGACCAGTTCGGCCTCAAGATCCAGCTCCTCGGCCGCCCCGAGCTCGCCGACGCCGTCGTACAGCTGCACGGCACGGGCTTCGACGGCGGTCCGGTGCGGGGCACCGTGGCCGGCTACTTCGACGGCGACCGGCTGATGGCGGTGGTCGGCTTCGGGGCGGCCCGGATCGTCACCCGCTACCGCATGCAGGTGGCCGAGGCCGCGGTCGTCTAGGGGGTGTCCCGTGGAGCTTGGTCGATGAGAGCCGTGATCCAGGTGGTTCCTGGCGGCGCCGCTGGATCGCCCTCATACCGGGCGTATTCGGGCGGTTCGGCGGTGTCGCCAGGGGCCGCCTGGGCACGGCTATCGCGAGTGAAGATCCGCGGGACACCCCCTAGGGAGTGTCTGACGGATCTTGGCTCGGGTTCGGGTGAGGATGCGGTCATGGGTGGTCGTCACGTGTTGTCCGA
>NZ_JCADBN010000009.1:0-327003 GCF_059359135.1 Pseudonocardia sp. OZ21
TGGGTGGTGCCGATGACCGGGTCACCACCGATTCCGATCGCGGTGGAGAACCCGATCTCGCGCAGTTCGTACATCATTTGGTAGGTCAGCGTGCCCGACTTCGACACGAGTCCGATCGGGCCCGCGCCGGCGATGTCGGCGGGAATGATGCCCGCGTTCGACTTTCCGGGGCTGATGATTCCGGGGCAGTTCGGGCCGATGATCCGGGTGTGATTCCCCCGAGCGGAGGAATGTGCCCAGAAATAGGCCGAATCGTGCACCGGAACGCCTTCGGTGATGACGACGGCCAGCCCGATCTCGGCGTCGATCGCCTCGATCACGGCGTCCTTGGTGAACTTCGGGGGGACGAACACGACGCTGACGTCGGCGCCGGTCTCCTTCATCGCCTCTTCGACGGTGCCGAAGACGGTGAGGTCCTTGGCGCCGATCGTCACCGTGGTGCCGGCCTTGCGGGCGTTCACGCCACCGACGATGTTGGTGCCCGCGGCGAGCATCTTCGCGGTGTGCTTGGTGCCCTCGCCGCCGGTGATGCCCTGGACGATGACCTTGCTGTTCTCGTTGAGGAAGATCGCCATGTCAGGCCCCCGCAGCCGCAAGCTGGGCGGCCCGGTCGGCCGCGTTGTCCATCGTGTCCACCTGGGTGACGAGCGGGTGGTTCGCCTCGTCGAGGATCCGGCGGCCCTCGAGCACGTTGTTGCCGTCCAGCCGCACGACCAGCGGCTTGGTCGCACCGTCGCCGAGGATCTTCAGCGCCTCGACGATGCCGTTGGCCACCGCGTCGCAGGCGGTGATCCCGCCGAAGACGTTCACGAACACCGACCGCACGTCCGGGTCGCCGAGGATCACGTCCAGCCCGTCGGCCATCACCTGCGCGGAGGCTCCGCCGCCGATGTCGAGGAAGTTGGCGGGCTTCACGCCGCCGTGCTTCTCGCCTGCGTAGGCCACGACGTCGAGCGTGGACATCACCAGCCCGGCGCCGTTCCCGATGATCCCGACCTGCCCGTCGTCGAGCTTGACGTAGTTGAGGCCCTTGGACTTGGCCTTCGCCTCGAGCGGGTTCTCGGTGCGCTGGTCGACGAGGTCGGCGTGGCCGGGGTGCCGGAAGTCGGCGTTCTCGTCGAGCGTGACCTTGCCGTCCAGCGCGATGACGTTGCCCTCGGCGTCGGAGATCAGTGGGTTGACCTCCACCAGCGTGGCGTCCTCCGCCACGAAGGTCTCCCAGAGCTTCGCGATCACCTCGGCAGCGGCGTCGACCACGTCCAGCGGGAAGCCGGCCTCGTCGACGATCGCGCGCGCCCGCTCCACGTCGCACCCGACGAGCGGGTCGATGGGCACCTTCGCGAGCGCGTCGGGCCGCTCGGCCGCGAGCTGCTCGATCTCCATGCCGCCCTCGGCGCTGGCCATGGCCAGGAAGGTGCGGTTGGCCCGGTCGAGCAGGAAGGAGACGTAGTACTCCTGCGCGATCTGCGAGGCCTCGACCACCAGCACGCGGTGCACGGTGTGGCCCTTGATGTCCATGCCCAGGATCGCGTGGGCCTTCTCGTTGGCCTCTTCGGGCGTCTTCGCGAGCTTCACGCCGCCCGCCTTGCCCCGGCCGCCCACCTTCACCTGGGCCTTGATGACGACGGCCCCGCCGATGTCGCGGGCCACCGCCTCGGCTTCCTCCGGCGTGACCGCGACGGAGCCGCGGGACACCGGGACGCCGTGAGCCTCGAACAAGTCTTTCGCCTGGTGCTCGTACAGGTCCACCTGCGGCATCTCCTGTCTGACGACCTCGTCACGGAGTGGTCGACTGTATGCAGTATGGAACGAGTTTGTCCAGGGGCCTTGTGCTCTAGCTCACTGCCGCGCATTATTTGGCATACAGTATGGAGGGAGCAGTCATGGGTGAGCCGGAAGGCGATGCCGCCTACCAGGAGGTCCGCGACTGGTACGGCCGCAGGTACCGCGTCGGAGAGGACCCGGTCGCGCTGATCGGGCGCCCCCGATCGTCGATGCTGCGACTGGCCTGGATCCCGATGGCAGCGGTCGGAGTGCTCCAGTACGGCTACGGGGCCGCGGTCCCGGCGCTGATGGCGCGCAACGGCTGGGGCATCGCCGGCGCGTTCTGGCTACTCGCGGTCTGGACCGTGTTCCAGGCCGGCGTCGGCTTCCCGACCGCCTACCTCCGTGAGCGCCGGCGCCTCGGCCCCCGCGCCGTGATGATCACCGGTGCCGCGCTGAGTGCGCTGGGCCTCGTCTCGCTCGCCCACAGCACCAGCCTGCTCGGCGCACTGCTGGGCTACTCGGTGCTGGGAGGTACCGGCGCGGGCCTCGTCTACGCGGCCTGCACCTCCACCGTGGCCAAGTGGTACCCGGAGCGCATGGCCTCCCGCGTCAGCAGGGTGACCGGGGCGTTCGCCTACGGTTCGGTGCCCTTCGTCGTGGCCGCGGTCATCGGGCTCGACGCCGCCAACCTCACGCCGGTCCTCGACGTCGCAGCGGTGGTGCTGTTCCTCCTGGTGGCAGGCACCGGGATGTACTTCAGAGATCCGCCGGCGCGCTGGTGGCCCGCCGAGGTCGACCCGCGGGCATGGGGGCTCGGCCACATCGGCAACCCCGGGCGGCGGAAGAACCCTCCGGCGATCCGCGAGTACTCGGCCCTGCAGGCGATCCGCACCCGGGTCATGACCGTGATGTACGCGATCCTGATCGGCGCGGGCGCGGTCTCCTTGTTCAACGCGGCGTTCGTGGTGGTCTTCGCCTCCGGCCTCGCCACGGGAGCCGGTGTGGTCGCTCTTGCCGCCGGTGTCCTCGCCGGCGTGAACGGGGCCAGCCGCGCGGTGTCCGTCGGGATCTCCGACCGGCTCGGCCGCTGCCCGACGCTCACCGTCGTGCTGCTGGTGCAGGCCGTGGCGCAGTTGCTGTTCGCGCTCTCGGCCAGCACGGGCTCCACCGTCACGATGGTGGTGGCAGCGGCGATGGCCGGGCTGGGCGGCGGTGGTTTCTACCCGCTGTTCGCCAGCATCGCCAGGGAGTACTTCGGCGAGCAGAGTGCCTTCGAGGTGCACGGCCTCGTGTACAGCGCCAAGGCGGGGGGCGGGCTGCTTGGTGTGGGACTGGCCGCGCTCGCCGTCACCTCGTGGGGCTTCGCCACCACGTTCCTCGTGGCATCGTTCGTCTCGCTCGGGTCGGCGTGGGCGACCGGCGCGCTGCAGCGGCCGGGCCTGCCGAGCCTGCTGCCGTCGTCACGGATCCCGGAGCAGGGTTCAGCGCCCTCGCGGTACGCCACCTGAGCCGCAGACCATCCATCCCTGGGCCGCTCCGCCGGTGGAGCTGTCCAGGGATGGAAACCCGCGCCGTGTCAGGAGGCGCGGGAGTAGGGGCCCTCGGCCGCCGGCACCGTCTCGGACGGGGTCCGGATCGGCTGGACGTCGGCGCCGTGGGCCCGCTGGGCCTGCAGTGCGGCGTCCAGGCCGAGCCCGAGCGACCGGCCGTCGGCGTTGAAGCCGCGCGGCGTGGCGGCCAGGGCACGCACAACCTTGCGAATCGTTCGCATTCTCATCACCTCGTGTAGGTCGTCTTCCCGATCCGTGCGCCGGAATGCAGGCCGGAGCACGGCTGCGCCGTCTGTACGGCGTGGTGGAAGCAGCAGCGCGCGGCGCTGCGCGTTCAGGGTTTTCCCGGGGTCGCTCAGCAGCGCGCGCGGCGATGGCGCGGCGTGCGAGCGGTGACACCGGACGTCGACGTCGACGTGAAGTCAGTCGTCGTCGACCGGGAGCCCGTCGTCGTCGACGGGAGAGGGTGTGGTGCGGGTCGGGCTAGGGCTGGCGGGCCGTGACCGGACGCGCGGGTGCGCCGGCGTCAGCGCCGGACTTGTCCTGCTGCTCGAGGTACGACACGCGCGTGTGCTCGGTGTGCGCGTGCATCACCTCGGCTGCGCGGTCGGCATCGCCGGCGGCGATCGCGTCGATCAGTGCAGAGTGCTCGCTCCAGCTCTGCGCGCCGCGGTGCCGGGCCACGGGGGTGTAGTACCAGCGCACCCGCCGGTCGACCTGGCTCGCGAGCTCGACCAGCACGTCGTTGCGGGAGAGCCGCATGACCGTGGCGTGCAGCTCGGCGTTGAGGGCGACCATCGTGGCCACGTCCTCGGCCTCCAGCGCCGCGAAGCCCTGACGGCAGAGGTCGCGCAGGTGCTCGACCCCGTCCTCGGTGACGTACTGGGCGGCCAGGCGTGCCGACTCAGTCTCCAGGAGCCTGCGTACGGCCAGCAGCTGGTCGGCCTCCTCGACGGTGGGAGTGTGGACGTACGCGCCCAGCCCGGGGCGCAGGTCAACCCATCCGTCGTTCTTCAGCCACTGCAGGGCCTCACGAACCGGCTGGCGGGAGACACCGAGCATCACCGCTAGCTCGCTCTCCACCAGGTGCTGACCTGGCTGGAGGTTCCGGCTGACGATCATGTCCAGGATCGCGTTGTATACGCTCTCGCGGAGCGGGACCGGCCGGGCGATACGGCGTGCGCCGGCGGCCTCGTGTTGCGTCTCGGACAATGACATCTGGACTCCAGGTGGGGCGGCGGGTCGATCCAGCTCCCTTCCGGGGACACTCCTGTCTGGTCGACTGCCCACAGCATACAAAGTGCCGCGGCACTTTGTCGCAGTACCGGGCGGTGAACCTCCTCACGCCTTCCGCCCGGTCTGTCCGTTCTGTCCGTGTAGGCGTCCTCCGGGCTCCGCGCGCTGCGGCATGCTGGCCGGGTGGCCGATGGTGATCTGCCGGTGCGGGGACAGCTGGTACTGCCCGAACGGGAGCTGCACTGGCGGTTCTCCCGTGCGTCCGGCCCTGGTGGACAGGGTGTGAACACCACCGACTCGCGGGTGGAGCTGTCGTTCGACGTGGCCGGGTCGCCCTCGATCCCCGAGTCGCTACGGGAGCGGGCCCTCCACAGGCTCGCGGGCAGACTCGTCGAGGGCGTACTGACAGTGGTCTCGTCCGAGCAGCGCAGCCAGCTGCGCAACCGGGAGACCGCGCGGGAGCGCCTGGCGGAGATCCTGCGCACGGCCACGGCGCCCGACCCGGCCCGGCGCAGGCCCACCCGGCCCACGGCGGGGGCGAAACGGCGGCGGCTGGACGCCAAGACCCGGCGCGGCGCGGTCAAGCGCCTGCGCGGGCGTCCCGAGGAGTGACGGCGCCCGCAGCGACGAGTGCGGGACGCGGACGAGCCGGGAGCACGCCGTACCCGACCGGTGAAGGGCGCGGCGCGCCGCGCTCCTGAGCGGGCACCGGCCTCGTGACCGTGGAAGGATGGTCAACCGATCACCGACAAGCCGAGCAGCACGTGCAGGAGGACCGCGGTGGCCAGCCCGACCAGCTCCAGTGGCGCGGAGGTTCCACCCGTGCTGCCCTCGATCCCGCTATCGCGGGAGCCCGTCAAGCCGGCGGGAGAGCAGTCGATCGGTGCTCTGGTCCGTGAGGCCACGGCCCAGGTCTCCACGCTCGTGCGGGCCGAGGTGGAGCTGGCCCGCGCCGAGGTGACGTCCGAGGTGAAGAAGGGCCTGCAGGGCAGTGTCTTCTTCATCGTCGCGCTGACGGTCCTGCTCTTCAGCCTGTTCTTCGCGTTCTTCGCGCTCGGCGAGCTGCTCGCGCTGTGGCTCAACCGGGCCGCTGCGTTCGGCATCGTGTTCGGGCTCATGCTCATCGTCGCCGGGCTCTTCGCGCTGCTGGGCTATCTGCGGGTCCGCCGCATCCGCAAGCCGGAGCGCACGATCTCCAGCCTGAAGGAGTCGGCGCAGGTCCTGTCCCACCGCGGCCGGGGCGAACCGGACGGCCAGGCGCACGAGCTGAACGGCCGGCCCGCGTCGCCCGCGCGCTGACCGGAGTGCGCAGGGCGGGGCCGGACCCGTCGTCGGTCCGGCTGTCCGGTCCCTGGACGCACCGCGCCGTCTCGGCCAACGGCATCCGCCTGCACGTCGCCGAGTGCGACGGTGGTGGCCCGCTGGTCGTACTGCTCCACGGGTTCCCCGAGTTCTGGTGGTCGTGGCGCCACCAGCTCAGCCACCTCGCCGACCTCGGCTTCCGGGCGGTCGCCGTCGACCTGCGCGGCTACGGCGACTCCGACAAGCCCCCGCGCGGGTACGACCTGTGGACACTGGCCGGTGACGTCGCCGGCCTGATCCGGGCGCTCGGTGAGCCCCGCGCGCACCTCGTCGGGCACGACTGGGGCGGGCTCATCGCCTGGACGGTCACGGCGCTGCATCCGCGGCTCGTGCGCTCGCTCGCCGTGGTGGGTGCTCCCCATCCGCTGGCGGTGCGCGCAGCGGTGGTGCGCGACCCCCGCGGCCAGGGCCGGGCCACTGCGGCCAACGCGCTGGGATTCCAGCTGCCGCGCCTGCCCGAACGCTCCCTGCGTGCCGACGACGGCGCTCGCGTGGCCCGGATCATGCGTGCGAGGGCCGGACCGGAGTGGGTGGCGTCGCCCGACTTCGCGGAGGCGGCGGCGTGCTACCGCCATGCGATCCAGGTGCCCGGGGTCGTGCACTCCGCGATGGAGTACTACCGCTGGGCCCTGCGGTCGCAGTTCCGTGCCGAGGGCAGGCGCTTCGCCGCCGCCGTGGCTCGGCCCACCGCCGTTCCGGTGCTGCAGGTCCACGGTGCGCAGGACCCGTGCATGCTCCTCCGCACCGCGGCGGCATCGCAGCGGTGGATCGGAGCCGACCACCGGCTGCACGTGCTGCCCGCCACCGGCCACTTCCCCCACCAGGAACGGCCGCGGGAGACGAACGCGCTGCTCGCCGGTTTCCTGGCCACCTGAGCTCCCGCCCGAGCGCGGGTTTCGGGCGACTCGCCGACGCGGATCGGGCGACTCGCGGGGCCGGGTCGGGCGACTCGCGGGGTGGGGCCAGGTCGGGGTTACAGGGCGGCGCGGGCCGTCACGGCGGTGTCCGGGTTGTCCGCGAAGAGCCCGTCGATGCCTGCGGCGAAGAACACCGCGTACTCGGCGAACACGTTGCCGTAGTCGGCGGGAAAGCCGGCGCTGCGCAGGTTGGCCGGCAGGAACTCGTTCTCGTTGCGGAACGTGTACGGGTGCACCAGCAGGTCCACGGCGTGGGCGGTCGCGACGAGCGGGGTGGGGTCGCCGAGGGTGCCGTCGGCGTTGCGGGCGACCACCATGTTCTTGTCGGGTCCGATGCCGTCGGCGTAGGTCGCGATCTCCTCCAGGCCTGCGGGTGTCACGAGGTCGACGTACGTGCGCGGGTCGCCGACCGCCGCGAGGTCGGCCGGGGCGCCCTCGGTGTCGAGCAACTGCACCAGCGGCACGTTCAGCTCGCCACTGAGCTTCCGGAGGTTCGCGGTCTCGAAGGACTGCACGAACACCGGCGCGCCCCGCCGGTTGAGGCCTGCCTTGTCCAGCGCGGTGACGAGCGCAGGCTCCAGGGGGCAGCCGATCGAGGCGAAGTAGCTGGGGTGCTTGGTCTCCGGGTAGACGCCGATCACCCGGCCGAGCTCCGCGGAGAGCCGCTCCCGGAGTGCCAGGATCTCGTCGAACGTCGGTATCTCGAACCACCCGTCGTAGATCGTGTTCTCCTGGCGGACGCCCGGGATCCGCTCCTTCGCCCGCAGGGTCTTGAGCTCGGCGAGGGTGAAGTCCTCGGTGAACCACCCGGTGTGGACCACACCGTCGATGGTCTTCGTGGCCCGGCGGTCGGCGAACTCCGGATGGTCGGCGACGTCCGTGGTGCGGCTGATCTGCGACTCGTGCCGGGCGACGAGCACCCCGTCGGAGGTGCTCACGAGGTCGGGCTCGATGAAGTCCGCACCCATCCTGGCGGCGAGCTCGTAGGAGGCGAGCGTGTGCTCGGGGCGGTAACCCGACGCGCCACGGTGCCCGATGACGACCACGGCCCGTTTCGACTCGCGCCCGTTGGTGGGGGCGGTACCCCCGGCGGTGGGAGTGGTGGAGGCCACATTCAGGGGAACAGCCGCGGTATTGCCACGGATGGGCGACGCCATGGACGAAAACTTTGCCCCATCCGGGGGAGGCAGCCGCCACCAGGAGGTGGCCTGCGTGGGTCGAGCTGATGAACTGCGGATGTGACCGACCTGCGGGGCCGGGATCTGCGAGAAGGCCGCCGGTGCGACCGATACGATCCCACGTCGTGCGTGTTCTGGTCGTGGGGTCCGGTGCTCGTGAGCACGCCATTGTCCTTGCCATGGCGCAGGACCCGGAAGTGACGGCGCTGGCCTGCGCGCCGGGCAACGCGGGCACGGCCGCGGTGGCCGAGCAGCGCGGGCTCGACGTGCTGGATCCGGCCGCGGCCGCGGCGCTGGCCGTCGACTGGAAGGCCGACCTGGTCGTCGTCGGTCCCGAGATGCCGCTCGTCGCCGGGGTCGCCGACGCCGTCCGCGCCGAGGGCATCGCGTGCTTCGGCCCCAGCGCCGCCGCCGCCCGTATCGAGGGCTCCAAGAGCTTCGCGAAGGACGTGATGGAGGCGGCAGGCGTGTCCACCGCCGCGTCCGAGATCGTCGACAACCCCGCGCACCTCGACTCCGCGCTGTCCCGGTTCACCCCGCCGTACGTGGTGAAGGACGACGGGCTGGCGGCGGGCAAGGGCGTCGTGGTGAGCCCGGACTTCGACGCGGCCCGCGCACACGCCAGCACGCTGCTCGACGCCGGGCATCCGGTGCTGCTGGAGGCGTTCCTGGACGGCCCCGAGGTCTCACTGTTCTGTCTGGTCGACGGGGAGACGGTGGTGCCGCTGCTGCCGGCACAGGACTTCAAGCGCGTCGGTGACGACGACACGGGCCCGAACACCGGCGGGATGGGCGCTTACGCGCCGCTGCCGTGGGCGTCGCCCTCGTTGGCCGAGGACCTCGTGGCGAGCATCGTCGCACCGGTGGCGGTGGAGATGGTGCGGCGAGGCACCCCGTTCACCGGTCTGCTCTACGCGGGCCTGGCCCTGACCTCGGCCGGGCCCGCGGTGATCGAGTTCAACTGCCGCTTCGGTGATCCGGAGACGCAGGTCGTGCTGGCGCTGCTGCGCACCCCGCTCGCGCGCCTGTTGCACGCCACGGCGACGGGCGGACTGGCGGCACAGTCTCCGCTGCAGTGGTCCGACGGTGCCGCCGTCACGGTGGTGGTCGCCGCGGAGGGCTACCCGGGCCTGCCCCGGCTGGGCGACGTGATCAGCGGAGCGGACGCCGACGGCGTGCTGCACGGCGGCACCCGCAGGCGCGACGACGGAGCCGTGGTGTCCACGGGAGGCCGTGTGATGTCGGTCGTCGGCACGGGAGCGGACCTTGTGCTGGCCCGGGACGATGCCTACCGTCGCCTGGCGAGCGTTCACCTCGCGGGCTCGCATCACCGCACGGACATCGCCCTGCGCGCCGCCCGCGGTGACGTGACGATCCCTCGTCCCGCTGAGGTTGTCACTCGATCGGGTGATATCCGGTAGGGGTTCGCCCGCTCGGGATTCACCCAAAAAGCGAGCTTGTCGGCCGAACGGGCGGCAAAAGTGGCAGTCGGTTATCGATTGCCCCAGCTTGCGTCCGAACGGGTGGCGGTAGATGGTTCCGCTGCCCGCAACTGATCCACATCGTCGTCGCTCCCCGTGATGGCCGAGATCGTGGGTCTGCTCCGGGTCATCAGTTCGCTCCCCCGAGAACCGAGGACTCGCATGACGAACAACGCACGTCCGCGTCACGCCGCCCAGAGCCGTGTGTCGCGTATCGCCGGCCGGGCCGCACTCGGTGTGCTGGGCGCGCCGATGGCCATGCTCGCCATCGCCGGGCCGGCCGGCGCCGCCGAGGCCCACCTGCCCGACCCGGTCAGCGACGACGACATCGCAGGCACGGACGCCGGCTTCGAGGCCTTCGACGCCTCCACCCTGCCCGGCCTCACCGCGGCGGAGCTGAGCAACCTCCCCACCGACGGGCTGCCCACCGACGGGCTGGACCTCCAGGGGATCGACCTCGGCCTGCTCAACCTCGGCGGGGGCGGTGCGGGTCTCTCCGAGCTGCCGTCCGCGGGTGCCCCTGACCTCAGCGTCCTCGAGCTGAACCAGCCGGTGTCGTACGCGCTGCCGAGCACCGACGCCCTGCCTGCGCTCCCGGTGCTGCCCGCGCTCCCGGGCACCGACGCGCTCCCCTCGATCCCGGGCACCGACGCGCTGCCGTCGCTGCCGCTCGTGTCCGACCTGCCGGCGCTGCCGCTCGTGTCCGACCTCCCGGCGCTCCCGACCGACGACGTGCTTGCCGTGCTCCCGAGCACCGACGTCGTGACGGACACCGTGACCGACGTGACCGACGCACTGCCGGAGCTCCCGGTCTCCGTCGACCTGCCCGAGCTGCCCGCGCTGCCGGAGCTCCCCGTCGTCGGCGAGCTGCCCGCGCTGCCCGCGCTGCCCATCCTGAGCACGTCGAACGACGACGACGACGCGACCTCGGACGAGGACGCGGACGACGCGGCGGACGACGCCACCGAGAGCCTGCGTGCGGCTCTTCAGGTCGACCTCCCCGACCTGCCGGACACGAGCGCCGTCACCGACGCCGTCCCCGGTGGCACGGACGTCTTCTCTGCGACGGACCTGGTCTCCGGCCTGATCTGAGTCGGTCACCGCGGCGGCCGTCCTCCTCCGGGAGGGCGGCCGCCGTCCGCTTAGGCTCGGGACCGTGACACCTCCTGCGACATCCGGGATCCCGATCGCGACCCGTGCGGCGATCCCGCCGTTCCACGTCATGGACGTGTGGTCGGCCGCTGCTGAGCGTCAGCGCACGCACGGCGACCTGGTGAACCTCTCGGCGGGCCAGCCGTCCACCCCGGCTCCCCCCGCCGTGCGGGCGGCCGCCGTGGCGGCGCTGTCCGACGACGTGCTCGGCTACACGGTCACGTTCGGCATCCCCGAGCTGCGTTCGGCGATTGCGGGCCATTACGCCCGCCGGTACGGCCTCGACGTCCCGGCGGAGCAGGTGGTGGTCACCACCGGCTCGTCAGGTGGCTTCCTGCTTGCGTTCCTCTCGGCGTTCGACGCCGGCGACCGGGTGGCACTGGCCCGGCCCGGCTACCCCTGTTACCGCAACATCCTCACGGCGCTCGGCTGCGAGGTCGTCGAGCTGCCGTGCGGGCCCGAGACCCGCTACCAGCCGACCGTCGCCATGCTGGAGGCGTTGGACGAGCCCGTGCGCGGGCTCGTGGTCGCCAGTCCGGCCAACCCGACCGGCTCCGTGCTGGATCCGGCCGAGCTCGCCGCGCTGGCGTCGTACTGCGAGAGCAGCGGCATCCAGCTGGTGAGTGACGAGATCTACCACGGCATCTCCTACGCGGGTGGCCCGCCGACCTCGTCGGCGTGGGGCACCTCGCGCGAGGCGATCGTCGTCAACTCGTTCTCGAAGTACTTCTCGATGACCGGGTGGCGGCTGGGCTGGCTGCTCCTGCCGCCCCGGCTGCTGCGGCCTGCCGACTGCCTGGCGGGCAACCTGACCATCTGCGCGCCCGCCCTCGCCCAGCGTGCCGCGCTGGGCGCCTTCGATCCCACGAGCTACGTCGAGGCCGACGCGCATGTCGCCCGGTACGCGGTGAACCGGGGGCTCCTGCTCGACGGCCTGCCGCGGCTGGGGATCACGCGACTGGCCCCACCGGACGGCGCGTTCTACGTCTACGCGGACGTGTCGCACCTGACCGTCGACTCGATGGACCTGACCTACCAGCTGCTCGCCGCCACCGGCGTCGCGGTCGCCCCGGGGATCGACTTCGACCCGGTCGACGGCGGGCGCTGGATCCGGCTGTCCTGTGCAGGCGCCACGGAGGACGTGGCGGAAGCGCTGAAGCGCCTCGAGGGCTGGCTCCACCCCGGCTGAGGGATGGAGACCGCCGAGATCGACGTGAGAGTGGCCGCGACCGCACCTGACCACTCTGATGTCGATCTCGGCCGTTCGGGCGGCTCGGGCGGCGGTTACTTTCCGGCCGGGTGGGCCGTCGCGCGACCGGCACGGGCCGTTGTCCCGCGTCCCGGCCCGGCCGTGATGCCCGGTGGCCGTGACGGTTCGACCGGGCCGATCCGCTCCAGTGCCGCGGTGATGTCGGCGTCGGTCAGGTCGGCGTGCGTCATCAGCCGGACCTGGCCCGCCATCGTCGACGCCCGCACGCCGGCCTCCTCGAAGCGGCGGATCGTGCCGTTCAGGTCCGCCACGGCCACCAGCACGATGTTGGTCTGCGGCACCCCGACCAGCCAGCCGCGCTCACGCAGCCCGGAGGCGAGCCTCTTGGCGCGCTCGTGGTCCTCGGACAGGCGATCCACCCGGTCGAGCGCCACCAGTCCCGCAGCGGCGAGCACCCCACCCTGACGGACGCCGCCGCCGAGCATCTTGCGCAGCCGCCTGGCTTCCTCGACGAACTCGGCCGACCCGGCCACCAGCGACCCGACAGGAGCGCCGAGACCCTTGCTCAGGCACACCTGCACGGTGTCGGCGCCGACGGTGAGTGCCCCCGGGGGCACGCCGAGTGCCACCGCGGCGTGCCAGAGCCGGGCCCCGTCGAGGTGGACGCGCAGCTTCGCGCCCCGCGCCGCGGCGACGACCTCCGCGTGCTCCTCGGGTGCGGTGACCGTGCCCCCCGCCGCGTTGTGGGTGTTCTCCAGGCACAGCAGGGTGGTGCGCAGCGTGTAGTAGGGCCCGGTGGAGCCGGCGGCGCGGCGTACGGCGGCGGGCGAGACCTTGCCGGGCCCGGCGTCGTGCTCCATCGGTCGCGGCATCCCACCGGCGAGCCATGCGGCGGTGCCGAGCTCGGCATCGAGCACATGTGCCCCCGCTGGGGCGAGAAACGCGTCGCCGCGCTGGAGGTGGTGCATCAGCGCGATGAGGTTGCCCATGGACCCGCTGGGGGTCCAGAGCGCGTCGGCCGCCCCGACGAGACCAGCCACCCGCACCTCGAGCTCGCGCATCGTGGGATCGCGGTCGAGGACGTCGTCCCCCACCTCGGCGGCCGCCATCGCGGCCCGCATCTGCTTCGTGGGCTGGGTGACGGTGTCCGAGCGGAGGTCGATCGGGCGGTCGTCGGGTTTCGCAGACCGCCGGGCTCGCGATGGAGATCGCACGGATTCCGATTCAACCAGCAGGCGACGGGCCGGCCGCGACGGGGTCACGAACAGATCACGGCGGTACGTCCGTTCGAGTGAATGGGCGACTCGTGTACAACCTGCAGCCCTGATCCTTGCGTCCCGTCCCCGAGAGCGAAGCGTGCGGACGGCGACGAGCACGACGTGATGCGGAAGGAGGGGAACCCCCGGGTGGACGACGCCGGCGAGCAGAAGTTCGTCGCAGAGACGTTCGAGGAGTACTTCCGCGCCCGCCGGGACGCGGTGCGCCGTACCGCGTATCTGCTGTGCGGCGACTGGCATCACGCCGACGACCACGCGCAGGCGGCGTTCGTGGCACTGCACCGGCACTGGCGCCGGATCCGCGACCGCGGCGCGCTCGACGCGTGGATGCGCCGCACCCTCGTGCGCGCCGTCGTCGACGAGTCGCGGCGGCCCTGGCGCCGGGAACGCGCCACCGCCGAGCCCACCGACGCGGGCGTTCCCGCCGGGTCCGACGCCGTCGCCACGCGGCACGTGCTGGTGGACGGCCTGCGGTCGGTGCCGCCGCGCCAGCGCGCCGTCCTCGTGCTGCGGTTCCTCGACGGACTGGACGTCGCCGCCACGGCAGCGGCACTGGGCTGCACGGAGGGCACCGTCAAGAGCCAGACCGCGCACGGCCTCGCTGCGCTGCGCACGGTGCTCGGGGACTCGCTCGACGACCTGCGAACCACGGGATCGGGATAGGAGAGAGGTGACGGGATGAGCGACAACGACGACGAGGAGCTGGGCGCCCTGTTCCGCGCCGCTGCCTCCGAGCCCGGTGCACCCCCGCCGCGCTTCGACCACGACTCGGTCGTGAGCGCCTCCCGGCGCGCCACCGTCCGCAGGCGGGTGGTCGTGGCGGGGAGCGCGGTCGTGCTGCTCGCGCTGGCCGGCGTCGGGGCCGCGGTCGCGATGCCCGGTTCCCTCCGCGGCGACGACACCACGGTGGCCGCGCCGATGCTCGCTCCCGCTCCCGCACCCGCTGCCGGGCCCGAGGCGCGGCAGGACGCCGCACCAGGTGCCGACGCCCGCGCCGAGGGTGCGGCGCCGCCTGCTGACCCGGTGGCCCGTCCACTCGGCCCGGGCACCACCGAGTGCGCCGACCGGCAGGACCCGGCGCTCCGGATGCTCGTCGAGCAGGTGCTGCCCGCCGTGCGGGACGCTTCCGAGGCGGCCACCACGATGGAGTGCCGCCCCGGCGGGGAGCGGGGCATCAGCGTCGAGATCGGCGACGGCGGCGCCGCCGGGCTGCTGGCCGTGCAGTACCTGCCGCCGGGCACTGTCGCGGCGCTCGTCCCCGGGGCCGTCAGTGCCCCGACCGCCTCGGGCGGCACGGTGATCGTGAGCTCGCGCCGGGCCGAGGTGGGCGCCCCGGCGCCGTTCGAGGACAGGCTGACGTCCGTTGCGGACTTCCTCGCCCCCCGCCTCTGACGTCAACCGGCAGTGGACCGCTGCCCGCGTCGCGGGAGACTGCACCCGTGGGTACCGCCAAGGGTGAACGGCGGCGGCAGGAGCTGGTGACGGCGGCCGCCGCGCTGCTGCGTTCCGGTGGCTTCGACGCCGTGCGGCACCGGGCGGTGGCCGATCGTGCCGGGCTGCCGCTGGCCTCCACCACCTACTACTTCGCCTCCCTCGACGACCTCGTCACCGCGGCCGCCGAACGGACCAGCCGCGACGAGCTCGCCGAGGGCCGGGAGCAGCTCGACGCGCTCGCCGACGGGGCGATCGACACGCCTGCGCTCGTCGAACTGGTGCTCGACCAGCTGCTCGGCCCGGAGTCGCGCGACGGCGGGCTCGACGCCGTGCTCCTGCGGTACGAGCGGCTGGTCGGCGCGGGCAGGCGGCCGTTCCTGGCGCCGCTGATGCGGGAGCTGCGCGGGGAACTGGACGCGCTGCTCGCCGAGATCCTCGTCCGGTGCGGGCACCCGCTCGACACCGTTGCGCTGCGCGACCTGGTCTCGCTCGTCGACGGGGCGGTCATCAGCGCGTTGATCGAGGCCGACCCCGACCCGCGAGCGGCCGCCCGCGAGGTACTGATCCGCGCGCTGTAGGGCGGAGCGCCTATCGTTTCCGCACGTGATCCCCAACGTGCTGGCCGCTCGGTACGCGAGCCCTGAGCTCGTCCGGCTGTGGTCGCCCGAACACAAGATCGTGCTGGAACGGCGGCTCTGGATCGCCGTGCTCACCGCGCAGCGCGACCTGGGCGTCGACGTCCCCGACTCCGCGATCGCCGACTACGAGCGCGTGGTCGAGCAGGTGGACCTCGAATCGATCGCGGCCCGCGAGCGCGTCACGCGGCACGACGTGAAGGCCCGCATCGAGGAGTTCGACGCCCTCGCCGGCCACGAGCACGTGCACAAGGGGCTGACCAGCCGCGATCTCACCGAGAACGTCGAGCAGCTGCAGATCCGGCTCTCGCTCGAACACGTGCGCGACCGCACTGTGGCCGTGCTCTCCCGGCTCTCGCGCCGGGCCGCGGAGAACGCCGAGCTGGTGATGGCGGGACGCAGCCACAACGTCGCGGCGCAGGCCACCACGCTCGGCAAGCGGTTCGCCTCCGCGGCCGACGAGCTGCTCGTGGCGTACGCGCGGCTGGAGGACCTGCGTGCGCGCTACCCGCTGCGCGGCATCAAGGGCCCGATGGGCACGGCGCAGGACATGCTCGACCTGCTCGGCGGCGACGAAGCCAGGCTCGCATCGCTGGAGGACCGGGTGGCAGCCCACCTCGGGTTCTCCGGTGTGCTCACCAGCGTGGGCCAGGTCTACCCGCGCTCGCTGGACTTCGACGTGCTGAGCGCACTGGTCCAGCTGGCCGCCGCCCCGTCGTCGCTGGCCACCACGATCCGGCTCATGGCGGGCGCGGAGCTGGCCACCGAGGGCTTCCAGCCCGGCCAGGTCGGCTCGTCCGCGATGCCGCACAAGATGAACAGCCGCTCCGCCGAGCGGATCAACGGGATGATGGTGCTCCTGCGGGGCTACGCCGGGATGGCCGCCGAGCTGGCGGGCGCGCAGTGGAACGAGGGGGACGTCTCCGACTCCGTCGTGCGCCGCGTCGCCCTGCCGGACGCGTTCTTCGCCCTCGACGGCCTGTTCGAGACCACGCTCACAGTGCTCGACGAGTTCGGCGCCTACCCGGCCGTCATCGCGCGCGAGCTGGACCGCTACCTGCCCTTCCTCGCGACCACGGCGGTGCTGATGGCGGCCGTCCGCGCCGGTGTCGGGCGGGAGAGCGCCCACGAGGTGATCAAGGAGCACGCCGTCGGCGTGGCGCTCGCCATGCGGGAGAAGGGCCAGGCCGAGAACGACCTCGTCGCGCGGCTGGCCGCCGACGAGCGGCTCGGGCTGCCGTCCGGCACCCTCGACGGGCTGCTCGCCGACCCGCTGCGGTTCACGGGGGCCGCCGCGACCCAGGTCGGGTCGATCGTCGAGCGGGTGGGGACGATCGTCGACGCCCACCCCGAGGCTGCCGCCTACACACCGGGAGCGATCCTGTGAAACTGCTGCACAGCGGCAAGGTGCGGGACATCTACGCCGACGGCGACGACATCCTCCTCGTGGCGTCCGATCGGCTGTCGATCTACGACGTGGTGCTCCCGACCGCGGTGCCGGACAAGGGCGCGCTGCTCACCCAGCTCTCGCTCTGGTGGTTCGACCGGCTCGCCGACATCGCGCCCAACCACGTCATCTCGGCCTCGGACGTGCCCCCGGAGTTCGTCGGCCGGGCGATCCGCTGCCGCAGGCTCTCGATGCTGCCCGTGGAGTGCATCGCCCGCGGCTACCTCGCCGGACTGGGGCTCGCGGAGTACGAGAAGCACGGCACGGTCTCCGGGGTGGCGCTCCCGCCGGGCCTCGTCGAGGGCTCGAAGCTGCCCGAGCCGATCTTCACGCCCACCACCAAGGCGCCCGTCGGTGAGCACGACGAGTTCATGACGTTCGACGAGGTGGTCGCCGCGGTCGGAGCGGAGACGGCGGCACGGCTGCGTGACCTGACACTCGCGGTGTACACGCGCGGCGCCGAGATCGCGGCAGGCAACGGGATCCTCGTCGCCGACACCAAGCTCGAGTTCGGGCTCGACCCGGCGGGGGAGATCGTGCTCGCCGACGAGGTGCTCACCCCCGACTCGTCCCGGTTCTGGCCGGCCGACTCGTGGGAGCCCGGGCGGCCGCAGTACTCCTTCGACAAGCAGTACGTGCGGGAGTGGTCGGCCTCGCTGACGTGGGACCGGACCCCACCAGGACCCGAGGTACCCACCGAGGTCGTGGCCGCCACGCGCGCTCGCTACGTGGAGGTGTACGAGCGCATCACCGGCGACGACTGGTGATGGGCGTCCGAGCACCACGCATCTATCACAGCACGGCCAACCGCCGTTCACGCGGGTATGCGTTGATGGGTCGGTGGCCACACAGCTGCCCGAATCCCGTCCGGTCGTGCCGTCCCACCTGGTCGTCTCGCTGTCCGGGCTGACGCACGACGCCACCGAGTCACTCACCCGAGGCGTCGAGTTCGCCGCTGAGCTCGACGCGCGCGGCGTGCCGCTGTCGCAACTGTTCCGGCCCCGCTCGGCGTCCGGAGAGCTGCAGCTGAGCTCGCCGCTCGTGAGCTGGATGCACGAGCGGCGCGAAGCGGGTGACGCCATCGTGCTGCACGGCTACGACCACAACTCGGATCCGATCGGCGCCTGGCAGTCCTCGGCGCTCGCGCGGGTGGGCCGCCGTGCGGAGTTCGCCGCGCTGCCCCGTCATGAGGCCGGCCTGCGGCTCACCGCGGCCCGCCGGGCACTGACGGCGCTGGGCCTGCGCACCGACATGTTCGTCCCGCCGCGCTGGCTCGCGTCGCCGGGCACGGTCGAGGCGCTGCACGAGCAGGGCTTCGGCGTGCTGGCCGACGAGAACGGCGTCCGCCGCCTGAACGGTCCGGCCGTCGACCCGGTGGTGCGGGCCAGGGTGCTCGGGTTCCGCGTCTCGGGCGAGCGCCACCCGCTGGCCGACGACCGCAAGGCCGCCGAGGCGTGGCGCTGCCGGGTGCTGGAGGCCGAGGTCGCCCGCACGGTACGGCGCGGCGGGCTGGTGCGGATCAACATCAGGGCCAAGGACCTGAAGCGGCCTGCGCGGCGGGCCGCCGTGCTGGCGGCGGTGGACGCCGCGCTCCGCCTCGGCGCCGTCCCCGCCACCTACCGCCTCACGTCGGTGGCCCGAGCCGCCTGACCCGCCCCGCACCCCAGGGGCGACTCGCGCACGATTTCGGGGCGACTCGCGCACTGTTTTCGGGCGACTCGCGGGCAGTTTCGGGGCGACTCGCGGGGGCCCCGCGAGTCGCCCGGTTCGTGTGCGCGAGTCGCCCGTCACGTGCCCGCGAGTCGCCCGGTTTGTGTGCGCGAGTCGCCCGGGAGGCGGGGGCGACGGGTCAGAGCGTGGTGGGCTTCTCGCGTTCCAGGACGTGGACGGTGGTCTGCTCGGGGGCCAGCTGCTCGAACATCCCGTAGTGCATCGCGGGCCGGGCGAGCACGGCCTCGTGGATCGGCACCGCCGTGCGTGGTGCGACCGCCCGCAGGTAGTCCACGGCTTCGGAGAGCTTGAGCCAGGGTGCACCGGTCGGCAGGAAGAGCACCTCGACCGGCGTGGCGGGCGGGGTGAACGAGTCGCCGGGGTGCAGGTGGGTGCCGTCGACCAGGTAGGCGTTGTTCGCGACGACGGGGATGTCGTCGTGGATCACCGCGTGCCGCCCGCCGAGCACCTCGATCCGCGACCCCCCGACCTCGAACCGGGCTCCCGGCGCCACCACCTCGTGCTCGACGTCGGCGAGCTGCTGGGACGTCCCGGCGTCGACGATCAGGCGGGCGTCGGGGTTGGCGGTCAGCAGGGCGCCGAGCCGGTCGGTGTCCAGGTGGTCGACGTGCTGGTGCGTGACGAGCACGGCGTCGAGTCCGGCCACCCCCTCGAAGCCGGCCGAGAACGACCCGGGATCGATCAACAACCGTGCTGCGCCGGTGTCGAGCAGGAGACACGAGTGGCCGAAGTGGGTGATCTGCACCTCGACGAGTGTTCCACCGGAAGGCCACGGGGGCGCGGTCACGACTCCGCGCTGGTCAGAGCAGCGTGGTGAGGATCTCCGACTCCTCGGCCGGGGTGAGCCCGGCCCTGCGGGGACGGTCGGACCCGAGGGCGCGTTCGTGCTCGAGCGCCGCGCGGGCCGTCTCGGCGACCGGGCGGCAGCGCAGGCCCGCCGCCGCGGCGGGTGCGGTGTCGCGCGCCAGCATGCCCGCCTCGGCCGGGGTCAGCCACAGCGGCAGCGACCGGGGTCCGGACCAGTGCTGCACCCCGGCCGCCGTCAGCGCCTCCGGTGCCACGGGCACGCGTTCGAGATCGGCGGCCCCGACGGCGTCGGCGATCTCGCCGAGCACCGCGCCGAGGGTGGAGCGGGGGCCGCTGGTGTCGAAGGTCCCGACGAGGTGCTCCTCCCCGGACCGCACGATCCAGTCGGCGAGGTCGCGGACGTCGATGATCTGGGCGGGCTGTGCGAGATCGCCCGGCACGATCGCCCGGCCGCCCCGCGCCAGCCGGTTCGGCCAGTAGCCGAACCGGTCGGTGCCGTCGTCCGGGCCGCAGATGAGGCCCGACCGTGCGATCAGCGCCCGCTCGCCCGCCACGGCCCGTACCGCGTTCTCGGACGCCACCTTGATCGGGCCGTACGCCTCGCCGTCCTCGGTGGGGGTCTCGGCGGTGCGCGGTGTGACCAGCGCGGCGTCGACGCCCGAACCGTGGGTGACGCTGTCGGCGTACACGTTGATCGTCGAGACGAAGGTCCAGTGCCCCGCGGTCGTGCCCAGGACGTCGAGCGCGGAGCGCACCCACGGCAGCGACATCCTGGCGACGTCCACGACAGCGTCGAACGCCTCGCCGCGCAGCGGGTCCAGCGCGCCGGGGGCATCCCGGTCCACCGCGAGGAGCTTTGCGCCCTCCGGCACGGCACCGGACTCGCCGCGGGCCGCGCACACCACCTCGTGTCCCCTGGTCACGGCCGCGGAAGCCACCGCCCTGGAGAGGAAACGCGTACCGCCGAGTACCAGCCATCGACCCATGGGGGGAGCCTCACGGACGGTGGCGCGGGGCGGCAATGGTGTTCGCCGTACGCTGATGTGGTGGCAAAGGTCGTGGTGGACGTGATGCCGAAGCCCGAGATCCTCGATCCGCAGGGGCAGGCCGTCGCGGGTGCGCTCGCCCGGCTCGGCGTTGCCGGGGTCGGGGACGTGCGGCAGGGCAAGCACTTCGAGCTCGAGGTGGACGACTCGGTCGACGACGAGACCCTGCACCGGGTGGCGGGCAGCTTGCTGGCCAACCCCGTGATCGAGGACTGGGTGGTGACGAGGGCATGAGGGTCGGCGTCATCACGTTCCCGGGCACGCTCGACGACGTCGACGCGGCCCGGGCGGTGCGCTACGCGGGCGCCGAGCCGGTGGCCTTGTGGCACGCCGACCACGACCTGCAGGGCGTCGACGCGGTGATCGTGCCGGGCGGCTTCTCCTACGGCGACTACCTGCGGGCAGGCGCCATCGCCAGCATCGCCCCGATCATGACCGAGGTCGTGGCCGCCGCCGGTCGCGGCACGCCCGTACTCGGGATCTGCAACGGGTTCCAGATCCTGTGCGAGGCCGGGTTGCTGCCCGGGGCGCTCACGCGCAACGTGGGGCTGCACTTCGTGTGCCGCGACCAGCGGCTGCGGGTCGAGTCCACCGCCACCGCGTGGACGGGCGACCTCACCGCGGGCCAGGAGATCCTCGTGCCGCTGAAGTCCGGCGAGGGCCGCTTCGTCGCCGACGCTGCCACGATCGACCAGCTGGAGGGCGACGGCCGGATCGTGTTCCGGTACGCGGGAGCGAACCCGAACGGCGCGATGTCGGCGATCGCCGGGATCAGCTCGGCCGACGGCCGTGTCGTCGGCCTGATGCCGCATCCCGAGCACGCGATCGACGCGCTGACCGGTCCGTCGCAGGACGGCCTGGCGCTCTTCACCTCGGTGCTGCAAGGTGCTGCGTCTGCTGTGTGACAGGACCCGTGGCACGTGTCGAGGGTTCCGGGATCTAGGCTTCCGGCTCCCGCCGGTGCACTGTGCCACGGAGGCCTGCGAGAAGGAGCGCTCGGCATGATCCGAACCGTTCCGGGTGCGCCTCGGCACGTGCTGCTGGTCGAGGACGACCCGGGCGACGTGTTCCTCGTGCGCGAGCTGCTCGCCGAGGTCGACCCCGAGCTCGCAGTGACGGTGGCCGAGTCGGTGTCCGAAGTGGTCGAGCGCGGGCTGCTCGGGCGGTGCGACTGCGTGTTGCTCGATCTCAACCTGCCCGGTTCCGACGGCCTCGACGGGCTGCGCACGATCCTGCGGACCGAGGGTGCCCCGGCCGTCTGCGTCCTCACCGGCCTGGACGACGAGCACCTCGGGACGGCGGCGGTCGCGGCGGGGGCACAGGACTACCTGGTCAAGGGCAAGGTCGACGGGCAGGTGCTGATCCGGGCCGTGCGTTACGCCGTGGAGCGGCGGCGCGCCGAGGCGAGCCTGCTGCGGCTGCGGGAGGAGCAGCTCGCGGCGGCGGAGTCGGTCCGTCTCGAGCGTGGGCTCCTGCCGTCACCGCTGCTGGCCGGCAGCCCCGTACGGGCGCGGTCGTTCTACCGTGCGGGTCGCACCCGTTCCTTGATCGGCGGGGACTTCTTCGACGCCGTGCTCGGTCCGACCGGCACGGTGCACGCGATCGTGGGAGACGTCTGCGGGCACGGCCCGGACGAGGCGGCGCTCGGTGCGCTGCTGCGGGTCGCGTGGCGGGCCCTCGTGCTGGCAGGCGTCGACGAGCCGCAGGTGCTGCCGAAGCTCCAGCAGCTGCTGGTCAGTGAGCGGCACGACCGGACGCTGTTCACGACGGTCTGCACCGTCGCGTTCCGGTCCGAGGTGGACCCCGCCGACGGAAGGGTGACGACCGAGATGCTCGTGCGTCTGGCGGGGCACCCACCGCCGGTCTCGCTGATCCCGTCGCCACGGCCCGCCGCGCCGCCGGTGGGCCTGCCCCTCGGCCTGGACGTCGACGCGGCGTGGGAGCCCGCGAGCTTCGCGCTGGGCGCCGAATGGGCTCTGCTGCTGCACACCGACGGCCTGATCGAGGGCCGGGGCCCCGTCTCCGGAGAGCCGCTGTGGGAGGAGGGGCTGCTCGAGATGCTGGAACAGGAGCGCGCCACCGACCTGGAGCACCTGCCCGCGAGGCTCGTGGAGCGCGCGCAGGAGCTCAACGGGGGACCACTCTCCGACGACGTCGCGATACTGCTGCTGTCGTCGGACACCGGGCCGCAGGACGCGCCCCCGGCCAGTGCGTCCCTGCCGGCGGGGCGGTGACGTGACAGCGCTCGACGTGAACCCGCCCGCACAGCGCGACGCCGTGCGCCGCGACCCCTCGCAGGAGAGCGGCCGGCACTGGCCGCTGGCGCGGATCTTCGCCCTCGGCGCCTCGCTGGCGGCGCTCTTCGCGCTGGTCGTCGTCATCCTCGGTGGCGTCGCGCTGTGGCGGCTCGCCGAAGCGAGGGCCGCGCTGATCGACTCGGCCGGTCCGGCGCTGGTCGCAGCGCAGCAGCTGTCGAACGCGATGCTGAACCAGGAGACCGGCGTTCGCGGCTACGACCTGGGCCGCCGTGCGGAGTTCCTGGGCCCCTACCAGGACGGCCGGTCGGGCGAGGCGGAGATGGTGTCCCAGCTGCGTGGGCTCGCCGCCACCGGCCGCCTCCCCGGCCTCGACGCAAACCTCGACGCGGTGGAGCAGGCGGCGCAGAACTGGCGCACCCAGTACGCGGGTCCCGTGCTCGCCGGGACCGCCACCGGGATCGACCCGGAGCAGGGACGGGCACAGTTCGACGAGGTGCGGGCTGCGCTGCGGACACTGCTCACCGACCTGCAGGGGAAGCGGGAGGCGGCCAGGACCGGCATCGAGTCGGCGTCGCGGTTCCTCCTCGTCGTGGGTATCGCGATCGCCGCGCTGCTGGCGTCGTTCCTGGTGGCGGCGGCCGTCGGGCTGCGACGGGGGATGCTGAGTCCGGTCTCGCAGCTCGCGGCGCAGGTGCGCCAGGTGGCGTCCGGGGACGTCACGAAGCCCGTGAGCGCAGGTGGTCCGCGCGAGATCGTCGGGCTCGGCGCAGACGTCGAGGCGATGCGCCGGCACATCCTCCGCGACCTCGAGGAGACCAAGGAGGTGAACCGGCGCCTCGACGACCAGACACGTGAGCTGGAGCGCTCCAACCGCGACCTCGAGCAGTTCGCCTACGTGGCGAGCCACGACCTGCAGGAGCCACTGCGCAAGGTGTCGAGCTTCTGCCAGCTGCTGCAGCGGCGGTACGGAGGTCAGCTCGACGAGCGCGCCGACCAGTACATCGCTTTCGCCGTGGACGGCGCCTCGCGCATGCAACGGCTGATCAACGACCTCCTGTCGTTCTCCCGCGTCGGGCGGACGACCGAGAACTTCACGGCTGTCGATCTCGGCGTGACGGCCGAGGCCGCCGCGGCTCAGCTCGAGCCGGCACGCGAGGAGGCCGGCGGCGAGATCGTCCTCGGTGAGCTGCCGGTGGTGGCGGGCGACCGCGCTCTGCTGCAGGCGCTGCTGGTGAACCTCCTGGGCAACGGGCTGAAGTTCCACCAGGAGGGTGTGCCGCCGGTGGTCCGGGTGGAGTCTCGACAGGAGGACGACTTCTTCGAGATCACGGTGAGCGACAACGGCATCGGCATCGAGTCCGAGTACTCCGACAAGGTGTTCGTGATCTTCCAGCGGCTGCACGGCCGCGACGTCTATCCCGGAACCGGCATCGGCCTGGCGCTCGCGAAGAAGATCGTCGAGTTCCACGGCGGCCGGATCGGTCTCGTCGAGACCCCCGGGCCCGGCACCACCATCCGTTTCAGCCTGCCCGTCCCGGCTGACGTGGCGCCCCCTGAACCCCTTCCGTCCGAGGAGACCGACGCGTGACAGAGCTCCAGCCCCGGATCATCAACGTTCTACTGGTCGAGGACGACCCGGGCGACGTCCTGATGACCCGCGAGGCGTTCGACGAGTACCTGCACAACCGGCTCGACGTGGTGACGGACGGTGCGGCCGCGCTCTCCTACCTGCGCCGTGAGGAGCCCTACACCGACGCGCCGCGCCCGGACCTGATCCTGCTCGACCTGAACCTTCCCCGGCGCGACGGCCGTGAGGTGCTCGAGGAGGTCAAGGCCGATCCGGACCTGCGCCACATCCCGGTGATCGTCCTCACCACCTCGCAGGCGGAGGAGGACGTGCTGCGCAGCTACCAGTTGCACGCCAACGCCTACGTCACCAAGCCGGTCGACTTCGAGGGCTTCATCGAGGCCATCAAGCAGATCGACCACTTCTTCGTCAGCGTGGTGAAGCTCCCGTCGGGAGGCTGACGCGCCCTCGCGTGTGCGTGATCGACCCGATGTAGCCGTCGGGACGGACGAGGACCGTGGTGCCGTCCGCCACGTCGTACGCGCCGAACGCGTGCCCCTGGGCGTCCACCACCGCCGTGCCGGTGGCACGTTCCCCGGCGCGGAGCACGGCGTGTGCCGCCACCCCCGGCGGTGCCTCCTCCACACTGGCGCCGAAGGCCAGCACCGTGGCGTGCGGGCCGCGGAACAGGTCGAACAGCCGGGTCGCTCGCCCATCGGCGTCGACGACCGGCGCATCCGGCGCGCGGTCGCCCGCCCGCAGCGCTCCGGGCTCCGCGCGTCCGTCGTGGACCAGCGGGCCGTCGCGGTAGGTGATGTCGAGCTGGTGGGTCTCCCTGCCACGCGCGAAGGCATCGGATGCGCCGTCGGTGTACTTGCGCAGCAGTGCGTTGCTGATCCCGAGCACCCGCGCGGCCACGGGGAGCCGTTCCGCCTCGTAGCTGTCGAGCAGGCGGGCCGCCCGCTCGGCGTCGGTATCGGGGTCCAGTGCCTCGGCGAGCTTCCAGCCCAGGTTGTAGGCGTCCTGGACGCCGGTGTTGAGCCCCTGGCCGCCCGTCGGCGGGTGGGCGTGGGCGGCGTCGCCCGCCAGGAACACGCGTCCGACGCGGTAGCGCTGGGCGAGCCGGGAGTTCGGCCGCCAGACCGTGACCCAGGCCAGCTCCCGCAGCCGGAAACCGGCCGGGACCCCGAACCGGTCGAACGCCGCCTGCACCGTGGCAGGCGACGGTTCGGCATCGGCATCGGCCGGGCAGATGGTCTGGAAGAGGTCTCCGCCGGGCAGCGGGCTCAGCGCGACGCCGGCGCGGGGGTCGTCCTCGGCGCCGAACCAGTAGCCGTACCGGTGGTCGAGTCCCTCGATCCGCATGTCGCCGAGCAGCATCCGCATCGACTCGTCGGTGGTGCCGTCGAACGGGATACCGAGTGCCCTGCGCACGGTGCTGTGGCCCCCGTCGGCCCCCACCAGGTACGCCGCCCGTACGCGCTCGGTCCGGCCGTCGCGCCGGAGGGTGGCGCTCACGCCGACGTCGTCCTGCTCGAACGCCACCAGTTCGGTGCCGAGCTCGACCGGGACACCCAGCTCGGCGAGCCGGTCGCGCAGGATCCCCTCGGTGCGGTCCTGGCCGAGCATCCACGGGTTGGGCAGCGGCACGTCGGGCGTGGGTTCCCGCCATTCGCTCATCCGCCGCTCCCCGACGAACCGCCCGCCGACATGGACGCGCAGCGGTGCGGGAGGGGACCCCGCGTCGCGCACTGCGTCGAGCACACCGAGGTCGTCGAAGACCTCGAGTGTCCGTGGCTGCAGGCCGTCGCCGCGCGAACCGGCAGCGGGCCGCTCGCCGCGCTCGACGACGCGCACTCCGACGCCGCGACGGGCGAGCTCGATGCCCAGGGTGAGACCGGTGGGGCCGGCACCGGCGATGAGGACCGGGTGGTCCATGAGTTCCCTCCTTGGCTGAACCTGAGTTCACTGAACGATGCTTCAGCTTGGGCGCTGCTAGCGTCCGCTGTCAAGGAGGTCGGGCATGGGGGCTGCCACGAGCCGCGCGGCGAAGGCGGCGGAGACCGAGGCCGCGCTGAAGGCGGCGGCCAAGCGCGTCTTCGCCGAGCGCGGCTTCGTCAACACGAAGATCACGGACATCACGGCGGCAGCCGGGCGCGCCGCCGGCTCGTTCTACAACCACTTCGCGAGCAAGGACGAGCTGCTCACGGCGCTGCTCACCGACATGTTCGCCGAGGGCGACCGCGCCGCTGAGGACCCCGCCCACCGCTCCGACTTCGGCGACCGGGACGCCGTGCGCTGGCACATCGAGCAGTTCTGGGCCTTCTACCGCGAGCACGTCCCCGAGATGGTCGCGCTCCGGCAGGCCGCCATGGCCGATCCCGAGTTCGGACGCAGGCTGCAGGAGATGACCACCCGGGACGCGGCCCATCTGATCGGGCACCTCGATCCCGTGCGTGCCGCCGGGATCCCGCTGCCGGGAGAGGCCGACCTCGTGGTGTCGGCGTACTACAGCCTGCTCGACCAGTTCGCCTACACCTGGCTCGCCGCAGGCGGGGACGGCACGGGACGGACGATCTCCGACGAGGAGGCGATCGAGACGCTCACGGAGTTCGTCCACCGCGGGCTCGCGGGCACGCCGCCGGTGCGACGTGAGTCACCTCGCGGCTGAGGGTCGACGCCCCCACACCCGGTCGCGCGCGGCTGCGCGTCTTGTTTCCGTAGGCTGAGAAGCCGTGACGTCCGCCGCCACCGCGCAGACCGCCCCCGTCCACACCGACACCGTCCGGAACGCCGCCTCCACTCCGGACCACCCGCAGCCCCACCGCGAGCTCGGGTTGAAGGACGACGAGTACGCGCGGATCCGCGAGATCCTCGGTCGCAGGCCGACCGACGCCGAACTGGCGATGTACGCCGTGATGTGGAGCGAGCACTGCTCGTACAAGTCGTCGAAGGTGCATCTGGCCTACTTCGGCGAGACCACCACGGACGAGATGCGCAGCCGGATGCTCGCCGGGATCGGGGAGAACGCCGGCGTCGTCGACATCGGGGACGGCTGGGCCGTCACGTTCAAGGTCGAGTCGCACAACCACCCGTCGTACGTGGAGCCCTACCAGGGCGCGGCCACCGGCGTCGGGGGGATCGTGCGCGACATCATGGCGATGGGCGCCCGCCCGGTGGCGGTGGCCGACCCGCTGCGCTTCGGCCCCGCCGACGCGCCCGACACCGCCAGGGTGCTGCCCGGCGTGGTCGCGGGCGTGGGTGGCTACGGCAACTCACTCGGACTGCCGAACATCGGTGGCGAGGTCGTCTTCGACGAGGGCTATCTGGGCAACCCGCTCGTCAACGCCCTGTGCATCGGCGCGATGCGCACGGAGGACCTGCACCTCGCGTTCGCGTCGGGCACCGGCAACAAGATCATCCTGTTCGGTGCGCGCACCGGGCTGGACGGCATCGGCGGTGTGTCGGTGCTCGCCAGCGAGACCTTCTCGGGCGAGGAGTCGGCGAGCGGCCGCAAGAAGCTCCCGTCGGTGCAGGTGGGCGACCCCTTCACGGAGAAGGTCCTCATCGAGTGCTGCCTGGAGCTGTTCCACGCCGGACTGGTGGTCGGCATCCAGGACCTCGGTGGCGCGGGCCTGTCGTGTGCCACGTCCGAGCTGGCCAGCGCCGGTGACGGCGGGATGCACGTCGACCTGGACACGGTGCCGCTGCGGGCCACCGGGATGACACCGGCCGAGATCCTCTCCAGCGAGTCCCAGGAGCGCATGTGCGCCGTCGTGCGTCCGGAGGACGTCGACGCCTTCATGGCCGTCTGCCGCAAGTGGGACGTCCTCGCGAATGTGATCGGTGAGGTCACCGACGGCGACCGGCTGGTGATCACCTGGCGGGGCGAGACCGTGGTGGACGTCCCCCCGCGCACCGTCGCGCACGACGGGCCCGTCTACGAGCGCCCCGTGCAGCGTTCGGCCGCGCAGGACGCGCTCGTCGCCGACACCCCGGACCGGCTGGCCCGACCGGCAGGCCCGGACGAGCTGCGTGCGGAGATCCTGCGGATGGCCGCCAGCCCCAACCTGTGCAGCCGGGCGTGGGTCACCGACCAGTACGACCGCTACGTCCGTGGCAACACGGCCTCCGCCCAGCCGGCCGACGCCGGGATGGTGCGCATCGACGAGGAGACCGGGCGCGGGGTGGCCGTCGCCACCGACTGCAACTCGCGTTTCGTCGCCCTCGATCCCTACGCGGGCGCCCAGCTCGCGCTGGCCGAGGCGTACCGCAACGTCGCCACGAGCGGCGCGGTGCCGTTGGCCGTCACGGACTGCCTGAACTTCGGCTCGCCCGAGGACCCGCACGTGATGTGGCAGTTCCAGCAGGCCGTGCGCGGCCTCGCTGACGGGTGCGTGGCGCTCGGGCTGCCCGTGACCGGCGGGAACGTGAGCTTCTACAACCAGACCGGGGAGCGGGCGATCCTGCCCACCCCGGTGGTCGGCGTGCTCGGCGTGATCGACGACGTGGCCCGGCGTGTCCGGTCCGGGTTCACCCGCGAAGGCGACACGGTGCTGCTGCTCGGCGACACCCGTGACGAGCTCGGCGGCAGCGAGTGGGCCAACGTGGTGCACGGCCACCTGGGCGGTCCGCCGCCGGTGGTCGACCTCGCTGCCGAGCAGCGCCTCGCCCGGCTGCTCGCCGCCGCCGCCGAGGACGGGCTCCTCACCGGCGCCCACGACCTGTCCGACGGTGGCCTCGCACAGGCGCTCGTGGAGGCCTGTCTCGCCGGGGACCAGGGAGCGGCGGTAGAGCTCCCGGCCGCACTCGACCCGTTCGTCGCGCTGTTCTCGGAGTCGGCGGGGCGCGTGCTCGTGACCACAGCGGCCGACCGGGCCGACCAGGTCAGGTCGCTGGCGGAGGCCGCAGGCGTGCCGGTCACGACGCTGGGCACCACCGGGGGCGCGGCGCTGGCCGTAGCGGGGCTGCCCGAGCTGCCGCTGTCCGAGCTGCGGACGGCGTGGGAGGCCACCCTCCCGGCCATCTTCGGCTGACCCACAGGGTCGCCCCCGGATTGCAGCATCGCCATGTTGCTGCCGCGCGGTTGCGGCAAGGTGGCGTTGCTGCAACACCGGGGACATTCGGTGGTGGCGCGGGATAAGTTCGCGGCATGCCGGAAGAGATCGACAACGGCGCTCTGAGGGCGGTGCTGGACTGGCTCGACGGCGGTCCGTCGCCCGAGCGCCCGATACTGCGCGGCGCGGTGAAGGAGAGCCTCGCGGCCGTCGCGGCCGCCGCGCCGGGACGCAGTGTGGAGGTGCGGGTGCCGCCGTACGGGGCCGTGCAGTGCGTCAGCGGGCCCCGGCACGGACGCGGCACGCCGCCCAACGTCGTCGAGACCGATCCCCGCACCTGGCTGGCGCTCGTCACCGGCCGGCTGACGTGGGTGCAGGCGGTGGAGCAGGGGGCACTGCGTGCGTCCGGAACCCGTAGCGGCGAGATCGCGTGCCTGCTCCCGCTCTCCTGATCAGGCGTGCCGCCACTCTCCCGAGGGGTGAATGGAAACACATGGTGGTGGCGCAAACACAACGCGGTACGGAGAATTGTCCGATCAAGGCCGAACCGGAGAGAACGGGCGACAGGAGGTGGTCGCGTGGTGGCACCGCGCAGCCTTCCTGACGCCGTCGATACCGAGTTCGAGGACGACTCCGCCGACGAGCCGCCGGCCACGGACCGCGCCCGTATCGACCGGCTCGCCGGCCGGTGGGCGCAGCTGGGGCCCCCCGACGATCCCGGCATCGCCGCCCACCTGGCCACGTTGCTGCGCAGGCTCGCGGCAATTCTGCGTGCCGAGCCGTTCTGGCCGCTCGCTGCCCGGGAGGTCGGGGCCGAGCTGCTCAGCACCGGGCTCTGTGGCGCCCCGGACCGTCCGACGTACGGCTTCGACGACATCGTTCCGCCCAGCCTCCGCCTGCTGCGGCGCGAGGCGGCCGACGTGATCGGAGTGCCGGGAGCGGAGGGCGAGCGGCGCCTCGTCGCGGTGCTCGACGAACTGCTCGCCGGCGTCATCAGGTCGCTGCAGGACCGGAACGGGGCCGGCGACGGCCGGACCCCGCCCACCGACGATGCGGGTGCGGCTGTCCTGCGCCGCCACATGAGCGCCGTGTACGAGCAGTCGTCGTTCGGCGTCGTGATCATGCGCCCGGACGGCCGGATGATCGACGTGAACCCGGCCCTCGCCCGGATGTTCGGGCTCGACGGTCCGCTCGACCAGCCGCGGCCGGTGTCCGACTTCGTCCATCCCGACGACGTGCTCGACGTCGTCCGGCGTTTCCAGCGGCTCGCAGGTGGCGGATCGGACGTCGTGCGGATGGAGCTACGCCTCGCGCGTCCCGACTCCGAGGTGCTGTGGGTCCACGTCACCGCCTCGCGCATCGTCGACGACAACGGCGAGCCGTCCCACCTGATGGCGGTCGTCGAGGACGTGTCCGACCGGCACCGGCTGCGGTCGTGGCTGCAGGGCGAGTCCTACCAGGACCAGCTCACCCGCCTGCCGAACCGGGCGGTCACCGAGCAGTGGCTGCACCGCGCTTTCGCCTCGGACGGCCCGGAGCGGGTGGGCATCTGCGTCCTCGACATCGACGGCTTCCACCCGATCAACGACGGGCTCGGCCAGCAGACGGGGGACCGGCTGCTGCTCGCGGTCGCGGGCAGGCTGCAGCTGGCGGCGGGTTCTCACCTGGTCACCCGGATCGGAGCCGACGAGTTCGCGGTGCTGGTGGCCGGTTCCGAGAGCAGCGGCGACGTCGGCAGGCTCGCCGACCGGTTGCAGGCCGCACTGGTGATCCCGTTCCAGATCGACGGCCACACGCTGGTGGTCTCGGCGAGCATCGGCGTGGCCGAGTCCGAGACCGCGGGAGGAAGCGCGGCCGAGCTGCTGCGGGGTGCGGACGTGGCCCGGTCGTGGGCGAAGGCCCTCGGGGGTGGGCGCCGTGTGGTGTTCGACCCGGAGCGCGACGCCACGGAGTCGGCCCGGTTCGCGCTGCTCTCCGGGCTGCGTGGCGCGATCGACCGCGGCGAGTTCCGGCTGGCGTTCCAGCCGCTCGTCCAGCTCGACGACCGGAGGGTGCGGGGCGCGGAGGCGCTGGTGCGCTGGGAGCATCCGGAGCAGGGTCTGATCGGCCCCGGCCGGTTCATCGAGCTGGCCGAGCACAGCGGCGCGATCGTCCCGCTCGGGCGGTGGGTGCTCGAGGAGGCCTGTGGGCAGGCCGCGAGCTGGTGGCGTGAGCTCGGCCCCGCTGCGCCGTTCGTCAGCGTCAACGTCTCGCCGCTGCAGCTGACCGAACCGGGCTGGGTCCACGTGGTCACCGGCGCGCTGAGCTCCACCGGGCTGCCGCCCGACCTGCTCCAGCTGGAGATCACCGAGCAGGCCGTGCTCGGCGACGAGACGGTCGCCCTCGACGCCCTGAACGCACTGCGGGCCGCGGGAGTCCGGCTGGCGCTCGACGACTTCGGCACCGGCTACTCGAGCCTGGCCTGGCTGCGCACGCTGCCGGTGAACGCCCTCAAGATCGACGGCTCGTTCATCGACGGGCTGCGCAACCCGTCGGCCGACCCGACGGACTCCTCGATCGTGCGCGCCCTCGTCGAGATGGCCCACGCACTCGGCCTGGACGTCACGGCGGAATGGGTGGAGACCCCCGTGCAGGCCGAGAGGCTCGCCGAGCTCGGCTGCGACATGGGGCAGGGAAGGTGGTTCGGTGATGCCGGTCCCGGAATGTGTGTCCCGGAGCTGCTTCGGCGTAGCATCGGCGGTTGAGTCGTCGTCTGCGCAAGGAGCGAGTTGTGCCGAGTTCCACCCGGAACGAGCACCCGACCGACCGCAATCCGAACCCCGACCTCACCGACGACCAGGCCGATACGAGCGCCCTCGATCCCGCTCCTCGCGAGGAGTGCGGTGTGTTCGGCGTGTGGGCCCCCGGTGAGGACGTCGCCAACCTCACCTACTACGGGCTGTACGCGTTGCAGCACCGTGGCCAGGAGGCTGCCGGGATCGCCGTGTCCGACGGGCACCGCATGGTCGTCTTCAAGGATCTCGGGCTCGTCAGCCAGGTCTTCGACGAGCAGGTCCTGTCGTCGCTGAAGGGCCACCTGGCGGTCGGCCACTGCCGTTACTCCACCACGGGTTCCACCACTTGGGAGAACGCCCAGCCGACGTTCCGCACAACCGCCACCGGCAGCGGCATCGCGCTGGGCCACAACGGCAACCTGGTCAACACGGCAGAGCTCCGTGACGAGGTCGCCGGCCTGCGCACCACCGCGTCGAAGGCGGACCGCTCGTCGATCCGGTCGAGCACCGACTCGGACCTCATCACCGAGCTACTGGCCGCCACCTCCGCCGACACCGGCGTCGAGGAGGCGGCGATGCGCCTGCTGCCCAGGGTGCGCGGCGCGTTCTCGCTGGTGTTCGCCGACGAGCAGACGCTCTACGCCGCCCGCGACCCCCACGGGGTCCGCCCGCTGGTGCTGGGCCGTCTCGAGCGCGGGTGGGTGGTGGCCAGCGAGACCGCGGCACTGGACATCGTCGGTGCGTCGATGGTGCGCGAGGTCGAGCCGGGTGAGCTGCTGGCCATCGACGCCGACGGCATGCGCAGCTCCCGCTTCTCGGCGCCGGAGCCGAAGGGCTGCGTGTTCGAGTACGTGTACCTGGCCCGGCCGGACACCACGATCTCCGGACGGTCCGTGCACGCGGCCCGCGTGGAGATCGGCAGGCGCCTCGCCGTCGAGCACCCGGTCGAGGCCGACCTGGTGATCCCCGTGCCGGAGTCGGGCACCCCCGCGGCCATCGGCTACGCGCAGGGTTCGGGCATCCCCTACGGGCAGGGCCTGGTGAAGAACGCCTACGTCGGCCGCACCTTCATCCAGCCCAGCCAGACGATCCGTCAACTGGGCATCCGGCTCAAGCTCAACCCGCTGCGCGACGTCATCCGGGGCAAGCGGCTCGTCGTCGTCGACGACTCCATCGTGCGTGGCAACACCCAGCGGGCGCTGGTGCGCATGCTCCGCGAGGCGGGGGCGCTCCAGGTGCACGTACGGATCGCCTCGCCGCCGGTGCGATGGCCGTGCTTCTACGGCATCGACTTCGCCACCCGGGCCGAACTGGTGGCGGGTTCGCTCGACGTCGAGGGCGTACGCCGCTCGATCGGAGCCGACACGCTCGGCTACGTCTCCTTGGAAGGGCTGATCGCCGCCAGCGAGCAGCCGCGTACCCGGCTCTGTTCGGCCTGTTTCGACGGCGAGTACCCGATCGCGCTGCCCGACGAGGCGCGGCTGGGCAAGCACCTGCTGGAGAAGCTCTCGGTGCCCCCGGTCATCGCCGACCGGGTCGGTGAGACCGTGTCCGGGGCAGCTTCAGGCGATGCCGGCCCTCTGTCGGTCGGTTACGGTGCGGCCGACGCGCTGCAGCGTCCCTGACCCACCTCCATCCGACCTGTACACCCGGGCGTCCCATGCCGCCCCTCACTCACGCCAGGAGCGTTGCGACGATGCCGCCGACCACCTCCGGAGCCGACGGGCCCGGCGCCAGCTACGCGTCAGCCGGTGTCGACATCGACGCCGGGGAGCGCGCGGTCGAGGCGCTGCGCCCGTTCGCGGAGAAGGCGAGCCGACCCGAGGTCCTGGGTGGCATCGGCGGCTTCGCCGGGCTGTTCGCTCTCAAGATGGGCCGCTACACCGAGCCGGTGCTGGCGGCGTCCACCGACGGGGTGGGCACCAAGATCGCCGTGGCGCAGGCCGTCGACAAGCACGACACGATCGGCCTCGACCTCGTGGCCATGGTCGTCGACGACCTGGTGGTGTGCGGGGCGGAGCCGCTGTTCCTGCAGGACTACATCGCCGTCGGACGGCTGGTGCCCGACCAGGTCGCCACCATCGTCAAGGGCATCGCCGAGGGGTGCCAGCAGGCCGGCTGTGCGTTGCTGGGCGGGGAGACCGCCGAGCACCCCGGGCTGATGGAAGACGGCAGCTACGACATCTCGGCCACCGGCGTCGGGATCGTGGAGGCCGACGCGATGCTGCGGCCCGACCGGGTGCGTCCCGGGGACGTGCTTCTGGCCATGGGCTCGTCGGGCCTGCACTCCAACGGCTACTCGCTGGCCCGGCACGTGCTGCTCGACATCGCGCGGATGCCGCTCGCGGGGCACGTGGAGGAGTTCGGGCACACCCTCGGGGAGGAACTGCTCGTCCCCACGCGGATCTACGCCCGCGACTGTCTCGCGCTGGCGGCCGAGACCGGGGTGCGCACCTTCGCCCACATCACCGGTGGCGGGTTGGCCCGCAACCTCGAGCGCGTGCTCCCGCCCGGCCTGGAAGCGGTGGTGGAGCGCGGCACCTGGACGCCTGCCCCGGTGTTCAAGCTGATCGCCTCCCGCGGCCGTGTCGACCGTGCGGAGATGGAGAAGACGTTCAACATGGGTGTCGGCATGGTGGCGGTCGTGCCCGCCGACGACGTCGACCGGGCGCTGGCCGTGCTGACCGCCCGGCACGTCCCGGCGTGGGTGCTGGGCGAGGTGCGCCGTGGGGGCACCGAGCCGCTCCCCGCAGGCCGGGTGCACCTCAAGGGCGACCATCCCCGTTTCTGAGGGCGGCGACGCGAACCGGCCCGCCGTTGGTGAGCGGGGCCGGGTCGCGGAGCATGGGCGGGTGGAGAGCCGTCGCGTTCCCCCGCCGGAACAGCTGGCCGGGCCGGCCGCGGCCGGTGCGCACCTTCTCGCCCGTGGCGTGCAGGAAGTCGGGGGTGGACGTGACCTTGCGCTGGAAGTTGCGCGGGTCGATCGTCGTGCCCCACACCGCCTCGTAGACCCGTCGTAGCTGCGACACCGTGAACTCCGGCGGGCAGAACGACGCGGCCAGCGTCGTGTACTCGAGTTTCGCGCGGGCGCGCTCGACGCCGTCGGCGAGGATCCGCGCGTGGTCGAACGCGAGATGCCCGACCTCGCCCACCGGGTGCCACGTCCCGATCGCGGTGCCGGACCCGCTCTCCTCCCCGGCCAGGCCGGGCAGCAGAGCGAGGTGGCCGACGGTGAGCACCCGGCCGCGCGGGTCGCGGTCCGGGGCGGCGTAGCTGCCGAGCTGTTCGAGGTGGTGACGGCCGACGGTCAGGCCGGTGTCCTCGACCAGTTCGCGGGTGGCGGCGTCCAGCAGATCCTCGCGCTGCCGCACGAACCCTCCGGGCAACGCCGGCTCGTCGGGGAACGGGGGCGCTGAACGCTCCGTGAGCAGCACACAGAGCCGGTCGTCGCGCACCGTGAGAACTACCAGGTCAACGGCTACGGCAAAGAGGTTGCCACGCATGTGGTTCTCACCCTGATGAGGAGAGAGGCGATCATCGTCGGGCTGACGGTACAGGTGGCGCCGACAACGATTTACAGACGATCACATGTATTGACAAGTGAGCAATTGCCGTACGCGCCGTACGCTCGGGGAACTCGGGGACGACTTCCGCGCCCTCGACGCGGCCGGGACCCGGCCGCCGATCGTCGCGGGTCTGCGTCCGGCGCGAGTACCTCGCGCCGGACGCCCGGCCCGGGGCAGGACCAGGACGACGCCGATGACGGTGCCCGGGCGCAGCACGCGATGGCTCCGTGCCGCGCGGCGTTTCGCCGGAGACACCGCCCACCGGGTGCGGGAGCGCGGCCGCTCGGCGGCGGCGCGGGCCGCGCGGCTGACCGGCGCCGCGGTGGCGGCCTTCGTCGCGGCCCAGGTGTTCGGCCTGCGCGATCCGCCGCCGCTGATCGCGGCCCTCACCGCCCTGATCGTCGTGCAGGTGACGCTGTCCAGCACGCTGGTCCACGGGCTGCAACGGGTGCTCAGCGTCGTGGCGGGGGTGAGCCTGGCACTGGTGTTCTCCTCGGTGGTCGGGCTGACGTGGTGGAGCCTCGCGCTGATCGTGTCGGCGTCCATCGTGGTGGGTCAGCTGCTGCGGTTGGGCCCGCAGCTGATCGAGGTGCCGATCAGCGCGATGCTCGTGCTCGGGGTCGGCTTCGCGGCCGGGGCGGGGAACGTGGCTGCCGACCGCATTCTGGAGACGCTCGTCGGGTCGCTGGTCGGCGTGCTGGTGAACCTCGTCTTCCCCCCGGCGGTACAGGTGCGTTCCGCGGCAGCAGCCGTGGAGCGGCTCGCCGAGGAGATCGCCGCGCTGCTCGACGCCGCGGCGGCCGGGATCGAGGACTCCCCACCGTCCGTCGAGCTCACCGGTCGCTGGCTGGACGACGCCCGGCGGCTCAACCGGCACGTGCCCCGCGTCGACCGGGCGCTGGAGCACGTGGAGGAGAGCCGTCAGCTCAACGTGCGGGTGGCGCTGGACACGCGGGCCAGCGGCCCCGGCCTGCGCGACGGTCTCGACGTCCTCGAGCACTGCGCGGTGACCCTTCGCGGGTTGTTCCGCACCATGTGCGACGCCGGGCGGGCGGCAGGCTCCGGCCTGGATGACTTCGACGAGAAGACACGCCGGCTCCACGCCGAACTGCTGCGCGAGCTGGCGACCGTCGTCCGGGCCTTCGGCAGGCTCCTCACCGCGGAGTCGACCGGGCCGGGGCCCCAACAGGAGGAGGCCGACCTGGCGGCGGCACTCCAGCGGCTGCACGCCGGCCGGAGCCGGGCGGCCGAGCTGCTCCTGTCCGACCCGAAGGACCCCCCGGCGGTCGTGGAGGTCAACAGCGCGCTGGTGCAGGCGGTGGACCGGATGATGGCCGAGCTCGACGTCGTCGAGCACGCCCGGCTGCGGGAGGAACGGCGACGCGAGGCCGCCCGCCGGCGGACGGTCCGCGCGGTGGGGCGGCTCCGCTCGACAGGCCGGCAGCTCGCCGACCGCCCCCGCCCCCGCCTCCGCCGGGCCACCGGGCCCACGGACGGACCTCCGACGGCAGCCGACTGAAGAGACACCGTGGTCAGCCGCTGCGCGCCGCCGCGCGGACCAGCTCGACGACCTCCTCGTCGTCCAGGTCGAACCGCCGGGCCGCGCGCACGAGATCCCTCGCCAGCTCGACGACGGCGGCCCGGCCGGCAGGCGCGCCGTCGCGCACGATGGCGCCGCGGCCGCGGCGGAGCTCGATGAGCCCCTCGTCGCGCAGGCTCTGGTAGCCGGCGAGCACGGTGTGGATGCTGACCTGCAGCGAGGCGGCCAGGTCGCGGGCGCCCGGCAGGCGCTCGCCGCCGCGTACCGAGCCGTCCGCGATGCCGCGCCGGACGCAGGCGGCGATCTGGTCGGCGAGCGGGGTGGCCCGGGTGGGGTCCACCCGGATCAGCACGGCCCGCCCCCGGGGGACGTGACGCCGGCGAGCACGCCTGCCGCGGTGCGCGGGTCGTCCACGGTGACGGTGAGCTGCTGTCCCGAGCGCCGCGTGACCACCAGCGCCGGTCCGGAGCGGAGGATGATCCCGCGTCCGCCGGGCACGATCCGGTATCCCCACCCGCCGAACTGGGTGGGGGAGATGTCGGCGACGGTGACCGACGCGACGTCGTCGGCCGGGACGTGCAGGCGTGGCCATCCCAGCAGCCCGAGCGTGATGGTCAGCCCGCGCCGGTCGACGGTGACCCGCGCGTGGGAGTGCAGCACGACGGCGATGCCTGCCACCCCGGTGATGATGCCGGCGGCCGGGTGGACGGTGATCCCGAGCGCGCCGCCGATGATCACCAGCACGGCGCCGATCGCCGGGAACCACGGTGATCCGACGGTGCGCGACCAGCTGACCTGCTCGGCCGGTCCGAATGGCACCGCTGGGACGGCCTCGGGTTCCTTCCCCGGCGGCGTGCTCGGTGCCACCAGCCAGGCGACCACACCGGCGGCCGCGCCCGCGACCAGTCCGGCAGGGAACGTCCACCAGGGCAGCACCGCCGCGGCCGGATCGGTGAGCCCGAGGTTGGCCACGACGCTGCCGAGGAGGATCGCGCCGAGGAATCCGGCCGTCGCCCACGACATGGCGACGATCACCCGCCCGTTGTCCCACTTCGTGCCCGGCGGGGACCCCGTTCCGCCATGGCGGGCGAACAGGCCGAACAGCAGGGCCATTCCGACGGCGAGCGCCCCGGCCAGCGCGAGGACGGTGCCCCGGCTCGCATATCCGTCCGCGCTGCCCGAGGAGCCGAAGTGCGAGGCGATCGGATCGGGCAGCCCGTCGGCCGTGGCGAGCACCACGATCACCGGGGCGAAGGCGATCAGGTGCGGGAGGCCGGCGAGCAGGGTGCGCCGAGTGGTGGCCGAGGTCATGGGGACACTCCTTCACTTGTTATGAATCAACTATAACAAGTGATGTCCCTTTTGTCCTCAGTGATGGAGCTCCTCGATGCGCACCGGTCGGTGCTCCTGCAGGGAGAGCGCAGCGGCCTCGGCGATCCAGACGACCTCCATGGCGTCCTCGACGGTGCACGGAGAGGGCCGCTCACCGGCAACCACCTGGGCGAACGCGGCGAGCTCGGCGCGGAAGGCGGTTGCGAGCCGGTCCATGAAGAACCCGTGTGGCGGGCCTGCCGGGAACGTGACGCCGGGCTCGGTCGAGCGCAGGGGGAGCCCGTCGTCCAGCCCGGCGGCGACGCTGTCGGCCGAGCCGTGCAGCTCCAGCCGCACGTCGTAGCCCCGCGGGTTGTACCGGCTGTTCGACACGACGGCGAGGGTGCCGTCGTCGAGGGTCAGCACGGCGGCCGCCGTGTCGACGTCGCCGACCTCGGTGAAGAACCGCTCACCCTTGTTGGAGCCGGTGGCGTAGACCTCGACCACCTCTCGCCCGGTGACCCAGCGGACCGCGTCGAAGTCGTGCACGGCGCAGTCCCGGAAGATCCCGCCCGAGCCCGCGATGTAGGCGGGGGGCGGGGGAGCCGGGTCGAGGGTGGTGGAGCGGACGGTGTGCAGCCACCCGAGCTCGCCGCTCGCCACCGCCGCCCTGGCGGCGAGGAAGCCGGGGTCGAACCGCCGGGGGTAGCCGACCTGCACGGGAACGCCGGCCGCCCGCACCCGCTCGGCCACGGCGAGCGCGTCGGCCGCTGCACGGGCGAGTGGCTTCTCGCAGAACGTGGGCAGCCCGGCGTCGACGGCGGCGAGGAGCAGTTCGGGGTGGGCGTCGGTGGCGGCCGCGATCAGCACGCCGTCGACGCCGGCCGCCAGCAGCTTCGCGGGCGAGTCGACCGCTTCGGCGCCCACCCGCTCGGCGACCTCGGCGGTGACCCCGGGAACGGCGTCGGTGACGACGAGCGAGCCGACGGCGGGCAGGTCGCTGAGCGTCTGCGCGTGGAACGCGCCGATCCGGCCGAGGCCGATGAGCCCCAGGCGCAGTGCACCGGCCATCAGTCCAGCCCTCCGAAGACGTTCTGGTCCCAGTCGATGACGGAGCCGGTGACGACACCGCTGCGGTCGGAGAGCAGGAAGACGACGAAGTCGGCGATCTCGTCGACCTGCCCGAGCTTGCCCATCGGGAGTCGCTGCGCGGCCTGCTCGCGCCAGGTGTCGTCGGCGGCGTGGAAGGCGCGCTGGGTGGCGTCCTCGCCCTCGGTGTCGGTCCAGCCGATGTCGAGCCCGTTGATCCGGATCCGGTCGAACCGGTGGGCGTGGGCGGCGTTGCGCGTGAGGCCCGCGAGGCCCGCCTTGGCGGCGACGTACGGCGCGAGGAAGGGCTGCCCGCCCAGCTCGGACGAGGAGATCACGTTCACGACCGAGCCGGGTGCGCCTCGGGAGAGCATGTCGCGCACGGCCGCCTGCATGAGGAAGAACGGGCCGCGCAGGTTGACGGCGATGTGCGCGTCGAACAGTTCGGGCGTGGTGTCGACGAGGGTGCCCCGCGAGGTCAGCCCGGCCGCAGTGACCAGGGCGTCCACCCGGCCGAACTCCGCCACCACCGCGGCGACGGACGCCTGTGCCTGCCCGACGTCGGCGACGTCGGCCGGCACGAACAGCGCGGCGGCGCCGCGTTCCCGCAGCTCGGCCACCAGCTTCTCGCCCGGCTCGCGGCGCCTGCCGGACACGGCCACCGACGCCCCTTCCCGGGCCGCGGCCCGCGCCACGCCGGCCCCCACCCCCTGCGTGCCGCCGCTTACCAGCACGACCCGCTCGTCCAGCAGTCCCATCAGGTTGTCCTCCTGCGCTCGGACCAGGCCGCCAGCTCGGCCCGGAAGGTGTCGTCGTCCCAGTCCTCGGCGAGTGCGCGCCGCACCAGGTCGGCCTGGCTGGGTGGGGCGAGGCCCTCGACGGGCGGGTCGCGGTCCAGGTTGGTCGGGAACGCGTAGCCCTCCGCCGCCGCGGCGATCGCGTTGCCTGCGGCGTCCGCGCCCCGGTCGCGCAGCGCGGGAAGGAGTGCGAGGCACATGCGCTCCCGGTCGACGGTCTCCATCGCCCGCCCGAAGGCCGAGGAGACCTGCAGCAGGTTGGCCATCCGCCGGATGTCGGCGGACCGGTTGTGCCCGGCGCCGTGGATCACCGCGGGGTTGAAGAACGCCGCGTCGCCGGTCTGCAGCGGCAGCTGGACGTGGTGGGTCTCGAAGTACTCCCGGAACTCCGGCAGGTTCGTGGCGAGGTAGCCGGGTTCGTACTTCTGCGAGTGCGGCAGGTACAGGGTCGGGCCGCTCTCCACCGGCATGTCGGAGTGCGCGACTGCCCCCTGCAGGGTGAGCACGGGGGAGAGCCGGTGCACGTGGGCCGGGTAGCGCTCGATGGCCGCTCCCGGCAGGAACCCCAGGTGGTAGTCGCGGTGGCCGACCTGCGCCTGCCCGCCCGCATTGACCACGTTGACCTGCGAGGTCACCTGGTAGCCGGGGCCCAGCCACGCCTCGGAGACCAGCGCGAGCACGTCGTTGGCGTAGTAGTCGACGAACACCTCCGGCGCCCGGACCGCGAGCTTTTCCAGCGCGTTCCAGACGCGGTCGTTCGCCCCCGGTGGCGCGAAGTGGTCGCCCGCGACGGTGCCGGCCGCCCGTTGCTCGGCGATCAGCTCCTCGAACTCCGCGGTGGCCCGGTCGACGACCGCGCGGTCCGGGAAGGCGCCCCGGAACACCACGACCCCGGGACCGTCGGTGAGGGCGTCGACGAGCTCCGACCGGACGTCCCGGCGACCGGCGTCCGTGCCGGCCGCGGCGAGCACGCTCGGCGTCTCGTAGATCAGCACCCCCTGCTCGACGGCGGCGGCGTGCGGGTAGCGGCCCGCGTCGATGGGCTCGGCCAGGACGGCGACCAGATCGGCGAGCCGGCAGTCGGCCTCGGTCAGCCGTCCCCGGGTGGCGTGCGTGGTGCGGGGCATCCTCGTCCTCCTCGAAGGGTTCGCGGGTGCAGGCAGGCGTGGTGGACGCCGAGCTTCATCGGTCCATCTCTACAGGTCCAGCACGAGACGAGGGCAGCGCGAGCGCGAGACGCAGATCATCATGCAGTCGTTCGCGGCCTGTTCCTCGTCGGTGAGCACGGAGTCGCGGTGGTCGGGCTCGCCGGCCAGCACCGCCGTCTCACAGGTCCCGCATGTGCCCTCGCTGCACGAGGACAGGACGCTCACCCCGGCCTCCTCGGCGACCTCGAGGATCGAGCGGCCGGGCGGGATGGTCAGTGCGAGCCCGCTGCGCTCCAGCTCGACCTCGAAGGAGCCCGCGAGCACCGGCTCGTCGACCGGCTTCGGGGAGAAGCGCTCGACCCGCAACGACCCGGGCGGCCAGCTCGCGCAGCGCTCCTCGACCGCGTCGAGCAGCGGCTCCGGCCCGCAGCAGTAGACGAGCGTGTCCACGCGGGGCGCGCCGAGCAGGCTCCCGAGGTCGAGCAGGCCGGTCTCGTCCTGCGGGCGGACCGACACGCGGGCACCGGGCAGCTCGTCGAGGAACGCCATCGACGTCCGCGTCCGGCCGCCGTAGACCAGCTCCCACTCCGCCCCCGCCGCCTCGGCGGCCGCGACCATCGTGCGGATCGGGGTGATGCCGATGCCGCCCGCGATGAACAGGTACCGCCGCGCGGGCAGCAGCGGGAAGTGGTTGCGCGGGCCGCGGACGCGCACCGGGCCACCGGGATGCAGCGCGTCGTGCACGTGGGCCGAGCCGCCACGGCCGTCGGGTTCACGCAGGACTCCCAGCTGCCACGCGTAGCGATCGGTGGGGTCGCCGCAGAGCGAGTACTGGCGGATCAGCGGACCGTCGTCGGCCCCCGGCAGCAGCAGGTCGACGTGGGCACCGGGCTCCCACGGCGGCAACGGGCCACCGGCCGCCTCGCGCAGGGTGAGGATCACGACGCCCTCGGCGGCGACCCGGCGGTCGGCCACCACGGCGTCCAGCTCGTACTCGGCGGCGGCCGGGGTGGTCGTGGCGGTCGGCTGGGCGGTGACGGTCACGAGTTCCTCCCGGCCGGGGTGAACGAGATCGGCAGGTGGTCGAGCACGCGCATGTTCGGCGTGCTGCGGTACTGGTGCATCGGCCCGGAGATCGCGTAGTCGCCCAGGCGGGGCAGCGCCACCTCCAGCGCGATGCGGGCCTCCAGCCGGGCGAGGGGGGCGCCGAGGCAGCCGTGCAGGCCCTCGCTGAGCGACATGTGCCGCTTCTGCTGCCGAGTCACGTCGAAGCGGTCCGGGTCCTCGTACTGGCGTTCGTCGCGGTTGGCCGAGCCGTAGACCAGGAACACCCGCTGCCCGGCCGGGATCGTCACGCCGTGCAGGTCCACCTCGCGGGTGGTGGTGCGGCCCGCCACCTGCAGCGGCGCGTCGAACCGCAGTGCCTCCTCCACCGCGGCGGGGATCCGTGTGGGGTCGGCCAGCAGCAGGCGGCGCTGGTCCGGGTTGAGGGCGAGCTCGCGGAAGGCGGTCGACAGGAGGGCCGACGTGCTCTCCACACCGGCCATGAACAGCACGAACGCCAGCCCGACGATCTCGGAGTCGCGGTCGATCACCGCTGGGGCGAACGGCTCCCCGTCGTGGTCCTCGACGGCCGCGGTGACGAGCGTGCTCAGCAGGTCCTCGCGCGGGTTCCCGCGCCGTTCCATGAGGATCTCGGCGAGGTAGTCCTTCGTGCGGTGCAGCGCGTCCCACGCGACGGGGGTGAGCCTCGGGTCGTCGTTCTCGCGGTCCTTGAGCCCGTGCGACCAGCGCACGAGGTCCTCGCGGTCGGAGCCGGTGGTGGGCAGCCCGAGCACGTCGAAGAACACCGCGTAGGGGATGGGCCAGGACAGGTCCTGCGCGATGTCGGCCTCGCCGGCGTCGGCGAAGCGGTCGACGAGCCCGGTGACGACGCGCCGGACGTCGTCCTCCAGCTTCGCGATCGCGCGGGGGAGGAACGTCCGCTGCACGATGCGGCGGAGCTGGTCGTGGCGCGGGTTGTCGATGTCGGGCAGGAAGCCCGGAGCGCTCATGTCCCTGGCGGTGTCGTCGATGTCGATGCCCTCGTACGACAGGTAGGTCTCGTGGTCGCGGGCCGCGGCCCGGACGTCGTCGAAACGGGAGAGGGCGCAGAAGCCCCACTTCTCGCTGGAGTAGACGGGCGCGGTGTCGCGCAGCTGCCGGTAGACCGGCCACGGGTCGGCCTTGAAAGCGGCGGAGTAGGGGTCGTAGACCACCGGGGGACTGAGCGTGGGCACCGCGTACCTCCTCGATGCGGGCGGGCTCTTAAAGCGCTTTAACTTCGAGTACTATGCGAGCCGCACCGAGGTCGTGTCAAGAGTGGGGGTCGTCCTGAGCGTCGCGAACCCGGGCCGCAGGCCCAGGCTGGAGGACGTCGCCGCCGACGTCGGGGTGTCCACCGCATCGGTGTCGCTCGTGCTCCGGGGCGTTTCCGGCCCGAGCGCACAGACCCGGGAGCGGGTGCTGGAGGCCGCCGCGCGCCTGGGCTACCGGCCCGACCGCACCGCCAGCCTGCTGGCACGCCGGCGCACCCACCTCCTCGGCGTGCCGGTCGTCCTGCGCGACGCGTTCCGCGCCGAGCTCGCCGAGGAGGTGCAGATGGCCGCGGACGAGCGCGGTTACTCCGTCGCACTCGGTGCGGTCACCCCGGCGCACGACGAGCGCCGCGTCGTCGAGACGCTGCTCGACCTGCGCTGTGAGGCTCTCCTCCTGCTCTCCCCCGAACTCGGCGCTGACGCGCTGGCCCAGCTCGGCGGTCGGATCCCGACCGTGGTGGTGGGCCGCAACGTCGAGCCGTCGGGTTTCGACGTCGTGCGCGTGGCCGACGACCAGGGGGTCGGTCAGGCCGTCGACCACCTCGTCGGTCTCGGCCACCGGCACGTCGTGCACGTCGACGGCGGCGACGCTCCGATGGCCGCCGACCGCCGCACCGGCTTCCTCGCGGCGGCCCGGCGGCACGGCCTGGACAGCGCGCGGGTGGTGCCGGGCGGCTACGACGAGGCGGCGGGAGCGGCGGCGGCGCGCCTGCTGCTCGCCGAGCCCTCCCTCCCGACCGCGGTGGTCGCGGCCAACGACCGCAGCTCGATCGGCCTCCTGGACGTCTTCCTCCGGGCGGGGGTGCGGGTACCAGCGGACGTGTCGGTCGTCGGCTACGACGACAGCGCACTCGCCCGCCTCGCCCACGTCGACCTCACGACGGTGAGCCAGGAGGCCCCTGCGCAGGCCGTGCACGCCGTGGAGGCGGCCGTGGAACGCCTGGACGGCGACCGGACCGACACCCGGCAGGTCGTGCTCACCCCGCGGCTCGTCGTGCGGGGGACGACGGGGCCGCCACGACCCACTCCCCCCGAACCCCGGCGGGAGTGATCGTTCGGAGACCCGCGCCTTTGCCCTCGGGAGGGCGGCCGGGCGGATCTCGCGCAGATCATCGAGCGGGCGCCTGCCCCGGGCCGGCTGGGTCTCGGGGAGTCCACCGGACGCACGCCGGGCAGGCCGTCGGGACCATGATCACTCCGAGACTCGCGCCTTCGCCCTCACGGGGGCGGATCCGCGGTTTTCGCGGCGATCATCGAGCCGCCTGCGAGCCGGCGGCGCCATGGTCGTTCCGGGATTCCGTCGGCTATCCGTTCTGGGGGTCGGGGCGGGGGCGGTCGGTGACGGGGGAGCGCCGTAGTTCGCGCAGATGCTCGGCGATGGCCACTTCGACGGCGGCCCGTACGGCGGCGGGAGAGACGTCGGGGTCGATCGAGCGGGCCGCGGCCAGCGACCGCGCCGAGACAGAGATGTTGATCACTTCGGCAGCTTTCCCCATTGAAGTGGACGGGTCTCGTCAGGCCCCCGTGCTGTTACCCCTGGACGTGACACCCTCGCGTGAGGGCCCTCACACGGTACGCCCCGTCAGATGGGCAGAATCGCGCGCAGGTGCTCCACGCTCGCGCGCACGTCAGCCACCGGGCCCTCCCCGCGCGGCTCCTCCACGAGGATCGTGTCCTGCTCCAGCACGTACCACCCGTCGTAGCCCTGCCCGCGCAGATGCCCGACGATCGCGCCGAAGTCGACGTCGCCCTGGCCGAGCGGGCGGTACATCCCCTCCCGCACGGCCTCGGTGTAGGAGCGCCTGCCCGACTGCACCTCGCCGGCGAGCCGCGCGTCGACGTCCTTGAGGTGGGTGTGGGCGATCCGGTGGGGTGCCTGCCGCGCTAGCTCGGCGGGGTCGGTGCCGCCGATCAGCAGGTGGCCGGTGTCGAGGCACAGCGCGATCGACGAGCCGTCGAGCACGCGCTGCACCTCCTCGGGGTTCTCCACCATCGTGCCGACGTGCGGGTGCAGCACCGCGCGGACGCCGTGCTCGGTCGCGAGGTCGGTGAGCCGGTCCAGGTTGGTGAGCAGAGTGCGCCAGCCCGAGTCGTCGAGGACGGGGCGGGTGTCGTACCCGTCGCGGCCGGAGACGGCCGAGAGCACCAGCACGTCCGATCCGGTCGCCGAGTACGCCTGGAGCAGCTTCTCCACCTCGGGCACCGGGTCGTGCTCGGACACGTGCAGCAGCAGCGGCGTGAACCCACCGACGGCCTGCAGGTGGTGGTGGGTGAGCACCTCGGCCATCGCACCCGGTTCGGCCGGGAGGAAACCGTCCGGCCCCAGTTCGGTGGCGGCGAGACCCACCTCCCGCATCTCCGCGAGCACGCGCTCGGGCGGGAGCTGGTAGCCCCACCCGGGCACCTCGCACACGCCCCACGAGATGGGCGCCCCCGCGATCCTCTGGTCACTCACGTCGACTGCTCCTCCAGTTCGTACAGCACGCCGTGGGGCGTACGCAGGGGCTTGGTGCCGACCGGGCGGCCCGTCTCCCACGACCGGCGGGCGGCCGTGGCCAGGTCGAACGCGGCGAGAGCGTCGTGGCCGGTCACCCGGGGCGCAGTGCCGTCGCGCACGGAGCGTCCGAACGCGTCCAGCTCCGCGGCGTACGCCTCGGGATAGCGCTCCTCGAAGTCGCGCGGGATGTCGTGCGACGCCAGCCCCGGGGTGCGCCACTCGTAGTGGTGCCGCTGCGGGGCGTCGATCCGGACGGTCGCGGCGCTGCCCATCACCTCGGTGGAGCACTCGTAGCCGTACCGAGCCGAGCGGCTGTTGTCGATCACGCCGAGCGCGCCGTTCTCGAAGCGCAGCACGACGACCGCCGTGTCGATGTCGCCGAGCGCGGCAAAGGCCGGGTCGGCGGCGGCGCCGTGCGCGCTGACCTCCACGACCTCGCCCACCAGCCAGCGGGCGACGTCGAGGTCGTGCACCGTGACGTCGACGAAGAACCCGCCCGAGCCGGTGAGGTACGCGGGCGGCGGAGAGGTCATGTCCCGCAGCGACGTGCGGAACAGCGTGACGGCGCCCAGCTCCCCGGCCTGGATCCGCTCCGCGGCGGCCACCCAGTCGGGGTCGGAGCGGCGGTGGAAGCCCACCTGGAACAGCACACCGGCCTGGGCGACGGCGTCGATGGTGGCGAGTGTGGTGTCGCGGTCCAGCGAGATCGGCTTCTCGCAGAAGACGTGCTTGCCGGCCGCAGCGGCGGCCACCGCGAGCCCGGCGTGCGTGCCCGTCGGCGTGGCGATCGCGACCGCCTCCACCCCGTCGTGGGCGAGCAGTTCGTCGAAGCTCGCCGTCCAGGGCACGTCGAGCTGCTCGGCGACCTCCCGGGCGACGGCGCTGTCCGCGTCGTACACGCACGCCAGCCGGGCCGCGGCGCAGCGCGACGCCAGGTTCTTCGCGTGGATCCGGCCCATCCGCCCGAGCCCGGCGAGCCCGACGGCGACGCGGCGGCTCATGCGCTCACCATCGCGTGGCGGCCCAGGTACTCCTGCACCTTCTCGCGGTTGCCGACGAGCGACTCCCGCGCCCGCTCCTCCCAGGCGAAGACGCAGACCGTGGCGATCCCGTCGAACCCGACCTCGGCGAGTGTGGAGAAGAACAGGTCCCAGTCGACCTCGCCCTGGCCCACGTCGAGGTGCTGGTGGATGCGCACCGCCGACCCCGGGGGGTTGACGATGTAGCGCAGGCCCGAGCTGCCGGTGTGGTCGAACGAGTCGGCGATGTGCAGCTGGGTGAGCAGCGGGCCGGCGTAGCGGATGACGTCGGCGAGGTCGCCGCCCTGGTGGAACGTGTGCGGCGCGCAGTACAGGAACGAGACGAGCTCGTTGTCGATCCCGCGGATCAGGTCGACCGCGCCCCGCCCGTCCTCCATGAAGTCGTCGGGGTGCGGCTCCAGCACGAGCCGCACGCCCTCCTGCTCGAAGACGGGGAGCAGCTCCTCCAGCGAGCGCCAGAACTGTGCCTCGCTGGCCGCCGCCTGCTCGGGGCGCCCGTTGAACTCGGAGTTCATGACGTCGCATCCCAGGTCGACGGTGATCTGGATGGCCCGGCGCCAGTACCGCACCGCGGCCTGCCGCTCGTCCTCGTCGGGGCCCGACCACTTGTAGAGCGGCAGCACCGAGGCGATCTCCACGCCGGCGCCGGCGAGCTCCTTGCGGAACGCCGCGATGGTCGCCCGGTCGGCCCGCGGGTGCACGAAGAACGGGATGAAGTCCTCGCGCGGCGACAGCTCGATGTGCTGGTAGCCGAGCTCCGCCACCAGCGCCGGGAGCTCCAGCAGCGGCGTCTTCCGCAGCATGTAGGGGTCGACGGCGAGCTTCACGGCACCTCCTTGTAGAGATCGGGGCGCTCACGCAGCACCGTCGGGACGCGCTCCCCGGAGTGCAGTGCGGCCAGCGCCGTCTCGCACGACACGGTGGCCGCGTAGCCGTCCCACGCGCTGGGGCCGGTGGTGCCGCCCGCGGTGACGGCGTCGATCCACGCCTGGAACTCGGTGTCGAACGCGCGGACGAAGCGCTCCTGCCAGTTGGCGGGCACCCGGCCGCTGACCCGGCCCGCGGTCTTGACCAGGGCGCCGGCGCTCTCCGACAGCTCGACGGTGCCGTCCTCGCAGACCACCTCGCCGCGGATGTCGTAGCCGAAGCCCGCGTTCACCATGGCTTCGACGTCCACGACCACGCCGCTCGCCATCTCCAGCAGCACGAGCAGCGGGTCGTTGAAGCCCGCGGCAGCCTTGCTGCTCACCCGCGGCTTGAGCACGGTGATGGCGGCGATCTCGTCGTCGAACATCCAGCGGGCGACGTCGATGTCGTGCACCGTGCTGTCGTTGATGATCATGTCGCTGGTGTAGTGCGGCGGCACCGACGGGTTGCGGTGCGCGGCGTGCATGAGCAGCGGCAGGCCGATCTCCCCGCTGGTCACCACCTGCTTCATCGCCCGGTACTGCGGGTCGTAGCGGCGCATGAAACCGACCATCACCAGCCGCCGTCCCGCCGCGACCTCGGCGTCGACGATCCGGGTACAGGCCGCCTCGGTGGTGGCGAGCGGCTTCTCGCAGAACACCTGCTTGCCGGCCGCGATGCAGGCCAGCACGTACTCCTCGTGGGTGGGTCCCCATGACGTGACGACCACCGCGTCGATGCTCGGGTCGGCGATGAGGTCCTGGCCGCTGTCGTGCAGCACCGCGCCCGGGAGGTCGTCCGCGACCGTCCGTGCCCTGGCCAGATCCACGTCGGTGACCGCGGCGACCCGCGCCCCGGACAGGACGTGGGTGAGCCGCCTGATGTGGTCCTGTCCGATCAGGCCCACGCCGATGACGCCGACGTTCAGAGTCACGTCGTTTCCTCTCCTGGAGTCGGGTGCTTCAGCGCTCGAGCTCGTGCGACAGCTCGGCGAGCTCCTGCCCGCCCGCCATCTCCGCGGTGAGCTCGTCGAGGGAGACCTCGGCACGCTTCTTGTCGAGGACGCAGCGACCCAGCTTCAGGATGATGAAGTGGTCGCCCACCATGTACGCGTGGTGCGGGTTGTGGGTGATGAACACGACTCCGAGGCCGGCGTCCCGCGCAGCGGCGGTGTACTTGAGCACCACCCCGGACTGCTTGACGCCCAGCGCGGCGGTCGGCTCGTCGAGGATCAGCACGCGCGCGCCGAAGTACACGGCCCTGGCGATCGCGACGCACTGGCGCTGGCCGCCCGACAGCGTGCCGATGGGCTGGTTGATGTCCTTGACCGTGATGCCCATCTTCTTGAGCTCGGCGTCGGCGATCTCCCGCATGCCCTTGATGTCCATCGGGGCGAGCGGGTAGTTGCCCTTGCGGATCTCCGAGCCGAGGAAGAAGTTCCGCCACACCTCCATCAGCCCGACCACCGCGAGGTCCTGGTAGACGGTGGCGATGCCGTGGTCGAGCGACTCGCGGGGCGAGGAGAAGTGCACCGTCTCGCCGTCGACCTTGACGTTGCCCTCGGTGTGCGGGTGCAGACCGGAGATGATCTTGATGAGGGTGGACTTCCCGGCACCGTTGTCACCGAGGACGCAGGTCACCTCGCCGGCGTTCACCGTCAGGTTGACGCCCTCGAGGGCCCGGATGGCACCGTAGGCCTTGCCCACGTTCTCCATCTGGACCAGCGGGGAGCCGGCCTGCAGATCCTGTGCGGCGTGTTCCGCGATCGTGTCGGTCATGGCCGTCTCACCGCCTCTGGCTCGCGTAGTTCTTGACGTAAAGGTTGACGAGCACGGCCAGCAGGAGCATCGCGCCCAGGAAGGCCTTGAACCAGTTCGGGTCCCAGCCGGCGAAGACGATGCCCTGGGTGACCATGCCGAAGATGAACGCCCCGAGCGCGGAACCCACCGCGGAGCCGTAGCCGCCGGTGAGCAGCGCGCCGCCCACGACCGCGGCGATGATGTAGATGAACTCGTTGCCCACGCCGAGACCGGCCTGCACGCTGCTGAAGTTGAACAGCAGGTGCTGGCCGAGGAACCAGGCCAGGAACGCGACGCCCATGAACAGGCCGATCTTGACCTTGGGCACGGGCACACCGACCGCACGCGCGCTGGCGGCGTTGCCGCCCGAGGCGAAGATCCAGTTGCCGGTGCGGGTGCGCAGCAGCACCCACGTGGCGATGGCCACGAACACGATCCACCACAGCACCGTGATCTTGATGGTGATGAAGCCGAGGTCGATGTCGCTCGCGAAGACCGCGCGCGCCGAGGTGAACCCGTCGAGCCGGTCGATGTTGGTGGTTGCCACCGTGCCGGTGACGAGCTTGGTGACGCCCAGGTTGACGCCCTGCAGCACGAAGAACGTGCTCAGGGTGATGAGGAAGCTGGGAATCCCCGTCCGCACCACCAGATAGCCGTTCACGAAGCCGATCGCCAGCGCGATGACCAGGCTGATGAGCACGCCGACCCACGCGTTCAGGCTGAACTGGTAGGAGATCATCGCCGAGGCGAGCGCTGCGGTGGCCACCGCGACACCGGCCGAGAGGTCGAACTCCCCACCGATCATGAGCAGGGCCACGCCGACCGCGACGATGCCGATGGTCGAACTGGCGTACAGCACCGTCGAGAACGCCGGCAGGGTCCGGAAGGGCGCCGCGACCGCGAAGAAGAAGATGAAGATGGCGATCGCGGCCGCGAGTGCACCGATCTCCGGGCGCCCGAGCACACGGGACACCATCGACCGGCGGACCGGTGCCGGTTCCGGGGCGGACGGAGACTGCGGCGGCGGCGATGTCGTCACGGCTGAGCTCATGACTGGCTCCAGGGGTGGGCGGCGCGGTGGAGCCGGCGCGCCGGCCCCACCGCCGTGAACTAGCGAGTGTTGTTGGCTGCGTACGTCGCGATCTTGTCGATGTTGCTCTTGTCGACGAACGACGGACCGGTCAGCACGGGCTTGCCGCCGCCGATGTCGTTGCCGTTGGTGAGGTTGAGCCAGAGCGCCTGCACGGCCATGTAGCCCTGGACGTAGGGCTGCTGGTCGATCGAGAAGTCGATCGAGCCGTCCTGGATGTCCTTGGCGACATCGGCGTTCAGGTCGAACGTCACGATCTTGGCCTGGCTGCTGGTGCCCTGCTTGGCCTGCAGCGCGGCGAGCGCGATCGGCGCGCCGAGCGTGACGACATCGGTGATCGAGGGGTCCTGCTGCAGCTTCGCGCCGATCGTCTGCTGCACCGACGGCAGGTCCGTGCCGTTGACCTGCAGGTTCTCGGTGTTCGGGAAGGTCTTCTTCACGCCGGCACAGCGGGCCTCGAGCGCGACGCTGCCCTGCTCCTGCACCACGCAGATCGCCTTGCGGCCGCCATCGGAGGCCATCCGCTGGCCCGCCGACTGACCGGCGAGGTCCTCGTCCGACCCGAAGTACATGGGGATCCCGTACTTCGTGTAGTCGGTGATGCCCGAGTTGAAGGCGACGGTCGGGATCCCGGCCTGCACCGCCTTCTGCGCGGCCGGTCCGACCTGGTCGGCGAACGCCAGCGTGACGGCGATCCCGTCGACCTTGCTGTCGATGGCGTTCTGCACCAGCGTGGCCTGCTGACCGGCGTCGTTGTTGTTGGAGTACTTCAGGTCGACGTTGAGCGCCTTCGCCGACTGCTGGGCGCCGGCACGCACCTTGTCCCAGAACGAGTCGCCCGGGGCCTCGTGCGTGACCATCGCGATCGTGTACTGCCTGCCGCCTGCATTGCCGACGGCGGGGCCGCTGTTCTGCTCGGCCTCGTTCGCGCCGCCCTGGCTGCTGCACGCGGCCAGCACGACACCGAGCGCTGCGACCACCGCCAGCGCCCGCATCGACTTCCCGGGACTCCTCATCGAGTTTCCTTCCAGTGTCGGCCCGCCAGCGGTGACGGACCGGGATCGGGTCAGTAGGGCCACCGTCGGACCGGTCCGAGGCCACACCCTGCGAAGTACCCCGCCGTGCGGGCGGCTATCGGTAGCGGGACGTGTGGTTCCACGGGATAGAGGTCCTGCTCCACCACCGTGAACAGGTCGGTGTCGAGTGCGGCGAGGGCGTCGAGCAGCGGCGGCATCGCCGGGTCGCCGTACGGCGGCTCGACCATCACCCCGAGCGGCACGGCCTCGGCGAGCGAGAGCTTCTCGACGCGGACGCGCTCACGGACGGCGGGGTCGACCTGCTTGAGGTGCACGTAGCGGATGCGCTCCGGGAAGCGCCGGATGATGGCGATGTTGTCGCCGTCGCAGTAGGAGATGTGGCCGGTGTCGAGGCACAGGTTCACGTACTGCGGGTCGGTGTCGGCGAGGAACCGCTCCACCCGCACCTGCGTGTCCACGTGGGTGTCGGCGTGCGGGTGGAACACCAGGTCGACGCCGAACTCCTCGTGCAGCAGCTTCCCCAGCCGGTCGTAGCCGGTGGTGAGGTTCTTCCACTGCTCGGGGTCGATGTCGCCGGGCTCGGTGGCGGCGCCGGTATGCATGTCGGTGTACTGCTCCGGCAGCAGCACGAGGTGGCGGGCGCCGAGCGCAGTGAGCAGCCGCGACTCCCTGCTGCACGCCTCGATCGCGTCGTCCAGCGCCTCGCCCCCGCGGTGCAGGCCGGCGAAGATCGTGCCGCCGCACAGGGTCAGCCCGCGGGTCTGCAACTCGTCGCGCAGCTGCCCGGGGTCCTGCGGCAGGAACCCGGACGGGCCGAGCTCGGTGTGGGTGTAGCCGGCCTGGCCGATCTCGTCGAGGTACTGCTTCCAGCCGACCTGGTGCGGGTCGGACGGGAACCACACGCCCCACGAGTCGGGGGCGGTGCCGAGGGTGAGCCTGTCCAACGCGGCCATGATCAGGTCGCCGTCGGGAAGTGGTAGGACGCGCCGGTGGCGTGTTCGACCTGCGGCCACCGTGACGTGATCACCTTCGCCCGCGTGTAGAACGAGACGCCCTCCGGCCCGTGGACGTGCTTGTCGCCGAAGAGCGAGTCCTTCCAGCCGCCGAAGGAGTAGTAGGCCATGGGCACCGGGATCGGCACGTTGATCCCGACCATGCCGACGTTCACCCCGCGCTGGAACCGCCGCGCCGCCTCCCCGCTGGAGGTGAAGATGGCGGTGCCGTTGCCGTACGGGTTGGCGTTGATCAGCGCGATCGCCTCGTCGACCGACTCGGTGCGCACCACCGAGAGGACCGGCCCGAAGATCTCCTCGCGGTAGACGTCCATCTCGCGGCCGACGTTGTCGATCACGGTCGGGCCCACGAAGAAGCCCTCCTCGTAGCCGGGAACCGTCAGGCCGCGGCCGTCGACGGCCAGCGTGGCGCCCTGGTCGGCGCCGCTGCCGATGAGCCCGACGATGCGGTCGCGGGCGGCGGCGGTGACGACGGGGCCCATCTCGCTGGCCGGGTCGCGTCCCGGTCCGACCTGCACGGCGCGGGCCTTCTCACTCACCGCGGCCACGAGGTCGTCGGCGGCGGAACCGACGGCGACGGCCGCCGACACCGCCATGCAGCGCTCGCCGGCCGAGCCGAACGCGGCCGCGACGAGGTGGTCTGCGGCATAGTCGAGGGGAGCGTCCGGGAGGACGACGGCGTGGTTCTTGGCGCCGCCGAGGGCCTGCACGCGCTTGCCGTTCGCCGAGCCGCGTTCGTGGATGTAGCGCGCGATGGGCGTCGAGCCGACGAAGGACACCGCGGCGACGTCCGGGTGGTCCAGCAGCGCATCGACCGCCTCCTTGTCGCCGTGCAGGACGTTGAACACGCCGTCGGGCAGCCCGGCCTCGGTCCACAGTTCCGCCACCAGCATGGACGCGCTCGGGTCGCGTTCGCTCGGCTTGAGCACGAACGTGTTGCCGCAGGCGATCGCCACCGGGTGCATCCACATCGGCACCATTGCCGGGAAGTTGAACGGGGTGATCCCCGCGCACACCCCGAGCGGCTGCCGGAACGAGAAGAGGTCGACGCCACCCGAGACCTGGTCGGAGTACTCGCCCTTGAGCAGGGTCGGGATGCCGCAGGCGAACTCGACGACCTCCAGCCCGCGCTGCACCTCGCCCCTGGCGTCGGAGACGACCTTGCCGTGCTCATCGGAGATGATCTCCGCGATGTCCTGCGTGCGCGCGTTCACCAACTCGCGGAACGCGAAGAGCACCTTGGTGCGCGTCGACAGCGAGGACTGCGACCACGTCTCGAATGCGGCGGCAGCCGTGGCGACGGCCGAGCTGATGTCCTCCTGGTTCGCGAGCGCCACCTCGGCCTGCTGCTCCCCGGTGGCGGGGTTCCACACCGGGCTGGTGCGGGTGGAGGTGCCCGGCTCCGACTTGCCACCGATCCAGTGGGTGATGGTCCTCACGACGATCCCTCCTGGGAGCCGGGCGCACCGGACGGCCGCAGCAGGGGTCGCTGCTCCGCCTTGTGCGCCTCGTAGGTCTTGCGGGCCTGGTTCGTGCTGTCGAGCCGGGCGATCTCGGACACGGGCACGTCCCACCAGCTCTCCGACGACGGGACGGGCGCGAGCGGGTCGGTCTCGATGTGGATGGCGGTGGTGCGGTCGGACGCGCGGGACCGCGCCACGGCGGCACGGAACTCCTCGATCGTCCGGACCCGGATGACGTCGGCGCCGAGGCTTGCCGCGTTGGCGGCGAGGTCGACCGGGAGCACGTCGCCGTCGAACTGCCCCGTCTCGGGGTTGCGGTAGCGGTAGGCGGTGCCGAAGCGCTGCGAACCCAGCGACTCCGAGAGCGCCCCGATCGAGGCGAACCCGTGGTTCTCCACGATGACGACGTTGAGCTTGATCCCCTCGGACACCGCGGTGACCAGCTCCTGCGACATCATCAGGTAGGAGCCGTCTCCGACCAGCGCGAACACCTCGCGGTCAGGCGCAGCCATCTTCACCCCGAGCGCGCCGGCGATCTCGTAGCCCATGCAGGAGTAGGCGTACTCGACGTGGTACTGCTTCGCGTCGCGCGCCCGCCAGAGCATCTGCAGGTCACCCGGCATGGAACCGGCCGCCTGCACCACGACGTCGCGCGCGTCCATCTCCTCGTTGAGGGCACCGAGCACCTCGGTCTGGGCCGGGAGCGGCCCGTGCCCCAGATGGAAGGCCTGGTCCACCACCTGGTTCCACTCCGTGGCGTGGGCCCGGTGCGCCGCCGTGTAGGCGTCGTCGACGCGGTACCCCTCGACCGCGTCGACGAGCGCCTCCAGCGCAGCCCTCGCGTCGGCCACGAGGGTCGAACCGGCGTGCTTCGCGGCGTCGAACCCCGCGATGTTGACGTTCACGAAGCGGACGTCCGGGTTCTGGAACGCGGTGCGCGACGCGGTGGTGAAGTCGCTGTAGCGGGTGCCCACCCCGATCACGACGTCGGCGTCGCGGGCCAGCGCGTTGGCCACCGGGGAACCGGTGGAGCCCACGCCGCCGACGGCCTGCGGGTGGTCCCACAGCAGCGCGCCCTTGCCGGCCTGCGTGTCGGCGACGGGGATGCCGGTGGCCTCGGCGAAGCGGCGCAGCGCGTCGCCTGCCTCGCTGTAGTGCACCCCGCCGCCCGCCACGAGCAGGGGACGGCGCGCCGACCGGATGATCGCCGTCGCTCGGGCCAGCGCGGCAGGTTCGGGCACCGGACGCGGGATGTGCCAGACGCGCTTCGCGAACAGCTCGTCGGGCCAGTCGTACGCCTCGGCCTGCACGTCCTGCGGGAGCGCGATCGTCGCCGCGCCGGTCTCGGCCGGGTCGGTGAGCACCCGCATCGCTCCGAGCAGCGCCGCCGGGAGCTGCTCGGGGCGCCAGACCCGGTCGAAGAAGCGCGAGAGCGGCCGGAACGCGTCGTTCACCGACACGTCGTAGCCGGAGGGCTGCTCCAGCTCCTGGAGCACCGGGCTCGCCACGCGGGTGGCGAAGATGTCCGACGGCAGCAGCAGCACCGGGATGCGGTTGGTGGTGGCCAGCGCCGCTCCGGTGAGCATGTTGGTGGACCCCGGCCCGATCGACGCCGTGCACGCCATGGCCTGCAGTCGGTTCCGCATCCGGGAGTAGCCGACGGCGGCGTGCACCATGCCCTGCTCGTTGCGGGCCAGGTGGTACGGGAGGTCGCCGCTCTCGGCGATCTCGAGCAGCGCTTGCGCGACGCCCGCCACGTTGCCGTGCCCGAAGATGCCGAAGCAGCCGGGGATCAGGCGCTGCTCGACGCCGTCGCGCTCGCTGTACTGGGCCGCCAGGAACCGGACGAGCGCCTGGGCGACGGTCAGCCGGACGGTCATGAACGCTCCTCCGTGGTCGTCAGCGGCAGCCGAGGGTCGATCTCCTGGGCGTCCCACGTGCCGCGGACCCATCCGTGGGCCGGGTCGTCGCAGATCAGCCACGCCCGGTCCGGGCTCGGCCCGGCCATGACGTTGAGGTAGTACAGGTCGTAGCCGGGCACGGCCATCGACGGCCCGTGCCAGCCGTGCGGGATGAGCACGGTGTCGCCGCTGCGCACCTCGGCGCACACGTCGATCTCGCGTCCCGGCCCCGAGGAGTAGACGCGCTGGTAGGCGATGCCCTCTCCGGCCGGGCCGGGTGCGACCTCGAAGTAGTAGACCTCTTCCAGCCGCGCTTCGCCCTCGCGCTCCTCGTCGTGCTTGTGCGGCGGGTAGGACGACCAGTTCGCGGCCGGGGTCAGCACCTCCACGGCGATCAGCTTGTCGGCATCGAACGCCTCGGGGGTGCAGAAGTTGTTGACCTGCCTGCTGGCCTGCCCGGCTCCGCGCAGCTCGACCGACACGCCGTCGGCCGGGCCGTACCGGGCCGCCAGCCTGCGGGAGGCACGGGCCGCAGGCAGTGCGAACCGGCCGCCCGCCACGGACGAGACGGTGACCCGTGCGTCGCGCGGGACGTACGCGAAGTCGGTGACCCGGGAGAACGCGCTCTCGCGCCCGGCCAGCTCGAAGGTCTCGCCGTCGCACTCCACCGCGCAGGCACCGGACAGCGGGAGGACCACCATCTCGTCCTCGCCGGTGTCGAAGCCGACGCTCCCACCCGCGGGCAGGTCGAGCACGCGCAGGCTGCTGTAGCCCCAGCCCGCGGTCTCCGGGGTGATGACGAGGGAGAACGTGCCGTCGGCCGTCTCACCTCTGCGGACCACGGGGCCGACGGTCGGCGTCTCGCTCACGAGCTCGGTCACAGCAGGCTCACCGCCGCATCCACGGCTCCGGCGACGTCGTCGTTCGGCGGGTAGAGCAGGGAACGGCCGATCACCAGGCCCTGCACCGTCGGCAGGGCCAGCGCCTTGCTCCAGCTCGCGAACGCGGCGTCCTGGTCGTCGGTCACCTCGCCGCCCAGGATCAGCGCGGGCAACGTCGTGGCGGCCATGGCCCGCTCCATCTCGTCGACGATCGGCACCTTCAGCCACGTGTAGGCGGACGTGGCTCCCAGCCCCGCCGCCACGCACGCCGCGCGGATCATGGCCTCGGCGGTGAGCTCGTTGCGCACGCGCCCGTCCACGCGGTGGGAGATGAACGGCTCGACCATCGCCATCAGCCCGTTGCGGGCCAGCTCGCCGACCGCACGCGCACCGGCTTCGAGCGTGGTGGCCGTGGCGGGGTCCTCCGGGTCGATACGGAGGAGCATCTTGCCGCCCTCGAACCCGGACGCCGCGATGCTCGGCACGTCGTAGGCGGTGAAGCGGTCGTCGATCTCGAAGCTGGTGCCTGCCAGCCCGCCCCGGTTCATCGAGCCGACCACCACCTTGCCGTCGAGGGCACCGAGCAGCAGGAGGTCCTCCAGGACGTCCGGGGTGCCGAGCACGCCGTTCACGCCGGGGCGGGACAGCGCGAGGCACAACCGGTCGAGCAGGTCGGCGCGGTCGGCCATCGCCAGCGGCCTGCCGCCGGCACGGAGCGCGCCCCTGGCCGGGTGGTCGGCGGCGATCATCATCAGCTTGCCGTGCTCGGCGAGCAGCGAGCCGGGCCTGCGCCGCCGTGCCGCGGCCTCGGCCACGGCACGGGGCCTGCGCACGCGGCTGTCGATCAGGTTGCGGAGCTGCTCCTCACGCACGGATGACCTCCCCCAGCCCCGCCTCGACCTCGTCGGTGGTGGGCATGGCGTCGGAACAGGCGAGCCGTCCCGCGACGATGGCGCCTGCGGTGTTGCAGAAGCGCATCGCCCGTTCGAGGTCCCACCCCGCCAGCAGCGCGTGGCACAGCGCCCCGCCGAACGCGTCACCGGCACCGAGCCCATTCACCACCTCGACGGGCACCGGCGGTACCTGCACCTCCTGCGTGCCGTCGGAGGCGAGTACCCCGGCGGGCCCCTGCTTGATAACGGCCAGTTCGACGCCGGAGTCGTGCAGGGCCTGGGCGGCGGCGCGGGGCTCACGGACCCCGACGGCGGTCTCGCACTCGTCGAGGTTGCCGACCGCCACCGTCACGTGGGGCAGCGCCTCCTGCATCCACCGGCGAGCCTCCTCACGGGAGGGCCAGAACATCGGCCGGTAGTCGAGGTCGAGGACCGTGATGCCGCTCTTGGCCCGCTCGCGGAGCGCGGCGAGCGTGGCGCCGCGGCTCGGCTCCTGGGAAAGGCCCGTGCCGGTCACCCAGAAGATGTCGGCGGACCGCACGGCGTCCATGTCGAGCTCGTCGGTGTGGATCTCGAGGTCGGGGGCTTTGGGGAGGCGGTAGAAGTACAGCGGGAAGTCGTCGGGCGGGAAGATCTCGCAGAAGGTGACGGGGGTGGGCAGCCCGGGCACCGCAGTGACGTACCGGTCGTCCACGCCGTAGCCGCGCAGCGCGTCGTGCAGGAACTCGCCGAACGGGTCCTCGCCGGTGCGGGTGATCACCGCGCTGCGCCTGCCGTGGCGTGCGGCGGCGACGGCGACGTTGGACGCGCTGCCCCCGAGGTACTTGCCGAACGTCTGCACCTCGCGCAGCGACACCCCGATCTGCAACGGGTAGATGTCCACCCCGATGCGCCCCATCGTGAGCACCTCGAGGGCGCTCGTGCGGTCGCTCCCGGCGTCTGGCGGTGCGTGCCCCGCGTCGGCCCCCGGCGTCATCGCTGTCCTCTCCGTTCGCGTCGTGCTCCGGTAGTGACCCGGGACACTCGGACAGATGTACTCTGACCTGTGTTACCTGTCAACACTTTGTCCTGACATAACTGTCGAAGGAGTACCCCGTGGAGCATTCGGGCCCGAGGGGCCTGATCCCGGAGGTGGGGTTGGATCGCACCAGCCCGGTGCCCCTGTACTTCCAGGTGGCGAGCCGGATGCAGCAGCTGATCGAGAGCGGCGGGATGCCGGTCGGGGGGCGGCTGGAGAACGAGGTGGAGCTGGCCGGGCGCCTCGGAGTGTCACGGCCGACGATCCGCCGGGCCGTGCAGTACCTCGTGGAACGGGGCGTGCTCATCCGCAAGCGCGGGGTGGGCACGCAGATCGTGCATCCGAAGGTCCGCCGCCCGGTGGAGCTCTCCAGCCTCTACGACGACCTGGCGAAGTCGGGACAGAAGCCGCACACGCAGGTCCGGACGCTGGAGGTGCGGCGCGCGCCGGACCACGTGGCGGAGGCGCTCGGGCTCGACGAGAACGCTCAGGTCACCTGGGTGGAGCGACTGCGGTTCGCGGACGGTGAACCGCTCGCCATCATGCACAACGCGGTGCCGGTGGACGTGCTGCCGCTACGGCGCGAGGACCTCGAGGGGCGAGGGCTCTACGAGCTGCTGCGGGCAGCGGGGTATGCACCGCGAATGGCCACGCAGGTGGTGGGAGCACGAACCGCGACCGCGGCCGAGGCCACGGTGCTCGAGGACGTCAGGGGTGCGCCGTTGCTCACGATGACCCGCACGGCCTGGGACGCGAGCGGCCAAGGCGTGGAGTACGGCTCGCACATCTACCGCGCGAGCCGGTACGCCTTCGAGCTGACGCTCTCCACCTGACACGGGCCGGCACCTGTGAGTGCCGGCTCGTCGTGAAGCTGTCGCACCACCGTCATGTCACCCCGCGGGGAGCCCGACGCAGGTGACCCGCCGGCCCTGCTGGGGCCCCGGCGTCACCTGTACCGGCGGCTCGGGGCCTCGTCCTCGTCGTCCGCCTCCGGAGCGTACGGGTCGACGTAGTCGTCTTCGGCCCCACCGTTGCGGGGTGCCGTCCCACTCCCGATCTCGCGCTGCAGCGCGTCGAGATCCATGGTGGGGGAGCTGTACTTGAGCTCTCGGGCCACCTTCGTCTGCTTGGCCTTGGCTCGTCCGCGCCCCATGGCTGGTCCCCCTTACAACAGGGAAGGGGCGGCCGGATAACTCGGCGGCCCCATTCACATCTCATCAATGTCCTGGTGACCACCGTACCTTGCGGATGGGGTCGTGTGCGATGTGGCACCAGTTGTGTGACTTCACACGCTCTCTGCCGCTCGGGCGCGTCGGAACCGGAGCGTCTGGATCAGCCGATGTCCGCAGGTGGAGACCGTGAAGGTCAGGCGCCGGCGCTGCGTCCGGCCACGGGCTCGGCCAACCGGATCAAGGCGACGAACGCCCCCAGCGCGGCCACCGCCCCCATCCCCAGCATCGCGGGCCAGCCGGCCACCTCGGCGACGAAGCCGCCGAGTGGGGGAGCCACCGCGGCGGCGACGTAGTTGGCGGTGTTGGACACGGCCATCGCGGTGGCGGCCCGGTCGGGCGGAGCGAGCTCCCCAGCAGCGGTGAAGACGAGGCCGTTCCAGCTGATCGCCACCGCGGCGGCGGGCACCAGCACGGCGGCGAGCACGGGTGCCGGTCCCGGTTCGAGCGCCGCGGACAGCCCGAACCCGACGGCCGCCACGACGGCGACGACGCGCAGGGGTCCGAGCCTGCTCGACACGCGGTCGGACCAGTAACCGTTCCCGAGCCTCCCCAGTGCGCCGAGCACCTGGGTCAGCGCGAGCAGCCCGCTGGACAGGCCGAGGTCGAGCCCGGAGCCGTCATGCAGCACCTCGACGAGGAAGACCGAACCGAGGAACTGGGGGACGACCAGCAGCAGGCCCGCGAGGCTCAGCCGCAGCAGCCGCCGGTCCGCCACCACGGTCATGACGCCGGTGGCCGGCCGGGTGCCGCGGGCGGGACGGCCCGGTGGCTCGCGAACCCAGATCGCCACCGCGGCCGCGGCGACGAGGCAGGTGACCGCCAGCGTCAGGAAGACGGCCGGGATCCCGCCTGCGGTGGCGATCGGCGGCAGCGCCGCGGCCGCCAGGGCCGCCCCCACCGGCACCGACGTCTGGCGGACGGCCATCGCCATCCCCCGGCGTTCGGACGGGAACCAGGTGAGCACCGCCCGGCCGCTGGCCGCGTTCACGCTCGCGCCGGAGGCGCCCGCGAGGACCAGGAGGGCGCCCGCGGAGAGCGGGCTGTGGACGAACGCCGCCCCGGCCAGCGCCGCGGCCGCCCCGACCAGCCCGACGCTCATCACCCCGCGCTCGCCGAACCGGTCGGCCGCCCCTCCCCAGGCGATCAGGGTGAGGACGAGACCGACGGAGATCGCTCCGATGAGGGTGCCGACCGCGGCGAGCCCGAGTCCGAAGTGGTCACGCAGGGCCGGGGTGACGGCGGAGAGCCCGAGGAAGTAAGCGGCTGTGGCGGCCTGGGCCGCGGTGCCCACCGCGAGCACCACCCACCGATACCCAGGGCCCCTCACCACGCGATCGACCCTAGGCGGTCATCCCGAAGGGCAGGAGCGTCTTCCCACGATGCGGACTGTGGGACGGAGCACGCAACGGCGTGGGCTCAGCCCCGCAGCCCGCCCCGGATCTGGGCGGCACGACCGGGGGGAGGGGCGTCGTCCTCGGGCGGCACCGAGGACGGGTCGACCGCCGCGGGTGCTGCGCGGTCCTCGGTGCCTGCCACCAGTTCGGCGTCCACCGGCACGGACCGCTTGAGCAGCGCGAGCGCCACCGGGCCCAGCTCGTGGTGCAGGGCCACCGTGCCGACCCGGCCGACGGGCCTGCCGTCGCGCAGCACCGGGTCGCCCGGCAGCGGCAAGCGCTCGTCGCCGCCGTCGAGGTGCAGCAGCACGAGCCGCCGCGGGGGCCGCCCGAGGTTGGCCACCCGCGCGACCGTCTCCTGCCCGCGGTAGCAGCCCTTCGTCAGGTGCACGGCCGAGCCGATCCAGCCGACCTCGTGCGGGATGGTGCGGTCGTCCGTGTCGACGTGCAGCCGGGGCCGCAGGGACTCCACGCGCATCGCCTCGAAGGCCATGGTGCCCGCCGGCCGTGCGCCTGCCGCCGTCAACCGGTCCCACCAGGCGGCCTGTGCCTCCCGCGGGACGAGCAGGTCGGCGGCATCGGTGCCCGGCCATCCCATCCGCCGCACCACCCCGCCGTCGGGCAGGGCAATTGCCCCCTGCGGTGCGGCGGGCACGGCGCAGCCCGCCTTCTCGAGCACGTCCGCCGTGGCCGGTCCGACGATGCTGAGCACCGCGAACTCGTCCGTGGCGTCGCGCGGTTCGACCTTCGACCAGAACACCATCTTCTGCAGATAGCCGAGCAGTTCGGGGACGTCGCCGGGCTCGGTGTCGAGGTACACGGTGTCCCGGGCGTGTGCGACCACCATGTGGTGGAGCACGCGGCCGTTGATGTCGAGGATGAGCGCTTCGGTGCCGGTATCGGCCGGTAGCTCGCTGACGTGCTGGCTCAGCAGCAGGTGCAGCCAGCTCAGCCGGTCCTCACCGGTGACGGCGATGACGCCGCGGTGCCCGCGGTCGACCACCGCGGCGGTGCGCGCCATCGCCCGCTGCTCGGCCAGCGGGTCGCCCCGGTGGGCGGGCACCTGCGGGTCGGAGTCGGCGCCGGGGAGCGTCTGGTCCGTGCTGGTCATGACAGCTCCTCTGGCGTGGTCTCGCGGCAGGTGCTGCACATTCCGGACAGCGCGACATGGGAGGGGTCGAGCTCGAAGCCGATGTCGCTGCGCAGCCGCCGGGTCAGACCGTCCATCAGGTCGGTCGGAGCCTCGGAGACGGTGCCGCAGGAATGGCAGACCAGGTGGACGTGCTGGTGTTCCTGCTCGGAGTAGGTGGGGGCGCCGTGTCCGAGATGGGTGTGGCGCACCAGGCCGATGCGCTCCATCAGGTCCAACGTGCGGTAGATCGTGGTGATGTTCACCGCAGGTGCGGCCCGCTGGACCTCGGCGCAGATCTGCTCCGGGGTGGCATGGCCGAGGGTGCGGACGGCGTCGAGGACCAACTGCCGTTGCGGAGTCATCCGAAGGCCCCGTTGGTGCAGTGTCCGGCGCAGCGCCGATGATCCGCCAGCTGGATCGAGCATCGACGGAGTGTCCACCGGTTCGATGGTAGGCCGTCGCGAGGTCCCTGTCCGGGTGCCCGTCGGGCGGCCGCTCACGAGCCACCGACGGGGTCAACTCTCCCCTATCGGTATGCTCCGTCAGGGTGAACGACCAGGTTCGGTGGCGAAGATCTACCTACCCTCGGCGAAATGCAGGGTGACCATACGCTCGGGAGGGGCCGACGATGACGACTGACCCGGGCGTGTCCGGCGCCCCACGGTTCGACGTCGTCCTCCGGGGATACGACCGCCGGCAGGTCGACGAGCACGTGGCTCGTCTCCAGCGCGCCGTCGCCAGGATGCGGGCCGATCTCGAACTGGCGCGCAGCCAGCCGATTCCCGTGGTCTCGTCTCCCTCCGGCGGCCCGTCACCGGGGCAGGCCCCGCCCGGTGCGCGGCCCCGGCCCACCCCGCGTCCGCGGCCCGGCGGCCCGATGCCGCACGGCGAGTCGCCCGACATGATCGGGAACTTCACCGATCGGATGCAGAGCATTCTGCAGGCCGCCGAGGAAGAGGCCGCGGAGATCCGCAAGAAGGCCAGGGTCGCCGCCCGCGCCGAGGAGGACAAGGTCCGGGCCCAGCTCGCCGACCTGGTCCGTCAGCGCGACGCGATGGTCGCTGAGCTCACGCGGATGCGCGGCCAGCTCGAGGGCATGCTGGCGGCGCCAACGGCCCGCATCACGCTGCCACCCCGCGACGGTGCACCGCAGGCCGCCCGGCCACGGGACACCGCCGTGCCGGGTTCGTCCCAGCCGGCCGGCTCCCACGGTGCACCGCACCAGGGGTCCTCCGCGTCCGCGCCCCCTGCCGCCGGACCGCCCTCCTCGGGCGCCCCTCGCGGCGCAGGCACGCCATCGGGCGGGCAGGCCGCCAGGAGTGGTGACGGCCCTGGCAGCCACGGCTCGAGGCCTGGCGGCGTACCCGCCGCCGACGGAGCGCAGGGCGGCCCGGCCCGGCCCGCGCAGGGCGCGCCCACCCGTTCCCCGTCCGGTTCGTCCGGCGGTACGCCGAGTGGATCGGCCCGCGCCGACGTACAGACCCTTCCCCCGCCGTCGAAGCCCGTCCCGCCGGGCGATCCGACCGGCGCGGTTCCCCACGTCGCAAGCGACCCGCGCCCCGTCGACCGTAGCTCTGCGGCATCCGGCAAGCCTGCCGCCCACCGGCTTCCCTCCGGCGGCTACCAGGCGGTCGGTGCGGCGGCGGGCGAGCAGTCCGGATCGATGCGTCCGACCACGGAACCCGAACCGGAGCCCAGCGAGCTGTTCCGCCCCCCTGCCGGGGGCCGCGAGGACAACGAGCCGCAGACCAGCGCGGTGCCGCACGCCACCCGCTCCGGCCCCGCTCCGGGGGCCGAGCGCACCACGGTCGTGCCGACCGTCCGGCCCGCCGACAAGCGCGGCCCGAGTGCCGGCGGCGACAAATCCGCCCGGAAACCGGTCCCCCCGGACTCAACCGTCAAGGTGAATTCGGTAAGGCCGCCGAGCGGCTCGGATGCAGGCAGGCCGGCCCCACCGCACGGCCCCGGTCAGGGCCGTTCGGAGCAGCAGAATGCGCCGTCCGACGAGGTGAAGGACGGTCGGCGCGGCGAACGCGGGCCAGGTGCGGGAGGCGGTTCCGATCGCTCGGGACGCTCCGCCTCGCCGTCACGTTCGGGTTGATTTCGATTGCGCACAGTGAGCTGAATTCGCGTACGGTCCGCATCCATGCAGCTGCCCCTTTCGACGAACGGGCTGGTCCCGGTGGGTGTGGGCGTAGTGGTCGCCCTCGCCCTCGCCCTCCTGATCGTGTTCGCGATGAGACGCAGGCGCCCAGTGGGCGCCCCACACATCCGGGATCGCGGTATGCGCGACTGGACCGGATTGGAAGCCCAGCACGTTCTCGCCCCGCCGCCGCCTTCGGCGATGCCGGCGGTCCAGTGGTCCACGGGCCTGGCCACGCCGCAGGCACCCAAGGACGCTCCGGTGCGCGGGTGGGCGGAGGCGGCGCCCAAGGGCTACCCGGACTCCGCCCCCGACACCGGCAACGTGTCCCGGGCGGCAGACGGGCCCTCAGGTGTCACCTACCCCGTCGCCGGACCGGGCACAGCCGCGGCGCCACCCTCCGCCCCGGCCGACAACAACCACACCGTGCGGCCGTTGCTCAGCTCGCTCGACGCTGCGTCGCGGAGCGGGTTGGGCTCCCGGACCAACGCGGCGGACTCCGCCGGTTCCGGCCGCACGGTGGCGGCTGCGGTGGCACAGGCGTTCGCCGTCCGTGCGGCGGCCGTCCGTAACGGTCGCCTGGAGCAGATTCCGGGCACGCCCGACCGGAACGGGTCCGCCGCTGTTTCCGCCACCCCGCCTGCGGCTGTCCCGCCGCACTCCGACCCGTCCGCGGCGAGCGCGCCGGTGCCCGCACAGCCGTCCACCGCGCAGGCCGACGTCCGCGACCGGCTGCTCGCGGTGCTGCTCGAGGATCCGGCCCGGGCGGTCGGTGCCACCGCCGAGCTGGAGGCGTGCCGAAGCCGGCTCCAGGACGTGCTGCACCGGCTAGCCAGCAGCGGTCTGCGCCCGGAGCAGCTCGCACGCCTCGTCGAGCTCCCGGTCGAGGAGGTACGCGCGATCCTCGCGTCAGCCGCCGGTTCCCCCGCTCACTAGCCGGCGATGCGGCTCAGCCGGGCCGAGAGGTGGGGCTGCAGGGGCTGGCCCTCCATCGCCCGCTCGTCGACGTAGGCCAGGTCCCCGCCCTCGACGAGCCCGTACAGCCGATGCGACGCCGTCACCTCCTTGGCGGAAGCCGTGCGCACTATCGCGTCGGCCTCGATCTCCCAGGACGTCAGGTTGCGTGCGCGGCCGTAGAAGATCTCGCTGATCCCGGTGGCGTGGGTGATGAGCACCTCGAGCTCGCCGTCGGGCTGAGGCCGCCAGAAGCCGGTCTCCCGCGCCGCAGAACGCAGCACCTCGCCGTCCGGGCCGAGCAGCCACGACCTGGACTCGTAGGACACGAACGGACGCCCGTCGTGGGCGAACACGATCTGCTGCCCGTAGGCGTACGGGCCGTCGATCGTCGGGTAGACGACCTCGCCCGCGCCGCGCCACACGCCGATCAGGGGGAGCAGGCCGAGGCACTGCTCGTGCAGGTCGGGGCCTTCCCGAAGGTTCGCGGTGTCGTCCGGGACCGGGAGGTCGTCGAAGCGGGGCCGGTTGCGCTGCGGTGAGTCGGGCGCGGCGTTGGCTGGACCGGTGATCTGGCCGGGCAGCTCGGCCTCCGGGCCCGTCACGGAGCGACCTCCCGGGTGACGTCAGGGGTGCCCGGTTCCGTCGTGAAGAGCCGCCGGAGCAGGTAGCCGGTGAACGCCGCGATGCCCGCGCTGGCCGCGATCAGCAGACCTGAGAAGAACCAGTTCACGGGCGCGCAGCTTAGCGTCTCGTGCGTGTGGCGAGCGGTGCCGGGCGTGGCACAGGAAGGCCCCGGGCGCCATGACGCGGCACACGGGGCCTTCCGGCTCGTTGCTGGTACTACGACGCCACCGCGACCTCGGCCTGGTGCAGGCCAGGGCCGTCGGCGCTGAGCACGGTCTCGCCGTTGCCAGAACGGGACAGTGCGCGCAGCGTCCACGTCCCGGGCGCCGCGAAGAAGCGGAAGTCCCCGCCTGCCGACGCGACAACCTCGGCGGTGAACTCACCCGTCCCGTCGAGCAGGCGGACGAACGCCCCGGGCACGGGCAGACCGTCGGCGACCACTCGGCCGGCGAGCACGGTCTCCTTGGTCAGGTCGGTACCCGGCGGCAGTGCGACCGCCTGGTCGGGCGCTCCGCACATCAGCGGGTCACCTCCAGCTCGATCGGCACGCCGACGAGGGAGCCGTACTCGACCCAGCTGCCGTCGTAGTTCTTGACGTCGCTCCGGCCGAGCAGTTCGTGCAGCACCACCCAGGTGTGCGAGCTGCGCTCGCCGATGCGGCAGTAGGCGATCGTCGCCTTGCCCTCGTCGAAGCCTGCCTCGCCGTAGAGCGCCGTGAGCTCCTCATCGGACTTGAAGGTGCCGTCCTCGTTGGCCGCCTTGCTCCACGGGATGTTGATCGCGGAGGGCACGTGGCCGCGCCGCTGCGACTGCTCCTGCGGCAGGTGCGCGGGCGCCAGGATCTTGCCGGAGAACTCGTCGGGCGAGCGCACGTCGACCAGGTTCTTCTTGCCGATCGAGTCGACGACCTCGTCACGGAAGGCCCGGATGCTGAGGTCCGGCTCCTGCGCCGTGTAGGTGGTGGCGCTGCGCTCGGCGACGTCGGAGGTGAGGGGGCGCCCGTCGAGCTCCCACTTCTTGCGGCCGCCGTCGAGCAGCTTGACGTTCTGGTGGCCGTAGAGCTTGAACTCCCAGTACGCGTAGGCCGCGAACCAGTTGTTGTTGCCCCCGTAGAGGACGACGGTCTCGTCGGTGCCGACACCCTTGGCCGACAGGAGCTGCTCGAACTGCTCCTTGGTGACGACGTCGCGTCGCACCGGGTCCTGGAGATCGGTGGTCCAGTTGATCTTGACGGCACCGGGGAGGTGGCCGCCGTCGAAGGCGGTGGTGTCCTCGTCGACCTCGAGGAAGACGATCCCGTCGGTGCCGAGGTTCTTCTCGGCCCAGTCTGCTGTGACCAGGACGTCCTGACGGCTCATGCGGTGGCTCCCTGTTGGTTGTTCTTCCGGAAACGGGCGATGACTGCGTACAACTCGCAGCCCAGGCAGAAGCCGAAGGCGGCGTTGAGGAAGGCGGCGGCCAGTGCGAGCGCGGTGGCGACGATGCCGAGGCCGGTGAGACCGGCGAGGTAACCGACAGTACCGATGACGGCGAACACCAGGCCGACGGTTTGCGAGAACCGCACAGGGGCGGCCTCTTCCCGCTCCGTGGGCGGTGTGAGCCGCGGTGCGACCAGCAGCCGGAACAGCACCGCGTACGGCGAGAACCGGAGGCCGGCGATCGAGCCGAGCGCGAACGCGAGTGCTTGTGCGCCCAGCAGCCAGCCGCTACCGCTGATGAGCACCAGCGCGAGAACGAGGGTGGTGAGTGCCGCCGAGAACCGGACACCGCGCCGATCGACGGGTGGATCGCGGCGCGCGGGGGTGGCGGGTCTGGACATGGGGATGCTCCTGAGGATGGGTGCGAGGGGACGCGGTTCTCAGGAGGTGCGACAGAGGCAGCTACCGACGCGGCACAGATCGACTGCGCGTCGTCGGGTCAGCGGCCAGCACACGGGGGCGAGGGTAACCGAGGATTGCGACTTTCGGGAGCGGGGTGTAGCTGCGCATATCGCCCGTGTGGTGGGGGAACGGCTCAGATCGGCCCCGTGCCGGTCAGGCGGGGCGCGATCGCGGCCTCCAGTTCGGGGAGCCGGGGTACGCCCGAGACACGGAGCAGCTCCGTCCCGTCCCGGGTGAAGGCGACCACCGTCGGCGTCCGCATCACCGAGAGTTCGCGGGCGACATCGGGGCGCTCGGCGACGTCGACCTCGCGGTGCACCACGCCGGGGCGGCGTGCGGTGAGCTCGGTCAGCAGCTCCGCCGTGCGGCGGCACGGGGTGCACACGGGGGAGGACAGCTGCAGCAACAGGACCTGGTCCGAGGCGGCGGGGGCGGCACCGGTGAGCGCCCATCCGCCGGACGTGGCGCCGCCGGTGCGCATCCGGCCGGCGCGGGCCCGCACCACCAGACCCACCACCGTGGCGAGCGCGAGCGTGCCCACCAGGACCAGGAGACCGGTGTCACTGATCATGCCCGGTGGCAACGCGACGGGTGCTCGGCTTAGTCCCGCTTGTCCGGATCAGGACGGTGTCGGCGCACCGAGGGTGAGGTTGCGGGCCGAGCCACTGATCTCGAGCTGCCCGTTGTTCGCCCGCAGCGCGGTGGGGGTGACCTGCAGCGGGAGCGAACCGGGGTCGATGCGCACGGTGAACAGCTGCTGCAGGGTCCGCTGGATCGCCTGCGGCACGGGCTGGTTGTCGTCGCCGAGGCGGATGTCCTGCGGGACGATCTGCGCCTGGCCGCCGTCCAGCTGCAGCTCGGCGATGACCGAGACCGGCGTCTCCTGGCCCAGGAACGAGCCGGTGCCCGAGAGCCGGGCGACGTTGTCGGGATCGAGCCGCGTGAGCGACGGATCGCCGCCGTCCTCGACGGCCTGCTGCAACGCCTCGTCGTCGAGCGAGTCGATGCGGAGGTCCTTGATGCCCGGCACGAGCCGTTCGACGTCGGTGGCCGACACGCTCACCGTGCCCTCGGCGTTTCCCACCTGCAGTGTCTTCGGGCCGGAGCCCAGCAGCATCGACAGCGGCGCCGTGACGTTGCGGAGCTGCGCCGAGACGTCGAGCTCTTGCAGCTGTCCGACGCGGATCCGGGTCGCGTCGACATCGATGCTGCGGTACCGGCCCGACAGCGCCTGCGTGAGGAACGGGAAGCCGTTGATCCGGACCGATGGGTCGTCCACGAGTCCGATCTGCTGGCGCATCTCCCGCGACACGGCCGACTCGGCGAGGGCGGCGGACCCGTAGTCGACGGCCACGAGCAGCCCGACCAGCACGAGCAGCCCGATGACCACGCGCTTCATCCGACCTCCGACCCTGGTGCCCGGCGCTCTGCCGGGGTGCGGGGTCCGACCGTAGAGCCGCCGCCGTCGGCGCGTTCGCCCGGGATGGCACTCGACGCGGCGGTGAGCGCCCACACGGCGATGCGCTCGGCGAGTTCGGGGCCGGTGCCGCTCTCGCCGTGGCCCTCACCCGGCTCGGTCCACAGCTCCGCGTGGCCCCCGGACGCCGCGACCAGGGCTTCGGCGTGCGCCGCGGAGAAGTAGTGGTCGCCCGCGAAGTGGACGAGCAGCAGCGGCACGGGAGCCACCGCCGAGACGACCTCGACCGGTGAGGGCGGCACCACCTCCCACGCCGAGTCCAGGCGCACGCCGAGCAGGCGGCCGACGGCGCGGCCGTGCGGCTGCTCCAGCAGCCAGTGCACCCGCCGCATCGCCGGGGTCTCGCGGGAGTACCAGCGCGCGGGGCCGCTGACGGCGACGACGGCGTCGGGACGGGCCGTGCCGGCGGTGGCCTGGCGCAGCGCCACCGCCCCGCCCAGGGAGAAGCCGACCGTGGCCACCCGGGAGTAGCCGGCGTCGCGGGCCCACCGCACGGCCGCGTCGAGGTCGAGCAGCTCACGGTCGCCCACGGTGGTGCGCCCGCCCGACTGCCCGTGCCCTCGCATGTCGAGCGCGACCACGGGCGCCTGCTTGCTGAGGGCTTCGAGCACCACCCGGGTGACGGGTCGGCGGGTGTGGTGGGTGAACCCGTGACACACGGCGATCGCCGTGTCCCCGCCCGGTCCTGGGAGGTGGATTCCGGAGAGTGAGACGCCGTCCGAGGTGGTCACGTTTAGCGCATGGTGCGTGACCTGCACCGCGCCGCTCTTCCGATCGGCCCTCACCCGGTTATCCTGCATCGATCCGCGTGATGTGTTCCGACCGGGTCACGCGGGTGTGAACGGTGCGTCAGCGTCGCCCGCCGTGATCGGACGAGGGGTGCCGCTCCGGCGCCTCGGCTCCCGGTGTGGAAAGGAGGCACCACGTGGAACTCCTTCTGCTGACCGCCGATCCCGATCCGGGATCCGTGCTGCCGGCCCTGACGTTGCTCCCCCACGGGGTCCGCACGGCCGCGCCCGAGGTGGCCGCGCTGCTGGACGCCGGCCCGCACGACGCCGTACTGGTGGACGCCCGCACCGATCTCGTGGCCGCGCGCAGCCTGTGCCGCCTGCTCGGCAGCACCGGCATGGACGTGCCGGTGATCGCGGTGCTCACCGAGGGCGGCCTGGTGGCGGTGTCGGGTGAGTGGGTCGTCGACGAGATACTCCTGCCCGGTGCCGGGCCGGCCGAGGTGGACGCGCGGCTGCGGCTGCTCAAGTCCCGCCCGGGCGGAGACGCCGGCCGCGACGGCGGCGCGCTGGTGCTCGGCGAGCTGGTGATCGACGAGGCCACGTACGCGGCCCGCCTGCGCGGCAGGCTGCTCGAGCTCACCTACAAGGAGTTCGAGCTGCTCAAGTACCTCGCGCAGCACGCAGGCCGCGTCTTCACCCGCGCGCAGCTCCTCCAGGAGGTGTGGGGCTACGACTTCTTCGGCGGCACCCGCACCGTCGACGTGCACGTGCGGCGGCTGCGCGCCAAGCTCGGCACGGAGCACGAGCAGATGATCGGCACCGTGCGTAACGTCGGCTACAAGTTCGTCCGGCCCAGCCGTGGCCACCTGGGCGCGCCCGCGGTCAGCATCGTCGACGACGACGGTGGCGACGACGGCGAGGAGACCGACCGGGTCAATGGTCGTGTCTCGGGTGTCGCCGGGCTGGCGTGATCGACAGCAGCTCCACGTCCTGTCCCGGGGTAGCGGGGTAGCGTCGCGTCCGTGACCGATCTGTCATGGCGTGCCGGGTTGAACCAGCCCACGATCGACGAGGTCACGGCCCTCGCGGCCGCGGCCACGAAGGCGGACGGCACGGCGCCGTTGGGCGAGCACGTGCTCCTGCACCTGTCCGACGACACGGCCGTGCACCTGCTCGCCCGGGATCCCGCCGGTGCCCTCGTGGGGTTCGCCCAGCTGGACCTGACCGACCCGGAGGAAGGCGGTGTCGCCGAGCTGACGGTGGATCCCGAGCACCGCCGGGCCGGCCTCGGCACCCGCATCGTCGAGAAGTTGCTGACGCGGACGGAGAACGGGCACCTCCGGATCTGGGCCCACGGGCAGCATCCGGGCGCGGTGGCCCTCGCCGCGCGCCTCGGGTTCACCCCTGCCCGGGTGCTCTGGCAGATGCACCGGAGCCTGCGTACCCCCGTCGCCGAGCCCGAGTTGCCCGCCGGGGTGCGGTTGCGCTCCTTCGTGATCGGTTCCGACGAGGCGGAGTTCCTGCGCGTCAACAACGCGGCGTTCGACTGGCACCCCGAGCAGGGCGGCTGGGACATCGAGCAGATCAGGATGCGCGAGACCGAGCCCTGGTTCGACCCGGCGGGCTTTCTGCTGGCGGTCGACGAGTCGGACCGGTTGCTCGGCTACCACTGGACGAAGGTGCACGACGGGCCGGGCGAGCACGGGACCGAGCCGATCGGTGAGGTGTACGTGCTGGGCGTCGACCCTGCGGCCTGGGGCAAGCGGCTGGGCGCGGCGCTCACACTCGCCGGGCTGCAGTACCTGCGCGACCGCGGCCTCGGCGAGGTGATGCTCTATGTCGAGGCTGACAACACCGCGGCTGTCCGGGTTTACGAACGTCTCGGATTCACCCTGTCGGGCACCGACGTTTCTTACGCGCGGTGACAAGCGTTCACCGCGCGGCAACCATTGTGGCCGAAGGCACGATCACGTCTCCGCAGGTCACAGCAAGATCACGGTGCCCGTTTGAGCGATTCATGGCCTATCGCCTTTACGCTGTTCACTCCGCGTTTACCTGATCGGGGGAGTGTGTCAACCCCGCTTACCTACCGTCGCTGACGTACGGCCACCCCGAGCCGTACGTCCCCGGTCAACGGGAACTCATGACGGAGGAACACAGGTGAAGACCGTGCGGCACGGAGCACGTGCCCGAATCGCCGCGGTGGGTATCGCCGCCAGCGGCGCCCTGCTCATCGCCGGCTGTGGAGCGGCCAACGAGTCGGCTCCGTCGGGCGATGCTGGTGGGTCGGCTGCGCCGAGCGTCTCCGGAACGATCGCCGGGGCCGGATCCAGCGCGCAGCAGGCTGCTCAGGAGGCGTGGATCGCCACGTTCACCGGCCAGAACGCCGACGCGAACATCACGTACGACCCCAGCGGCTCGGGTGCGGGACGCACCCAGTTCCTCGGTGGCGGAGTGGCCTTCGCGGGTAGCGACGTCTACCTCAAGCCGGAGGAGCTCACCCAGGCCAACGCGCGCTGCAAGAGCGATGTCGTCGAGGTGCCGGACTATGTCTCGCCGATCGCGGTGATCTACAACATCGAGGGCGTCAGCAACCTGCAGCTCGCTCCGGCCACCATCGCGCAGATCTTCGACCGGAAGATCACGAAGTGGAACGACCCGGCGATCGCCGCCGACAACCCCGGCACCACGCTGCCCGACCTCGCGATCACGCCGGTCAACCGCTCGGACAAGTCCGGCACCACGCAGAACTTCGCCGAGTACCTGAAGGGTGCCGCCGGCTCTGCCTGGCCGTACGACGTCAGCGACACCTGGCCGGTGCAGGGCGGGGAGGCCGCCCAGGGCACCTCGGGCGTCGTCGGTGCGGTGAAGGCCGGCAACGGATCGATCGGATACGCCGACGAGAGCCAGGCCCGTGACATGGGCCAGGCCAAGGTCAAGGTGGGCTCGGAGTACGTCGGCCCCACTCCCGAGGCCGCGGCGGCGGTGCTCGACGCCTCTCCCCGGGTGGACGGGCAGGGCCAGTCCGCCTTCGCCTACAAGCTCGCCCGGGACACCACCGCGTCGGGTACCTACCCGGTGGTGCTCGTGTCCTACCTGCTGGCCTGCTCCAAGTACCCGGACGCCGCCACGGCGGACCTGGTGAAGGCCTACCTGAACTACGTGGTCAGCTCCGACGGCCAGTCCGTCGCCGCCGACAAGGCAGGAGCTGCTCCGCTCAGCGACTCGCTGCGCTCGCAGATCACCCCGGCGATCAACGCCATCGCCGCCGGATCTTGAGCTCTTCGTCACCTAGCCGCCGGGACCGGGCGATTGTCACGATGACAGTCGTCCGGTCCCGCCGGTGTGTTCCTGCCCACCCGTAGAGGGGATGCCGTGACCACGACCACCGAGAAGGTCATCGCGAAGGCGCCGCCGAAACCGGTGCTGCAGTTGGGTGACCGAATCTTCGCCGGCTCCGCGAAGGGCGCCGGGATCCTCATCCTCGTGGTGCTCGCCGGCGTCGCCGCATTCCTCGTCGCGCAGGCGATGCCCGCGATCGTCGCGTCGCCCGCCGACCTCCCCGGCGGGAAGACCCTCGTCGCGTACATCGGCCCGCTGGTGTTCGGGACGATCCTCGCCGCGCTGATCGCGCTCCTGATCGCCACCCCGCTCGCGGTGGCGGTCGCCCTGTTCATCACCCACTACGCGCCGCGCAGGCTCGCCCAGGGCCTCGGCTACCTGATCGACCTGCTCGCCGCCGTGCCGAGCATCGTCTACGGCCTGTGGGGCGTCGCGGTGCTCGCGCCGGCCACGCTCGGGCTCTCCACGTGGCTCAACACCTACCTCGGGTGGCTGCCCTTCTTCGCCGGCCCGGTGTCGGTCACCGGCCGCACGATGCTGGTAGTCGGCGTCACCCTCGCGGTCATGATCCTGCCGATCATCACCGCGGTGGCCCGCGAGGTGTTCCTGCAGACCCCCAAGCTCCACGAGGAGGCCGCCCTCGCACTGGGCGCCACCCGCTGGGAGATGATCCGGATGGCCGTGCTGCCGTTCGGCCGGTCGGGGATCATCAGCGGCGCGATGCTCGGGCTCGGCCGCGCACTCGGCGAGACGATGGCGGTGGCGATCATCCTCTCCGCGTCCGGCGCCGTCACGTTCAACCTGATCAGCTCGGACAACCCGTCGACGATCGCCGGCAACATCGCGCTGCAGTTCCCCGACTCCACCGGGCTGGCCGTCAACACGCTCATCGCGTCCGGTCTCGTGCTGTTCGTGATCACCCTGCTGGTCAACGCGCTCGCCCGCTACATCATCAACCGACGCCGCGAGTTCTCGGGGGCCAACTGATGTCCATCGACACCGAGCGCCAGCAGAGCGGCGCACAGGTCACCGACCCACCGGTCCCGTCGCTCGTCCGCGCGGAACTTCCGACGTGGGCGCCATGGGCGGTGCTGGGCGGCTCGTTCGTCCTGATCGGCGCCCTGCTCGCGGCCACCGGTGGGTTCAGCATCGGCATGCTCGTGATCGCGTCGGCGGTGGTCTACGCCGTGGCCACGTACGTGCTGTCCCGAGTCGTCGAGGGCGGCCGCAAGGCCACCGACCGGCTCGTCACCATCGTGGTCACGCTGGCCTTCCTCATCGCGCTCGCGCCGCTGGTCTCCGTGGTCGTCACCGTGGTGGGCAACGGTCTCGCCCGGTTCGACGTCGAGTTCTTCAACTCCTCCATGCGCGGGGTCATCGGGGCGGGCGGCGGCGGGTACCACGCCATCGTCGGCACGCTGATCATCACGGCGCTGGCCGCGGTCATGTCGATCCCCGTCGGCCTGCTCACCGCCGTCTACCTGGTGGAGTACGGCAAGGGCAGGCTCGCCAGGGCGATCACCTTCTTCGTCGACGTCATGACCGGCATCCCGTCGATCGTGGCCGGCCTGTTCGCCTTCGCGCTGTTCGCGCTGTTCTTCGGCCCGGGCGTCCGGCTCGGCTTCGCCGGATCCGTGGCGTTGAGCGTCCTGATGATCCCGGTGGTCGTACGGGCCACCGAGGAGATGCTCAAGATCGTGCCGAACGAGCTTCGGGAGGCGGCGTTCGCGCTCGGCACCCCGAAGTGGCGCACGATCATGAAGGTGGTCATCCCCACCTCGATCGCCGGCATCGCGTCCGGCGTCACGCTCGCGATCGCCCGCGTCATCGGCGAGACGGCACCCCTCCTGATCGTGGCCGGCCTCACCACCGGCCTGAACTTCAACCCGTTCGAAGGGCGGATGGCCACGCTTCCGGTGTTCGCCTACACCTCGTACGCGGCGCCGGGCGTCCCCCGCGATCCCTACCTGGACAGGGCGTGGACCGCTGCGCTCGTCCTGATCATCATCGTGCTGGTGCTGAACCTCGTGGCGCGGCTGATCGCCCGCCTGTTCGCCCCCAAGACCCGATAAGAGGAGCAACAGTGGGCAAAGCGATCGACGCCAAGAACCTGAACATCTACTACGGCTCCTTCCTCGCCGTCGAGGGCGTCTCCATGGCCATCCGCCCCCAGACGGTCACCGCGCTGATCGGCCCGTCCGGCTGCGGGAAGTCGACCTTCCTGCGGTCGATCAACCGGATGCACGAGGTGATCCCCGGCGCGCGCGTCGAGGGCAGGCTGGAGCTCGACGGGAAGGACCTCTACGGGCCGGGCATCGACCCCGTCGGGGTGCGCCGCCAGATCGGCATGGTCTTCCAGCGCCCCAACCCGTTCCCCACGATGTCGATCTACGACAACGTCATCGCGGGCCAGCGGCTGAACAACAAGAAGATGAAGAAGGACGCCACCGACTCGCTCGTCGAGCAGTCGCTGCGGGGCGCGAACCTGTGGAACGAGGTGAAGGACCGCCTCGACAAGCCCGGCTCGGGCCTGTCCGGCGGCCAGCAGCAGCGCCTGTGCATCGCGCGTGCCATCGCGGTGCAGCCCGACGTGCTGCTGATGGACGAGCCGTGCTCGGCGCTCGACCCGATCTCGACGCTCGCGATCGAGGATCTGATCAACGAGCTCAAGATGGATTACACGATCGTCATCGTCACCCACAACATGCAGCAGGCCGCCCGGGTCAGCGACTACACCGGGTTCTTCAACATCGAGGGCACCGGCAAGCCGGGGCACCTCGTCGAGATGGACGAGACGAAGACGATCTTCTCCCAGCCCAAGGAGAAGGCCACAGAGGACTACGTCTCGGGTCGGTTCGGCTGATCACCGCGGCGGGACCGGGCGCGCTCAGATCGGGATCGCGTCCGGCTCGTCGCCGGTGACCGCGTAGACGGTCTGGTTGGCCACCACCACCGCGTGGTCGGCGAACCGCTCGTAGTACCGGGCCAGCAGCGTGATGTCGACGGCCACCGGCACGCCGTGCGGCCACGACGGGTCCATCAGCACGGTGAACATGTGCCGGTGCAGCACGTCCATCGCGTCGTCGTCGGCGTCGAGCTCAACGGCCAGCAGCACGTTGCGGGAGCGCACCACCTCCGCGGCCTTGAGCGCGAGCTGCACCGCGAGCGCTCCCATGCGGGCGAAGTCGTCCCGGACCTCGGGGGGCAGCGCCGGGCCGGGGTGACGCATGCACACCACCTGCGCGACATGCAGCGCGAGGTCGCCCATCCGCTCGATGTCGCTGGAGGCGCGGATGGCCGACACCACGGTCCGCAGGTCACCCGCGACCGGTGAGTGGAACAGCAGGGCGTCGGTGGCAACCTCCTCGACCCTGGCTCGCAGGCCGTCGATCGCCGAGTCGCCGTCGATCACCTGCTCGGCGAGGCGCACGCGCTGGTCGAGCAGGGCTGTGGTGGCACGGTTCAACGCTCCCGCCGCGGCACTGCACATCTGGCCGAGCAGCTCCGACAGCTCGCTGAGCAGGTACGGCAGCGGCAGAGGAGGCACAGCGGAAGAGTAGGGCCTTCCAGTGGGAGCAGAGATGAACGACCGGTGAAGCAGGACTGTCAGACTGTCAGCGGCCCGGGCATCCGGCCGGTGACCACGTAGACGATCCGGCGCGCGACGGCCACGGCGTGGTCGGCGTAGCGCTCGTAGAAGCGCGCCAGCAGCGTGATGTCGACGGCCGGCCCGACACCGTGGCTCCAGTGCCGGTCCATCAGCACCGTGAAGATGTGCCGGTGCAGGTCGTCCATGGCGTCGTCGTCGCTCTCGAGCTGCGCCGCGGTGGACAGGTCGCGGCTGCGGATCACATCGCCCGCCTTCAGCGCCAGTGCGACCCCGACCCGGCCCATCTCGGCGAAGTACGGAGCGACCTCGGCGGGGAGCACCGGCTGCGGGTGGCGGCGCCGCGCGGCCTGCGCCACGTGCAGGGCGAGGTCGCCCATCCGCTCGATGTCGCCCGCCCCGTGGATGGCCGAGACCACGATCCGCAGGTCGGTGGCCACCGGCGCCTGCAGCGCGAGGAGGGCGAAAGCCCGCTCCTCCGCCGTGGCCCGCAGGTCGTCCACCCTGATGTCCTCGGAGATCACCTCTTCGGCGAGCTGGAGATCGCACTCCAGCAGAGCGCGGGTGGCCTTCTGCATCGCGTCGGCGACCTGGGTGCACATGCCGGCCAGGGCTTCGGCAAGTTCGTCGAGCTGCTCCTGGTAGGCATCACGCATATACCGAGGGTAGAGGTGAGTCGGACATTTGGCTCTATGGGCAGGTGAACCAATGGTGAACGAAGTTCGCCGAATCACGGACATGTAGCGGTGGCCGCGGTGACGGCAGGCCCGTCGTCCTGCAGAGCGACCGGCTCGGCCGGTGCCCGGACCACGTCGTCGAACGAGCGGCCCAGCACGAGCTGCAACTCGCCGGAGGTGCCCGGGTCCGGAACCGACGTCGCGGAGGGAACGGTGCTCGCGAGCAGGGCGGCGGCGGCCGCCTGGTCGGGGGAGAATCGGATCACGGTCTGCGGGGTCGGCTGATCGGCGTTGCCGACCTCACCGACGCTGAAACCGAGCGAACCGAGTGTCTCTCCGACCTGACCGGCGAGGCCGGCCTTGTCCGACGCGTTGAGCACCGAGACCTTCACGTCGGCAGGCGACGGTCCGGTGTTGGCGGCGTCGGGGTCGCGGGCCTGCTCGGGCAGCGGGGAGTCCTGCCGCAACGCGGTGAACAGCTGCGCGGCGTCGGTGTCGCGGAGCACGGACCGGCCGGGGCTGTTGGGGTCGCTCGCCGTGGGCGCGACCGCGAACTGGATCCCCTCTGCGTCGAGCTTGTGCAGCGACGTGGCCAGCGCCAGCACCTCGTCGACCCCGGCGCCGTCGGCGACGACGGCCTTGCCGAGTGCGGGCCGAAGAGCCGCGAGCCGTCCGACGTCGAGCAGGCCGGCCCCGGCCACGGCCTTGTTCAGCACCGAGGCGAGCAACTGCTGCTGGCGTTCGATCCGCCCGGAGTCCGACGAGGGGTCGCCCTGCACCTCCGTTGCGCGCGCGAAGTCGGCGGCACGCACGCCCTCGAGCGTGGCGGCCCCGGCATCGGGCACGACCGGGCCGAGCACGCCGTCCACCACGGGTCTGGTGACGCAGACGTTCGCGCCGCCCACCGCGTCCGCCATCGCGCCGAGGGAGTCCAGGTCGACGCCGACGTACTTGGTGATCGCGAGCCCGGTCAGCTGCTGCACGACCCGGGTGACGCACCGGGGCCCTCCGACGTCGAGCGCCGACAGCAGGTGCGTCCTCGCCTGGGCAGGCTCGGTCTTGTCGAGGTAGGAGGCGGAGCCGGCGTCCCAGCGCTCGCAGGGGGGCCGGTTGATCTCGAGGTTGTTCGGGACGGACAGCACGGCGAGCGGGCCGCCGTCCGCCGGGATGTGGGCGACGGTGACGGTGTCCGCGTCGGCCCCGGTCGCCCCGGGGACGGCTCCGGGGGCGGCCTCGGTCGCCGCGGTCGCCGCGGAGGCGCCGTCCGACGCGACGATCAGCACGTTCTGGTCGCCCTGCTGGGCGTCACCGTCGACGACCGAGCTCGAGTCGGGGTCCAGTGCCGCCGCGTTGCGGATGGATGACTCGAGCCAGCCCTTCGTGCCCCAGCCGACCGTCGTCGTCGCGAACACCAGCAGTGCGGCCACACCGGCCAGCACCCGGCCCACCGTGATGCGGGGCCGGCGTCTCGGCACCACCTTCGGCTCCGGCTCCTCCTCGCCGTCGCGCGCAGGCAGGGAGAGGCCGGCATGAGCGGCGGTGAGCCTGGTCAGGGTCTCGTCGATGTGCGAGGCGCGGTTGCCCATCTCGGAGTCCCGGTCGGACCGGCGAGCGCGCTCGGCCTGCTCGCTGCGGTCCAACGCCCGGCTCGACCCGGTCGCGGACGAGGAGGGGCGGACCCGGGTGGTGCCCTGGTCGACGCCAGGACTGGAGATCGGCCCGCTTGTGTCGGGGTCGACGCGCGGGGCGGCGGCGCGGACGCGGGTGGTGGCCTCGGCGGGTGGCGGGGCTGGGAGGTGGCGGCGTCCGGGGTCGGAGATGGGGCCGCCGGTGTCGGGTGCGGTGCGGGGTGTGCCGGGTCGTCCGCTCGCCGGTGTGGGCGGTGGGGCGCTGCGGCGTCCCGGGTTGGAGATGGGGCCGCTGGTGTCGGGGTCGATACGCGGAGGCGTGGCGCGGACCCGCGTGGTGGCCTCGGTGGGTGGCGGGGGTGGGAGGTGGCGGCGTCCGGGGTCGGAGATGGGACCGCTGGTGTCGGGCGCCGTGCGGGGGATGCCGGGGCGGCCGCCTGCGGGCGTGGGCGGTGGGTCGTTCCGGCGTCCCGGGTTGGAGACGGGGCCGCCGGTGTCGGGGTGGATGCGCGGAGGGGTGGCGCGGACCCGGCTGGTGGCCTGGTCGACGGCGGGCGCCTGCGGTTGCGCAGGGCGGCGCGCGGCGGGTGGTGGCACTGCTGCCGGAGACCCGGACGGGGGTGTCCGGGGTCGGTGCGGGGGTGCCGGGTGGTCCGGCATCGGCCGGCTCCGGGTGCCGGCCCGGTCGGAACCATGGCGGGCGGGTGGCACGACACCGTGGCCGAGGTCGGTCCCCTGGTCGGGCACGGCGGCCCGACCGTGCCGGGCTCCCGGTCCGCGGCCAGGTTCGGCCGGATCCGCCGCGGGTGCGCGGTAGGGGGGAGGCGAGTCGGCCGCCCGCCTCCGCCGGCCCCCGCCCTCGCCGCGGCGGGGTGCGGGGTCACCGAGTGCGGGGCTCCAGGGCTCCACCGGCTCGCTCCGCGGCGAGCCCGCTGTCCGGGGTGCGTGCCGGCCGGCGTCGGAGGGAGGCCCGGGAGGTGGGGGGACGGCAGCGTGGCGCCCCGAGTCGGACGTGCCTCCGCCGTGCCGTGGTTCGGGCGGGTCCGGGAGGGCACGCCTGCCGGAACCGCGCGCCGGTGGAGAGCCCGGGGACCGGTAGGCGGATCCGTCGGCATCGTCCCGGCGTGTGGAATGCCGGGAGACGGGCGGGAGCGCACTGCCGGGATCCGAGCCGCGTACGTGCTGTCCCGGAGCCGCGGGCGGTGGCGGACGTCGGCCCGCCTCACGTTCCTCCGCGGCCCGCCGGCGCGCGGCCCGCCCGCCCTCCGGGGCCGGGGGAGCATCCTCCTCGGGCTCGGAGCCGAGCAGGCCGTGCCGCGAGAGGACGTCGTCGGGTTGCTCGGGGGCCCGCCTACGGCCGCCGGGTGGGGTGGAGCGCCGAGCACGGTGCGGACCGTCCTCCACGCCACCTCCTCGGGCACGAACAGGGGGCGGGCACGGGTGTCACCCGGACCCGCCCCCCCGTGGTCTCAATCGTGACCGAGCTTACGGAGCTGAACCGGTTCGATCACAAGCGGGTGTCGGCACGCGCGCCGGATCCCGGGATCAGGCGTCGACCACCTGCTGCTCCGGCGAGACGGACCGCTCCGGTGTGCTCGTCCCGGTATGCGACGGCGTTACGACCCGCGTGCTTCGCGCCGTACAGGAGCGTGTCGGCCATGCCGACGAGCCGCTCCAGACCGGCGACGGGGCCCGACGTGTGCGCCACGCCGATGCTCACCGTCACGCGCAGATCCCGGTCCAGCTCGTCCCAGGGATGCCGGTCGATCCGGTGGCGCGCGGCCTCGCAGATGCTCACGGCGTTCAGCAGGTCGCGGCCGGGGAGTACCAGCGCGAACTCCTCGCCCCCGTAGCGCGCGCAGAACGCTCCGTCGGGCAGGCCGGTGTCGAGCTCGGTGACGAGCCGCTGCAGCACGCGGTCGCCGAAGGGGTGGCCGTAGGTGTCGTTGATCTGCTTGAAGTGGTCGACGTCCACCAGCGCGATACAGATTCCGGCCGTGCGCGTGAACGACGGGTCGTCGAGCAGCGTGACCAGCCGTTCATCGAGGTAACGCCGGTTGTAGCTGTCGGTGAGGCAGTCCCGGCGGCTCTGCTCACGGGCCTCGGCGTGCTCGCGGCGGAGCCGGTCGAGCTCGTCCGGGACGTGTCCGCCATGCAGGAGCCGTACGGCGGTGCGCAGGTGCTGGTACGCCTGTTCCCAGCGCCCGGCCTCGGCGAGCTCCTCCGCGACGGCGGTGTGCCGCGCCGCGGCGTTGGCGGCGGTGGTGGGGGGCTCCGTCCTCGTCGGCGTTTCCGGGGGCGGTATCCCGTCCCGCGTGTCGTCGAGCGAAGCCGTACGCACCGTGACCACCACTCACCTCCCCGTTGCTGGTGGTGTCGTCGAGACGCATGGTGCTCTTGAGGCGACGCACCCGTTCGCGGGCGCTTCCACCCGTCCGAGCCGCTCGCCCTCTGTGATCATGTCACTACCAGTCGGAGTATCAGCCGCCGGAGTGCTCCAGCTCCGCTCCGAAGGGAACCGACGGGTCGTCGGGGTCGTCGAGCCAGTGCTCCGGCAGTACGACCCGCCCCGGCGATCCCTGACGCCCGCGGGGGCCGTCGGCCTCGGCCGGGAACTCCTGGTGCGCGTCGAGCTGGGCGAGCAACTCGTCGAGCTCGTCGATGCTGCTCACCAGGCCGAGCGCGCGGCGCAGTTCGGAGCCGACGGGGAAGCCCTTGAGGTACCAGGCGATGTGCTTGCGCATGTCGCGGATGCCCTTGTCGACGCCCATGTGCTCCTGCAGGAGCACGGCGTGGCGGCGCATGGTGGCCGCCACCTGGCCGAGGGTCGGCGGGGTGGGCAGCGGACGGCCGGCGAACGCGGCTTCCAGGTCGCCGAACAGCCACGGACGACCGAGGCAGCCCCGCCCGACCACGACTCCGTCGCACCCGGTCTCCGCCACCATCGCGACGGCGTCGGCCGCACTGAAGATGTCGCCGTTGCCGAGCACCGGCAGGTCGGCGGGCAGGGCGTCCCGGAGCCGGGCGATCGCCGACCAGTCGGCCGTGCCGGAGTAGCGCTGCGCCGCGGTGCGCGCGTGCAGCGCGACGGCCGCGACACCGGCGTCGACGGCACGGCGGCCGGCGTCGAGATAGGTGCGGCGCTCGTCGTCGATGCCGATGCGCATCTTGATCGTGACCGGGATCCGTCCGGCGTTGTCCACGGCGGCCCGGACGATGGACTCGAACAGCCGCCGCTTGTACGGCAGGGCCGCGCCACCCCCGCGCCGCGTGACCTTCGGGACGGGGCAGCCGAAGTTCAGGTCCACGTGATCGGCCAGGTCGCGCTCGGCGACCATGCGGACGGCCGCGCCCACCGTCGCCGGATCCACCCCGTAGAGCTGCATGGACCGCGGGTTCTCGTCGGGATCCATCGCGATCATCCGGAAGGTCAGCGGGTTGCGTTCCACGAGCCCGCGAGAGGTGATCATCTCGCAGACATAGAAGCCCGCCCCCTGCTCACGGCACAGGCGCCGGAACCCGGCGTTCGTGATGCCGGCCATCGGCGCCAGCACCACCGGCGTTTCGGACGCGTACGGGCCGATGCGCAGCGGCTTCGGGCGCGCGGAGACGGCAGTAGGGACACTCACGCTGCCCCATTGTCCTCCCCGTCAGAACCTGACGGTGATGCAGGCGGCCCGGCTGCCCGCCGTGCCTGCCACACCGGGCTCGACAGCGGTCGGCATGGCGTGGATGACGATCGACCCGGGCCGCCGGTCGCCGGGAAGCTGCCAGGCCACGGTGTTCTCCACGCGGCCCGTCCCGTCCTGGTCGGTGAGGAAGTCGAGCCAGATCTCGTTCTGGGGGTTGGCGTAGCGCGGGTCGACGCTGGGCTGCACGGGGTCGACGACGTTCTGGAAGTGCGGACCGGCGTCCGCGCCCGTCGCGCCACAGGGGTTGGTGTGGACGTGTGCGCCGTAGCGCCGGCCCGGCTCGAACCCGAGCACCTCCAGCCGGACATAGGTGATCCCTCCTCCGGACCTTGCGTCCACGGAGGCGAACGCCCCCACCTTCACCAACCTCTGGTCGTAGGTGATGGCGGGACCGGGCCCCGCGGTGAAGCTGGCGGCGACCTGGACGTTGCGCGAGCCGACCCCGGGAGGCGGGGACAGCGTGGCAGTGGCGGCGCTGCAACCGGACACCACCAGCGCGCCGAGGACTACGGCGAGAACGGATCGTGGGGAGCGCATGGGTCGAGAATGGGGCTTGACGTGCGGTAACGATGACCGGGTCCGGGTACTACGACCGAGTGACGCGCGCGCCCCGAACCGGGAGCCGTAGTCTGGTGCAGGCCGCCGCGCTCACCGCGCGGCGACGCCGGGGCCTCTAGCTCAACAGGCAGAGCAGCGGACTTTTAATCCGCGGGTTCAGGGTTCGATCCCCTGGGGGCCCACTAGGTCTGACCTGCTGTTCCCACCTCCTCGGGCAGCATGGCTGCCTGCGGATTCGTCCGGGTGGTCACAGAGTGGTCACCTTGAACTTTCAGGTGACGTCAGTGGGTTCGCCGTACAGCGCCTGCTCGACCTCGTCGAGCGTGAGGCCTTCACGAGGACTCGACCTTGGCGCTGAGCTGCGCGTCTGAGTCGGTTCTCGCGAACCTTCGTGCCGCTGTCCATGCTGGAAACCACACCCCGTTCCCCGAAGCCGACGGCAGCCTCCCCGCCGGCTACAAGTTCGGGCTCCACCGGGTCGAGCCGTGACCGCTCCACCACTGGCGGTGGTCGACTACGGCGTCGCCGTCCACGAGAGCGCGCACGTCGTCACCACGGCCTGCCTCGGGCTCCGGTTCAGCAACGTCGTGCTCACCCCGGGCCCGGACGCAGAGTTCGGAGGCCTGGTCCGCGGCGACCCCGACGAGCTCGAACGGCGACCCCTCCTCTACGCGGTCAGCCTCGTCGCCGAATCCCGGCTCACCGGGCAGCCCCTCGAGGTCCTGGCCGAGTCCTGCGGCTCCGTCGACGTCGCCTTGGCCGACGAGCTGGTCCGCACCATCCACCCGACCGGCGCGCACCACCTCATCGGCCGCGGCGACCGGCTCGTCACCGCCAACGCGCTCGCCATCACCACCGTCGCCGCCGCCCTCCGGGAACACGGCCGGCTCGACGAGGACCAGGTCCACGCCATCGTCCGCGCCACCCCGGCCGCGGCACAACCTCTCCAGGGAGAACCCCATGACCACCGACATCCGGACCCGCGAATGGAAGTACCGCTCGGTCCCGTTCGCACTCGCCCGTCAAGCCTCTGCCGCAGCCGTCGCCAAACACGACGCCGCCGCGCTCCAGGAGCTCGCCGCCGAGCAGGACGCCGACGCCGCCACCGTCACCGCCGCCGCCGCGAAGCTCGACCACGACCGGCTCGCCGCCGTCGTCGGGCACCTCCTGCTGGAGGACCTCACCCCGGACGGCGCGCTGACCGCAGCCCCTGCCCGGGGACGTTCATCGCGCCGGCCAAGCCCTCCACACCGGCACAGCGGGCGGAGCAGCAAGCACGAATCCGCAGGACCTATGTGGCCGGCCAGCAGCAGGCACGGCAGCGTCGCCTCGCGGCGGAGGCACGCCGATGACCATCGCGCAGCCGGCTGCCCCGTGGTTCGCAGAGGAGCTCCTCGACGCGGCCGACAGCGCCACAACCGCCGCGTTGTCCCCACCCGGTGACCCGTTCGACGTGGTCGCTGTCCGGGACGTCGTCGAGCAGTGGGCAGCCCAGCGCGGCACCAGCCGGCTCGTCGACCTCACCGTGGCGCTCGCCCTCTCCCGCGCCGAGAACCTCGAAGCATTCGCCAGGTTCGGCGGAGCACCCGAAGACGAGGTCGCCGACGCGATCCGGGAGTGGCTGTCTGAAGCGCGCTGACCACTTGTCTGGGCGGCTTTTCGCTGGACGCATCGGAGCCGTCCCCATCGATCCGGAGGTCTCGTCGTGGCCCGCGTCCGCCAGGCGCGCCGGTGTCGTGCTCGTCGGAGCGATAAGCAGCCGTGCCGCGCCTACTCGATCCGGGGTGGCACGACGTGCATGGCGCACGGCGGCTCGGTCCGGCGGGTCCGCCAGGAGGCGTCGATCCGGTGGGAGGAGCAACGGCTCCGGCGCGGGTTCGAGGTGTCGCGACAACGGTGGAGGGCGGAGTGGCGTCGGTGGCAGGCTCGTCGGATCGCTGAGACCGCTGTGCTGTTGGGCAAGCAGTGGTGGGAAGTCGACGAGCTCGACATGGTGTTCTGTCACCTCGAGCACGGGCGGCCGGAGCACTACTCGACCGCCCCGAAGTTCCGGATGGACCAGCGGTACGGCCGTCGTCTTCCGCGCCGTGTTGAGCAGAAACCGTGACCTCATCTGGCCGTGACCCATGCGACGAGAACCCCCGGTGCTTCCCCGCCCGGGGGTTCTCTCCTGTCTGGACTCGCGTCTCCGCTCCCACCCGTAGGGCTTTGCCGTGAGGATGAACCCGGCTCCGCTGTCCTGAGGTAGTCGGCGAGGTTGGTGGTGTGCAGCCCCGGGCGGACAAGTTCCCCCGGGGCTGTCTTGCGTCTCGGGGTGCGCGAGCCGCTGGCTGCCGCTCGGTGGACGACGTCAGGGGTACGCACTTCCGCGTACTCCTGTCTCGCGTCTCAGAGGTCGGTGGGCGCTCGGAGGAGCATGGCGGGACGAGCGACCAGGTGTGTGACGCGGCGGTGTTGGTGGATGTGGCCCGTGGGCTGCGGGAGGTGCTCGCCGAGATCGACGACCCCGCGGCAGAGTCCACGGCGCACCCGGGGACGAGGAGCCGGCTGGAGGGGGCGGCGGTCGCGGTCGATGTCGCAGCGGCCGGTGATCGCCCCCGGAAGCCGCGTCCGTAAACGATCGGTTTGACCCCGCGTCCGCGGGAGTCGGCGAGGTTGGGCAGCCTGACCGTGATGCACCCGGGTGCCACCGCCGTGGCAAGCGGGGGCCGAGCCGCGTCCGCGGCCCGGCCCCACCCACCCCCCAGGCCAGGGATCAAGCGTCGAGCGACTCGGGGCTCCCCAGCCCGGTTCGCGTCTGCCTGTCCCTCATTGGCTGTGCATACATTCGACCAAGGAGGGCATTCATCGTGCACAGCGATTCCTGCTCGGCGCCGTGCGTTTTCTGCATGCAGCACGGTCACGGGAACCGTCCAGAGTGGTGGAGGTGCTCACGCCGCCAACCGGCCGGCGTCGTCCCGTACTGCCGCCGGAACGCCCGTTCGAACGTACTGAGGTCGCGGAACCCGACGGCAGTCGCGACGCGCGATATCGGGAGGCGGTCGTACCCCGAGTCGGACAGCATCCTCTGGGCCGCGAGTAGCCGCTGCTCGCGGAGGTACGCACCGGGTGTGGTCCCGATCCGTTCGAACAGGGTGTACGCACGGCGGACCGACACGTGGTGCCGCCGCGCCAGCTCCTCGACCCGCAGCTGCGGGTCGGCCAGGTGTTTGCGAACGTGCGTCCGCATCACGTCGAGCAACACGCCCGCGGAGCCGTCCGCGCCCGGTACGGAGGGTGGTACGTCGCGCAGCGCCATCGCGAGCAGATCGACCGCGGCCCGCCCGGCGTCCCGCCGCTGCGGCGCGGTGAGGTCGTCGGCGACCTCGAACAGCCGATTCAGGTAGCTGGACAGCATCTGCATGGCCGGGGCCGCGGGGTCCATGCTGCGCGCACAGGCCTCGGTGATCTCGGTGGTGCGGAGCGGGAGCAGCTCGCGGGAGAAACACAAGGTCAGGGGCCGGGTCTCGGTCGACGAGAAGCCCCACTCCCACCGGCTACGCGTATCGTTCAGCACTCCCGCAGCGGGCGCCAACTCGAAGCAGCGGTCGTGCTGGCGGACGCGGCTCTGGCCGGTTTTGCATACGCTGAAGAACAGGTCGTCCGCCGACGCCCTCGCTGCCATCTGGGTGGTTCGGACCACCGACATCGGTCCCCAATGCCGCCACTGAGTCAGCGTCAGGGCCTCGTCCAGCTCCTGGAACGCCACCCGCCCGCGATAGCCGGGACGCGCCCGGGCGATCACCGGCACGAAGAACTTACCGGCGACGTCTTCCAACTCCTCACTGGAGTACTCGTGGATCTGCACGACCCGAGGCTAACTCCGGCATCGACCGCATCCGTTTCCACTGGCACCCCCTGGGCCGCGGCGGAGACCAGCATCCGCACATCCATGCGCTGCCGAATCTCGATGCGCACGTCTATCTGCCACGAGTGACCTTCGAGGGCGCGGTCCGCACTTGTATCGAGATGGGCGCTCCGCTGACTGTCGACGCGGCTGAGGCCATCCGCCACCTCGCAGTGACCGAGGCCCCACACATGTTGTACCGCTCGTGGAGCGACTGGCCCCCTGGAATCGAGAAGCCGTACCGGGCCTCCTCCGCAAACCCGTGAGGCGTCGCGTAGCACCTCTACCGGGCGTTGACCGAGTCCTGACCGGCTGCCACCTCGAGGCCCGCCGCTGCTCCCTCGATGCGGCGGCGGGTCACCGTCGACGCCGTCAGCTCCGAGTCGGGATCCTCAACCTCGGCGAGCACGGCCCGCAGTCCACGCGCAGCGGCGGCGAGCACGGCCGGGTCAACACCATCCATGCCGGGCACGGTAGGCGTCGACGCGGCAACTGCTAGAGACTCGCGTGCACCCCGGAGAAACAGACTCGCGTGCACCCCGGAGAAACCAGAGACCCCGGCCCGATGTGGGCCCGGGGGTCTCATGGTGCGAGGCGCGCCCGTTCAGCTTCCGCCCGCCGGCGCCAGCTGGACGAACGTCGTGCCGTGCCCGTACCAGCGGGTGCCGTTGATGAGGACGTCGAGCCCCCACTGCTCGGCGACACGTGCGAGCTCGGCGATCTCGTTGGTGCCGAGCCCATAGGGGTGACGAGGGCGGCGGGTTTCCGTCTCGGGTCCAGCCGGTGATGTGGTCAAGCCACCGGTAGGTGCCGCGGTCTTCCTCGCAGATCGACACGGCGCAGCGCCCGCGGGAGATCCAGTGCAGGCACTTCCCGTGGATCGAGTAGCGCAGCTTGTGGTGTTCGGCCCAGTCGACCATCTCTGCGCGGGAGTCCACCCAGATGTTGGGGCCGTAGGGCCAGCCGTCGTTGCTGATCCGATACCGGGGCCGCGGCGGTCGAGGTCAGCGAGCAGTTCGCGCTGCTCCGGAGTGATGTGCCGCCCTCAGCGCGCCTCGGGGAAGTGGAGCAGGTTCACGTTGCGGGTGCAGCCGTCACCGACGCAGCTGGTCATCGGGTCGCCTTCCGCTCGTAGTGGCCCTGACGCCACGTCAGCGGGGCTGGCGCGATGTACTCGACGTTCGGCTCGTCGGGGAACACCTCGGCGGTGTTGCGGGTCAGGTACGTGACGAAATCGTCGAGGTCTTCCGGTCACCGGTAACGAGAGGCCTGCCGAGGCGATCGTTCTCAGGATCAGGATCAGTGAGCCCGGCGCCAGGACCTGGACCGGCCAGCTCGCCGCCGCGAGCAGAACGCAGTAGGCCACCACGGGTCTGCGCTGGATCGCCCCGGCGAGGCCACGCCGTTTCGGTTGGTGCTCGGTGTCGGTTCCGGACATCGTGTCGCCTCCCTCGGCGCAATCGTCCACGCAGTCGTCGCCCCTGTTAATCGGCATGACCAGGTCAGCGGGCGATGTGAGGGTGCAGATCATGACCACTCAGGTACGCACGGCCGCCGGGACGGTTCGAGGACAGTGGGAAGGCGGGGTCGCCGTGTACCGCGGCGTTCCCTTCGCCGCGCCGCCGGTAGGGCGGGATCGATTCGCCGCTCCCCGCCTGCCGGTGCGGTGGGACGGGGTCCGTGACGGCACCCGGTTCGGACCGCCCCCGCCACAGCCGGGGAGGTCGACGGAAGGGGAGGACTGGCTGAACCTCGCCGTCTGGACGCCGGATCCCGGCGGGGCAGGGCTTCCGGTGGTGGTGTGGATCAGCGGCGGCACGTACCTCAACTGCGACACGGCCAACCCGCACCTCGCCGGTGCGACCCTGGCGGCCGCCGGCGCGGTGGTGGTGAGTGCCCACTACCGCACCGGGGCCGAGGGCTTCGCCCGGCTCGACGGGGCGCCGGACAACCGTGGTCTGCTCGACCAGGTCGCAGCACTGCGCTGGGTACACGACAACATCAGCGCCTTCGGCGGTGACCCGGGCAACGTCACCGTCTTCGGCCAGTCCGCAGGGGCCGGGTCGATCGCTGCGCTGCTGGTGATGCCGGCGGCGGCCGGACTGTTCCGCCGCGCGATCCTGCAGAGCCTCCCGGGAACGTTCTTCACCCCCGGCCTGGCAGCCGACGTCGCAGCGGAGGTCAGCGCCGAAATCGGCCGCTCGCCTCGGGTCGAGGACCTCGCCGAGGTCGCACCCGATGATCTCGTCGAGGCAGCCCGATCCGTGACCATCCGTCTCCCGCAGCAGGTCGGCCGGTGGGGCTCGGTGGCGTACACACCCACGCCGTTCTCCCCGGTGGTGGATGGTGAGGTCCTGCCGGCGTCCCCGTGGGCAGCGCTCGCCGATGGCGCGACCCGTGATGTCGACCTGCTCGTCGGGCATACCCGTGACGAGTTCAGCTTGCTCGCCGCCCGGCTCGGGGACATCGACGACGCCGGGGTGGACGTGTTGCTCAACGGGCTGACACCGACACCGGGCGCGCAGCGCTACCGAGCGGCCTATCCGTCCGCCTCGCCGAATGATCTGCGCGATACCGCCATGTCGGACTGGCTGTGGCGGATGCCGGCCCTCCACCTCGCTGAGGCGGCCCACGCCGGTGGAGCGCGGGTGTGGCTCTACGAGCTCTGCTGGGGGTTCGACTCCGTGGGTGCATCGCACAGCCTCGACACCCTGCTCGTGTTCGGCACCACCGAAATCGACACGGGGCTCACGGCAGCCGGACCGGACGCGGTGGCACAGGCCCGACACCTGTCGGGGCTGATCCGCGCCGAACATCTGTCGTTCGCCGCCAGCGGCAACCCCGGCTGGTCTCGCTACACACCCAACGAGCGCATCGCGCGCGTGTACGACACCGAGTCCACCCTCGCCCGGTATCCCGAGGAGCGGTCCCGCGGGATCTGGCGTGATCGACGGTTCGACGCCCTGGACCTGACGAGATGACGCCGAGCATCTGCGGCCGGCGCCTCGCCGCCGAGCTCAACTACTCCTCACCTGCTATTTCGTTGATTTTCAAGATTGTTTTCGGACCGCTGGTCACGCTCGCTGTGGACGACAATCGCTCAGGTGGCTGCTCGCGTCGAGCGCCGTCGGCCAGATGCGAACGCAGTGTCGTGCAACGCCTACGCGCCGGAGTTCGATAGTCGGTGAGTCGGCGTAGCTGCTTCGCATGCACCCGGCATTCATCTCTGGTCGACGAAAGGCAGCTCATGGTCAGGCAACCCTGCTCGAACCCGCTCATCCACCCTGCGGCGTGGCAGCGATGAGCCACCCGCAGACCGCGGGAGGGCCGTTCGAGCCCGGGGCCAGGCGGCCGTCACCTGCGGTGATCGCGGCCGTGCGGGTGTCGTGCCTCGCGGTGGCCGACCGGCCGGTCCGGCTTGCCGAGGTGTTCTACGCGCACCTGTTCGAGATGGCGCCGCAGCTGCGGGCGATGTTCCCGCCCGACCTGACCGGACAGATGCAGAAGATGAGTGACAGCCTGCTGAAAGTCATCGGGCAGCTCGACAGTGCGGACACGACGGCGCTGGAAGCCGCGCTGCGCCGACTCGGGGCCGATCACCGGATTCGCTTCCGGGTCGAGAACGAACACTATGGGTACATCGGCCACGCTCTGACCCGGGCGGTGCGGGATTTGTCCGGGCCGGGGTATTCGAGCTCCTTGAGCTCGTCCTGGATAGCGGTGTATCAGTGGGTTGCCACGCAGATGACCGCGGGCGCCCAGGCGGTGGACCCGCAAGCATCGCCGACGGATCGATCGATGCCCGCGGTGCCGCAACCTCGCTGGCCCCGGGAAGACGAGTTCGATCCTGCTTCCCGCCCGTACCACCCGCATCGGGCTGACAACTGACATGATCGCCGCAAGATCCGCGGATCCGTCCTGGTGAGGGCGAACAGCCGGATCTCGGAGCGTCGATCCGGAGGTGCCGCCCGCTGGCCGCGTGGCACCTGCCTCCTGTCGCCGACCTCCCCGTGCTCGTTCACAGCTTGTGGGCGGCCCGGCACAGTGAGTCGTACCTGACTGTCAGTACGCGGAGGAGAGCCAGATGTCATTGCCGAACGAATCGACGCGTTTCGCCGGCGCGCCGGGACCGACTCCCGAGCAGGACGCCGAGGACTTCGGTCTCCTCCTCCGCGAGGCGCGGGAGACCCAGGGCGTCAGCGCTGCCGAGCTGGCTGGACGCACGGGCGTAGCAGCGAGCGACGTCCTCGAGTTCGAAGCCGGGCGCGTCATCCCGGCCATGCCGCAGTTCACCACCTACATGAGGGCACTCGGCTTCATCGCCTAGTCATCGGACCTCGCGGTATGGCGTGAAGCCGGAGCTGCGGCCAGCCCGCCGCGTCCCGCAGGAACTGCCGGTCGTGGCTGGCCACCACCACCGCGGCCGGGGTCCCCGCCAGCGCCGCGGTCAGCTCGTCCACCAGCACGATCGACAGGTGGTTGGTCGGCTCGTCCAGCAGCACGACGTGTGGGCGGCCGGCGAGCAGGACGGCCAGGTCGAGGCGGCGCTGCTGACCGATCGAGAGGTCGGCCACCGGCCGGGCGGCATCGCGCGAACCGAGCAGGCCGAGCTGGGAGAGCGGCACCCGGTCGGACTCGTCGAGGCGGCCCACGCTGATGAGCCTGGACACCGCGGCGTCGTAGATCTCGAACGCACGGCGCCGCGACGGCGGCGGGGACTCCTGCCGGAGCAGCCCGATGCGGGCGTCGCGCTTGCGGTGCATGCTGCCGTCGGTCGGGTCGAGCGCGCCCGCGAGGAGGGCCAGCAAGGTCGACTTGCCCGACCCGTTGGGCCCGGTCACGACCAGGCGGTCGCCCGAGCGCAGGAGGGTGGAGCACGGACCGGTGAGCCGCCCGGTCACGGTGACGTCGTCGGCCCGCAGCAACGTGGCGCCGGGCACAGCGCCGAGGCGCGGAGCCTGGAACCGCAGTGGCGGCTCGGGGACGTCGACGACGTGTGCCTCGAGATCCTCCTGCCGCCGGTGCATCGCGCGCACCAGGGCGGGGGCCCGGGTGGCCCGGGTGTGCTTCCCGGTGCCCTTGGCCGGTCGCCACCCGGTGGAGAGCCGGTTCTGCGCCGCGGACAGATCGTCGGCGAGCCGTTGCCGCTCCGTCTGCTGGGCCCGGTGCTCGGCTTCCCATCGCTCGCGCTCGGCGCGGCCACCCTCCTGGTACCCGCGGTAGCCGCCGCCGTAGGTGCGGGGACGGCCGTCGCTGGTGGGGTCGAGGTCGAGCACGGCGGTGGCGACGTCGGCCAGCAGCGCGCGGTCGTGGCTGACCAGAACGACGGCGCCGGGGTGGGCCCGCAGGCGCGTGGTGAGGTGGTCGAGGCCGCCGGCGTCGAGGTGGTTGGTGGGCTCGTCGAGCAGCAGGATGTCGTGGCCGGCGCCGAGCAGGCAGGCCAGCCGGATCCGGTAGCGCTGTCCGACCGACAGCGTGGCGAGCATCCGGGAGCGGTCGTCGACGGCGCCGAGCGCGGCAAGCGACACCTCGACGCGGCGGTCGGCGTCCCATGCGTCGAGCGAGTCGACGGTCGCGAGCGCGGCGGCGTACTCCTCCTCGGCGCCGGGGCGGCCGTCGGCGAGTGCGCCGGTGGCGGCCTCGAACGCGCCGAGCGCGGCCCGGACCTCGGCCAGTTCGACGTCGATGAGCTCGCCGACCGAGCGGTCGTCGCCGATCGGCATCTCCTGGTCGGCGACCCCGAGGGAGCCGGACCGGCGGACCGTTCCCGCGTCGGCGCCGAGCCGCCCGGCCAGCACCTGCAGCAGCGTGGTCTTGCCGCGGCCGTTCTCCCCGACGACGCCGAGCCGGTCGCCTGCGGAGACGGTGAGGTCGACGCCGGTCAGAACCGGTCGGCCGCCACGTGTGACGTGCAGGTCGGTGGCGCCGAGATGAGCGCGTGAACTGATGGGTGGGGCGAGATCGATGGACATGCTTCCTCCACCCGCGCAGCCGGCAGCTGTCCGCGGGGCGGGACTGCCGGAAGCGCGAGGCACGATGTGACGGCGGACAGGGAGAAGCGCGACCCGGCCTCACCAGAGGAGTGCCGGCCCGCGCGCGTCCGCGCCGTCAGCGGAAGAAGTAGTGCCTCACGCGCCGGACGATAGCAGCGCAGCCGATCACGTTCGCCCGTTTTTCCGCGCGCCCGGCCGCCGCACCCCGCGGCAACCGGGCGACTCGCGGGGCCGGAACGGGCGACTCGCGGGCGCTGGATGGGCGACTCGCGGGGCCGGAACGGGCGACTCGCGGGGCGGGGCGAGCCGGTGTCAGCGATCGCGCTGCTCCTGGTGTGCCACGTCGGCGGCCCGCTGCCCGGCCCGGGCGGTCGGTGGGGTCGTCACGATGCGCAGGCTGAGGGCGGCGGCGAGCAGGTACAGGCATGCCTGAACCTGGAGCGCGACGGTGAGGCCCGCTCCGGTGCCGACCAAGCCGGCGAGGAGCATGCCGACAGCCTGGACGCCGCTGAAGATCGCGAAGAAGGTGCTCAGGACGCGCCCACGGCTGCCGGGATCGGTGTGGGTCTGCAGCAGGGTCAGGAGGCCGGTCATCGCCGCCATTCCCGGCACGCCTGCCGCGATGAACAAGGCGATATAGAGCCCGAGGTCGGTTGTCAGGGCGGGCGCGTTCCAGACCAGCAGCGACAGGGCCCCGAAGGCGGCGAGGGAGACCGACGCCAGCCGGGCGGGGCTCCATCGCTTGATCAGCACGCCGAGAAGTAGCCCGCCGGCGACGGCGCCGATGGCCTGCACACCCCGCAGGATGCCGACGTCGGTCTCGCTGCCGTGCAGGTTGTGGACGACGAAGAGGACGAACAACACGATGAAGGCACCCTGCGCGATCCCGGTGCACGCTGCGACGGCCATGACCCGACGCAGCACCGCGGTGGTGGCGACCACCTGCATCCCCTCGCGCCAGTCCGTCAGGAGCCGGGAGACGCTGCTGCCCTCGGCCTGAGGTGCTGCCGCGCCGCCGTCGACGCGCAGGCCGCCGGGTCGGCGCAGGGACCGGATCCCGACGACGAAGGTGGCAGCGGTCAGGAGGTAGAGGGCGACGACGGTCACCAGTACGCCCTCGATCCCGGTCAGGCCGAGCGCCAGCCCGCCGAGCGGACCGCCGATCAGGCGGGCCGCGTTGGACAGCACTCCCATCACCTGGTTGACCGTGGACAGGTCCTCGACCGGCACCAGCGCTGCGGCCGTGACGGCGCGACAGGGCTCGATCACGGTGCTCAGCACGGCCTGGACACCGACGATCAGGTACAGCAGCCACAGGTCGGCGTCGGTGTCCACGGCGAGGAGCCCGAGCAGGGCCACCGCCTGTCCGGCAGCCACCCCGGCCATCACCAACCAGGGGTCCAGGCGATCCACCAGCACCCCGGCCAGGGGGCCGACGAGGACCGTGGGCACCAGTTGCAGGGCGAAGACGGTGGCGGTGACCAGCGGCGAACCGGTCAGCTGCAGCACGAACAGCGGCAGGGCGATGAACATCATCCAGTCGCCGATCTCGGAGAGCAGGCCACCACTGCCCAGCCGCACCACACCGGGGCGCCGGGCCACCTCCAGCAGGGTGTTCACGACGGGTCGGCTCCGTCCTCGGCGCTCTGTCCCGGCTTCGGTGGCGTTTCCTCCGGGTCGACATCGGCATCGGCGTCATCCGGGTCGTCGACCACATCCGGGTTGAGGAACGCACGCAGCGTCACCTGGACGACACCGCTGTCCTGCGGAGCTCCGGCGCGGATCGGGCGCACGTAGGGCCGCAGCAGGCCGTCCACGGCGTCGAGCAGGTGCTGAAGCTCCTCCGGTGTGACCTGCAGGGAGTACGTGTTGTCGGCAGCGGCCTGCTGCCACTTCTCGGGCAGGAGGTCCCGGCGCGCCAGGTAGCGCTGGTGGAGGGCTTCGGTGTGCTGGGCGGACACGCTCTCCAGGACGGTCGCTGCGACCCTCGCGGCCGGGCCGTCTCCAGGTTCCACGGCGAAGCCGGCGGCGACTGCCTGCCACGGGCGGGTGCGGGCGTCGCCGTCGCCGGTCGCCGGCTCGACCAGCCCCACCTTCGCCAGCGCACGCAGGTGCCAGGAGCAGTTGGACGCGCTCTGGCCGACCACCGCCGCGCACTGGCTCGCCGTGCGCGGTCCCGCTGCCAGCAGGTGGTTCAGCAGTGCGTAGCGCACCGGCACCGCCAGCGCGGCCAGCGCTTCCTGTCCCAGTACCGCCCTCGGCGGCAGCTGCCGTTCTGAAGCCATGGCTTCAGAGTGAGGTGCGTGAGGGCAAGTGTCAAGCCGTCGCTTCAGAACTGGTCCGGACGCGGGACCGCGACCGGCGCCACCCGGAGATGCGCCCGGTGGTGGGCTGACGATTCGGATCGACACGCCCGTTCTGTGTGGAAACGGATCATCGAATAGCTGAGTCGCGTTTGTGCAGAGCGTTTTCACCCGTAGTGGGATTAGGGCAGCTGGGTGCTTGCGATAGCGGCCCGAACCGGTCCACGCTGGGCCTGCAGTGGGGCGCGAGCCGGTTAGGGCACACCGATCTGAGACTGATTCGCCCCTGCGGGGACCACCACGAACGATGAAACGGTGACGTCGCCACTCACCACCGCCGGCCGCCGGCAGCAGGAGCGGGCACCTGCGATCGGGGCTCTGGAGGGACGCAGACCAGGGGCCGCCGGGTGTCTCCCAGCCGGACCGAGCGGTGTGAGGGTGTCGGTCGTCCCTGACACCACCCTGGAGGTTGCGATGAGCACGAGGGATGTCCGGAACAATGACGCGAGCGGAACCACGAGCGTGCAGACCGTCGACCTGAAGTTCGAGGCGGTCGTCGTTCCTGTGTCGGATGTCGACCGCTCGAAGGCGTTCTACGGCAGCCTCGGGTGGCGGCTCGACGCGGATTTTCCCTTCGACAACGGTTTCCGGGTCGTCCAGCTCACGCCACCCGGCTCGGGCTGCTCGGTCCAGTTCGGCACGAACATCACCACGGCGCCGCCCGGCTCGGCCCAGGGCCTCTACCTGATCGTCTCCGACATCGACGCTGCCCGCGACGAGCTCGCCGCCCGGGGTGCCGAGGTCAGCGAGGTGTTCCATGCCGGAGAGCCGGGCGCCCAGTACGAGCCCAAGGGCACGAGTGGTCGGGTCGGTGGGCACGCGCCCGACAACACCAGCTACGGCACCTACGCCACGTTCGCCGATCCGGACGGCAACGTCTGGCTGCTTCAGGAGGTCACCACCCGGCTTCCCGGGCGCGTCGATGCCGCTGAGACGTCGTTCCGCTCGGCAGGTGACCTGGCGAGCGCGATGCGGCGGGCGGGGGCCGCGCACGGTGAGCACGAGAGGCGCACCGGGCAGCCCGATGAGGACTGGCCCGCCTGGTACGCCGCCTACATGCTGGCGGAACAGGCCGGGACGGAGCTGCCGACGTGAGCGACTACGACGTCATCGTCCTCGGCGGCGGGGCGCCCGGTGAGCACTGCGCCGCGGCGATGGCCGCGGGCGGGCTGCGCGTCGCCGTGGTCGAGCGAGAGCTGGTGGGAGGCGAGTGCTCCTACTGGGCGTGCATCCCGTCGAAGTCGCTGTTGCGCCCCGGTGAGGCGGTGCAGTGTGCGCGCGAGGTCGGCTCGACCTCGCAGGTCGACGTGGACGCCGCGCTCGCCTGGAGGGACTTCATGGTGTCGGACTACTCCGACGCCGGCCAGGAGCGGTGGCTGACCGACCACGGCATCGACCTCCTGCGCGGTACGGGCCGGCTGGCCGGCACCGGTGTGGTCGAGGTCGACGGCGTCCGCCACACCGCGGAAAACATCGTCGTGGCGACCGGATCGGATCCGATCGTGCCTCCGATCCCGGGACTGCGTGAGCTCGATGGCGTCTGGGGCACCCGCGAGGCGACGAGCATGAAGGCGGTGCCGCGCCGCCTGCTCGTGCTGGGTGGCGGGTCGGCCGGCGTGGAGCTTGCGCAGGTCGTGCGCCGCCTCGGTGGCGAAGCGGTGCTCGTCGAGGGCGCTGACCGCGTGCTTCCCCGTGAGCCCGCGCCGCTGGGCGAGGCGCTCGGCGAGGCCCTGCGCCGGGACGGGATCGAGCTGATGCTCGGCAGGCACGCCACCGCCGCGCTGCGGGAGGGTGATGAGTACGTCCTGCAGTTCGATGGCGCTGCGGACCTGCGGGGCGACCGGTTGCTCGTGGCGACCGGCCGGCGCCCACGCGTCGAGGGGATAGGCCTCGACACGGTCGGCGTCGAGGCCCGTCCCCACGGGATCCGGGTCGACGAGTACATGCGCGCAGGCGAGGGCCTCTGGGCGATCGGTGACGTCACCGGTATCTGGCCCCTCACCCACGTCGGCGAGTACGAGGGTGACGTGGTCGCGGCGAACATCCTCGGCGGTACGCGTCCCGCGAACTACGAAGCCGTTCCGCGAGTCACCTACACCGATCCGCAGGCCGCGGCGGTGGGCGCCGTCGAGGCGCAGTACAGCGCCACGGCCCCGTTGTCGGAGGTGCCGAAGACCGCCACCTACACACACGACTACGCCGAGTCCAACGGGTTCCTGACGCTGCTCAGCGACGGCGAGCGACTGACCGGCGCCTACGCGCTCGGGCCCGACGCCGGCGAGTGGCTGCAGCAGGCGACGCTCGCCATCCGCGCACACGTCCCGCTCCACGTGCTGAGCGACACGATCCAGCCCTTCCCCAGCTTCTCGGAGATCTACGACGCAGCAGTGAAAGCGCTCCGCATGCAGGTCGAGGACGTGCCGAGGTCGGCCGGACCGATGGACGCGCAGGTAGCGGGCCTGTCGGGGTGACGGAGGACAGATGAGCAGCGCAACCAAGCAGGTCTCCACCCAGCGCGAACCGGAGCTGGCCGGACAGACCGTCGTCGTGATCGGCGGCAGCGCGGGAATCGGGCTGGAGACGGCTCGACGCGCCCGGTCGGAGGGTGCGGATGTCATCCTCACCGGACGCAATCCCGACCGGCTCGACAAAGCGGCGCTGGAACTCGGCACGCACCGTAGCGCGGCCTTCGACGCGAACGACCCGGCTTCCCTTGAGAGGTTCTTCCAGGATCTGCCGGACCCGATCGACCACGTGATGGTCACGGCAGGCGGCCCGCACTACGGGCCCCTGCTCGAGATGGACTCGGACCAGGTGCGCGAGGCGATCAGCGAGCACATGGTGCTCGCCCTCGCGGTCGCGCGCAGCGCCGTCGGGCGGATGCGGCCCGGGGGCACGCTGCTTGTCATGGGCGGCACCGGCGCCCGGCGGGTCGGTCACGGCCTCGGGATCGCCTCCGCCACCACCGCCGCGATGCCTCCGTTCGTGGCGGCCCTCGCGCTCGAGGTCGCGCCGGTTCGTGTCAACCTCATCGCCGCAGGCTTCGTCGACACCCCGTTGTCGGCATCGCTGCTCGGAGGTCGACTCGAGGATCGCCGCAACGAGCTACGCGCGACGCTGCCGATCGGCCGCGTCGTCGGTCCGGCCGACGTCGCCGCGCTCGCCGTCCACATCATGAGCAACACGGCGCTCACCGGCGCGACGTACGACATCGACGGCGGGCAGCAGTTCGTCTCATGAGGTTCCTGCGCATGGGCTGCGCTCATTGCCCTGGGGGGGTATACCTCGCCGAACCGTGTCGTCACAATGCCATGGCATGAGTCACGACCGGTACCAAGATCCGCCGGGACCGCCGCCTCGTTGTGGTCCCGCGACAGGTCGCCAACCGGACCGACCACATCCCGGCGCGTACCAGCAGCCTCCGCAGGGGCCGGGAGGCCATCCCCCTCGGCACCAAGGCCCTGGCGGATACGGCCGGCCGCCCGGTCCCGCCGAACCGCCCACGACACCGGTTCCTCGGCAGACTCACCAGCCCACCCGGTACTACGAGCAGCCACCACCACCGGCTCCCACGCCCTATGAGCAGGATCCCGACCTGCACCAGCGCGAGCGACCACCAGCGCAGTACCAGCCGGCGGCTGAGCCGTACGAACCGCAGCCACCCTCTCGTGACTCCGCCGGCCAGGCGTATCGGGAGCCCGAGGAATCTCCTCTCGACTACCAGCGTGAGCGCGATCGACGCGCCGACCGCGCCACCCTCATCGCCAACACCGTCCGAGTGGTCACGGCTCTCATCGCACTCGTTTTCGTGCTGCACATCGTGTTCACCCTGTTCGGCGCCAACCCGGACAGCGGCGTGGTCGCCTTCGTCTACGGCACGGCGAAGATATTCGTGATCGGCTTCGGAGACGTCTTCACTCCCGGCGATGCCACGATCGGCCTCATCGTCAACTACGGCCTGGCGGCGATCGTCTACCTGGTGGTCGGGCGGGTCATCCACCGGACACTCCGGAACCGCTGAGCGCCCGTTCGGGGGAGGGCCGCACGACTCAACGATGGGAGTCCCCTGAGCCACCGGCCCTCGGTTCGTCGGCTCAGTCAGGCGATCCACTCCGTGGTGGACGTGTCGGCCACCAGTGGCGACCGGCATGACCACTGCGCCTGCCAGTCCTCCACGTCCTCGCAGTAGGTGCAGAGGTTGAGCAACAGCATCAGGTGGTCATGATCGAACACAGGCTTCCACTTCGGACCAGGAACTTTCCTCAGGCCGCATCGAGAGCACGTCACGCCGGCGCCCCTGTCCCGTCGGTGCTCCTCAGTCCGTTCATCCCTGCACTCTCTCTCGCGCTCGCTGCCACTCGTCATCGCTGCCCCGTACGGACAGTCGGTAGAGTTTCTGCCTACTTCCGTCGGTTTCGAGTGTGAGAATGCAGACTCTGCGTCCCGAAGGCGAGATCCTGGTCCGGGACCAGGGCGAGATCCGGAGCGAGCCGGGTGAGCAGTTCGAGAACGATGCGGACCTCCATCCCTCCTGGGGACGGAGATCGCCGGCGCGAAGTTGGTGGACGACGCGACTCGATCTCGGGGAGTGTCCAGCCTCATGGCCGATGCGAAGATCCAGAAGTTGCGGGCGCTGGCGGGGCTGGCGACGCCGATGGCACTGCGCGTGGCGGTCACGCTGCGCCTCGCCGACCGCCTGACCGGCGACGGCGCCACCGCCGCGGATCTTGCCGCGCAGACCGGAACCGATCCGGCAGCGATGACCCGGCTGCTGGACCACCTCGTGACGGTGGGCGTCCTCGATCGCACCGGCGACTGCTACCGGACGACCGAACTCGGCGACCATCTGCGAGAAGTCGCCGACAACGGCCTGCTCGACGAACTCGACATGACGTCGGCCATCGGCCGCGCCGAACTCGCGTTCGTGGAACTCCGGCACACGATGGAGACCGGGCGGGCCGCCTACCCGCAGCGCTACGGCCAGGACTTCTGGGCCGACCTCGCGGCGACCCCTGCCCTGCAGCGGTCCTTCGACGCCAAGATGACCCGCCGCTTCCGCGAGCATGCCCCGACGATCGCCCACCGCTTCGACTGGCGCCGCTTCCACACCATCGTCGACGTCGGTGGCGGGCAGGGCACGGTGCTCAGCGCCATCCTCCAGGCACATCCGGCCGTTCACGGCCGGCTGGTCGACCTCGCGCCCACCGCAGCCCGGGCCACGCAGGAATTCGCCGCCGCCGGCCTGAGTGGTCGGGCCCGCGCGGTCGCGGGCAGCTTCTTCGAACCCCTTCCGGAGGGCGCCGACGCCTACATCCTGTCGGACATCCTCCACGACTGGGACGACGAGCAGGCCGGCATGATCCTGGCTCGCTGCGCCGAGGCCGCCGGGTCCGACGGTGTCATCCTTGTCATCGAACCCGTTCGCGGGCTGGGTGCCGACACCGCCATCGATCTCTCGATGCTCGTCTTCTTCGGTGGCCGGGAACGGAGCATCGCCGAACTCGTCGAACTCGCCGCAGGCCACGGTCTGGAACTGGCATCGACCACGCCGGTCACAGAAGGACGCACCCTGCTCGAGTTTGCTGCCAAGGGATGACCAGTTCGGCTTACGAGCAACTGCTCGCCTCCCATTATGCGAAGTCATGGGGTTCCCCAGGTGCGCGAACTGCGCCCGCACCCGGTCCGCGCCGACACGAGCTTCCCGAGGAGTTCGCCATCTTCGAGTTCGCGCCCGATGGCGAACGTCGGACGTGGGTCTACGCCACCTGCGGCATGGCCCAGCCCGGTGACGACCGGATGCTCGAACTTCATCTGTTCGGCCCTCGGCCTGCGTGGGAACTGGTAGAGATTCTCACGGTGGTTGCGCATTACCATCGGACCGGAAGCGCTCTCGACGTTGGGCACACGGTCAACCTGGGTCGGCCGTGGCTGGACGATTCGGCCTGCGATCATGCCCTCGTATCGCTGCCCTATCTCGATGGTCCGAACCTCGAGAACTTGGCACTGCCCGATGGCTCGGCGGTCGCGTGTGAATGGCTGATCCCCGTCACCTCCGCAGAGGTGCAGTACAAGAACACGCACGGGTTGGAGGCGCTCGAGGGACGGTTCGAGGCCAGCGGATTCGATTACCTCGACCCGGACCGACCCAGCGTCTGCTGAACGATCCTACTGCCCACCGTGTTGCCGACGACGAACACGGCGGGCCGAGTACGGCCACCCGTCCCCTCGCCCGGCCCCGGCGGCCGATGCGCGGCCCGGTACCCGCACGTCGCGACGAGCCCGCCAGATGCACGGGCTCTGCACCTCCGGGGCCCGGATGTGGCGGCCGCGACATGGGCTTGTGACGTCGTGCTCGCCCGGGCGCCTCGGGCTGTGATCCGCATAACATGATGCGGCGAGCAACGCCAGCCTTGACTTTTGGGTTACTGAACGTTTTCCTCCTCTTGGGGAGGAGTGAACTAATGACGTCGATACTCATCTTTATTGCTGGAGCAGCGCTGCTGATTTACAGCGCCGAAAAGTTGATCGTGTACGTGGTCGGAGCAGCGAGCGGTCTGCACGTGTCCGTGTTCCTGCTCGCCATCATCTTCACCGGAATCGAGTTCGACGACGTCGCCCTCGGGGTCGCCCTGAACCTCGAAGACCTCAGTGGCGTTGCTCTCGGCACCGTTTTTGGAACGGCGATATCGATGACCGGGATCGTGCTCGCACTTGCCGCGATCATCGCGCCTACCAGGGTGAACATCTCGCGCGACTACATCATTCTCTTCGCAGTGTCCCCGCTGGTGATGATCCCGTTCGTTCTGGCCGGTCCTCTCACCGCCGTTCACGGCGTAATCCTCGTGCTCCTGTTCGTGCTCTTCATCGGCTATGTCGCCACCCGGGAGCTCAGGAGTACTACACCTGTCTTCCGCAATGCGGAGATCCTCGAGAAGATCGAAGTGGGTGGCGGTGGCGGACGGCCTTCGTCGGGCGCCGACGAGCCCATCGAGAATCTCACGAGCAAGCCCCCGTTCGAAGTGACGGTGCCCTTCAACAGGACACGCAGGCTCCCCGGCTGGGCCGGTATCGGACTGGCCCTCATCGCGCTCGCCGGCCTCATCCTCGGTGCCTACGCCACCAGCATCGGAACCGAGGGCATCCTCGAGGAGTACGCGATCGAGGGCGCCCTGTTCGGCGCCACCATTGCCACCCTCGTGCTCACGCTCGAGGACATCTTCCTGACCGTCGTGCCGGCCCGTAGAGGTGCGCCCGAGATCGGGATCGGCAACGTCATCGGCAGCGTCGTCTTCGGGGTGACCGGAAAGCTGGGCATCATCCTGCTCGCGGGCGGCAGCATCGTCGTCGACGACGAGGTGATCTCCTGGCATCTCCCGGTGCTCGTCGTCATGACCGCCGTCGCGGCGTACTTCATCTACAGCGGCCGCCTCAGGCGCTGGCACGGGTTCGTGTTGCTGGCGCTCTACATCGCCTACTGGGTCATCAGCTTCACGATGTTCGGGGAGGCCCCGATCGAAGCCGACTGACACCCGGCCGCAGGTAGCAGAGGGACCGAGGTGGTGCAGGCCGCCTGACGGCGAGACGAGGCAGAACGGGTCTGTCGCGGGCTCGCCGTCAGGCCAGGTAGCCGCGCCCGAACGCATCCGGCCCCGTCACGATCCGTGGATCTTCCTGGCGGACGATCGGCCAGTACTCGATGAGATGGTGTTCGACAGGCGCGCCGGTCACATCCGAGGCGTCGAATGCTTCGCGACGGCTGCGGGCGCTGACACGTACTCGTATCCAGGACGAACCGGCCGTCGAGATGGTCAGGCTCGAGTACACGTAGTTCTCCACAACGAGGAATGACTGACTCTCACAGTAGAGGTCGCGCTCCCCGGCGGCCTCCGCTCGGAAATCTCTGTGGTTTGGCCCCGGAGAGCTGGGTAGCCGGGTGAAGGTTACGTCGACTGGCCCCCACCGGGTCCCGCAGATCACACTCATCCAGTTCTCTTCGCCGACGGTGAGCCACCCATCTGCACTATCTGGCAGGGGATCGTCCTGTCCGGATGCGCCGCGAAGGGTGTACCGGCCATCGCGGACGGTGACTTCGACCCTGATGGAGCCATCCTTCACCACCACGCTCGAGATTCTACTTCTGAGCGGATCCGCGTCCTCGGTCGGGCACCAGTTTCCCGCATGCAATTACTGTTGTGCGCGCGAGGGAAATTGAGATAGGCCTCGTCATCGTGGAGACAGTGGACCGGTCTGCGCAAAAGTAGGAGCTCAGACGCTGTGCGTGCCCTCGACCGTGTGATCGCGACGGCCACCCGAACGGCAGGCCCCCAGTCTGGGCCGATCGGGGATGGCGGGATGTTTGCCTTCATAGGCGGTTCTGCCAGTGGTCCTGGACCCCGTCGCCTGGCACCGTGAAGAGAACGGTTCCGACGGCTGGAGGGGATGGGACGGATGGCCGGACGTGTGAGTGATCTGTTCGGACGGATTCGCGATGCCCTCCGACGGCTCGACGAGCTCGAGCAGCGGCGGGCCCTGCTCGACCGGCCCTGGGAGGAGGAGTTCCTCCACTGGGCTGCCGACGGGAGCCTCCACGGCAACCGGCTGCCCCCGGTCGCGAAGCACCGGCGCGGTCACAGCACCACGACCGGCGGATGGTGCCCGTGCGCGCACTCCCATCCGGTGCGGCCGTAGCGCAGGTCACGCAGCTTCGCCGGTGGTCACCAGGTCGATGAGGTGTCCAACTGGCGGCGAACGTCGTCGAACAGGAGGGCGAGCCGGAGGGAGCCGAAGGTGGCGGTCGCGTGGTGCAGCGCATCGAACACGGCGACCGCGGGGTCCGGGTGCGTCGCGGCGGCCAACGCGGGGAACGCCACGGCCTGCTGCAGCCGGTCGGAACCTTGCCCGTCCGCTGAGCTGACCGCCCGGTATCGGATGTGCTCGTCGGCCCACAGCGCCTGCCACGAGGCCTGATCGTCGTCGAAGGGCGCGGGCAGGGGCTGCCCGGAGTCGAGTGCGGCCAGAGCCGGGGCGATCCAGGCGATCTCATCGAGGCCGGCTTCGACGAAGGCGCGGCGGGCCGCCCACCGGGCGAGCGCACGCCGGTGCGGTGCCTCGGCGGCCGCGACGGCCTCGGCGAGAGCCCGGTCCAGCAGCACCAGCGTTCGTGCGGAGGGGATCTCCCCCAGCGGACCAGGGGGTCTGGTCCCGCGCCAGAGCAGGTTCTCGCGCCGCTGCCGGCCGCGTTCGGCATCGCGGTGCCCGCGGCGGTGGTCGGCCTCGGCCCGCTGTACCCGGACCTGCGCGGGATCGAGGTTCTGCGCGTAGTCGTGCCAGTACCGAGCCACCTCGCCGGTCTGCCGCAACACCTGGTCCGGCCGGGCGGCCGTCGGCCAGAACTGCAGCAGATAGCGATCGGGCGCAGGTACGCCGTCACGGCTCGTGTCTGCGGCCTTGCCGGCGTCCATGCCGGAAGCGCAGTAGCGGACCCGGTACACGCCGGGGGCAAGCGCAAGAGGCCCGACCGCGGAACCCAGGCACTCAACCAGGCTGGTGGCTGACGAGCGCGCCACGAACGCGACCTCGACCACCTCTTCCCACTCCTCGCCCACCGGTGGCGGCCCGTCGTGCTCCTCGACCACGAACGGGACCAGGCCGGTGTGCAGACCGGTGATCAGCCACATACCGCCCGCCTCGGCCGCCCCGCACAACCCGTTGACCTGGCCGACGAAACACGAGGCAAGATCGAAGGTGTCCAGGCCATCCGCTCCCTCGATATAGGCCTGCGAGTAGCTGACGTGGATATCGCCTCTGAACAGGGTCCGCACGGGAGCATTCTGCTGATCACCGGCCGCAAGCGATCAAGGACCCGCGTGGTCAGGTCTTGCGCACCCGAGGCGGAACGATCATCTTCCGGACGTCGACCAGCAGGAGCGCCGCCAGGCCGATCAGCGGGAACAGGGTGAGCTGCACGAGCCCCGCGCCCTGCCACCCCATCCCGGCGACGAGCCTCGCGAAGATCAGTCCGGAGAATGCGGCGGCCACGTAGTACGTGAGGATGAAGAGCCCTGCGCCCCGTCCCACCTGCTCGGGCCGGACGGCTCGCTGGAGAACCGTGCTGCAGTTGGTGAACAGGACGCCGCTGGCGAAGGTGCCCATCAGGAAGGCGAGCACGTACTGGGCCGCGGCCCCCTCGGCGAACTGGTACGCCGCGAGCGCGGTGAGTGACGAGCCGACGAAACCGACGGCCAGGAGCAGGCGCTGGTCGACGCGGTCCGCCAGCCATCCCACGGGAAGCGCGGTCATGGCGCCGAAGCCGACGAGCGACGCCGCGAGGGCGGCCTGTCCCGCACTGAACTCGAGTTCCTCGCGGAGGAAGGTGGGGTACAGGCCCAGGAACCCGTAGAAGACGAGCCCCGACACGGCTGACGTGATGCCCAGAGCGAGGGCGTTCCGGTTGTAGGGGGACGCGGGGACGTGCTCGTAGGACGCCGTGTCGGTGGTGCCGTCGCGCCCGGCCACCGCCTCGCTCATGGCGCGGGGGATGGCGATCAGCAGGACGACCGCCATGATCAGCCCCGCTCCTCCGAACACGAAGAACGGGGTGCGCCAGCCGCCCGCGGCCGTCGCCAGGCTCTGCCCGATGATCGGCCCGAGGAACACGCCCAGGCCGAAGGCGAGACCGATGAAACCGGCTGCCGAGGCGCGGCGATGGAAGAAGTAGGCGCCGATGATCGCGTAGATGGCCGTGGCCTGAACGCCCTCGCCGACGCCGCTGAGGAGCCGGTAGAGGGCCATGTCCGCGAATCCCGCGGCGAACGGGATGGCGATCGTGGCGAGCGAATAGACCAGGACGCTCACGACCACGATCATTCTGCGCGGCAGCCGGTCCAGCAGGTATCCCGCCGGGAGGCCGGTGAGGGCGAGCCCCAGGGTGAATCCCGTGGCCAGTAGCCCTGCCTGGTCGAGCGAGAACCCGAACTCCTGACGGATCTCCGGCAGCAGTGGATAGAAGACCTGCCGGTCCATCGCGTTCAGCATGTACGACAGGCAGAGCACCGTGAAACCGATGATCAGGGCGGCCGACGTGGCCCGAGGGCCCGGCGTTGACGTGTTCTGTGCGTGTGTGCGACCGGGGACCGTCGGCTGCGCCATCGAAGCTCCGTTCTCGGTGTCCGCTGGGCGGACACTCGTCCGTTGCCGGGTTCGCGTAGAGTGACCGAGTTGCCGAGGCGCCGTCAAGGGGCCGCCGCAAGTCGATACCCAGGCTCGACCCGCAACCCGCGAATTGCCCCGCACGGCCCTGCCGCCACCAGGCCGCCGGCCGTGGTGCCGTTCATGGAGTGGGGTCCGGGATCAGGGAGGCGCGGACAAGTGCGCTCCGCGAGTGCTCAATCTTCGCCGGGCCGCAGCACCGCCAACACGGTCCGCATCAGGATCTTGAAGTCCAGGCGCAGCGACCAGTTCTCGATGGAGAAGTTGTCGTATTCGGCCCGGTCGGCGATGGAGGACTGACCGCGAAGGCCGTGCACCTGCGCCCAGCCGGTGATGCCGGCCTTCACCCGGTGCCGATCGCCGTAGCTACGCACGTTCATGTCGAACAACTCGACGAATCCGGCCGCTCGGGGCGCGGACCGACCAGCGCCATCTCGCCCCGCACCACGTTGATCAGCTGTGGTAGCTCGTCCAGCGACGTCTTCCGCATCAGTTTGCCGATCCGGGTACGCCGGTCGTCGCCCTCCACGCAGGCGGCTCAGGCCGGGGTAGATGGGCCGGAACCCGTTCAGCGGCGCACCGCAACCGACATACCCATTCCAGGGCGTGCCGTTTTGTACAGCCGCATCAACGGGACGAGTGAACCCCGAGACACCGGGTAGCGGGCGAAGGCGTGACCATCCCGCGGACCGCGCTCGGACTTTCCGCCGGTCCTTCACAGGGCGCCATTCATGCACCGATTCATGCGACGGTGTCGGAGGGCGGGCGGTACTCGCGCAGACGCCGGCGGGGAGCCGCCCGGCAGGCCGTGGTGCCGCTCACGGAGTGGGGGTCCGGAGATCAGAGCGGCGCTATGGTCAACAACAACGAAGAGGGGGTGCTCGGGTGCCTGGGTCGACCGGTGCAGGACCTTCAGGTCAGGCGGAGTTCGTCGTGGTCGGTGCCGGCACCGCGGGCTGCGTCATCGCTTCTCGCCTTTCGGAGAATCCCGACAATCAGGGGCTGTTGCTGGCGGCGGGGCCGTTCGAGGGCCCCGCCGCCACGGCGGTGCCGGCTGCGGCGGCGTCCCTGTGGGGAACTGCGGTCGACTGGGCCTTCAGCAGCGAGCCGCAGGCCGGTCTCGACGGAGCCGTCGTGCCGTACCCCCGGGGCCGCCTGCTGGGTGGATCGAGCAGCATCAACGCAATGGCGCACATTCGTGCGCATCGGTCGAGCCATGACGACTGGGTCAGTGGCGGGTGCCCCGGGCTGGGGTTATGACGACCTGCTGCCCTACTTCCGCCGTAGTGAGCACGCAGGCGGAGCCGACACCGCGAATCGCGGCGTCGACGGAGCGATGCAGGTGGCAGCGCTGCCCGAGGTGAGCCCCTTCAATCTCGCCACCCGTGACGCCGTCCTGCAGGCGGGGCTCCCGTTCGCCGACGACATCAACGTGCCCGACCAGGACGGCGCGGGGTGGCTGGAGAAGAACATCGTCGACGGCGCACGCCAGTCGGCGGCTGACGCCTCCATCCGCCCGGTTCCGGCTGATCGCCCCAATCTGACAACGGGAGATCGGCGGGCAGCCGGCGCCGGCCGAATGGCGCGACAAGGAGTTCCGGCCCGGCGTGGACGTCCAGGATGGCGACCAGTTGGAGCGCTACCTCAGGGAGGACACGCACAGCGCCTGCCACCCTGCGGGGACCTGCCGGATCGGCGACGACGAGCGCGCCGTGGTCGACAGTGACCTTCGCGTCCGCGGCGTCACGGGCCTACGGGTCGCCGCCGCGTCGGTGATGCCGTCGGTGGTGGGCGCGAACATCAACGCAACCGTGCTGGCCATCGCCGAGCGCGCCGCCGTTCTCATCGGGGGCGGGTGCTGATCAGATCGGCCCTTCGGGCGGTTGCCTCAGAGTTGCCGGAGGCACCACCCGAGCCACGCACCGCCCCCGAGTACCACGACGGCTCCGACGACAAGGGAGCTGACCGCGATCAACATCACCCCGATGGCGATGACGACCGCTGCGACGCACAGACTCAGTACGAGTGTCGGCCTCACACGACCAGCATGTCGCAGCCGACGGTCGTCGGAAGGGTGCCGCGGCGGCACTGGTCCGTTCGGGCTAGCGATGCCGGGGGAGAGGCCTAGGCCGGTCGGCCGCCGGAGAAAATCGTGACGTGCGACCATCCCCGCCGTGACGAGACCTGTGATCTTCGTCGGTGGACCGCTCAACGGGCAGGTTGCCGAGCGGACCGGTGCGAAGTGGGACCAGTATCGCGACGACTCCGGACAGCCGCTCTCGAGGGAGATCGGCGACAAGGTCATGCGCCAGCAGCCGGCCAGCGAGCGACAGCACTACTACCTGGCCTTCATCGCCGGGCAGCGCGAAGCTCTCGCCGAATGGGCCTACGTCCACCTGCCCCTCATGGGCTACTACACCGCCGCCGGCACCTGGAACGCGAGTCTCAGCGCCGCGGTGGACGTTTTGCAGAGGGTGGCGGCCAAGGAGTAACGGGACCACATCCGGTGCGGATCCTCGGGCTCGGCCCGAGCCTGCCTCGGTTGAGGTGGTGCGGCCTCCCGCTACGCTGTAGCGTTGTGCTGTCACCGTGCCGAGCAGGCCGGTGACCCGCGGGGAGGCCTCGGCTCGCATCGAATGGAGCCCGAGCCGCCTGCCTCGGCCCTGGGTACCCGTGCTGTCGGTCATGCTCCCGCCACGGATCTGGTTCTCAGGCCTCCCCGGTCGCCACCACGCCATTGGCATGGTCGTTGGAGTAAAGCTATGAGCCCACGTCAGCCGCTGGTCGGTCTTCCCGGTCGAGGCGACCCCCACCTGCGGGTGGACGTACACCGGCACACCGGTGCCGGTTTCGCCCTCAGCGTGGAGGGCGCGCTGGAACGGGCCACCGCACCGGTGCTGGCCGGCTGCCTGCAGCGGCTGCTCGCCGTCGCTCGCCCACCCGAGAGCATGGTGGTCGACCTCGCCCGGGTGACCTTCATCGACCTCGGCGGCCTGAAGGTCCTGCTCGACGCGGCGCGGTGCGCGATCGAACGCGGCTGCTCACTGCGCCTCACCGACTGCAGCCGTCCCACGGTGCGGCTGGTGCGTATGGCGACGGGGTTCGACGTTGCCCTCGACGTTCGGGAAAGACCTGCCGAGCGTCCGTCCGACGGGACTGCCCGAGCGGGGTTTCCGCTGGTGAGCGTCTGACTCGAAACGCAACCGCGTGGCCGCAAATGCCAGGAGCCCGCCTCCCAGAGGAAGGCGGGCTCCTGGCAGAACAGGTGGATCAGATGACGCGGACCCCGGTGGCCTGGGGGCCCTTGGCGCCCTGGCCGACCGTGAACTCCACGCGCTGCCCCTCGTCGAGGCTGCGGAATCCGCCGGCGTCGATCTCGGAGTAGTGGACGAAGACGTCAGCGCCGCCGCCGTCGGTGGAGATGAAGCCGAAGCCCTTTTCGCCGTTGAACCACTTGACTGTTCCCTGTGCCATGGTGACTGCTCCTCGCAGGTAGAGGGGCTCCGCACTGTGCGAAGCCCGGCCGGCAACAGCGGCCTGCCCTGCGTCGTCTTGACACCGGGCCGGCCACCGCTTCGTTCCTGCGGGCGTGCAACACACGAACACCGAAACTCAACGACCTACTTACCTAACTGCCGAACCCATCGATTCGTTCCGTGAATCGCAAGAAATTTTTTCCTGTGCTGCGGGCGGTCGGCGCGGACCATGGCGCGCGACCGTCAGCCGGCGGTCGTGGCCGGGTCGGCGGTGAGCCGGGCCAGCCGGGAGGTGGTGGGCCAGCGAACGCTGTGCGCCCAGCCCAGCTTCTCCAGGACCCAGATCACGCGGGCGGACATGTCGACCTGTCCGCGCTGCACGCCGTGACGGGCGCAGGTGGGGTCGGCGTGGTGCAGGTTGTGCCAGGACTCGCCCATGGACAGAACCGCCAGCGGCCACACGTTGGTCGCCTTGCCCTGCGCGACGAAGGGGCGCTCACCGATCATGTGGCAGATCGAGTTGATCGACCACGTGACGTGGTGCAGCACGGCTACGCGCACCAGCCCGGCCCAGAAGAACGCGGTGAAGGCACCCCAGAACGACATGGTGACCAGGCCGCCGATCAGGGCGGGCGCGAGCAGGCTGATCACGGTCCACACCGGGAACAGCAGGCTGATCCGCGCGATGTCGCGGTCGGCGAGCAGGTCGGGGGTGAAGCGGGCGGCGTTGGTGCGGTCCTTGCCGAACAGCCAACCGAGGTGGGCGTGGAAGAACCCCTTGGCCAGCGCGGCCGGGGTGGTGCCGAAGAGCCATGGCGAGTGCGGGTCGCCGTCCTTGTCGGAGTAGGCGTGGTGGCGGCGGTGGTCGGCGACCCAGGTGACGACGTCGCCCTGTAGCGCCAGGCTGCCGGCGATGGCGAGCCCGTTGCGCAGGCCCCGGTTCGCCTTGAACGCGCGGTGGGTGAAGTACCGGTGGAAGCCGACCGTCACGCCGAAGCCGGAGAGGAAGTAGAAGCCCACGGCGAGGCCGATGTCGAGCCAGCTCAGGCCCCAACCCCAGGTCAGCGGCACGGCCGCGACCAAGGCGAGCATCGGGATCACGGTGAAGAGGTAGACCAGCGCGCTCTCCGCGGGTGGCCGTCTCCCGTCGAGCATCGGTTTGGCGCGGCCGCGCTGCTCGGTGGCTGTCGTGCCTCCGGGGGCGGTCAGTGTTGTCATGCTCGGGGTTCTCCTCGGTGATCTCGGGCGTGCGGCAGTCGTGCTGCGCCTGGTTGCGCTGACGTGGTTCCGGTCCTGGCGGAACGGCCCTGCGAGACGAAGAGGCCCCGGGATGTGGGGCCCTCACGTGCCTGCGGATTCCTGCGACCGCACACTTCGAGTACCCGTTATCCGACGATGTAGCACTACGGGCGGTGTGTGCGACGTGTCACTACTGTGTCGCGCTAGGTTGTAGACACTACGGTGTAGCGGCCCAATCTTCAATCGGGAGGTGGGGCAGCGCACGACGATGAGCACGGAGGTTCGTCTGGTGGACGGCGACGACACGTCGACCCCGGTTGTCGATGACGGAGACGTCGACGGCGTCGCCGGGGCCGTCCCGGCCGGGGGAGGGCGCAGGCCGGTGCTGTCCCGGGGCGAGGTGCTCGCCGCCGCCCTGTCGCTCATCGACAGCGACGGGGTCGAGGCGTTGTCCATGCGCCGTCTCGGCAAGGCGCTCGGCCGCGACCCGATGCGGCTCTACCGGCACGCATCGAGCAAGGACGAACTGCTCGACGGGGTGGTCGAGCTCGTGTTGTCCGAGCTCTCCGTCCCGGTGCCTGCGGACGCCGGCGACTGGGAGGAGGCCCTGCGGCGCACGGCCCACACCTTCCGCGGGATCGTTCTCGCCCATCCTCACGTCGTGCCCCTGCTGGTGACCCGCCCGCTGGCCACCCCGCTGGCCATGCGCCCCCTGGGCACGCTGCGTCCGCTCGAGGACCTGCTGGCGCTGTTCATGGAGGCGGGTTTCGACGGGCGCGGCGCTCTGCACGCCTACCGCCTCTACATCGGCTTCCTGTACGGGCACGTGCTCAACGAGCTGCAGGAACGGGTGCAGGACCCGGACGAGAGCGATGACCTGCTGCGGCTGGGCCTGTACCGGCTGCCCGTCCTCGAGTTCCCGCGGCTGCGCGCGCTGGCAACGGAGCTGGCGGACTACGACGGCGGCCGGGAGCTCGACGAGGGGCTCGACGTCATCCTCGCGGGTCTGCGCGAGCAGCTGAAGGCCGGCGGCACTGACTCGTGACGTCCGCACGCGGAACACCTGGGAGTATCCGGGCGTGGTCGATCCGCCTGCCCCCGCGATGTTCGACGTGTTTCACCGGGCGCTGGGACGCAGTCCGCTGTTGGCGCGGATCGCCGCGGAGGCGATGGGCGATCGCTACCCGTCGGAGGTCGAGCCCTCCAGTTGCGCGTCGTGGTGGTTCCTCGGGCAGGCCGTCGCCGGGCTCCGGCTTCGTCCCGGCGCGCTCCTGGTGGATCTGGGCTGTGGGCGGGGTGGGCCGGGCATCTGGGTGGCCCGAGCGATGTCGGCAACTCTGGTCGGAGTCGACTTCAGCGAGGAAGCGTGTCGGCTGGCTGCCGAGCGCGCTCGTGCTTTCGGCCTCGCTGACCGTTCGAGCTTCCGGGTGGCGCCCCTCGACCGCACCGGCCTGCCCGACGGGTGTGCCGACGGGCTTCTGAGTGTGGACGCGTTGTACTTCGCCGACAGCGCCGCAGCGCTGAGGGAGGTCCATCGCATCCTCGTGCCCGGCGGCCGTGCTGTGTTCACCGCCAACGAGGGTCTCGATGTACCGCTCGGCTCGGAGCGGCGCTGGGATCGCCGGATCGCCGCTGCCGGCCTCGCGCTGGAGGACCGCATCGTCGACCCGGTCCACAACGAGGACTACTCGAACCTCTGCGCCCTCTGGGTCCGGCATGCCGATGCGATTCGGGCCGAGGTGGGCGACGAGGTGACCGACGGTCTGCTCGCCGAAGCCGCCGAGGTCGCGGGGGTCGTGACCCGGGAGAAACTGGTCCTCGTCGTGCGTCGTCCCTGAGCGACCGGAGCGACTACGGCGTCGCGGCCGTCACGGGCTCCGGGGGTGGTTCGTCATCGGGCCCCGCTGCCCGGAACCCCGACACCGCGAGCAGGATGCCCGCGGCGGCGACTCCGGACGCTGCGAGCGCGAGTGCGGCCTGCATCCCCACGGCGTCGGCGAACAGGCCGCCGAGCGGGGCGCCGACCACGACGGCGGCTCGGTTCAGCGATCTCATCGTCGCGTTCGTCCGGCCCTGCAGGCGGTCGGGGGTGACCGCCTGGCGGTAGGACATCTCGATCGGTCCCTCCGCCCCGAACCCCAGCCCGTAGAGGAACTGGCCGGCCGCGGCGGTCACAACGACCGCGATCCCGTCCGTGCTGCCTGCCACGGCGATGACCGCGATCCCGCCGGCCTCCAGTACGCGGGAACCGGCGACGGTCGCCGGGATCCCGGCGCGGCGTCCCAACGTCTCGGACGCGGAGCTGCCCATGAGCGCGCCGACGCCGGCCAGCGCGACCGTCACTCCCAGCCCCGTCGGGCCGATGCCCAGCCGCAGGAGCGCATAGGGCACGTAGACGGTGACGAACACGGCGTTGAACAGGAACCAGCCGTGCGTGGAGAGTGCGAGCGGCCGCAGTGTGGGGTGCCGGAAGACCCACCGGACGCCTTCGCGCAGCTCGGCGAGGACGGATCGGGTGGCCCGACGCGCAGGACGCTCGACCACCGGGGTGGCGGCGACGAGCAGGCCCGACAGCGTGAAGCTCACGGCGTCGACCAGCACGGCGAGCGGTGCCCCGACCGCCGCGATCACGCCGCCGCCCAGCAGTGGTCCGGTCGTCTGGGCCACCGCGTCGCTCTGCTGGAGACGGGCGTTCGCGCGCGGCAGCAGTTCGCGCGGGACGAGCCGTGGGAGGAAGGACTGGTTGGCGGCGGCGTTGAAGACCGACAACGTCCCGAACACCACCATCAGCGCGGCCAGCATGGCGACGGTCAGGGTGCCCGTCACCGTGAGCAGCGCAATCCCGGCGAGCACCACCGCACGGCCGAAGTCGGTGCCGACCAGCACCGGCTTGCGGCGCACCCGGTCGGCCAGCACACCGGCGAACAACCCGACGGCCACGTAGGGCGCCATCCCTGCGGCCTTGACGAACCCGACGTCCGCCACCGTGCCGCCCAGCGCGGTCACCACGATCGCGGCAATCGCGATCTCGCTGATGTACGTGCCGAAGGCGGAGACCGTGGACGCCGTCCAGAACCGGCGGAACCCGAGGTCGTGACGCAGCCCGGCGGCCCGCTCCGTCACGCCGGCCGACCAGCCACTGACCCAGCGTAAGCGGATGATCGTCCGCAGTGAACGTCTCCCTGTGGGTCAGGCGAGGGCGACGCCGCGGCGGGCGCGTTGCCGGGCACCCCACACGGCCACGACCACCGTGGTCAGGGCGAGCAGGCCGACGAGCGCCAGCACTGGGACGTCCAGGACGGTGAGCACGAGTAGCGGGGCGATGGCGGCCACCGGCCACGGCCACATCGCCGACAGGCGCTTGTGGGCGCTGACGAGCACGATGCCTGCCCCGACGAGGGTGAGGGTCATGCCGCCGATCGCGGTCCACCCGGCCGCTGCGGGCAGGGCGGCGTACGGATGCATGACCAGTTCCTCGATGCCGACGCCTGCCGCGGCGATACCGAGGCTGAGCGGCAGGTGGCCGTAGACGTAGAGGTCGTGTCGCTCGTCGGCCTCGTCGTCGGTCTCCTCCTCGTCCTCCTGAAGCTCCTCGTTGCCGCTGGCCGAGGCCACGTCGAAGTAGGTCCACCAGAGGGCGCCGCCCACCACGAACGCGACGGCCGCCACGGTCACGGACAGGCCGGCCCACGCCGCGTCGTGCACTCCCGTGACGATGCCCGCGACGACCTCGCCGAGCACGAGGATGACGAACAGCCCGAACCGTTCCGGCAGATGCTCCATGTGCAGCGGTGCGGTGTCGCCCCGCCACGTGGCGACCACGGGGCCCGCGGCGTCGACGAGCACCGCCGCCGCCCACAGCACGTAGCGGGCCGGGGCGGGCACCACGAGCGACACCGCCCACAGTGCGGCGGCGATTCCGGTGCTGCCCAGGTAGACCGTGATGTTCCCCCGGCTCTCGGGCACGTGCCTCCACGCGCGCACGTACAGCGCGAGCAGCACGACCCGACCGAGCAGGAAGCATGCCGCGAACGGCACCGCGGTCGCCCCGACGGCGCCGGTCGCAGCAGCGGCGCAGCCGGCGATCGCGGCGGTCCCGACGAGCTGGGCGATGCGGAAGACCACGTCGTCCGTGTCGAAGCGGTTGGCGTACAGGGTTGTGCTGACCCACGAGAACCACATGGCCGAGAACAGGCCGGCGAACACGGCGGCACCCGACCAGCTGAGGTCCTTCAGGAACACGGCGGCGAGCTCGGCGACGACGAGCACGTACGCGAGGTCGTAGAACAGCTCCAGCCGCGACGCGGTGCGTTCCTCCCCGGTGGCGAGCCGCGGCGGGCGAACCCATTCCGCCGCGGCGTCGCGCTCGGTAACGTCGGTCTGCTCGCACTCCGCAGTCATGCGCTTCCTCCCCGGGTTCGATCGCCGCGACAGTGTCCCTGTCCCGCCGCCGCCGCGCCGGGTCGAGATCACGGCGGCGACAGGGATTCGGGCTGGGAGCGGCGGCCGGGACGTGGGTACGGTTGGCTGCGTGTCCGCCACCGGTCGTGATCAGGCGACCACGACATGGGACGGTCATCTCGTCCTGCTGCACCGCTCCGAGAGCGACCGGCTGGCCCGGCTGGCGGCGTGGGTGCGCACGGGCCTGGACCAGGGGGAGAAGGTCCTCTGCGTCGAAGGCGCGGAGGCGGGGAGCCCGTTGTTCGGCCACCTCCGCGGCTGCGGGATCGACGTCGACGCTGCTGCGGCGGAAGGCCGGTTGGTGCTACTGCCGCTGGAGGAGTTCCACGCGGCCGGCGGCCGGGACGAGGTGGTGGACCGGGCGCTCGACGAGGGCTTCCCGGCGCTGCGGATGTCCGCGCAGGCCGACTCGGCCCGCACCGTCCTCAGCACCGAGGCGTACGAGGACCTCGAGCGCGGGATCGATCGGCTGTGCCGGACGAGACCGGTGTCGGCCATGTGCCGCTACGCCAGCCGCTCCACCACCGGGGTGCTCCTGCGTGACGTCGTGGCGATGCACGTGGCCGGGGTCCGCGATCCGACCTTGAGCACCGGTGGGAAGGGGTCGGGGCTGGTCCTCCGGGGCGAGGTCGACATCGCCAACGTCGATGTGCTCGCAGCCACGCTGGCCGCTGCCCTTGGCGCCGCAATGTCCTCGCGGCGGGATGTGGTGTGGCTCGACCTCGCCGGGGTGGGCTTCCTCGGTGTCTCTGCCTGTCGCACGATCGCAGAGGAGAGTGCGGCCTTCCGCGACGGCGGTGGTCGCGTACGCCTCGCAGGCTCCCCGCCGGGGGTCGAGCGCGTCCTCACGCTCGTCGGGCTCCCTGCGATGCCGGGCCTGGAACTCGTCGGATCAAGCCGTCCGGCCGGTTGACGTATCGCTGTCCACGACAACGGGTACGCCCCGATTCGTGCAGGGCTACCCCGATGCCCCGTACGCCGCGAGCGCAGCTCACGCCGTGGCGCTGTACGGGTCCGACGCCGAGCTCCGGCGGACGGTGCTGCCGTTCGTGCGCGAGGGCCTGCGTCGCGGCGAGACCGTGGTCGCCGCCGTGTCGGAGCAGGCGGCCGCTGCGCTGTGCGAGGGCCTGGGGACGGCCGGCAACGACGTCCGGTGGGCGGTGCCCGGCCTCACGTACGCCAGCCTCGGGCCGGCGTCGGAGGCTGTGCGCAGCTACCTCGCCGAGCAGCGCGCGGCGGGGACTCCCGTCCGGCTGCTGGCGGAGAACGTCAGCGAAGGCCCCGCGGGGCGGACTGCCGCGTACCTGCGCCTCGATGCGGTGAGCACTGAGGTCTACGGCGTCTACGGGTTCCCGTGGGCGTGTCTGTACGACCGGCGCCGGTACCCGGCCGAGGTCCTGCAGCAGGCGGTCCAGGTCCACCCGCTGCTGCTCGGTGCGGACGGCCGCGCGGCCGGCAACGGCGCGTACGTGAGTCCCGATGAGTACGTCGCCACGCATCCCGGGCCGCTGTCCCCGGTGCCCCCGACGGTGGTTTTCGACGTCGCGCTGACCACGACCGCGGAGCTGTCGGCCGTGCGGAACCGGGCGGCGCACGCCGCGCAGCTCCTCGGGCTGCCCGTCGCGGACAGCCGTGATCTCGAGCTCGGGGCCGGCGAGGTGATCGCCAACGCTCTGGAGCACGGTGTCCTCCCCTGCCGGGTCCGGCTGTGGGGCGAGGCGGGGCAGGTGGTGGTCCGGGTGGACGACCGCGGGCCCGGCGACGGCGTCGCGACCGCGGGATTCCGCCGCCCGGCCCCCGACAGCGGTTCCGGCATGGGCCTCTGGATCGCCCGCCAGCTGGCCGACGTCGTTCACGTCGGTACCGGAGCGGACGGGTACGCGGTCGAGCTGCGGTTCGGTCCGGTCGCGGGAGGAGGGGGACGCGATGCCGCGTGACGACGGTGGGGGCGGCTCGGACCTACCGTCTCGCTGAGGAGCATCGCGCCGAGGTCGACGAACGACCGGTGCCCGATCTGTGCGGATCGACGGGTGCGCGTCGCCCGTACGGGGTACCGCTGAACGTGACACGTCCAGGGGTCGTCGCGGTCGGTGGGTCGGCCGGCGGGATCGAGGCGCTCGTGGCGATGGTGGCAGACCTGCCGGCGGATCTGCCTGCGTCCGTGCTGGTGACGGTGCACATCGGCCAACACGCCCGGAGCAGCCTCCCGCGGATCCTGTCGCGGGCCGGACCGCTGCCCGCGGAGCACGCCAGGAACGGGGAGCAGGTCCAGCCCGGACGCATCTACGTCGCGCCTCCGGGATTCCACCTGCTCGTTGCGGGTGGGGTGGTGCGGCTGAGCCCGGGACCGCGGGTCAACCGGCACCGACCGGCGGTCGACGTGATGTTCGGCAGCGCGGCGCGGTGGGCGGGAGACCGGGTGGTGGCGGTCGTGCTGTCGGGTCTGCTCGACGACGGTTCCGTCGGCGCCGCGCTCATCGCCAGGGCCGGCGGCCGCGTGGTCGTGCAGGATCCGGCGGAAGCCGTCTTCGGGTCCATGCCACGAGCGGCGCTGGGAGCGGTACCGGGTGCGGATGTGCAGCCGACGGCGCGGCTCGGCACCGCGGTCGGGGCCATGCTGGATGAGAGTGAGCCGGAGAGCAGGTCCGAGGACGAGAGGCAGGTGGAGCCGGAGATGTCGATGGAGGACAGCGGGGACCCGCAGTTCCTGGCAGCGGAGGAGACCCGGCTGACCCGCCTGATGTGCCCCGACTGCGGAGGCTCACTCGCGGAGGTCGAGCTCCCGCACATCAACTACTACCGCTGCCACGTGGGCCACCACTACGCCCCGAAGACGCTCGAGGCGGCGCAGGCGGAGGCCGCGGAGCGGAAGCTCTGGGCGGGGGTCGCGGCGCTGGAGGACCATGCGGCGCTCGCGCGGCACCTGGCCGAGCAGCCGGGTGCGGGTGCCGAGTATCGCGAGGCTGCCGAGCGGGCCGCCGACCTCGCGAAGATGATGCGATCACACCTGGCTGCGCCGAACCTCCAGGGCGTGGCCGGCTCGTCATAGGGCTCTCCGCCGCCGGGACGGTGTCCGTCCCGGTGGAATGAACGATGCGGCGGCGACGCGGCGCCGGGCCTCGCCAGGCAGGTCTACCGTGCGGTCCCACGAACGTGCACGCCACCGGCCGTGCGTGAGGAGGCAACGTGTCGCAACCGAACGCGGCGTTCGAGGAGCTCCTCGTCTACCTGCGGGACGCCCGGGGGTTCGACCTCACCGGCTACAAGCGCTCGAGCCTGACCCGCCGCGTCGAGCGGCGGATGGCGCAGCTGAACATCCCCGAGTACGGGGACTACCTCGACTACCTCCAGGTGCACGCCGAGGAGTTCACGGCGCTGTTCAACACGATCCTGATCAATGTGACGGGGTTCTTCCGGGATCCCGACGCCTGGGCCGCGTTGCAGACGGAGATTTTGCCTGCGCTGCTCGCGGCGAAGGCGAGCGGCGAACCGATCCGGGTCTGGAGCGCGGGCTGCGCATCCGGCGAGGAGGCCTACACGCTGGCGATCGTGCTCGCCGAGCTGCTCAGCCCCGACGAGTTCCGGCGGCGCGTGAAGATCTACGCCACCGACGTGGACGAGGAGAGCCTGGCGCAGGCCAGGCACGCGAGCTACTCGCCGCGGGAGATCCAGGGAGTCACGCAGGAGGAGTACCTCGAGAAGTACTTCGAGCAGTCCGGCGGCCGCTTCGTCTTCCGCAAGGACCTGCGGCGGGCGGTGATCTTCGGTCGTAACGACCTCGTGCAGGACGCGCCCATCTCGCGGATCGACCTGCTGGTCTGCCGCAACTCACTGATGTACTTCAACGCCGAGACCCAGGCCCGCATCCTGTCGCGCTTCCATTTCGCACTCGCCGACGCCGGTGTGCTGTTCCTCGGCAAGGCCGAGATGTTGCTGAGCCACTCGACGCTGTTCCTGCCCATCGACCTCAAGCGCAGGATCTTCCGCAAGGTGCCTCGGCAGCCCGTCGGCAACGGCACCGCGTTCGCCGAGGTGCCGGTCTCCGCCCCGCGGGCCGAGCTGCCCGGGGTGGAGTTGCTGCGTCACGAGACGCTCATGACGGGCCCGCTCGCGCAGGTCGTCCTCACCGCGGACGGTCGGGTCGCGCTGGCCAACCATCAGGCCGAGCACCTCTACGGGGTGTCGGCGAGGGACGTGGGACGTCCCTTCCGCGACCTCGACCTGTCCTACCGCCCTGTCGAGCTGCGCCAGTACATCGAGCAGGCCCAGCTCGAGCGGCGCATCGTGCGGGTGCCTGACGTCTCCTACGTCCGGGGCGGCGAGCGCCTCGACGTCGAGGTGCACATCACCCCCCTCGCCACCGGGGAGAGGGGCCTGCTCGGGGTCAGCGTCGTCTTCCACGACGTCACCCAGGCGCGGCGGCTGCAGGACGAGCTGGAGCAGACCAACCGGCAGCTGGAGACCGCCTACGAGGAGCTGCAGAGCACCAACGAGGAGCTGGAGACCACCAACGAGGAGCTCCAGTCGACGGTGGAGGAGCTCGAGACGACGAACGAGGAGCTCCAGTCCACCAACGAGGAGCTGGAGACGATGAACGAGGAGCTCCAGTCCACCAACGACGAGCTGCAGACGATCAACGACGAGCTGCAGGACCGCACCACCGAGCTCGACCAGGCCAACGGTTTCCTGGAGACCATCCTGTCGAGCCTGCGTGCGGGGGTCGTCGTCCTCGGTCCCGAGCTGCGGGTGCAGGTGTGGAACCGCCAGGCGGAGGAGCTGTGGGGGCTGCGCACCGATGAGGCGGTCGGCGAGCACTTCCTCAACCTCGACATCGGCCTGCCGCTCGATCGGCTCCGCCCGCTCGTCCGGCAGGCGCTGGCGGCGGACGAGGGTCTGCACGAGCTGGCAGTGGCCGCGGTCAACCGGCGGGGCCGCCCGATCCTCGTGCGCGTGCTCGCCAGCCCGCTCCGCGGATCGGACGGCGGGGCCGCCGGGGTGATCCTGATGATGGAGCAGGAGGCAATGGCCGACCGCCCGAACGGCGGCACCGGCTCCGACACCGTGGCCGCGGACGGTAGCGCCGACGGCAACGGTCGCGAACCGGCAGGCGGGATGTCGCGCGCCGACGGAGCGGCCGCCCACTGACCGTCGGCCCCACCGGGCAGACCGTCCGATCGGTGTGGCCTGCGCCACAGCATGCCCTTGGTGTCGCCTGTGCCTATCCTCCGTAATCGGGAGGTTGCATTCAGTGGTGGTGAGCGGTGTCCTGGCCGGCCTCGACGAGCGCGACGACCACGCCGTCGTGGTGCTCTCGGGCGCTCTCCGCCAGGGTACCCAGACGGACGTCCGGCGGTTGCTGCTCAAGCTGCTCGCGGATCACGGGCGCCTCCTCGTCGACCTGTCCCGCATGCGGCTCGAATGGCTGCCTGCGGTGCAGGTCTTTCCCGCCGTCCTGACGGAAGCGGGCGGCTGGCCCACGGGACTGCTGGTGCTCTTCGGTGCCGACGAGCGCATGGCGGCAGGCCTCGGGAAGCTGCACGTCGGGCGGACTGTCCCGGTGGTCGCCACCCTGGCCAATGCCGAGCGACGACTGTTCGAGCGACCCGCCCGCGTCGTCCGGGACCGCGAGCTGCCGGCGGATCTGGCCGCGCCGGGGGCCGCACGGGCGTTCCTCCGGGACACGTGCACGGACTGGGAGGTGCCGGCGTTGGCCGACGACGCCGCCCTCGTCGTGACCGAGCTCGTCTCCAACGCGGTGCAGCACGCGGGCAGCGAGAGCCGCCTCCGCATCGGGTGGGACGACCGGGGGTTGTGGATCGAGGTGCGTGACTACCGTCCCGGTGACGATGCCCGGCCCCGTCCGCGCGTGCTCGGCGCCCACCACGGCCGGGGTCTGCACGTCGTCGCCGCCGTGGCCACGCATTGGGGGGTGAGCGATCATCTCGACGGGAAAACGGTGTGGGCGCTTGTCTCCGTGCCGCCTGCGCCGAGGCAGATCCACCCGTCCAACCGTCGACGCAGGGATGGAACCGCCCTACCCTGACGCCTGGTCAAGCGGCGTGTCAGCCGCTCGTCCTACCCGGCCTGGGGGACCAGAATTGACGCCGGAGATATTTCCGGAAGGAATTCAGTGTGAATGCGAGATTCCGGGCTACGGTGGGTTCGCCGGGACGGGGGTGCTCAGGACGCAATGGAGCGCCACGAGCATGCCACCCTGCTGCATGCCGACGGCGAGATCGAGCTCGCGACCGCCGCCCGGCTCGCGGCCGAACTCGCGGCGTGCTCCGGTGAGATCCTTCTCGATCTGCGCAGTGTCACGTTCATCGACTGCGCAGGAGTGACCGTTCTCGTCGACGCCACCCGCCGCGCTGCCATCGGTGGCGGCCGGCTGCGGATCGTCCCGGGCCGGGCCATGGAGAGGCTGGCCGACATCCTCGGTCTGGCAGGCGAGCTGCACCTCGAGGACGAGCTGAGCCTGCGCAGGTGCCACGCACGACCTGCCGCCGACGCCTGATCCTCGAGCTCGCTCCACGCGGGCGGGGGCTGCAGGTGATCGCCGCGGTGTCGGCGGCATGGGCTCCGGAAAAGATTCCGGCAACCAGCGCGGGAGGCACGGGGAGTACGCGGTGCAGGCCGCGATCGCCGCGTGCCATGCCCGGGCACTCACCGCCGCCGACACGGACTGGGCGCGAATCGCGACGCTGTACGACGTGCTCGCGGAGATGGCGCGGTCTCCTGTGGTGGAGCTGAACCGGGCGGTCGCCGTCGGCATGGCGTTCGGTCCCGCCGCCGGCCTGCACCTGCTCGACCAGCTGGGTACGGAGCCCGCCTTCGCGGGATACCACTTCCTGCCCAGCGTGCGGGGCGACCTGCTGACCAAGCTCGGCAGGCACGGCGAGGCCCACGTCGAGTTCGCGCAGGCGGCGTCGCTCACCGCGAACGGACGCGAGCGCACCCTCTTTCTCGGGCGGGCATCGACGGCGCTGGCGCTGCTTCGTGGCGAGGACCGCGAGCCGCCGGGGTGACTTCGGCCGCCACGGGCACGGCCGGGCGATGCTGCTGCCTGCGAGAACGGCCGACCGGCCGCGCCTGTGCCCACGGTGTCCGGCTTGCGCGCGGGCCCGGCCGGCCTGCTATCTGGTGAGGTGTCCGAAAGCGTCGCCACGGGACGGGCAGCGAACCCGCCCGCCATGGTCCGGAGCCGCGTGGGCGTGCGCGGCGCCGTGCTCCTGGCTGCGGTGTTGCTGCTGGCCGGGTGCGCCGGTCAACAGCCGGAGATCGAGCGGATCGCGTCCACGTTCGCAGCGGCCGACCCCTCCGCCCGGTGTGCGGTGCTGGCACCGGCCACCGTGGCGGCGGTGGAGGCGGCACGGTCCGAGTCGTGCGTCCGGGCCATGGCGCAGCTCTCGCTTCCCGAGGGCGCGGTCGTGTCGTCGACGGTGCGGGGCGACGAGGCGCAGGTGCAACTCGTCGGGGACACGGTCTTCCTGACCAGGACGAGCTCCGGGTGGAGGGTCACCGCCGCGGGCTGCAGGTCCCGCGGCGGTGCGTCGTACGGCTGCAGGCTCGCGGGGCCATGGGGCGGCGGCGTACCCGGCCCGGCGCGCTGGTAGCGGCGCCGGGCCGGTGGTTCCCGTCTCAGCCGCCCTGGTCGCCCGCCGGGAGGTCGGGGGAGCGGGGGTCCTGTGACGTCCCGCTGCCGTCCTCGTCGGTTCGGCCGACCGGTCGGCCTGCCGCGCCCTTGGTCCCGACGTCGTCACGGTCGGGCGCGATCTCCTCGCCGCCCTTGCCGTGTTTCTCGCCGACTCCGAGAGGGGGTTCCGGGTTCATCTCGGTCGCGGCCATCCCCGACCGTTCCTCGTCGGATGCGGGAGACGGTGGCCCGGGGGGCCCCGCAGTCGAGGCGTCGAACGCCTTGCGGGTTCCTTCCGCGCCTTCGCCACTGTTCTCGCCCCGTAGGTCGTCATAGGGGGGTGTCGGCACCTGGGTTTCGCCTGCCGTGCCGTATTCCGGTCCTCGGCTCGACCGGCCGCCAGGAGCTTCCTGTTGGACGTCCGATATTTGCTTGTCGGGGCTGGTCTTGTCGTCATCGACCATGATGATCACCTCGCACCTGATTACCCGGCGTTCAGCTGCAGGAATCCGGCCGATCAGGCGATGAGTGGTGCACTTACCGGCGTCGTGCACCCCCGCCCATTCCGGTGTTCGCTCCGTCCGCTGTGGACTGCCGATTCACTCACTCTGAGTGACGACCTGTTCAGCGGATCGTGAGAAAAAATCTTGGTCGTAACCCCGATGGAGTCTCCGTCGTTTCATCGTTGCGCGCACTGCAGCCGGGGGGCTCGAGGTAGTCACCCGAACGCGGCCATCCCTGTCTGATTCGCACGGTTTGGGTCTTATGCCACAGCACACATCGCCACAACAGGTGGCGTCATCCGAAGATCCGTCACGTCCATCCCGCAAGCCGCTCCTGATCGGAGCGGTTGTGGGCGTTGTCGCGGTGTTGGCCGTGGTGATCGGCTTCGCCGCCTTCAGTGGGCCACCTGCCGCGTCGCCTGCGGGCATCGCAGCAGGTGAGGTCGCGCCTGCCGCCGGCGAGCTCCCCCTGAGCAGCACGTACACCACAGTGGACGGTGCTCCTCAGGACTCGGCGGCGACAGCGAAGACGGACGGGCTCGTCGTCCACCCGATCCGGGAGACGCCGGTCCACGACTCCCCGAACGGACGCGCCATCGCCAGGATGGAGCCGACGCAGATCGGCGACACCTGGCTGCCCGTGATCGGGGAGGACTCGGGCTGGGTGCAGGTCCTGCTGCCGTCGAAGCCGAACGGTTCGACGGGCTGGCTGCGCTCGGAGGACGTCAAGCGCGCGAACACGCCCTACCTCGTCACTGTGCACCTCGGGTCGAAGAAGCTCGAGCTGCACCGCGACGACAAGGTCGTCGGTCAGTGGACCGTCGGCATCGGCAAGGAGTCCGCTCCCACGCCGACAGGTCGGACCTTCCTGCTCGGAGCGTTCTCCGACAAGAAGCAGACCTACTCGCCGGTGATCCTCCCGCTCGGGACACACAGCCCGACGCACGACACCTTCGGCGGTGGTCCCGGGACCGTCGCCATCCACACCTGGCCGACCGATGACGTCTACGGCACCGCAACCAGCGATGGATGCATCCGGGTGCCGGCCGATGCGCTCGACCAGCTGTCCGAGGTGCCGCTCGGCACCCTCGTGATGATCGATGAAGATTGAGGGGTTTGCACCACAGTGAACACGAAGAAGCTCGCCGGCGCGGGGGCGGCGGCGTTCAGCGCCGCAACAGCGGTGACGGCTCTGCTCCTCGGCTCGTCCGTCGCGGTCGCGCAGGAGGCTGCGCCCGACTCGGCGTACGCCCTGTCGGCCTCCGGCCTCCTGAAGATCGACCCGGTCACCTACGTGGAGTCGACCGACGGCAACCACGTCGAGGGCCAGCTGGCGGGCATCGGTGACGTTCTGGGCGAGCACCAGAGCGACATCGGCGTCGGGGTCCTGACCGCAGAGGCCAAGGGTGGGTCGGCGGAGACCTCGGTCACGAAGCTCAACCTCCTCCAGTTGCTCCGCGCCGACCTGGTGCGCACCTACTGCAACGACGGTGACGGCGGCCTGCAGATCATCCGCGGCACGATCCTCGGCCGCGACCTGCCGGAGGCCCCGGTGCCCAGCCAGGCGATCGACATCTCGCCCCTGCTGAAGCTGACCCTGAACGACCAGGTCCGTCACGAGGACGGCTCCCTCACGGTCACGGGCATCGAGCTCACCGTGCTGCCGGGTGCCGGCGAGGACCTGGACCGGGTGCTCACCAGCGACGAGCGCAAGGCCCTTCCGGAGCTGGGCGGCCTGCTCGGCGCCGACCTCCCGGGCGGCGTCAACACCGTTCGTGACGTGGTCGACGGGCTGAGCGGCGAGCTCGGCGTCCAGGTCGACCCGTCCAAGCCGGTGCAGACGATCACCGTCGGCTCGGCCACCTGCAGCGCCGGCGACGGCGATGACAACGGTGACGGCAACGGCAACGGTGACGGCAACGGCAATGGTGACGGCAACGGTGACGACAACGGCGACGACGACAACGCCGCTGACACCGACACCGCTGCGGTCGCGACCGCGCCGAAGCCCGAGGTCATGGACGCGTCCCTGCCGGTCACCGGCTGATCTTCGCGATTCCTGCTAACGGGCGGGGGCCGATTCGGCCCCCGCCCGTTCGTCGTTTCCGCCGTTGCTCAGCCGTCGCCCCGCGGCCCGGTCCGGGCTCGTCCGTCGGGAGCCGACGGCAGCCGCCAGCGCATCTCCACAGTGGTGCCCGTGTCGTCGTGACGGACGTCGGCGTCGTCGCTGAGCCCCCGGATGATGAGCAGCCCCCGGCCCCGCCACCCGGGGTCGGCCGCCGGTGCCCGCCATCGTCCCTGGTCGCGGACCACCACGACGATCTCACCGTCGCCGGTCAGCTCCGCGTCCAACAATGCCATCGCGCCGTCGCTGTCGGGGTAGGCGTGGTCGGCGACGTTGGCGAGCGCTTCGTGGGTGGCCAGCACCAGGTCGTCCACCGTCTCCTCGGACGCCCCGAGACCTTCTGCCCACGCGGCCATGCGGCTCCGCACGGCCGCCAACTCGTACGGCAGTGACGGTCCGTCGAGGCGCAGCCTCAACGGGTCCGGGCCTCGGGCGGGCGCAGACATCGATCACTCCCGGTCGGCATCCGTGCCACGTGCGCAGATCCGTCAGGATCTCCGGCGGTCGGAAAGGGCGTACCCACAGCCGGGTGCGCCCAATCGGACGCCTCCGGGGTGTCGGTGCTGGGGTACGGTTCAGATCCGTTGGACCCTTCAGCAGCGGCCGGGCCGGCCGCCGTCGGAGAAGGGGTCGCATCATGCAGGTACCATCGCGGCAACCGACCGTCGATCCGCCGGCGTTCGCCCTCGAGGTAGCCGGTGATCCGCCGAAGGCCACCGTCCGGGTCATCGGCGAGCTGGACATGCTCACGGCTCCTCACCTGGAACGGGAGCTGGATCTGCTCTGCGAGCGCGGGTACCGCGAGGTCGATCTCGACGTCGTCGGCCTGACGTTCGTCGCGGCCGCCGGGCTCACCGCCTTCGCCCGTTCCGACCGCAGACTCCGCGCGATGCCCGGGCGGCTGCGGCTCGTCGGACCCACGCCCCGGTGCCGGCGGTTGCTGGCGCTCACGGGGCTCGACGCGACCCTGACGATCAGCTGAACCGGCCCTGCGCCGTCCCGTGATCGGCTGCGGGTATGGATCGTGCCCCGCCTGCGTTGGGTGCCATGTGGATCAACGTGGAGGCGTGCCCGACCGGACCTGGCTGATCGCGGTCGCGGCGGCGCTGTGGGGTACCGACGGCCTGCTCCGTCAGCCGCTCGCCGGACAGCTCCCGGCAGCGACGATCGTGTTCTGGGAGCACCTGCTGATCGTGCTGGTGCTGGTGCCGTTCCTGCCCTCCGCGGTGCGGGCCTTCCGCTCGGCCACACCCAAGGAACGCACCGCGCTGGTCCTGATCGGCGCCGGTGCCTCCGCCGTCGCGACGGCGCTGTTCACGCAGGCCTTCCAGCTCGGTGACCCGGTCACCCCGCTCGTGCTGCAGAAGCTGCAACCCGTGATCGCCGTGGTGGCAGCGGCTCTGCTGCTCGGAGAACGGATGCGCGGCCGGTACTGGCTGTTCGCGGTGCCCGCCCTCGCGGGGGCGTGGTTGATGGCCTTCGCAGACCCGTTCTCGGCGGCGCCGAAGGCGGTGCTCGCCGCGCTGCTGGCAGTGGGCGCTGCCGCGCTGTGGGCCGTGGGCACGGTGCTCGGCCGGATGGTGAGCGTGCGTATCGCCAGCCGCGATGTCACCGTGCTCCGGTTCGCGATCGGGCTGCCGGCCAGCGCGATCGTGCTCGCTGCGCAGGGCGCACCCGTCGCCGTCACCCCGGCCCAGCTCGGTCCGCTCGTACTCCTCGCGCTGATCCCCGGCCTGCTCGGGCTGGCGCTGTACTACCTCGGCCTGCGCTCCACCGCCGCCGCCCGCGCGACGCTCGCCGAGCTCGCGTTCCCCGTGACCGCCACGCTGGTGGGAGTGGGCCTGCTCGGCACCGAGCTGAGCCCGACGCAGTGGCTGGGCCTGGCCGTGGTGGTCGCGTCGGTCACCGCGCTCGGCCTGCGTGAGCGCACCCGAGAGCCCGTCGTGCAGGTGGCGCCGGCGTCCTGACGGCAGTCACAGCCCTCCCGCGCGGAACTCGTCGAGGATGCGGCGCTCCCGTTTGGTGGGACGCCCGGCGCCGCGGTCGCGCCGGGCCACGGGGATGGCGGCCTCCGGCGGGGGAGCCGGGGTGCGGTCGATGAAGCAGGTGGCCGCGTCGGCGGCACCCACCCGCTTCTGGATCACCCGGACCACCTCCACGATCCGGGTCGTGTCGTGCACCCGCGCCCGCACCTCGTCGCCGGGCTGCACGAGGGTGGCCGGCTTCGCCGGGCGGTCGTTCACCCGCACGTGCCCGCCGCGGCAGGCCGACGCGGCGTCCGGGCGGGTCTTGGTCAGGCGCACCGCCCACAGCCAGCGGTCCAGTCGAGTCGACTCCACATCCCGATGATGGCCGCTGCCGCCCACCGGCGCGAGAGCCGCACACTCAGCGGTGACTCACGGGCGACGGATGCGCAGCTGGTCGACCACCACACGCACGCGGGGATCCTGGCGGAGCTCCTCGAGTGAGACCGGCAGCGGCAGCCGCCAGTTCGGGTACTCGTCGACCGTCCCCGGCAGGTTGGGCTGGCGGACCTCCCCCACGACGTCGTAGGGGGAGATGAGCACCAACCGCGATCGGCTGCGGGCGAGCAGCGCATGGATCGCGACCACCAACTGGTCCTCACCGGGGTCCTCGCCGGTGACAAGACCCTCCCCGCGCAGCAGCTCCACCAGCTCCAGCCGGTCGATGCGCGCCTTGGCCGCCTCGGCCGCCACGTCGTCGAGCAGACCCAGCTCGGCTCGCGCCCGCACGTGCTCGCCCCGCAGGAAGCCGGCAGCTGTCGGCAGATCGTGCGTCGACACCGTGGCCACCGACTCCTCCGGCCAGCGCTCCGGAGGCAGCAGCGGCTCGCCGGGCGCGTCGAGATCGCGGGTGAACCACAGGACCGACGATCCGAGCATCCCCTTCTCCGCGAGCCCCTCGGTGACCTCCGGCTCGACGGTGCCCAGGTCCTCGCCGATCACCAGCGCGCCCGCCCGGTGGGCCTCGAGGGTGAGCACCGCGAGCATGACCTCGGCGTCGTAGTGGACGTAGGTGCCGCGGTCGGCCGACTCGCCCGGCGGTACCCACCAGAGCCGCCAGAGGCCTGCCACGTGGTCGATCCGCAGCCCGTCGGCCTGCCGGAGCAGCGCGCGCAGCAGGTCGCGGTACGCGGCGTACCCGGTGGCAGCGAGCCGGTCCGGGCGCCACGGGGGAAGCCCCCAGTCCTGCCCCTGCTGGCTGAACGCGTCCGGCGGAGCGCCCACCCGCACCCCGAGGGCCAGCACCTCCTGCAGTGCCCAGCCGTCGGCGCCCTGCGGGTCGCATCCGACGGCCAGGTCGTGCACCACGCGCACCCCGGCGGCCCGCGCGGCGTCCCGCACGCCGGCGAGCTGCGCCTGCACCTGCTGCTGCACCCAGGCGTGGAACGCCACCCGCGGGCCGAGCTCCTTGCGCATCCCGGCCACACCGGGTGCGTCCGGGTGCCGCAGCTGCTCCGGCCACAGGCTCCACCGTCCGCCGAAACGTTCCGCGAGCGCGCAGAACGTGGCGAACTCCCACAGGTCGGCGTCCGCGTCGCGGGGTTCGGGACGGCCCTCGGAGCGCCACAGCAGTTCCAGCGCCGCGCGCTTGGCCGCCCACACCCGGTCGTGCTCGATCTCCCCGCCCGCCGTCTCCGGGCGGAGTGCGTCCACCTCGGCCCGGGTCGGACCGTCGGCGCGGCGGTACGCCTCGAGGTCGGTGATCCGCAGCGCCATCGGTGTGCCGAAGCGCCTGCTCGACGGCGTGTACGGCGACGGCTGCACCGGCGGCACGGGCGTGATCGCGTGCAGCGGGTTGAGCAGCACCGCGCCCGCGCCGTGCTCGGATCCCGTCCAGGCGGTGAACTCCCGCAGGTCGCCGAGGTCGCCGATGCCCCACGAGCCCGCCGAGTGCAGCGCGTAGAGCTGCAGCATCCAGCCCCAGGTGCGCGGGGAGGGCTCGAGCGCAGGCGGTGCGACGACGACGGTCACCTCCTGGTCGCCCGTCTCGAGCCGGTACCAGCCCGGCTCCAACCCGGCGGGGATCTCGGTGACCTCCCGCCGTGCGCCCAGCTCGTCGACCAGCACACCGGGGCCCGGCAACGGGCGCGGCCGGTCCGTGCGCGCCGAGATCGTGCCGGGCAGCTTCCCTGCCGCAGCACCGGCCCGCGCCACGGCCAGTGCGGCCCGTGTTGCCTCGGGACTGCCGGCGTCGACGTCGAGCAGGCCGAGCACCTGGATCACGACATCCGGATCGACCTGTACCGGCCGCCGCCCCCCGTCTCGGTACTCCGTCGCCACGCCGTGCGCAGCGGCCAGTTCCCTCAGCTCTGTGTCCACATCGCTCCGTTCCCGCACCGCACCTGATCTACCCCGATCAGGGGGAGATCGGGCCCGCCGTCACGCCGAGAGCCCACGTACGTGGCATTACCAGCGGTAACAACCCACCCACCACTACCTGATCGAGGCGCCCCACGGGTGCTAGGTTCCTCGCTGGGCTATTCGCCCGGTACTCCCGCAGCGCACGTGCGTCCATGGTGGTCCCGGCCGCATGATCGTTGTCACCGGGGGTCATGGGGTGGTGACGGGGGAGCGGGAGACTGCCGGGATGAGCACGCTGGGTCTGATCGCATTGGGTGTCGCCGTCGTGGCCGTCGGTGTGTTCATGCTCCTGCGCAGCCGGACGGCCGGCTCCGACCCGAACCGCCCGAAGACCGTCGCCGACCTCGTCCGGCTCCGGGCCGAGAGCAGCGGATCGCTGGTTGCGGCTGCTGTGGCGGTGCAGAACGGCGGGCGGGACGCGGCCGCGCCCGACAGAGCCGGACCACCCGAGCCCTCGCCGCCGGGTCCGGTCACGGTTGTGTCCGACCGGCCCCAGGCCGCCGCGCCCAGCCCGTGGGAGCCGGAGCGCCAGGCCGGACCGGAAACCGCTCAGGCGGGCGCTGCCGGGATCCCCGAGCAGCCGGCCCCCGCGGTGCACATCCCACGCCCGGCCGAACCCCCGCGGGAGCAGCCCGCCCCTCAACTGCTGCCCACCGTCGACGACACCCCGTGGGGCCGCGCCGCCCGGATGGTCGCGGGTGGCGACGGCACCGGGTCGTGGCAGGCACCGGCGTCCGTGGAGATCGTCCCCCTGCGCCTGGTGTCGCCGACCGACCGGTCCTCCGGCACGGGGTCCGAGGCGTGGGCCGGGTGGGCGGACTGGGCCGATGTCGACGCCGAGGAGGACGCGAGAAGCGCCCCCGCCGCGCCGGCCCCCGACCCGGGCTTCGGTGAGTCCGGCAGGGGCCGGGAGGAGATCCCGGACCCGCGGGAAGGAGCCGACCGCTCACCGACCCCCGCTGCCGACCCCGCTTCTGCCGAACCGGGGGGTGCCGGGACGGCCGCCGCCGAGCCGACTGCTGCGGGGTCGGGCGCTGTTGGGTCGGGCGCTGCCGAGCCGACTGCCGCCGGGCTGAGCGCTGACGGGGCTTCTGCTGCCGAGCCAACTGCCGCGTCGGGTGCTGCTGGGTCGGGTGTTGCCGACTCGATTGCCAATCCGGACGCCGGCCGATCGACGCCTGCCGGGTCGAGCGCCGCCGGGTCGGCTGCTCCCAATTCAGGTGCTGGTGGGCCGACCGCTGCTGGGCCGACCGCTGCTGGGCCGACCGCTGCTGGGCCGACCGCTGCTGGGCCGACCGCTGCTGGGCCGACCGCTGCCGGGCCGACCGGTGCCGGGCCGACCGGTGCCGGGCCGACCGGTGCCGGGCTCATTCCTGCGGGGCCGACTGCTCAGTCGGGCGTTGCTGGTTCGGGCGCGGCGAGGTCCGGGACTGCCGGACCGACCGCTGCCGGGCCGGTTCCTGCGGGGCCGACTGCTCAGTCGGGCGCCGGTGGTTCGGGCGCCGCGAGGTCCGGCACTGCCGGGGCGAGCGCGCCCGGGTCGCCCGGTGATGAGTCGACTGCCGCCGGGCCGGTACCTACCGGGCCGACCGCTCCCGGTTCGGGCGCCGCTGGTTCGGGCGCCGTCGGGGCCGGCGCCGCCGACCGCCGTGCCGGCGCATCCGAGGGTGCGCGGCCTACTGCCGGCGGGCCAGGCACCGTCGGCTCCAGCGGTGCCCTCGTCGGTTCCGTGGCCGCCGCGTCCGCTGGTGCTCGACCGACCTCCGCCGGCCCCGCGGGCACCGGCGCTGGATCTGCGCCCGTCCGACCTCCCTCCGTCGAGCCGGCGACCCGTGGGGAGTCCGGGTCAGGGCGATCGCTCGCGGTCGTGCCCGCCACTTCCGGACCTCCGACGCCGAGCGGGGCCGCCCCCGCCGCAGGGAGCGCGGATGCGGCCGCCGCCCACGCCCGGCAGTCCGCCGTCGAACGGGCCGCCGAGCAGGCCGCGGCCGACCTCGCGCTGCTGCGCACGTTCGGCTTCGCCGACCCCAGTCTGCGCCCGGACAGCGCGCCGGTGGTGCAACTGGTCAGCCGGCACGAGCCCGTGCCGGAACCGCCGGTGCAGGGAGCGCCGCAGCCGGTGCGGTTCCGTGCCGTGCGCCGCGGCGGCGCTCCGGCCGGCAAGGTCGCCGTCACGCTGCTCGACGACAGGGGCCGGGTCGTCGCGGAGGACGTCGCGGGAGCCGACGGGCGCGGCGAGATGCGTGCTCCGGGCGCCGGCAGCTTCGTGCTCGTCTGCACGGCTCCCGGACACCAGCCCGGCGCCACCGCGATCACGGTGATGGACGGCCCGATCGACACCGAGGTACTGCTGGTGCGGTCGGCGTCGCTGTCCGGGTCGGTACACGGAGAGGACGGCCCGATCGCGGGCGCGCGCGTCACGCTGGTGCAGGACGGCGAGATCGTCGACTCGGTCGACACCGGTCCGGACGCCGAGTACCGCATCGAGGACCTCGCAGGCGGCGAGTACGGGCTGTCGGTCGTCGCAGCGGGATGCGAGCCCATCGCGATCCTGCTCGAGATGCCGGACGAGGCCGACCTGCGCCATGACGTCGATCTGGAGCCGGCTGGTGTCGGCGCCGCGTACGACCGGACCGACGACGACCTGAGCATCGGAAGGCCATGACCGACGGACTCGATGAACGGGAACAGGCGAGGCGGGTCGAGGGCAGGTTCACCGGTGCGCGTGGCGTGGAGATCTACTGGCAGGGCCGGTTGCCCGCCGGGGAGCCCACGGGCGTGCTGCTGGTCGTCCACGGCCTCGGTGAGCACTCCGGCCGCTACGGCAACGTCGAGGATGCCGTCCTGCCGGACGGGTGGGCGGTCTACGGCCTCGACCACCGCGGCCACGGACGGTCCGGAGGGCGGCGAACCCACCTCGTCCGCTACGACGACTGGCTGGCCGACCTGGACGCCTTCCGCCGCCAGGTGGTGGCCCGCCACGACGGCCTGCCGGTCGTCATGCTCGGGCACAGCATGGGCGGCCAGATCGCGCTGGCCTACGCGCTGGAGCACCAGGACACGCTGAGCGGTCTGGTGCTCTCCGCGCCGGCACTCCGCAACAACTCGCTGCCGAAGGCCACTGCCGCGGTACTCCGGTCGCTCGCTCTGGTGGCGCCGACGCTGCGACCGGCCGGAATCGACACCACGAAGATCAGCAAGGACCCGGAGGTCGTCGCCGCCTACCAGGCCGATCCGCTGGTGCACCACGGTCGCCCGACGCTCGGGCTCTCGTCGGCGTTGTTCGCGCAGTTCGACGTGCTGCCCGAGCGGGCCCGTGAGCTGCGGATCCCGGTGCTGATGCAGCACGGGGACCTGGACGAGCTCGTCGACCCCGCGGGCATGCGGCTCCTGGAGTCGACCTGCGGCTCACCGGACCGGACGGTGCACTGGTACGAGGGGCTCTGGCACGAGATCTACAACGAGCCCGAGCGCGACCGCCCGCTGTCCGACCTGCGGAAGTGGCTGGCCGCGCACCGCTGATCGCCCCGAGATCCGCCGATCCGCCCTCGCAAGGGCGAAGACGAGGATCTCGTCCGGGCTCCGCGCACCATGATCGCTCTGAGATCCGCCGATCGGCCCCAGCGGGGGCGTACAGCCGGATCTCGCGGCGATCATGGGGCGGATCCGCGGATCTCGGAATGATCATGGGGGTGGTGGAACCGCGCGGGCGCGGGCGTCGTCGGTGTGGTGGTGCCGATCGAGTTGAGCTCGCCGTTCCGGGGGTCCGCCGCCGTCGCCGCCGGCCTCGTCACGCCGAAGGCGCTGCGTGGCCCCGGCTTCCGTCGACTGTTCACCGGGATCTTCGTCCGGGCCGACGTCGAGGTCGACCTGGAGTTGCGCTCGCGCGCCGCGCTGCTTGTCGTCGAGGGTCGCGGGGTGCTGGGAGGCTGGTCCGCGGCGGAACTGCTGGGCGCGTCCTGCGGGCCGGCGGATGCGGCGGCCGAGGTCGTCGTCGCGGGCGGCAGCCACAAGAACCGGCCCGGGTTGCGGGTGCGCCACGACCGGCTTCCCGTCGAGGAGATCATGACCTGGAGCGACGGGGTCCTGGTCACCACGCCCCAGCGCACGGCCTTCGACCTCGCCCGCCGAGCCCCGCTGGTCGAGGCGGTGGTCGCGGTCGACGCACTGGCGCACGTCCACGGGTTCGCCCCCGCCGAGCTCGTTGCCCTCGGATCGCGCCACCTCGGGGCGCGCGGGAGTGCGCAACTGCCGGAGGTGGTGGCGCTGGCCGACCCCCTCGCCGAGTCGCCGATGGAGAGCCGGATCCGGTTCGCATTACGGGCCGCGGGCCTGCCGGCTCCGGTGTTGCAGCATCCGGTCGGCCCGTACCGCCTGGACCAGGCGTACCCGGCGGCGCGGCTCGCCGTGGAGTACGACGGCCGCGACCACCTCACCCCGGAACGGGCCCTCTACGACCTCGACCGGCAGGCCTACCTCACCCGGCACGGATGGGTCGTGCTCCGGTTCCGGGCGCGGGACGTGCTGCTGCGGCCGTGGTGGGTGGCGGCGACGGTCCAGCGCGCGCTGGACCGCTGATCGCCGCGAGATCCGCGAATCCGCCCTCGCCGGGGCGAGCACGCGGATCTCGGAACGATCATGGGCCCGCGTCCCGTCGCTCCGAGCCGCGAGATTCGCGGATCGGCAATGGTGGGGGCGAAGACCCGGATCTCGGAACGATCATGGGGCGGGTCCGTGGCGCCGACACCATGATCGCCGCGTGCACCGGTTCGCCCTCGCGGGGGCGGACAGGCGGATCTCGGAACGATCAGGGGTTCGGTGCTCGTTTGAGGTGCGCGGATCCGCCCTCGCCGGGGCGAACACGTGGGTCTCGGAACAATCATGGCGGGCGGGTGGGGTCAGCGGGGGGTTGGTACCGCCGCAGCCATGTCGAACTCGATGTGTTCCGCGGTGAGGGTCGCCAGGGGGTGCCGGGGGAGGCGGACGGCCCGTAGCTCGTCGGCCATCGGGTGGCCGGGGGCCAGCTCCACCGTGGCGCCGCGGGGGCCGAGGCGGAGTCCGCCGATCCGGCCGCGGAGCCTGCTGGCCAGCACGGTGTCTCCGTGCGGGGCGAGGGCGGTGAGGGCGCCGGGCAGGGTGAGGGGGATTCGCCAGGGCAGGGTGCGCAGGGCGGCGGTGAGGACGGGCGCGCCTGAGATGTCGCTCAGCCGGCCGGTGGCGGCGCGGCCGGTGATGTCCACCTCCGCCCTGGCGAGCCACTTCGGCAGCCCCCACAGCGCCCGGCCCGCCTCCAGCGTGAACGTCTCCGTCACTGCCATCTGGTGGATGTACGGGCCGATGCGGCGGCGGTGGCGGCCCAGCAGTGCGACGGCCACCTCGTGGTAGCTGCCGAGGTCGCCCGCCCGGTAGGTGATGAACGCCAGGACCAGCGGTGTCCTGCCGGCCACCGACACGAGCGAGAGTCCCGTGCCCGCGACGAGCGTGCTCGCCGCGGAGGTGCGGACGAGGTAGGTCGCCAGCGCCGCCGAGGCGTCGGTGATCCGCACCGGGAGGGTCAGTCTGCGGCCCTGGATCTCCCAACTGCCGTCGTCGAGGGGAGTTGCCACCTCGGAAGTGTGACGCACCAACCACGGTGGGAGGACACGTGGATGTCGGACATTTCACGGCCATTGCGTCGCGCGCTCTCGTGGCGTGGGACGAAGTGGCACGCTAGGCCTCAGGTGTGATCCGATGTCGCCATGGCGCCCGCTGCTGTCCTCGGAGAGATCTGGGGCTGCCGGCGTGCCGACCATTTCGACCAGTGCTGTTGCACGGGCTGAGGTTCTCGCCCCGCTCGTCCATCATCATCACTGGAGTACGTCCGTGCTGCTGCACGCCCCCACCTCGCTCGTCCTCGCCGACCTCACCGCGCTGACCCGTGAGGTCGCCTCCGAGGTGCACGCCGGTCTGCACCCCGTCACGATCGACCCCGACCGCCGCTGGTACCGGCTCCTGCGCAGCGACAGCTACGTCGACGTGTGGCTGATCAGCTGGGCCACCGAGCAGACGGCCGAACTGCACGACCACGCCGGCTCCCTCGGTGCGCTCACCGTGGTGTCCGGCAGCCTCGTCGAGCAACGCTGGGTGGGAGACGGGCTGCGGCCGCGACACCTGCGGGCCGGCCGCAGCGTCGGGTTCCCGCTCGGACACGTGCACGACGTCGGCAACCCCGCACCGACGCCCGCCGTGAGCGTGCACGCCTACTCGCCGCCGCTGAGCGCGATGTCCTACTACGCGGTGGAGCCCGACCAGCGGCTGCGCCGCACCCGTAGCGTGCTCGTCGAGGCGGGTTCCTCGGAGGGAGTCGGATGAGCGAGCTCATGAGCCGCACGGTGCATGACCTGCTGGCGGCCGCCCGGGCCCGGTTGGACCGTCCCGACCCCGTCCGGGCCGCGGCGATGGTGGAGCAGGGCGCGATCCTCGTGGACACCCGGCCGGGGTGGCAGCGCGAGCAGGAGGGCGAGCTGCCCGGTGCTCTGGTGATCGAGCGCAACCACCTGGAGTGGCGCCTGGACCCGGCATCGGACGCGCGGATCCCGCAGGCCACCGACCACGACGTCATCTGGATCGTCTTCTGTTCCGAGGGCTACAGCTCCAGCCTCGCCGCGGCGTCTCTGCAGGACATCGGGCTGCGCAACGCCACCGACCTCGACGGGGGCTACCAGGCCTGGAAGAAGGTTTTCGGCCCCGTCACGTGAAGGCGCCGATCCCGGTGATGTCACGCCCGACGATCAGGGTCTGCATCGTCTCGGTGCCCTCGAAGGTGTGGATCGACTCGATGTCGGCCCAGTGCCGCACCACGTGGTGCTCGAGCAGGATCCCGTTGCCGCCGAGCAGGTCGCGGGCCTCGGAGAGGATCGCGCGTGCGGTGCGCGTGTTGTGCATCTTCGCCAGCCCGGCCACCGTGGGCGACAGCCGTCCCGCGTCGGCGAGCCTGGCCAGCTGCATGCAGTAGAGCTGCATGCCGGTGAGGTCGGCGAGCATGCGCACCAGCCGTTCCTGCACGATCTGGAACGACGCCAGCGGCTTGCCGAATTGCTGCCGCTCCATGGCGTAGCGCAGGGCCGCCTCGTAGCCTGCCGTGGCGTGCCCGAGTGCCATCCAGGCGCAGGTGCCCCGGGTGCTGGCGAGCACCCGGGCGGCGTCCTTGAACGATCGCGCGTTCACCAGCCGGTTCTCGTCCGGCACCCGGACGCCGGTGAGGCGGATGTCGGACTGCCACACCGACCGCAGCGAGACCTTCCCGGTGATCACCTCGGCCTGGTAGCCCTCGGTCGGCGTCTCGACGACGAACCCGAGCACGTCACCCGAGTCGGTGTCGCGGGCCCAGACCACCACGAGGTCGGCGATCGTGCCGTTGCCGATCCAGCGCTTGGCGCCGTCGAGCACCCAGTGGTCGCCGTCGCGGCGGGCGGTGGTCTCGAGGGCGACGGAGTCCGATCCGTGCTCCGGTTCGGTGAGCGCGAAGGCCCCGATCTCGTCCAGGCCGGCCATGGCAGGCAGCCAGCGCTGCTTCTGCTCCTCCGAGCCGCACATCGCGATCGACTGCATGGCGAGCCCGGCGTGCACGGCGAGGAACGTGCCGAGCGAGCCGTCCCCGCGGTGCAGCTCCATGTGCACCAGGCCGCAGGCGAGCGGGCTCATCGCGGCCGCGCCGTAGCCCTGGATGTCCTCACCGACGACGCCGAGCTCGGGCAGCCTGCGGAACAGGTGCCAGGGTAGCTCGGCATTCTCCCAGTAATCCCCGATGTCGGGCAGCACCTCGTCGTCGACGAACTTCCGGACGGCGATGAAGCGGTCCCACTGCTCGTCGGTGAACTGCTCGCGCACGAAGAAGAAGTCGGTGCCCAGTGCCTCACCGAGGTGGGCGTAGCGGGTGCTCGGACGGTCCCGATCCTCGGTCATCGCCCGATACTGGCACGTGGTCAGGGGTGCGGCAGGGCGTGCAGGGCGTCGACGAGCGGGGCGAGCTCGGGGTCGGCCCGCGCGCCGTCGAGCGCCTCCGACAGGGCGCGGTCGTGTACCGGACGCGCCTGCTCCTGGAGCTCCTTGCCGTCGGTGGTGAGCGTGCTGTAGATCCCGCGCCGGTCGTCGTCGCACAGGTAGCGGCTCAGCAGTCCGCGGCCCTCCAGCCGGGTGACGAGCCGGGTGGTGGCGCTGTGGGAGAGCGCCGCCGCACCCGCGAGCTGCTGCATGCGCATGTGCCAGCTGTCCTGCCGGGCGAGGGTGTCGAGCACCGTGTACTCGACGACCGAGAGGCCGCACTCGCCCTGCAGCGCTTTCTCCAGCGCCTCGTCCAGGCGTGCGTGCAGTGCGGCCAGCACGCGCCAGCCGCGGGCGCGCACATCCACCACGTGGTCGGTCACGGCCACCGCTCACCTCCGGTCCTTGCGGACGATCATACGGGGTTGCCGCCAGTAGGCCGCGTGTGCAAATGTTGCACACGCTCTCTACTGGCGTTCGGAAGGGACTGCAATGCAGAACACCGCGCTCGTCGTCGGTGCGAACGGCGTCATCGGTGGCACGCTCGCCGCGCACCTGGCCGCGCTCCCGGAGTGGGAGGTCGTCGGCCTCTCGCGGCGCGGTGGCCCGCCGGACGGGCCGGTCCGGCACGTCGCGGCCGACCTGTTCGACCCGGCAGGGGTGCGGGACGCGCTGCGCGCGCATCCCGGGGTGACACACGTCTTCTATGCGGCCTACCAGGACCGGCCGACGTGGTCCGCGCTCGTGGAGCCCAACGTCACGATGCTGCGCAGCGTGCTCGACGCGGTGGCGTCCACGGCTCCCGACCTGCGGCACGTAAGCCTCATGCAGGGGTACAAGGTGTACGGCGCCCACCTCGGGCCCTTCGCCACGCCGGCGAGGGAGAGCGACCCGCCCCACATGCCGCCGGAGTTCAATGTCGACCAGCAGCACCTCGTCGAGGCGCGAGCGGCCGAGGCGGGCTGGACCTGGTCGGCCATCCGCCCGTCGGTCGTCGCGGGGTTCGGGCTCGGCAACCCGATGAACCTCGGGGTCGTGCTCGCCGTCTACGCCTCGATCAGCGCCGAGATGGGCGTCCCGCTCCGGTTCCCCGGCAGGCCGGGTGCTTACGACGCGCTGCTCGAGCTGACCGACGCCGGGCTGCTCGCCGAGGCGACGGTGTGGGCGGCCACCGATCCCCGGTGCGCGAACGAGGCCTTCAACATCGCCAACGGCGACCTGTTCCGCTGGAGTCGCATGTGGCCGGTGGTCGCCGGGGCGTTCGGGCTGGAGGTCGCGCCGCCGCTGCCCATGTCGCTCTCGGACGTGATGGCGGACAAGGAGCCGGTGTGGGACGCGATGGTCGCGCGGCACGGGCTGGCCCCCACGTCGTACGCCGACGTCTCGTCCTGGGCGTTCGGCGACTTCGTCCTCTCCTGGGACTACGACATGTTCGCCGACACGTCCAAGTCACGGCGGTTCGGCTTCCACTCCTATGTGGACACGGAGGCGATGCTGCTGCGGCTGTTCGACGATCTGCGTCGGCGTCGGATCATCCCGGGCTGACGGCCACGGAAGGCATGGGTGCCGCGTGACTCCGTACGACATCCTGTGGGCCGACGGGCAACGGGAGGAACGACGTGGACGAGGTCGAGGAAGTCCGATCCGACAACAGTCTCGCGGTGGTGGGGAGCGTCGCGACGGGCGGCAGCGTGGCGGTGGCGGGGAGCGTGGCGACGGCCGGCAGCGTGGCCGTCGCCGGCAGCGTCGCCACATCGGGAAGCGCGGGTGTGGCCGGCAGCGTGGCGACGGCCGGGAGCGCCGGGATCCTCGGCAGCGTGCTGACGATCCTGAGCGTCGGGCTGCTCGCCTGCATCGCGTGTCTGGGCTGTGTCGGCTGCCGCCGCTGCGTGGCCTGCATCGGCTGTGTCGACTGCGAAGGCTGTGTGGGCTGCATCGGCTGTGTGGGGCTGCGAGGCGCCGTGGGCAAGGTGGGTAACCGGTAACGCTGCGGTTCACCTCCGAGCTGTGCTGCGGTTGCAGGACCCGGACGTCACCGTCAATATGGTGACGTGCACGTGTTCGTGAGCGGGCGGGTGTCGCTGGATCTGGCCGGCACCCTCAAGTGGCGACGTCACAAGCAGGAGGAACTGCTGTCGGCCGGTCGCGACGTCGCCGAGTGGGTGGTGGAGGCGGGCCTGCTGACGCATCCCCCGGTGGTCGACGACGCCGCCGTCGCGGAGGTGCGCCGGCTGCGCGAGCTCGTGTACGCGGCCACGAGAACCGAGCCCGAGCGGCGGGTGCAGGCCGCGGAGCTGCAGGAGCTCGCCGACCCGCCGCCTGTCCGGTCGGTGCTGACGGCGGACGGCGCGCTCGAACGTCGCGGCGACCTCGCCGCCGTCCTGTCCACGGTGGCGCGCGATGCCATCGAGCTGATCGGCTCGGCGGAGCTGGCCAAGGTGCGGGAGTGCGGAAGGCCCGAGTGCACCCGGCTGTTCGTCGACGACTCCCGCGGCAAGCCCCGCCGCTGGTGCGGCATGACGGAGTGCGGCAACCGGATGAAGGCCGCCGAGTACCGGCGCAGGCAGCGCCGCGAGCGGGGCGGGCCGCCGGCGCTAGCGACGGGCCAGTGAGCCCAGCCGGGTGAGGATCTCCGCCAGCAACGGTCCGCTGGTCGCGAAGTTGAGCCGCAGGTACCGGCGACCGTCGTCGCCGAAGGGGGCGCCGCCGTCGAGCAGGACCCGTGCGCGGGTGAGCACCTCGTCCACCGGGTCGTCGCCCAGCCCGAGGACGTCGGCCTCGAACCAGTAGAGGTAGGTCGCCTCGGGCATTGTTGTCACCTCCGCGCCCCAGGAGGCGAGAGCCGCGCTGACCTCGTGCCGGTTCCGGTCGAGGACGCGCATCAGCCGGTCCTGCCATTCGGAGCCGTGCTGCCAGGCCGCGAGGCTGCCGGCCACGCCGACCGTGGACACCGTGCCGTAGAGGTCCACCGGTGGGGCGTCACGCAGTGCCAGCAGCCGCTGCGGACCGAAGTGCGCCACCGAGCACCGCAGCCCGGCCAGGTTGAACGCCTTGCCCGCCGAGGTCAGCGTGACGGTGCGGGCCGCGGCGTCGTCGGAGAGCGAGGCGAACGGGATGTGCCGGTGCGGCGCGTAGGTCAGCTCGGCGTGGATCTCGTCGCTGATCACCAGCAGGTCGTGGCGCCGGGCGATCCCCGCGATCTCGGTGAGCTCGTCGCGGGTGAAGACGTGCCCGGTCGGGTTGTGCGGGTTGACCAGCAGCAGGGCCCGGCAGTGCTCCCGGGCGACGGCGTCGGCGAGGCCGGCGATGTCGGGAGTCCAGCCCGTGGGGTTTCTGATCCACGGCGAGGGGACCCGGCGGCGCCCCATGGCGTCGAGAGTGGCGAGGAAGGGCGGGTAGTTCGGGGTCTGCACCGCCACGGCGTCCCCGGGCGCGGTGCCGAGGTGCAGCACGAGCTGGAGGGCCTGGAGGAGGTCCGTGTGCTCACGGACGTCGGCAGGCGAGATCGTCCAGCCGTAGCGCTCCTGCATCCGGTCGGCGAAGGCCGCCCGGAGCGGGCTGCCGCCCGGCCAGTCGGGGTAGCCGAGATCGCCGTGCCGGACGGTGTGGTCGATCGCGTCGGCCACCACCTGCGGAACGTCGAAGTCCATGTCCGCCACCCACGCGGGCAGGACGCCAGGAGCGACCCGCTGCCACTTCACCCCAGGACGTCGGCCCAGCTCGTTCAGGGGGAGCTCGTCGAACAGTGGGTCGCTCAGCCGGAGTGCCCCGCCGGTGCTCATCACACCCGCTCCCGGTGGAGAAGGTCGCAGGTCAGCTGCACCTGGCCGTGGTGCTGCGCCAGCTCCTCGAGCACGTGCAGGAGCACACCTGCGCAGGACAACGGCCGTTCCGGGCCCTCGTAGTCGCCGGCAGGAGGGTTCTTCGGGCTGCCCGCCAGGTCGGCACCCGCGAGATCGGCGGCCACCCGGCGTTGCACGTCCGTGACCTGGCGGCGCAGGTCGTCCACGCTGCCCGTCGCGCTGAACTCCCCTGCCCGGTTCCGGCGGGTCGGGCGGCCCGCGACCACATGCCCGATCCAGTAGTCGGCCACTTCGACGCAGTGGTGAACGATCGCGAAGGGGCTGTTCGCGCCCTGAAGTGGCGGCCTCGTGTTGATCGCGTACTCGTCCAGCTCGCCCAGCGCGTCGAGCATCCCCGTGAAGGCGCGCGCGAGGAAGTACAGGTACTCGTCGGTACCGGGGACCACTGCCGTTCCCATGCCGAACCTCCTCGGAATCACCGTTCATCGGGTAACGGGAGTCTTCGCGCGCGGGGCGTCACTGTCAAGACGGTGATGGTGCCGCGCCCGGTGATCGCTCCGCGGTCGTCAGCGCAGCGCCTCGGTGATCGCGTCGGCGTTCCGGTCGATCCACACGCGCGTCCGCGCGGCCCTGGCCGCGGCCTCCGGCGTCCAGTACTGCACGAATCCCGACACCCCGCGCTCGGCACCGTCGCGCACGATCTCGCACATCCACTCGTGGCTCGCGCGTAGCGCGGTGACGAACTCGGCGCGGCCGGCGTCGTCCAGGCCGTAGGCGTCGACGAAGATCCGCAGGCGCAGCAGTTCCCGGCCGTGCCGGACGTCGGAGATGTCGGCAGGCGCCCGCAGCGGTGCCCACAGCCGGGCCGCCGCGGCCACGTCCCACACCGCGTTGCCGGGACCGGCGAGGTCGAAGTCGATCAGCGCGACCGCACGGCCGTCCCGGAAGACGATGTTGTCCAGGTTCGGGTCGTTGTGCGCGATGCCGCCACCGTCGAACGGGGCGGGGGCGGGGTGCGACCACGGGTAGGGCGACGGGTCGAACCCGGCCGTCGCGTCGTGGAAGCGCCGGAGCAGCAGTCCGACGCTGGTCAGGGCGGCATCGGTGAGCCCCCACGCCGGTGCCGGGGCGATGACGGCCTGGCCCGGCACGTAGCTGAGCACCTCACGGCCCGCACCGTCGGTGCCGAGCGCGCGAGGCGCTCCGTCGAACCCCACGTCTTCCAGATGACGCAGCAGGGCGTGCGTGGCTGCGCTCGTCGGCCGCCACGGCCTGCGCACCGTGTCGCCGACCCGATGAACGCGGCCACGGTTGGCCGTGCCACCCGGCAGGGGCACCTCCACCGTCATGCCGCCACCGTCACGACCCGGCTTCGCGGATCAGTGCCTCCGCCAGCGTCGAGTGCGTCACCAGGCTGTCGACCATCCCGCCCCTGACGGCGGCGAGCACCGCCTTGACCTTCGCGGTGCCGTAGACGATCGCGATCACCTCGGGGACGGCCCGCATCTGCTCCGCCGTGATGCCGATCATCCGCTCGGTGAGGTCGGAGGCCACGGGTGCCCCGTGGGCGTCGACGAGCACGCCGGAGATCTCGGCGGCAACCCCGAGCCTGCCGAGCTCGCGACGCTCCGCCTCGCTGGTGGCGTCGTAGAGGGTGGACTGCTCGGGCGCCCACGCACCCACGCCCGCGACGGCGCGGGTGACCGAACCGATCCGGGAGAACGCCCGCGCGACCTCCGGCTGGCGCCGCAGGGCCTGGGCGGTGGCGGCGTCCGGCACGGCCATCGGCGCGTAGAAGAAGTAGGCGGGCCCACCCGCGACGCGGGCGACGTCGCGGACCACCTCGATCGAGCTGTCGTCCACACCGGGACGGGCCAGCGCGCCGGTGAGCTGGATGACCGGCACGGTGGCGAGCCGCTCCAGCGCCGTGGCCATGGCGCTGACCGACCGGGCCCACGAGAGGCCGAGCACGTCGTCGGGGGTGACGAGCTCCGTCAGCAGTTCGGCGGCGGCCGCGCCCAGGTGTTCACGGAGTGATGCGGGGTGGTCGTCGGGGGTGTCGGTGACGACGCAGTGCTGCAGGCCGAGGGTCTCCATCAGGCGGGCCGAGAGCTCGACGTCGATCACGCCGGGGTGGCCGATCTCGATGCGCACCAGCCCGCTGCTGCGGGCGTCGTCGAGCAGCCGGGCGACCTTGAACCGGCTGAGGGCGAACTCCTCGGCGATCTCGACCTTCGAGCGGCCGTCGAGGTAGTACCGGCGGGCGACCGACGCGGTGAGAACGAGGTGGGCCGGTCCGTGTGCACTGCCGCCTCTGACCGCGACCACGGCTCGGCCCCCCTCGACGTCGCTCATTTGAGCGATCCGTCGCCCATTCTTACACAACCCATTGACTGGACGTGACCGTTCCCACAGGCTCACCTGTGATCAGGGCGCCGCTCATCTGAGCACGCCCATGGGTCCCGGGAGGACGCGATGAAGCGAACGGGCATGCGCGTTGCGCTGCTCGCTCTCGCGGTGATGCTGGCGAGCACGGCCTGCGCGGGCTGGGGCGGTGGCGTCGGCGGCGGCGGGGCGAACAGCATCAACGTGCTGATGGTCAACAACCCGCAGATGATCGACCTACAGCGGCTCACGGCCGAGCACTTCACGAAGGACACCGGGATCTCGGTCAACTTCACGGTGCTGCCCGAGAACGACGTACGCGACAAGATCAGCCAGGAGTTCTCGAGCCAGGCGGGCCAGTACGACGTCGCGTCGCTCTCGAACTTCGAGATCCCGATCTACGCCCGCAGCCGGTGGATCGCGCCGCTCGACCAGTACATCGCCGCCGACCCGGCCTTCGACCAGAAGGACATCCTCGCGCCGATGACCACGTCGCTCAGCGGCGACGACGGGAAGATCTACGGCGAGCCCTTCTACGGCGAGTCGTCGTTCCTCATGTACCGAAAGGACGTGCTCGCGGCCGCCGGGATCACGATGCCGGCCAAGCCCACCTGGCCGCAGGTGGCCGACATCGCCGCCAAGGTGGACGGCGCCGAGCCCGGGATGGCCGGCATCTGTCTGCGCGGGCAGCCGGGCTGGGGCCAGGTCTTCGCGCCGCTCACCACCGTCGTCAACACCTTCGGCGGCACCTGGTTCACGGCCGACTGGCAGGCGCAGGTGAACGCGCCGCAGTTCCGTCAGGCCGTGCAGTTCTACGTCGACCTCGTGCGGGCGCACGGCGAGGCGGGCGCCCCGCAGGCCGGGTTCACCGAGTGCCTCAACAACCTGGTCCAGGGCAACGTCGCGATGTGGTACGACGCCACGTCCGCTGCGGGCTCGCTCGAGGCGGCCGACTCGCCCGTGCGCGGCAAGATCGGTTACGCGCCCGCACCCGTCGTGGAGACCGCCAGTTCCGGCTGGCTGTACGCGTGGTCGTGGGCCATCCAGGAGGCGAGCCAGAAGAAGGACGACGCGTGGAAGTTCATCTCCTGGGCGTCGAGCAAGCAGTACGAGGAGCTCGTCGGCCAGGAGGTCGGCTGGTCGAACGTGCCGGCGGGCAAGCGGGCGTCGACGTACGAGAACCCGGACTACCTGGCTCAGGCCGCGGCGTTCGCCGGACCGACGAAGGCGGCGATCGAGAGCGCCGACCCGCGCAACCCCGGGGTCCAGCCGAGGCCGGCGATCGGCATCCAGTTCGTGGACATCCCGGAGTTCCCCGACCTCGGGACGCAGGTGTCGCAGGACGTGAGCTCGGCGATCGCCGGGCTGGTGACGGTGGACCAGGCGCTCGACCGGGGTCAGCAACTCGCTGACGACGTGGCGGAGCGCTACCGGGCCCGGGCGGAGGGCGGATCATGAGCGAGCTTGCGAGCGAATCATCGACACAGCGTCTTCGCGAATCATCGGCCGAGCGAAGCGAGGGCGCACGATGAGCACGGCTGTGGAACCGCGGACGGGGCCGGCGTGGCGCCGGTCCCCGGAGGAGAGGGAGACCCTGCGCCGCGCGGGCGACTGGGCCCGGCGCGCCCCGCTCATGCCCGCGCTGATCTTCCTGATCATCGTGACGCAGTTGCCGTTCGTCGTCACTCTGATCATCTCGTTCATGAACTGGAACGCGTACTACCCCGACGAGCGGGGGTTCGCGGGGATCGACAACTTCCGCCGCGTGCTCACCGACGTGAACACGCGTGACTCGATCATCACCACCATCAAGCTGACGGTCCTGGTGGTCCTGATCAGCATCATCCTCGGGCTGCTCATCGCGCTCCTGCTGGACCGCTCGTTCCGGGGCCGGGGCGTCGTCCGCACGATGATGATCACGCCGTTCCTCATCGTGCCGGTCGCGGCCGCGCTGGTCTGGAAGCACGCGCTCTACAACCCGGAGTACGGCCTCTTCAACGGCGTGCTCACGTGGATCTTCGGTCAGAACGCGCCCCAGCCGGACTGGATATCCACCATGCCGCTGACGGCGATCGTGGCGTCGCTGGTCTGGCAGTGGACGCCGTTCATGATGCTGATCATCCTGGCCGGCCTGCAGAGCAAGCCGCTCGACGTGATCGAGGCCGCCAAGATCGACGGCTGCTCCAGCTGGCAGATCTTCCGACACATGACGCTGCCGCACCTGCGGCAGTACCTGGAGCTCGGTGCCCTGCTCGGGTCGATCTACATCGTCCAGAACTTCGACGCCGTCTTCACGATCACCTCGGGTGGCCTGGGCACGGCCAACCTGCCGTACACGATCTACCAGACCTTCTACAACGCGCAGGACTACGGCCGGGCGTCCGCCGCGGGCGTCGTCGTCGTGATCGGGACGATCCTCATCGCCACGCTCGCGCTGCGCACCGTGTCGTCGCTGTTCCGTGAGGAGGGGGCCCGATGACCGCGACCCTGGAGGCACCCGGCACCGCACCGCCCGCGGCGCCGGTGCGGCACCGCAACCGGACCGGCACCCTGCTCACCGTGGTCGCGTGGGTGGTCGGCGTCCTCTTCATCGTGCCGGTGCTGTGGATGCTGCTCACCTCGCTGCACAGCGAGACCGACGCCGCCACCAACCCGCCGTCGATCTTCGCGCCGCTCACGCTGGAGGGTTACGCCAACTTCTTCGGTGCGCAGACGGGCACGAGCCCGTGGCCCTCGTTGCTCAACTCGTTGACGGCGAGCGTCCTGTCCACGGCGCTCGTGCTGGTGCTCGCGATCCCGGCGGCGTACGCGCTGTCGATCCGGCCGGTGCGCAAGTGGACCGACGTGCTGTTCTTCTTCCTGTCCACGAAGATGCTGCCGGTGGTGGCCGGCTTGCTGCCGGTGTACCTGATCGCTCAGCAGATCGGGCTGCTGGACAACATCTGGCTGCTGATCATCCTGTACACGTCGATGAACCTGCCGATCGCCGTGTGGATGATGCGCTCGTTCCTCGCGGAGGTTCCGGTCGAGGTGCTCGAGGCGGCGGCGATCGACGGCTGCGGGCTGATGCGGACGCTGCGCACCGTCGTCGGGCCGATGATCCTGCCCGGCATCGCGGCCACGTCGCTGATCTGCTTCATCTTCAGCTGGAACGAACTGCTGTTCGCCCGCGTGCTCACCGCCACCGTGGCGCAGACGGCACCCGTGTTCCTCACCAGCTTCGTCACCAGCCAGGGCCTGTTCCTGGCGACGGTGTGCGCGGCGTCCGTGGTCGTGTCGCTGCCGGTGCTCATCGCCGGGTTCGCGGCGCAGGACAAGCTCGTGCAGGGTCTCTCGTTGGGAGCGATCAAGTGAAAGCCGCAGTCATCAGCGCTGATGCCGTCACCGTGGAGACGGTGCCGGACCCCACGCCCGGTCCCCGGGAGGTGGTCGTCGCCGTCGCGGGATGCGGGATCTGCGGCACGGACCTGCACATCGCCGACGGGGAGTTCGCCCCCACGCTGCCGGTGGTGCCGGGCCACGAGTTCGCAGGCGAGGTCGTGGCAGTGGGCAGTGACGTCACGGAGCTGCAGGTCGGTGACCAGGTGGCCGTCGACCCGTCACTGCACTGCGGGGAGTGCTACTACTGCCGCCGCGGCCGCGGCAACCTCTGCGAGCGCTGGGCCGCTATCGGGGTGACCACCACCGGCGGGGCCGCCGAGTTCGCCGTGGCACCGGTCGGCAACTGCGTGCGGCTGCCGGAGGGCGTCTCCCCGGCCGACGCCGCGCTGATCGAGCCGCTCTCCTGCGCGGTGCGGGGCTTCGACGTGCTCGCCCCGCAGCTCGCCGACCACTACCTCATCTACGGGGCCGGAACGATGGGCCTGATGATGATGGAGCTCGCCAAGCGGGCCGGCGCCGCGAGCGTCAGCATGGTCGATCTCAACCCGACCCGGCTGGAGACGGCCAAGGAGCTCGGCTGCTCCGCGGTCGTGGGCAGCGCCGACGAGCTGGACCGCCCGCGCGGCTGGGACAACGTGATCGACTGCACCGGCGTGGTCGCCGCGATCGAGGACGGCCTCACGCGCGTCGGGAAGGGTGGCACGTTCCAGCAGTTCGGTGTGGCCAACGAGGACGCCATGGCGCGCTTCTCGCCGTTCCGGATCTACAACCAGGAGATCCGGATCGTCGGGTCGATGGCGGTGCTGCACAGCTTCGAGCGGGCCGCTGAGCTGTTCGCCGAGGGCGCGCTGCGCCCGGAGGTGATGATCAGCCACCGGATGAGCCTCGACGAGTACCCGCAGGCGCTCGAGCAGTTCCGTGCGGGCGTGGGGCGCAAGATCCAGGTGCGGCCCGGGTGACCGTTCTCCACGGACACACCGCACTGTGGAGCCGTACTGCTGTCTGCAGATGCGTGGGACAGCAGTACGGCTCCGAGGTGCGCTCAGTGGAGGGTCATTCCGCCACTCGGATGCCCGTTCCGGGTCCCAGGGGCAGGTCGAGGAAGTAGAACACCGTGAGGATCAGCACCCACGACACCCAGAACGGGATCACGAACGGCACCATCTTGGCGATCACGGTGCCGAGACCGGCCGAGGGCTCGTAGCGGCGCACGAAGGTGAGCAGCACGATCATGTACGGGTTCAGCGGTGTCATCACCTGCGTGGCGGAGTCGCCCACCCGGAACGCGGCCTGCGTGAAGCCGGGTTCGTAGCCGAGCAGGAGGAACAGCGGCACGAACACGCTCGCCATCAGCGTCCAGAGGCTCGACCCGGACACGATGAACAGGTTGAGCGCGGAGGCCAGCACGATGAACCCGAGGATGGCCGGGTAGCCGGTGAGCCCGATCCCCTCCAGCAGGCTCGCGCCGGACACTGCCAGCCAAGCCCCGATGTTGGTCCAGGCGAACAGCGCGATGAACTGGCCGAGGACGAACGCCAGCACGATGAAGCCGGACAGGTCCTTGAGCGCCTGGCCCATCAGCAGCGGCACGTCGGCGCCCCTGCGGATGACGCCCGCCACGATCCCGTAGGCCAGCCCCGGTACGAAGAACGCGAGGAACACCAGCGTGACCACCGAGCTGAGCAGCGGGGAGGTGGGCAGGTACCCGCCGGTCTCGTTGCGCAGCGGTGATCCGGGAGCGAGAGCCAGCACCAGCACGGCCGCGGCCAGCGCGAGCAGGGTGACACCCGCCGCTCGCAGTCCCCGGCGCTCGGCGGTGGTCACCTCGGCGTCCACCGGCGGCGCGTCCTGTTCGGTTTCGTCCGAGGGGCGCTCGTCACGGGGGAAGGCCGCCCGGACCAGGCCGGGCTCGACGACCTTGTCGATCACCAGCCCGGCGAGCAGGCTGAGCACGATCGCGGAGACGATGTTGAAGAAGTAGTTCGAGACCGGCGTGACGGTGGTGCCGGCGTCGGGCAGCGTGGCGGCCACCCCGTTGGTGATCCCGGCGAACAGCGCGTCCAGGCTCGTGACGAGCAGGGACGTCGAGTAGCCGGCGCCTGCCGCGGCGAACCCACCCAGCAGGCCGGCCACGGGGTGGCGCCCTGCGGCCTTGAACACGATGGCGGCCAGCGGCGGGATGATGATGAACACCGAGTCGGACATCACGCTGCCCGTGACGCCGATGAAGCCGAGCGCGTAGGGCAGCAGCGAGCGTGGGGCGTTGCGGAACGCCAGCCGGATCAGCGCGGAGAGCATGCCGGTGCGCTCGGCCAGCCCGACGCCCAGCATGATCGTGACCACGGTCTGCAGCGGCGGGAAGCCGATGAAGTTCGCGGCCAGCCCGGTGAAGAAGAACTCCACGCCCTCGCCGCTGAAGGCGCCGCGGATCGCCGTGACACCGTCCCGGCCCGGTACGGCGACGGCCACCCCGAAGGCCGCCATGACCGTGGACACCACCGCCACCACGAGCGTGAGAAGCGCGAACAGGATGAACGGCTCGGGTAGCCGGTTGCCCACTCGCTCGATCCCGCCCAGGAGTCGATCGAGCCGGCCGGGGGGAGCGGGGGTGCTGGTTGCGGTCACGGTCGGCTGCCTCCAGTCGTCCTCGGGGGGACGGGCCGGTCGGTGGGGCGCAGTCGGTCGGTGCGGTGGAGCGAGTGGTCAGTCGAAGTACGCGGGGACGTCGAGCGGGCCGCCCGCCGCGGCGAACTCCGCGTGCACGGCGTCGCGAAGCTCCGGGTCGGCCAGGTAGTCGACCGCCGTGAGGGCCAGGCCGAGAGCACCGTCGCGCACCGCCCGGTCACCCGATGGCCCGCCGGACGCCGCGGCGAACTCCGTGGTGTGCAGCGCGACCGTCGGCTCGGACACCGCGATCATGGGGTGGATGGCCGGCATCCGGTAGCTGAGGTTGCCCAGGTCGGTGGAGCCGGTGAGGAACTCGGGCACCACGCCCATGGGCAGCGGCTTGCGCCCGACCGGTTCCTGGTTGACCGCCCAGCGGCCGGCGAGCGCGTGGTTGAAGCGGATCGGCAGGTACGGCGGGAGATCGTCCCAGCGCAGTTCGACGCCGCAGCCGGTCATCGCCGCCGCCCCGTGGGCGATGTGGTCGACGCGTTCGGCCAGGTCCCGCAAGGTCTCGGGGGCGGCGGAGCGCAAGTAGAAGAGCAGCGCGGCCCGCTCGGGGACGACGTTGGGCCGGGCGCCCCCGTCGGTGAAGACGCCGTGCACCCGGTCGCTGTCGGGCAGGTGCTGGCGTAGCGCGGCCACGCCCTGGTAGGCGGCCACGGCGGCGTCGAGCGCGTTGCGGCCCATGAACGGCTGCGCCGAGGCGTGGGCGGCGACGCCGTGGAAGACCATCTCGAGCCGGCGGCGCCCGAGGAACGGGTGCATGGCGATGTCGTGCGAGAACGGGTGCAGCATGATCACGGCGTCGACGTCGTCGAAGACACCGGCCCTGGCCAGCGTCTCCTTGCCGCCGCCGCCCTCCTCGGCCGGCGTGCCGATCAACGAGATGCGGCCGCCGACGCGGTCCCGCACCTGCGCAGCGGCGAGGTACGCACCGACCGCCGTGGCGCAGATGATGTTGTGGCCACAGGCGTGGCCGACGCCGGGCAGCGCGTCGTACTCGGCGAGGACGGCGACGTGCGGGCCGTCCGTGCCGACGGTGCTGACCAGGGACGTCTCCAGGCCGCCGACGCCGATCTCGGCGGCGTGGCCGTGTCGCTCCAGCAGCGCCGCCACCGCACGCACCGAACGGTGCTCGGTGAACCCCTCCTCGGGGTGTGCGTGCAGGTCGTGGCTCAGCTCGACGAGATCGTCGTCACGACTGCGGGCGGCCTCGACGACGGCCGAGCGGATGTCGTCCCCCGCGCCCTTGTGGGGCGAGCCGATGGGCTCGGCGTCCTGCACGGCCTGCGCCATCGCGACCGTGAGGGAGCGCAGGTAGCTGTCGTCGGGCGGCAGCGGCCTGGTCCGATCGTTCTCGGTCATGATCGTGACCCTAGTGTCGTGGCGGGCATCACGCAGATGCCGTACAGCTGCTCATGTTCCCAGCCCGACCGCCCGCACCGGCGCACCGTCGGCCCCGACGAGTGGGAGCGGGAAGAAGCTCAGCACCGGGTCGGCGAGCGAGGCCAGCTGTGCGACGTTGGTCAGGTTCTCCACGATCACCCCGCCAGCCCCGAGCACCACCCGGTGCACCGGCAGGTCGCCCGTGGCGCTGCCGGTCGAGAACGTGGGATCCGGGTTGAGGGTGTCCACGGCCAGCGCGCGCACGCCTGCGGCGACCACCCGCTCTGCTGCGTCCGGCGTTAGCCAGGGATGGTGCAGGTAGGCCGGGGTGCCGAAGTGCGCCGACCAGCCGGTGTGCAGCACCAGCACGACGCCGGGCCCGAGCTGGTCGGCGACCGGGGCGAGGTCCGCCCACGCGATGCCGGTGCCGGGAGCACGGTCGAGCACGTCGACCGTGACCGCCGGGCCGTGGAAGAGGCCGAGGTCGAGATCGTCCAGCCGGGCGCCGTCGGCGAGCACGTGGAACGGCGCGTCGACGTGCGTGCCGGTGTGCGACCCGTGGTGCACGGCCAGCACATTCACCCCGTCCCGCTCGAGGGTGGCGGCGGGCGCCGTGCTGACCTCGGGGTCACCCGGATAGACCTGCATCCCCGCGTGGACGGGCTGGGACAGGTCGACGATCCGCATGCGGTCAGTCTGGTCCCGCCTGCGGAGTTCCGGTCAGTGGACCTGGACCTGGTCGCCGACCTTCAGGTAGTTGTACCAGGCCTCAGCATTGGTGGCCGAGAGGTGAACACAGCCTTCCGACTTCTTGTGCACGTTGCCCTCATGGAAGGCGACCCCGTCGGTGGTGAAGAAAACCGAGTACTCCATCGGCGCGTTGTTGAACTCCTTGCTGCGGTGGTGCAGATCCTTCCACTGCACGTCGAAGGTGCCGCTCGGGGTGTTGTGCCCCGCTGCCCCCTTGTTGATCCGCACCGGACCGCGCATGACATGTCCGGCCTTCAGGAGCCAGGCCTCGTTGTGGGCGAGATCGACACACGCCTTGGCGGCCGCGGTGCACGGGGTGCCCGGCACCAGCCGCGACGTGGCGCCGGCCGGAGCCGAGGCACTCTGCGCAGGCCGGGAGGGAGCCGGGGTGGCCGCGTTGGCCACGGCCGGCCCGGCCAGTGGCCCGAGGAACGTCCCCAGCACCCCGGCGCCGACTGCTCCGGCGAGCGTCGCCGCCCGGGCCGACGTGACCCACCGGCGCGTTGTGATCTTGCTGTGCCGCCCCACGGAACCACCCAATCTGCCATGCTGCCCGACCATTCGGTCCTGCAATCCAAGACAAACGTACGCGCCCGATTTAAGAGCGGGAATCGGCGGGCGACGGTACCGTGTTGGAAGTATTGTCGGACCGATTTCCCGGAATCGCGGAATTCCTCCGATTATCCGTTTTGAACGGGGTCAGCGGGGCAGGTCGTCGATCGCCTTCTGGATGCGCTTGATCGACACCGGGTACCGGGTGCGCATCGGGTGGGCGTAGAGCCCCACGCGCAGCTCCTCGATCAGCCAGCGGATCTCGCGCAGCTGCGGCGACGGCTCGACACCCGGGGGGAGCGCTGCCAACTCGGCCGCGTACTCGTCGGCCACCACCCGCACCTGTGCGGTCCACTCGGCGTCGCGGGCGGGATCGGCCCGCAGCTTCTCGATCCGCCGTTCCACGGCCTCGAGGTAGCGGGCGACGTCGACGAGCCGGGACGCTCCGGCCGCCGTGGCGAAGCCGGGCCCGACCAGGGCGTCGACCTGGGCGGTCATGTCGGCGACACCGGCGGCGAGGACGGGGGCGCGGAGCTCGGCGAGCTGCGCCTGCACCCGGTGCCAGACGGTGAGGACACCCCGCACGGCGTGCAGCACCTGCAACGTCGTGGAGGCCAGGCGCTCGGCGAACAGCTTCCGCAGCCGCGCGTAGGACCGCTCGTCCCATGCCGGGCCGCCCGCGGCGGTGATCAGGGCGTCGGCGGCCGCGGTGACGCAGTCGTCGAGCAGTGCGGCGACGGAGCCGTGGGGGTTGCGGGACAGCGCCAGCTTCGACGCGTTGTCCAGGCCGCGTTGCACCTGTTTCGCGGGCGACGGCGTGTCCAGCAGGAGCAGCCGGCGCACACCGCGCCACGTCATCGGGTCGCGCTCGGCCGCCGTCGGGAACACGCGGACGTCCACGGTGGAACCGCGGTCGATCAGACCGGGGTAGCCGGTGACGACGTGGGTGCCGCGGCGAACCGGCAGTTCGCGGGGGAGGGTGCCGAGCGTCCACGTGGTGAGTCCGGACCGTTCGATCTGCGCACCGGCGGCAGCCAGCTCCTGGCGCACCTGGGGGGCGAGCCTGCGCCGAAGCGCGTCGAGGTCGGTGCCGGCGGCCACCTCGTTGCCTGCCTCGCCGACCACGCGGAAGGTGACGGTGAGGTGCTCGGGCAGCCGGTCGAGCTCCCACGCCTCGCGGGGGATGTCGATGCCACGCATGCGTCCCAGCTCGCGCTCCAGACCGTCGAGCAGCGGCTCGTCCGGTGCGCCGCCCGCCTGCAACCTGGCCAGCACGGCCCTGGCGTGGTCGGGCGCCGGCGCGTAGAGCCGCCGCAGCTGCTTGGGCAGCGTCCGGATCAGGGCCGTCACGAGCTCTTCGCGCAGGCCGGGGACCTGCCACGTGAACGGCGTGGGATCCACCTGGTGCAGCGCGGCCACCGGCACGTCGACGGTGACGCCGTCGGTGCGGGCGCCCGGCTCGAAGGCGTAGGACAGCGGCAGCGTGAGGCCGCCCGCCTCGACGTGGTCGGGGTAGGCGGCGCGGTCCACGTCGGCCGCCTGTGCCGTGCGGAGCATCTCCTCGGTGAAGTCGAGCAGGTCCGGCTGCCGCCGCGAGGTCTTCTTCCACCAGCTGTCGAAGTGCCTGCCGGACACCACGTCGGCGGGGATGCGGTCGGTGTAGAACGCGACCAGCGTGTCCTCGTCGACCACGAGGTCGCGGCGCCGCGCCCGGTGCTCCAGCTCCTCGACGTCCTCGAGCAGCTCGCGGTTGGCGTGGAAGAACCGGTGCCGCGTGTCCCAGTCGCCCTCGACGAGCGCGTGCCGGATGAACAGCTCGCGCGACAGCTCGGGGTCGATCCGGCCGAAGTCCACCGTGCGCCCGGCAACCACCGGGATCCCGTAGAGCGTGACCCGCTCGGTGGCGACGGCGGCCGCGCGCTTGCGTGACCAGTGCGGCTCCGAGTACGAGCGTTTGACGAGGTGCCCGGCCAGGGGTTCGATCCACTCCGGCTTGACTCGGGCCACGGTGCGGGCGAACAGCCGCGAGGTCTCCACCAGCTCGGAGGCCATCACCCAGCGCGGCTGGGCCCGGGACAGCGGCGAGCCCGGGAAGATCATGAACTTCGCGCCGCGGGCGCCCAGGTACTCCCGGCCGCCGCGCTCCTTGCCGGAGGGCTCCTCGCGCAGCCCGATCTGGGAGAGCAGCCCGGACAGCACCGCGATGTGGATGCGGTCGGCGTCGGGTTCGATGTCGTTGAGGGTCATGCCCGCGTTGCGGGCGGCGGAGCGGAGCTGGGAGTGCAGGTCCTGCCACTCGCGGATGCGCAGGTAGTGCAGGAACTCCTCGCGCAGCAGGCGGCGGAAGCGGTTGCCGGAGAGGGCCTCACGCTGCTCGCCGATGTAGCGCCACAGGTTGAGGAAGGCGAGGAAGTCGGAACCACCCGCGTCCAGCGTCGAGCCGCCCGAGCTCCACTCGCCTGCGAACCGCGCGTGCTTCTGGTCGGCGGCCTGGCGCTGCTCGGTGGGGCGCTCGCGCGGATCCTGCACCGACAGCGCCGCGGTGATCACCAGCACCTCGCGCAGGCAGCCGGTGCGGTCGGCCTCCACCAGCATGCGTCCCAGCCGGGGGTCGACGGGCAGCGCCGCCAGCGCCCGCCCGACGGGGGTGAGCCGGCGATCCGGTTCGAGGGCGCCGAGCTCCTGCAGCAGCGCGAGACCGTCGTTGACCGACCGGGCGTCCGGGCGCTCGACGAACGGGAACTCGGTGAGCTCGCCGAGCTCCAGGGAGATCATCTGGAGGATGACCGACGCGAGGTTCGTGCGGAGGATCTCGGGATCGGTGAACTCGGGACGAGCGTCGAAGTCGTCCTCGCTGTAGAGGCGGATGCAGATTCCGTCCGCGACGCGCCCACAGCGTCCCGCGCGCTGGTTGGCGCTCGCCTGCGAGACCTTCTCGATCGGCAGCCGCTGCACCTTCAGCCGCCGCGAGTACCGGGAGATGCGCGCGGTGCCGGGATCGACGACATAGCGGATCCCCGGCACGGTCAGCGACGTCTCGGCGACGTTGGTGGCGAGCACGACGCGCCGCCCGGGGTGCGGGGCGAACACCCGTTGCTGCTCGGCAGTGGAGAGTCGCGCGTAGAGCGGGAGGATCTCGGTGTTGCGGTAGTCGCGCCTGGTGAGCGCCTCCGCGGTCTCGCGGATCTCGCGCTCACCCGGCAGGAACACGAGGATGTCGCCGTCGCCCTCCCGCTGCAGCTCCGCCACCGCGTCGCCGATGGCGTCGAGCTGGTCGCGGTCGGGATCGGCCTCGGGATCGTCGGGGTCGACCACCGGGCGGTAGCGGACCTCGACGGGGTAGCTGCGCCCGGAGACCTCCACGATCGGCACCGGTGTGCCGAGCGCCTGCGCGAAGTGGTCGGCGAACCGCTCGGGGTCGATCGTCGCCGAGGTGATGACGACCTTCAGGTCGGGGCGGCGCGGCAGCAGCTGGGTGAGGTAGCCGAGGATGAAGTCGATGTTGAGGCTGCGCTCGTGGGCCTCGTCGATGATCAGCGTGTCGTATTGGCGCAGCATCCGGTCGCCCGTGAGCTCCGCGAGCAGGATGCCGTCGGTCATCAGCTTGACCAGCGTGTTCTCTCCGACGTGGTCGGTGAAGCGCACCTTCCAGCCGACGAGGTCGCCCAGCTGGCTCCCGAGCTCCTCGGCGATGCGGGCGCCGACGGTGCGCGCGGCGAGCCTGCGCGGCTGGGTGTGCCCGATCAGGCCGCGGATGCCGCGGCCGAGCTCCAGACAGATCTTCGGGATCTGCGTTGTCTTCCCGGAGCCGGTCTCGCCCGCGACGATGACGACCTGGTGGTCGCGGATCGCGGCGGCGATGTCCGACCGGCGGGCGCTGACCGGCAGCGTCTCGGGGTAGCGGATCGCGGGTACGGCGGCGCGGCGTGCGGCGGTGCGTTGCTCGCCCGCGTCGACGGCGGCGGCGATGCCGGCCACGGCCCTCGCCCGCGCGGTGGTGTCGCGGGTGCGGCGTGCGGTCTCGAGGCGGCGGCCCAGCCGGTGCTCGTCGAGCAGCGAGAGGGCAGGCAGGCGTTCGGCGAGCGCGGCGATGTCGTCATCGGAGACGGGAGCCGGTGCACCGTCATCCGGAGCCGGTGCGGCGCCGTCCGGGGTGGCGGGTCCGTCGCCTGCCTCGCGTCCGCGGGGTCTGCGCCGGCGCGGACGCCGGGACCGGCCCGCGCGCCGGACGGTCTCCGACGCGTCGAGGTCGCCGCCTGCCGGTCGCCGGGCCCTGTCCCGGTTCTCGGGATCGTGGCGGGCCGGGGCGTCGGAACTCCCGTGGCCCGGCCGGCCGGCGCCCTCGCGGGCGACCTGGTCGGACACCTGGGCGCCGTCGCGGGAGGGGACGGCGCCGACAGGTGGGTCGACCGGCGCGGGGCGCGCATCGGCGGCTCGGGCCACGGGAGAGGACATCGGGAGAGAAGTCTGCCTGTGCCCGCGCTCAGACGGAGCGCAGGGTGGGGGTGATCTCGTCGGCGACGGGATCGTCGGCGGCGGGATGTTCGACCAGAGCGAGCACCCGCCCGGCGAGGAAGCGTGCGGTACGCACCGTGCTGCCCCCTCGGGTGGTCTCGCTGACCTCGACGACGCCGCGGGAGTGGGTGATGCCGACCTTGCGGCCTGCCCGGGTCGCGGTGATGTCGTAGGTGCGTGTGGTGCCGCTGCCCGCGTCGATCACGATCTCGACCCGATCGCCCTTCATGGCTGTCGCCGTCCTTCGCTGGTGGGTGAGGTGAGAAGTCCGGGCCGGGCGCCGGTCGCCTCTCGGCGCGTGGCGCACCCGTAGGTGGCGGAAGGTGAGACCCGGGGACACGGATCGCCCGGCTCGGACTTCTCTTTCAACCGCCTCGACCTGGGGATTGTTCCCGGTTGAGGCGGGCGGGAGGGGCGGCGCTGTGGGGGGATCAGCGCCGCCCGGGCGGCCGCGTCACGGGTAGGGGTTTCCGGACGCGGCGGGTGGAGGGGGACCGGAAGAGGTGACGAGGTGGCGGCGCCGTCGGGGGCAGCGCCGCCCGGGCAGCCGCGTCGCGCGCGGGATCGCGGACGCGGCAGGTCAGGGTGGGTCGGGTGACGGAGGATGGGTGTCCGAACCGAGCACTGGTCGCCTCGCGGCGAGTGGCACACCGCGGCTCCAGCCGAACGGTATTCCGCGGCGGCTCTTACTTTGTAGGACCCGGGGACACAGGACGCTCGGTTCGGACAGCCGTTACAACGGACGACCCGGGCAGATCATTCCCGCCCGTTCGGACGGATTTTCCGGCTACAGGGCGGCCAGGATCTTGTCGGTCGCGGGGGGCCAGGACTCGATCGCCCACGGGCCGAAGTCGCGGTCGGTGAGCGCCACGCAGGCCGCGCCCGCGTCCGGGTCGACCCACAGGAAGGTCCCGGACTGCCCGAAATGCCCGAAGGTCCGGGGCGAGCTGTTGGAGCCGGTCCAGTGCGGCGACTTGCCGTCGCGGATCTCAAAGCCCAGCCCCCAGTCGTTGGGCCGCTGTCGTCCGAAGCCGGGGAGGATGCCGTCGAGGCCGGGGAACGCCGTGCTGGTGGCGTCGTCCAGGGTGGTCCGGTCCACCAGCGTGGGCGCCTGCAGTTCGGCGGCGAAGCGGGCCATGTCCGAGCAGGACGACACGGCGTCGGCCGCGGGGGAGCCCTCGAGCCGCGTGGCGCTCATCCCGAGGGGCGCGAGCACGGCTTCGTGCAGGTACTGCGCGAACGTCATGCCCGCCGCCGCCGCGATCGTCTCGCCCAGCACCTCGAAACCGACGTTCGAGTAGATGCGCCGGGTGCCCGGCGCGGCCTGCACGACCCCGTCGGAGAACGAGAGCCCGGACGCGTGGGCAGCGAGGTGGCGCACGGTCGATCCCTCGGGACCCGCCGGCGTGTCCCACTCGACGGCGCCCTCCTCCACCGCGACGAGGACGGCGTAGGCGGCGAGCGGCTTCGTCACCGACGCCAGCCGGAACACCCGGTCCTGCTCGCCGGCCGTTGCGCATACGGTGCCGTCGGCCGTGACGACTGCTGCCGCGGCGTGGTCGACCGGCCAGTCGAGCACCACACCCACCGCGGCCTGCAGGTCAGGCATCGCCGTACACCGGGACCGCCGCGCCGCTGATCGGAGCGGCGTCCGGACCGGACAGGAACACGATCACCTTCGCGATCGCGGCCGGGGAGACCGACCGCGCCGCGAGGTCCGCGGACATCCAGCTGCGGTTGGCCGGTGTGTCGATCACCGAGGGGAGCACGGCGTTGACGCGGATCCGGTCGGGGCGCAGCTCGTCGGCCAGCAGCTGGGTGAGCCGGACGACAGCGGCCTTGCTCGTGGCGTGCGCCACCGGCGCCGGGCCGTGAACGGCGGTCTTGGAGCCGATCGTGAGGATCGAGCCGCCCCCGTGCGCGGCGAGCCGCGGGGCGATCGCCTGCGCCGCCCACAGGACGGAGCCGAAGTTGGAGCGCCACAACCCGTCCAGGCCCTCCTCGTCCACATCGGCCAGCTTCCCGGGCGTGAACGCGCCGGCCAGCGTCACGAGCGCGGACGGCGTGACGGGCACGCCGTCGACCGTGTCGAAGGCGGCGTGCACGGCGTCGCGGCTCGTCAGCTCGGCGGCCACGGCGTAGACACCGTCACGTCCGCCGAGCTCGTCCAGCTTGGCGCCCGCACGACCGAGAGCGATCACCGGCCGCCCGGCGGCCAGGAACTCGGTCACGACGGCCTGGCCGAGTGCCCCCGTCGCGCCGGTCACCACCACTGCTGTCTCGTCGTTCACGTGCGCCATCCTGCCCGCCGGATGAGATGCTCACCGACGTGGCCGGTACCTGGGTCGGCACGTCGGGTTGGCGCTACCCGCCGTGGCGCGGCACCTTCTACCCGAAAGGCCTGGTGCAGCGCCGGGAGCTCGAATACCTGTCCCGGCAGGTCACCAGCATCGAGATCAACGGATCCTTCTACTCGCTGCAGCGCCCGGAGAGCTACCGCGCGTGGGCCACGGAGACCCCCGACGACTTCGTCTTCGCGGTCAAGGGTGGCCGGTTCATCACCCACCTCAAGCAGCTTCGGGACGTCGGGACGCCACTCGCGAACTTCCTCGCCTCCGGAGTGCTGGCCCTCGGGCCGAAGCTCGGACCCGTGCTGTGGCAGCTCCCGCCGCGGCTGCGCTTCGAGCCGGCGCGGATCGAGGAGTTCCTCACCCTGCTGCCGCGCAGCACCGGGGCCGCTGCCGAGATCGCCGCCCGGCACGACGAGCGTCTCGACGGGCGGGCGTACACCGAGACCGACGCCGACCGTCCCCTGCGCCACGCCATCGAGGTGCGCCACCCCAGCTTCCGCACCCCGTCGTTCGTCGAACTGCTCCGGGAGCAGGACGTCGCGCTCGTGGTCGCGGACACGGCGGGCACCTGGCCGTACCTCGAGGACGTGACCGCCGGCTTCGTCTACGTCCGGCTGCACGGCGACGCCGAGCTCTACACCAGCGGGTACACCCCGGAGGCACTGGACATGTGGGCGGCGAAGATCCGGACCTGGCGGACCGGTGAGGCGCCGACGGGCGAGCAGACCGTCGCTCCGGCGGCGCTGCTGCGGCCGGAAGGCCGGGACGTGTTCGTCTACTTCGACAACGACGTGAAGGTGCACGCGCCGTACGACGCGATCGGGCTGTGCGACCGCCTCCGGGTGGATTGACGGGTCGCCGGACGGGTACCGGCATCGCGTGCAGTCACAGTCGACGATTACCCAGGAGAACACCCGCGACCGCCTCGCCCGCCAGGTGTCCGAGCTGGCGCGCCGACACGGCCTGACGGTCGCGGTGGCCGAGTCGCTCACGGGCGGGATGGTGGCTTCGGCGCTCGCCGCGGCCGAGGCGGCAGGCGAATGGTTCCGCGGTTCGCTGGTGGCCTACTCCAGTGAGGTCAAGCACGGGGTGCTCGACGTTCCCGACGGGCCCGTCGTCAGCGCGGAGGCGGCGGCGGCGATGGCCCGCGGCGTGCGGCGCCTGCTGGGTGCGGATCTGGCCGTCGCGGTGACGGGCGCCGGTGGGCCGGGGCCACAGGACGGGCAGGACCCCGGCACCGTCTACGTCGGCGTCGACGACGGAGCGGACGTGCATGTGCGCGAGCTCGACCTGGACGGCGACCCCGAGGAGATCATCGTGCAGGCGGCGGACGGCACCCTCGGCGAACTGCTGGCCGCGCTCCGCGCCCGGGGCTGAACCCGCGGTCTGCGGTCGGGATCCGGTCCCCGACCCGGCGTGCGGCGCGCTACGCCGCGGCCGACACCTCGCGGGCGGCGCGGTGGGCCACGAGCATCCGCCTGCCCACCGCCATCAGTGCCGCCGCGACCACCATCGTGACCGCGCCGGTGAGCCACGCCGCCGGGAACCCCGCGTGGGTGGCGATGGCGCCGAACCCCAGCGGACCGATGAACCCGCCCGCGTACACCCCCGTCTGGATGATGGAGGTCGCCGCGGCCGGAGCCGACGGGTTGAGCCGGACCACCGCGAACTGGAGGAGGCCGGGCCAGGCCCAGCCGAGACCGAAGCCGAGCACGGTGCCGGCCACGAGTGCGGGAGCGCCGGGCACCGCGAGCAGGGCGAGCCCGCCTGCGCCGAGCAGCAGGCTCCCGGCGACCACCGCGATGTGGCCGCCCGACCTGCGGTCGGCCAACCATCCGTTGGCCAGCCGCAGCACCAGCCCGACGACGCTGCCCAAGGTCAGGGTCAGTCCCGCGAGACCCGGACTGATCCCGCGGTCCACGGCGGACGCGACCAGGAAGATGCCGAGCGCGTTGGCCGCGGCGGCGGCCAGACCGGCGGCGATCCCGATGACGCTGAGCGCGGCCGTCGCCCGCTCCCCGTGGGTGGCCGGCGTGCGGACCCGGTCCTCGGCGTCCCGGGGGGCGACCAGCAGAGCGGCCAGCGCGAGCCCGGCGCCCATCACGTAGGCCCACCGCCAGCCGACGGTCAGCGCGACGGCAGGCACCGCGACGCCGGAGAGCAGCGTCGCCAGCGGGATCGCCGACTGCTTCATCCCGAAGGAGAGCCCGAGCCGGGCGGCCGGGATGTAGCGCGCGAGCGTCAGGTTGGACGACAGCTGGGCGAGGACGTTGCACCACGCGCTGAACAGCAGGATCGTCACCAGGCCCCCGTACGAACCGGCGAAGGCGGCGACCGCGGCCATCGCCGTGGCGGCGCCCGTCACCGCCGCCCGGCTGGTCGGCCCCGAGCCGAACCGCTCGACGAGCCAGCCGCAGGGGAGCGAGGCCAGCGCGCTGATCCCGAAGTAGAGCGCGACGACGAGCCCGAGACCCGCGGGGTCGAAACCGAGCTCTGCGGAGATCTGTACGGCCAGCGCCCCGGTGAGGAACACCGGCAGCACGCCCGCGGTCGTGGTCGTGACGGCCCCGACGGCCGCCCGCGTCGCTTCCGTCACTTGAGCAATGCTAACGGCCGGATGGCTCGTCTCGGCCGATTTATTCGAATGCCAGAGCTGACATGTCATTCTTGACATGTCGATTCCGGCCAGTGCATGCTCACTCCATGCCGAACACCTCCCGGATCGACGCCAGCACCGGAGTTGCCATGCCTGTCGACCGGCCCACCGATGACCCGCGCCCCAACGCCACGCTGGTGATGGTCCGAGGCCTGGCCTGGGACGTCGGCCTGCCCGTCGCCGCCTACTACGCACTGCGCCTGGCCGGCGCCACCGACTGGGTCGCCCTCCTCGCGGCGTCCGGCATCGCCGCCGCGAGGACCGTCTGGGGAGCGGTCCGCCACCACACGCTCAACCAGTTCGCCGTCGTGATGTTGCTGGTCTACGGCATCGGGTTGCTGCTGGCGTTCGTCAGCGGGGACCCCAAGGCGCTACTGCTTCAGAGCTCGCTGGTCACCGCGGCCGTGGGGGCGGTCTTCGTCGTCACAGCGATCCTGGGCAGGCGGCCGTTGACGCTCGCGGCGGCCCAGAGCCTCCTGCCCCCCAAGGCCGAGGAACTGGGAGACCGGTACCGGAACGAGCCGCACGTGCGCCGGGGGTTCCGGCTCACCTCCGCCGTGTGGGGTGTCGGCCTGCTGGCCGAGGCGGTGCTGCGGATTCCGCTCGTCGTCCTGCTGCCCGTCGACATCGGGGTCGGGGCGTCGAAAGGCCTGTTCGTCGCCACCTTCGTCGCGCTGATGGTCTGGAACGGCTGGTACATCGGCCGGGTCCTGTCCACTCCCGCGCAGGGGGAGAGCTCAACCGCGGATGCGGCCTGACTCCGTGGACCACTCCTTCTCGCGCAGCTCGAACTTCTGCACCTTGCCGGTGGACGTCTTCGGCAGCTCCTCCACGAACTCCACGGACTTGGGTGCCTTGTACCGCGCGATGCGACCCTTCACGTGCTCGATCAGCTCGTCCTCGGTGACGCTCTTCCCGTCGGCGAGCACCACGAACGCCTTCGGCCGCTCACCCCACTCCTCGTCGGGCACCCCGATCACGGCCGCCTCGACCACGGCCGGGTGGGAGACGACCGCCTGCTCCACCTCGATCGTCGAGATGTTCTCCCCGCCGGAGACCACCACGTCCTTCGCGCGGTCGCGAAGCTCCACGTAGCCGTCGGGGTGCAGCACGCCCAGGTCACCGGAGTGGAACCACCCGCCCTCGAACGCCTTCTCGGTGGCCGCCCGATCGTCGTAGTAGCCCAGCATCACGTTGTTGCCCCGCATCACGACCTCGCCCATCGTGGTGCCGTCGGCGGGGACGTCGTTCATCTCGGTGTCCACCACGCGCACCTTGTCGGCGCAGACCATGCCGACGCCCTGACGGGCCTGCCGGACGGCCCGCTCCTCGGGGTCGAGGTCGTCCCAGGCGTGCTGGTACTGGTTCACCGAGTACGGCCCGTAGGTCTCGGTCAGCCCGTAGACGTGCACGATCCGGAAACCCATCCGTTCCATCTGCAGGATCGTGGTGGGGCTGGGTGGCGCGCCTGCCGTGGTGACGGTGAGGGCGTGGTCGAGCTGCCGCGCCCCGGGCGCCCGCATGATCGTGGTGACCACGGTGGGCGCGCCGTTGAGGTGGGTGACCCGGTGTTCCTCGATGAGCTGCCAGATCACGTCGCCGCGCACTTCGCGCAGGCAGACGTGCGTGCCGCCGATCGCCGTGACGGCCCACGGCGTGCACCAGCCGTTGCAGTGGAACATCGGCAGCGTCCAGAGGTACACGCTGTCGAAGGTGTGCCCCGAGTGCACCACCTCGCCGAACGAGTTCAGGTAGGCGCCGCGGTGGGAGTACTGCACTCCCTTGGGCTTGCCGGTCGTCCCCGAGGTGTAGTTGATCGAGATGCACGCCGTCTCGTCCTCGACGGACCACGGCAGCGGTTCGTCGTGGCCGCGGGCGAGCAGGTCGTCATAGGTGACCCCGCTGCCGGTGCCGTCGCCGGGGTTCGCGGGGTCGACCACCGTGACGATCTCCTCGACGGTCTTCAGCTCGCGCGCGACCGGGGCCACCGTCGGGTGCAGGGCGGCGTCGATCACCAGGATCTTCGCGCCCGCGTGGTCGAGGATGTAGCGCACCTCCTCGGTGGACAGGCGCGTGTTGATCGCGACGAGCACCGCGCCGGCGAGTGGCACCGCGAAATGGGCCACGAGCATCTCGGGGATGTTCGGCAGCATGTAGGCGACACGGTCGCCTGCCTCGATCCCGGAGCCGCGCAGCGCGTGTGCCACGCGGGTGGTCTCCGCGGCGAGGTCCGCGTAGCTCAGCCGGCGTTCGCCGTAGACGATGGCCGTCTTGTCGGGGAAGACATCCGCGGAGCGCCGCAGGAATGCCAGTGGGGTCAGCGGGGTGTCCCAGACAGCAGTCATCGATGCTCCTCGGCGCAGGCGACACGGTCATGATGACCGAAATCGCCTGTCGGCGCGCCGGGAGCGGCGCGTCGTCCTCGCAGGTCCGGCGCCGGACCCCGCTCTAGTCGACCAGCTTGATGGCCGCCCGCGGGCAGGCGGCCACGGCCTCCTCGAGCGTCGGGCGCATCGACTCGGGCGGATTCTCGTCGAGGATGTAGAGGAAGTCGTCCTCCCGCACCTCGAACACCGCAGGGGCGATACCCATGCAGACGGCGTTGGACTCACACAGATCGAAGTCGACCACGACCTTCATGGCCACATCGTGCACCGCCAGCCGCCACGGCGATACTCAGGTGACCCTCACCTGAGCAGCGCCGTCACGCCGCCGCGGTGGTCACGGCGATGGTGTCCCTCCCGTCGTCACTCCTCCGGACTGCGTGACCCACCGGCCGCTCACGCGGTCGGCGGCCGTCACGAGCTTCCCGGGAGCGGCCTGCGGAGTGGTCACCGGAGTGGGGGCGACCACGGCGTCCGGTAGCTGGTCGCCGACGGCCTGATCGGCCGCCCAGGACCCTCGGTGCGGCAGCGACCCGCAGGCCACGCCGTCGGACGTGCCGCTGCCGGCGTCGTCGAGCGGGTGGGGGCGGGCCGGAGTGGCGTCGAGGGCGGCCTGGGCGTCTTCCTGGTAGGTGAAGTCGCCGCAGTCGAGGTCGTCGTAGGCGAGGGCGGTGCCGGTCATGCCGGCGACGAGGGCTGCGCTGAGCGCGGCGGCGGATGCGGCCGCGCGGGTACGACGGGACAGGTCCATGAGAGTCGGGGGTCCTCTCGGTGCAACGGTGCGGCCGGCGTGGGGGAGCGCCGACCTGTCCGGCTCATCTCCGAGCCGGCACCGAGCGTTACCGCATGACCACGAATGTGATGAAGTCGGATGTATCCGACTACCCGCGCCGCAGCACCGCGCGAAGCGTGTCGAGCACCGAGGCGTCATCGATCGTCGAGGGCACCGGCTCGTCGGCGCCGTCGGCGATCCCACGCATGGTCTTGCGCAGGATCTTGCCGGACCGGGTCTTGGGCAGAGCGGGCACGACGGCGACGTCCCTGAGGCTCGCGACCGCGCCGACCTGGTCGCGCACGAGCTGCACGAGCTCGCCGCGCAGCTGCTCCTCGTCGCGGTCGACACCGGCCTTGAGCACCACGAACCCGCGCGGGACCTGGCCCTTCATCGGGTCGGCCACGCCGATCACGGCGCACTCGGCCACGTCGGGATGGGACGCGAGCACCTCCTCCATCCCGCCGGTGGACAGCCGGTGCCCGGCCACGTTGATCACGTCGTCGGTGCGTCCCATGACGTAGACGTAGCCGTCCTCGTCGATGCGCCCGCCGTCGCCGGTGAGGTAGTAGCCCTCGAACGCGGACATGTAGGAGGAGACGAACCGCTCGTCGTCGTTCCACAGCGTCGGCAGCGAACCGGGTGGCATCGGCAGCTTGACGACGATCGCTCCGTCGGTGCCCGGCTCGGCGGGCTGCCCGGAGGCGTCGAGCACCTGCACGTCCCAGCCGGGCAGCGGTCTCGTCGGCGATCCCGGCTTGATCTCCAGCAGCTCGATGCCCGCCGGGTTGGCCACGATCGGCCATCCGGTCTCGGTCTGCCACCAGTGGTCGATCACCGGGATGCCGAGCAGGTCGGACGCCCAGCGGTGGGTCTCGGGGTCGAGCCGCTCGCCCGCGAGGAACAGGTACCGCAGCGTCGACAGGTCGTACTGGCCGAGCAGCTCGCCCTTCGGGTCCTCCTTCTTGATCGCCCGGAAGGCCGTGGGTGCGGTGAACAGGCTCGTGACGCCGTACTCGGCGACGACGCGCCAGAACTGCCCGGCGTCCGGGGTGCCGACCGGTTTGCCCTCGTAGAGCACCGTGGTCGCCCCGGCCAGCAGCGGCGCGTAGACGATGTAGGAGTGCCCGACGACCCACCCGACGTCGGACGCGGTGAAGATCGTCTCCCCGGTGTCGACGTCGTAGACGTTCGGCATCGACCAGCGCAGCGCCACCGCGTAGCCGCCGCCGTCGCGCACCACGCCCTTGGGCTTCCCGGTCGTGCCCGACGTGTAGAGGATGTAGAGCGGGTCGGTCGCGCGCACCGGCACGCAGTCGGCGGGCGAGGCCGCCGCCATCGCCTCGGCCCAGTCCACGTCGTTCTCCCCGAGCCCCGCCTCGGCCTGCGGACGCTGCAGGATCACGCACCGGGCCGGCTTGTGTTCCGCGAGCTCGATCGCCTTGTCCAGCAGCGGCTTGTACTCGATCACGCGCTTGCCCTCGATGCCGCAGGACGCGGAGACGATGACCGTGGGGGTGGCGTCGTCGATCCGGACCGCCAGCTCCTTCGGCGCGAAGCCGCCGAACACCACCGAGTGCACGGCGCCGATCCGGGCGCACGCGAGCATCGCCACCGCGGCTTCGGGCACCATCGGCAGGTAGATCACCACGCGGTCACCCGGGCCGACCCCCAGACCCGTGAGCACGCCGGCGAACAGCGCGACCTCGTCACGCAGCTGCGCATAGGTGTAGGTGTGCCGGGTGCCGGTCACCGGGGAGTCGTGGATCAGCGCGGCCTGCTCGCCGCGTCCGGCGTCGACGTGCCGGTCGAGGGCGTTGTGGCACACGTTGAGCTCCCCGTCGGGGAACCAGCGGTAGAACGGGGGCCGCGAGTCGTCGAGTGCCCGCGTCGGCGCCACGTGCCAGTCGATGGCCTCCGCGGCGCCGAGCCAGAACGCCTCGGGATCATCGGTGCTGGCCCGGAAGATGTCCTCGTACTCGCCCACGACGGCCTCCTCGCGCTGTGCCCCGTGGTCGTCGCCCCTGCGTCGACGCCGACCGGGCGGGAACCCGATCGAGACCCTAAGCGCTGGCGGGAGCGGTGGGCAGGTTCGCGTCAGGTCGCTGCCGATCTCCACCTGTTCGAGTGGTGAGGGCCCTACCGGGTCGCGGGCCGCGACCTGTCCATGCGGCCGACCGGGGGACGGCGTGACGCGACGTAGCGTCACCACCCGATCGGCCGACTCCCGGACGGGGCGCCGGCTCGTTCCACTGCGTGTAACGAGTTGCCTACTACCCGTTCGTGTGGCGCGTCCCGGTGCGCTCCGCAGGCTGCGGGCGATGAAGATTCCGCGGGAGGTTCTGCGGCGTCGGGGCGTCGGGCGGGCCGACGATCCGGGCTGGTGAGCCGGGGTGTGACCGAGGGGGACGGGTGAGCGGACCGGTGCGGTTCGGACGACGGGTGCGGGCTCTGCCGTGGCCGGGCCTGCAGTGGGCGCGGCACGCACCGTCCGGCCTCGCGGTCGCGGTGGCGCTCGTCCTGGCCGTGGGTGTCTCCGTCGGGACCTCCGCCACGGGAGGGGCCGCGGCGGACGTCCAGCCGGTCGCGGCGCCCGACGCGTGCGCACCGGACTGGGTCACCGGCTGGCAGACCGCGGCCCAGCCCGCACCCGGCAACCCGGCACTGGGTGGCAAGACGCTCCGCATGGTCGTGCACCCGCAGGTCACCGGTTCCGAGATCCGCCTCCGCCTGTCCAACGCCTACGGCACCGTGCCGCTGTCGGTCGCCGGCGTGTCGGCCGCCCGATCCGACGGCACGGCAGGCCTGCTGCCCGGCACCGCGACGGCTGTGACGTTCGGCGGGCAGCCGTCGGTCGTCATCCCCGAGGGTGCGGACATCCTGAGCGACCGGGTCCCGCTCGTCGCCGAGGCAGGCCGTCCGCTGGCGGTCAGCATGTACCTCCCGGTGGCCCCGCCCGTTCTCACGCAGCACTCGGTGGCGCTGCAGACCTCCTACGTGTCCCGTCGAGGGGACTGGACGCTCGGCGACGCGTCCGCCTTCCCCGTCCCCGTCGGTTCGTGGCTCGTGCTCACCGGCGTGGACGTGCTCGTGCCGCGTCCGGTCAACTCGGTGGTCACGGTCGGCGACTCGATCACCGACGGCGTCGGTAGCGGTCCCGACGCCGACGAACGCTGGTCGGACGCGTTGTCGGCCCGGCTCTCCAGGGCCGGTGGGGCCGCGGTGATGGCGGTGCTCAACGCCGGCATCGCGCGCAACCGGCTGCTCTCGGACGGCACCGCGGGTGGGGGTGACTCCCCGCTCACCCGTTTCGACCGGGACGTCGCCTCCGCCGCCGGCGCGACCGACGTGGTGCTGCACATCGGCACCAACGACGTGGCCGCGCGCCGGAGCGCCGCCGAGATCACCGAGGGCATGCGGCGGTTCGCCGAGCGCGCCAGGAGCGCGGGCCTGAGGGTGTTCCTCACGACGATCACCCCGTCGGACGCCGGACCCCACGGCACGTCCGCCGCGGTCGCGAACCGCGCCGCGGTGAACGCCTGGGTGCGCGTGCACGGGCGGGAGTACGCGGACGGGGTGTTCGACTTCGCGGCGAGCGTGGCCGACCCCGCGGAACCGACGAACCTGGCGCCCGAGTTCGACTCGGGCGACGGGCTGCACCTCTCCGCGGCCGGATACCGCGCGATGGCGGGCGCGGTGGACCCGGAACTGCTCACCGGCAGCCCGTGCCTCGCCGGCACCTCGCCGGTGCGCGTGCTGCTGTCGGGCGACTGACGACGACGGTTGCCTACTGCTGTCGCCTGCCGAGCCTGCGCAGGCCGCGCAGCCCGCGGTGCGGCCGGTCCTCCGATGTCTCCTCCGGGCCGCCGTCGACGACAGGGATCGGCCCGGTGGGGGTGTCCTCCCGGTTCAGCCGCTCGATCACCCAGTCCACGGCCAGCGCCCCGGGCGAGACGCCGCGGTCGTCGGCGATGCGCCGGAGCTGCTCGATCCGCAGCGCGGGCAGCCGCAGCTGGAACACCTGGGCCGAGCCGAAGCGTCCGGTCAGCTCCGTTTCGTGCTCACCGCTCCCGGCGAGGGCGGCGAGGTAGGAGTTGAGCTCAGGGTCCTCGACGGCCGGTTCCTGGGGAGCTGCCGGCCCGGGAGCGGGGGCACGGTGACGCGAGCGCGGACGGTCGCGGGGCGGAGGCATGGCGGGAGCCTACGACCGCGGCCGCCCGGCGCCGGCCGAGCGGGGTGGTGCGGTGGACGCCGACTCAGTCGGCGATGGCGTATCCGGCCTCGGTGACGGCCGCCTCGATCTCGGGGCGGGTGATCTCGCGGTCCGCCAGCACGGTGACGGCACCGCTGTCGAGGCTCACCTCGACGGCGTCGACGCCGTCGATCTCGCTGATCTCCTCGGTGACGGAACTCACGCAGTGGTGGCAGGTCATTCCGGTGACGGTGACCTGGGTGCGGAACGGTGCCTCGACGGACATGCAGAGCCTCCTCGGGTGTGGCTCGAATGGTGGCAGAACCGACATCGGATGCCACGACGGCCCACAGCGCTTCACGGACCGACGGCGACGATACCCGCAGGGGGTAAGCGGGCGTAGTGGTGTACCGCACCCCGGAGTGTTCTGTCCGTCACGCGACCGCCGGATCTTCCCCCGGGAAGAGGGGTGCGTCGCGGAGGGACGGTAGGTAACGTGCCGGTCACGGCCACGGGGGTGGCTGCGGGGCGTTCCGATCCGGGGTGGGGTACCCGGAACGGGTCAAGGCGGCCGATTTCTGCGGACGGTGCTGTCCGTCGTTCACGCGCCCCCGCTCGGTCCAGGCCTGGGTGACGACCGCACGGGGAGGCGTCGATGAGTGGTATCGGAAGTGCACGGCGGGAGATCGGTGAGGAACGGATGGCGCCCGGAGGCGCCATCCCGACCCAGCGCACGGCGGCGGACGCCTACCGCGTCTCCGACGACCAGCTGAACCGCGCGAGGTTGGTCGTCGCACGCAACTCCGCGGACTCCGACGATCTCCGGCAGTTGCTCGACATGCTCGGGCTGATCTCGGTCAACCCCGAGCAGCCACCGCCCGTGACCCGCTGACCGTCGGCCGGCTCGGCCGTGACCTGCGGTCGAGTCGGCTCGGGCGGTAAAGCACCCCCCGGGTTTCGGGCCCGCAAGGGCTCGTCCTATGCTTGTGTGGCTCCCAACGGACAGCCGTTGCGGGCGGGGACAGCCTCGGCGGTCCAAGCCCCCATCGTCTAGCGGCCTAGGACTCCGCCCTTTCAAGGCGGCAGCGCGGGTTCGAATCCCGTTGGGGGTACGTTCCACCAGCACCACCGTACGATGCAGTAACGCAAGGCCCAGTGGCGCAGTTGGTTAGCGCGTCGCCCTGTCACGGCGAAGGTCGCGGGTTCGAGTCCCGTCTGGGTCGCTCCACCATCCGGCACACCGCCGGTTCGGCCAGGTAGCTCAGTTGGTACGAGCGACCGCCTGAAAAGCGGTAGGTCGGCGGTTCGACCCCGCCCCTGGCCACAGTCCCCGCAGGTCACAGCCCGCGAGCTAGCCGTTCGGACGGGTGCGTCCAGTAACATGGCCGACGGAATGGTCGTCCGGCCTCCTGGCTGGACGGACGTCCTTCTCCACATCTTTCCGGTGATGCACCGTTGCCCGCCCGGTTGTCGCAGCTCACCGCTCGGCGAGTTGATCGGTCGTCCGTGCCGATGACGTAGGGTCGTCGCCCGGCTACCATCCGTCGGGGGATGGGGGGCATGCGAACGTGACGACAGCCCGGTTGAAAGGTTTCTCGGGAATGCGACTGCCGCGGCGCCGCCCAGGGGGGTTGACCCGTTGGGATGTCTGGTCGTCGCCGGCTCCGGTTCTCACCATCATCGTGATCGTCGAGCTGGTCGCTGTCGGCACACTCGCGGCGAGCCTGCGGCACGGCGTCGGCCAGCTGCCGTCCTCGTGGCTGCTCACCCTGGCGGTGCTCGTGGGGGCAGGCATCGTCAGCACGGAGGCGTCGCTCGGCGTCGAACGCGTCAGACGCCAGTCCGACGAGAGCCCGCACATCGATCTCAGCTCGGTCTGGACCTTCGCCGCCGCCGCACTGCTCCCTGGTCCGTTGGCCGTGGCCGTGGCGGTGCTGATCTACAGCCACATCTACGCACGGGTGTGGCGGCGCTCGGGCGTACCCCCGCATCGCGCGTTGTTCAGCGCGGCCACCGTCGTGCTCGCCGTGGAGGCCGCCGGGGCCGTGATGGGGCTGAGTGAGCCCGCCGTCCTCTTCCGCAGCGTGGGCGGCCTTCTCACAGTGCTGGGCGCACTCCTCGTGTACGCCGCCGTCAACATGGTGCTGGTCGTCGGCGTGATCGTGCTGTCAGGGCCCAACCGGCGGTTCAAGTCCTTCCTGCAGGTCCTCGCCCACGGTGACGACGCCGTGCTGGAGTTCGCCACCCTCTCGATGGGCGCGCTCGCCGCCTGCGCGATGGCGTCCTTCGGGGCCGCGTACGCGCTGCTGGTGCTCCCACCGCTGATCGTGCTGCACCGCACCGTCCTCGTCCGCCAGCTCGAGGAGGCGGCGAGCACCGACGGCAAGACCGGCCTGCTCAACGCCGCGGCCTGGCACACCCAGGCCGGTCAGGCGCTGCGCCGCATCGAGCGCGAGGGTGCCCACGCCACGGTCCTCGTCCTCGATCTCGACCACTTCAAGCAGGTCAACGACCAGTACGGCCACCTCGTGGGCGACCAGGTGCTGGCGGCCGTGGCGGAAGCCGTGCGTGCGGAGGTCCGTGAGGACGACCTCGTCGGCCGCTTCGGAGGTGAGGAGTTCGTCGTCCTCCTGCCCGGTCTCGACGGCGAGGAAGGGCACCCGGGCGCCGAGGCGGTGGCCGAACGGATCCGCCGCCGGATCAGGGGTCTGCGGGTCGACATCGCCGACCCGGTCGGCCAGGAGGTGATCGACCATCTCAGCGTGTCGATCGGGGGCGCGATGATGCCGGTCGACGGCACCGAGCTCACACAGCTGCTCGAGGTGGCCGACGCCGCGATGTACTGCGCGAAGCACGCGGGCCGCAACACCGTCCGGATGGGGCTCACCGGCTTCCCGGGACCGGTCGGAGGGCACCGGCGCCACTCCCCGCCCCGTCACGCCTGACCTGGCGGAATCCTCACCTGCAGGGGCCGTGGGACGATCGGGGTCCTACCGGGCCGCTGCGCCCGCGCCGCCGAGGAACCCGACGATGCCCGTACACCCGATCAGTGACGCGGTCCGGCCCCGCCGGTCCGGCCGCCGCCCTGTCACCTCCCGGTCCGAGATCGAGCACATCGCGCTCGACCTGTTCACCGAGCGCGGCTTCGAGACCACCACCGTGGATGACATCGCCGTCGCGGCCGGAATCGGGCGCCGCACCGTGTTCCGGTACTACGCCTCGAAGAACGACATCCCGTGGGGCGCGTTCGACGAGCAACTCGACCGCATGCGCCGCACCTTCGCCGACCTGCCAGCGGACATCCCGGTCATGACGGGCGTGCGCCGGGCGGTGCTCGACTTCAACGAGGTGGATCCGCAGGAGCAGCCGTGGCACCGGCGGCGCCTGCGGCTGATCCTGGGAACGCCCGCGCTCCAGGCCCACTCGACTCTGCGTTACGCCGAGTGGAGGCGGGTGGTGGCGGAGTACGCGGCGGCCCGGCTCGGTCTGGCGCCCGACGCACTGGTGCCCCAGACGATCGGGCACGCCTGCCTCGGGGTGGCGTTGGCCGCCTACGAGCACTGGCTCACCGAGGACAACGGCGATCTGCTGGAACTGCTCGACGCGGTCTTCCGCGCGCTGGAGCGCGGGCTCCTCCCGGAACCGGCGAGGTAGCCGGGCCCGCGGCTCAGCGGGTGAGCCGCTCCAGCCTGCGAGCCGTCGGCCAGCGCACGGAGTGGGCCCAGCCGAGCTTCCCGAAGACCCAGATGATGCGCGCGGAGATGTCCACCTGGCCGCGCTTCACCCCGTGCCGGGCGCAGGTCGGATCGGCGTGGTGCAGGTTGTGCCAGGACTCGCCGAACGACAGCACGGCGAGCCACCACACGTTGGCGGAGCGGTCGCGGGCGGCGAAGGGACGATCGCCCACCATGTGGCAGATCGAGTTGATCGACCACGTGACGTGGTGCAGCACGGCGACACGCACCAGGCCGGCCCAGAACAGTGCCGTCAATGCACCCCACCACGACCAGCTCACGAGCCCGCCGATGAGAGCGGGCAGACCGAGGCTGGTAACCGTCAGTAGGACGAAAAGGCGGTCGACGGCGGCGATGTCACGGTCGGCGAGGAGGTCGGGGGCGAAGCGGCGCGCATTGGTCCGGTCGCGTTGCAGCAGCCAGCCCATGTGCGAGTGCCAGAATCCGCGCGCCACGGCCGCAGGTCCGGTGCCGAACAACCACGGCGAGTGCGGGTCGCCGTCCTTGTCGGAGAACGCGTGGTGCCGCCTGTGATCGGCGACCCAGCCGACCACTCCGCCCTGGAAGGCGATACTTCCGGCCACCGCGAGTGCGATCCGCAGCGGTCGCTTGGCCTTGAACGAGCCGTGCGTGAAGTAGCGGTGGAACCCGACGGTGATGCCGAGGCCGCTCAGGATGTAGAAGGCCGATGCGAGGCCGACGTCGAGCCACGTCAGTCCCCAGCCCCAGGCCAGCGGCACCGCGGCGGCGAGTGCCAGCAGCGGCAGCACCATGAACGCGATGACGAGTGCCTGCTCGGTGTCCGACTTGCGGCCGTCGGTGAGTGGAGCAGCGGTGGCCGGCGGGCCTTCCTGCAGCACGGGGGGCATGAGCATCCTTCGCTTCGACGACATCGTGAGCCCGCTGCTTCGGCGGGGAACGGTGGCCGGACCGTCCGGATTCGCGGGCGCAGATCACGGTACGGCAACGTCCGGCTTCTTCCCCTGTCGTGGAACCGATGTCCCGGATCGAGTTCTTCGCGGTGAGGGGCCTCCGTGATAGGTTCTGCCGCGGTTGCAGTCGTGTCTTCCTCGATCGTTGTGAAGCGTCCGTGGAGAGTGACGGTGGGCTTCACAGGCGATCGAGAGGTTTCAGCGTTCGTCGGTGTTCCCGTGCAGCCCCCGGTCGGCACAGTGTCGGCAGGGTCCGCTTCACGTATGGAGAACAGGTATGCCGCAGGGCACCGTCAAGTGGTTCAACGCCGAGAAGGGCTTCGGCTTCATCGCGACCGACGACAACGGCCCGGACGTCTTCGTCCACTACTCGGCCATTCAGTCGGACGGCTTCCGCACGCTGGAGGAGAACCAGCGCGTCTCGTTCGAGGCGAGCCAGGGCGCCAAGGGACCGCAGGCCGACACGGTCCGCCCCATCTGAGAGAAGCCCTCTCGATCGAAGCTTCGGTGCCGGCGTCCCCCAGGGGCGCCGGCACCGGCGTTTTCCGGGGGCGTGGTCACCGGCCCGCTGTCCACGCGGCCGTACGGGCCACCCCTTCGTCGACGCCGACGGGTGAGAAGCCCAGCGCCCGGGCTCCCGCGTCGTCCACGCGCGCAGGCGGCAGGTGCCCGTAGACCTCCGAGCGGCGGGCGAACGTGTCGGCGTCCTCCCCGAGCGAGGAGCCCGGTGGCAGGACCTGCACCCGACGGCCACCGACGCGGTCGGCGAAGGAGTGCAGCACCCGACCGAACGTCGCGACCTCGCCGCACAGCACATACCGCCTGCCCGGCTCTCCGCGCTCCAGCGCGAGCAGGTGCCCCGCGGCCGCGTCCTCGGCGAGCACCCATCCCACGGCGGCATCCACCACGGCAGGCACCTCGCCGCGCGCGGCCGCGAGGAACAGGCTGTTGTAGGAGTACGGGCCGAGCGGGCTCGGCCCGTAGATGCTCACCGGGTTGACGATCACGGCCCCCAGGCCGTCGGCCGCCGCGGCGAGCACCAACTCCTCGGCCGCGGCCTTGCTCGCCGAGTAGGGATCGTTCAGCGCGGGTGCTCCCGACGGCGTCTCCGACACCAGCCCCGATGCGTCGATCACCGCGGCGCTGCTGCTGGTGTAGACGAAGCGCGACACCCCGGCGGCCACCGCGGCGGCGAGCACCGACCGGGTGCCCTCGACGTTCGCGACGCGGGTCCGCTCCGCTGAGCTCTCCACGGAGCCCGCGACGTGCAGCACCCCGTCGCAGCCGCGGACGGCCCGCTGCACCGAGTCGGCATCGGCCAGGTCGCCCACCACGACGTCGACCCCAGCGGGCAGGAGGTCCGCCGCCTTCGCCGCGTCCCGCACGAGGACGCGGACCTCGTGGCCGTCACGCACGGCCAACTCGAGCAGGGCGCTCCCCAGGTATCCGGTGGAACCGGTGACCATCAGCACCCGGTCATCGTCGCAGCCGCTGGTCGACGGCCACCGGTAGGCCGTGGCGGCGCGCCATGCGCAGCCGCCGCCAATCTCCCGACGCCAACCGGTCACCCGTCGTTCACCGAGCGTGGATCAGGCCGTCCACGAAAGAGTGCCCGCTCGTCTCGGCGGTCGGCTCGGTCATCGCTATGGGCTCTCCAATGCGTGACCGAGGCGTCATGCTCAGTGTTGAGAGTCACAGAGACACGCCATACGGGCTGGCTCCACAGACACATCGGAGGTTGTAGATGCCGGGCTGGGACAGCTACCGCGCGGTGTACGGCGCGGAGCTGCGCGCGGCGGCGCGGGAGTTCATCGACCACGGGTGGCCGGTGGTGGAGCAGTCGCCCACCTCGCTCCTGCTGGTCACGGGCACTGCGCTCGACGTTCTCGAAGTACCGGCGATCTGGGGCCGGCAGGTGTGCGCCCAGCTGCGCGACGCGGGGTCGGTGGTGCCGGTGGCGGCCACCCCCACCGGGTCGTGGTGGTTCCCGGTCACGCCGGGCGCTGTGCTCCCCGCCGAGCTTCGTGACATCGAGGGCGTCGTCCTGCACACAGCGGGTGCAGCGGTGCTGGCGCCGCCGTCCCAGGTGCCCGACGGGTGGGTCCACTGGCGCGTCGCGCCGGCACTCACCGGTTACCGGGTGCCGGGTGCAGGCTTGATCGTGCACGCCGCCGTCGACGTCGTTCGATGGTGGGCCGACCGTGAACCACACCCGGGCGCCCAGCGGCCCGCCGGTGCGGTGGCGGTCGGGATGCGGTTCTGACCGGACCGCGAAACCGGCCCCCGGTTCACCCCCGCTGACGCGGCTCGTCGCGCCGCGCCGGGGGGACCGGGACGCCGGTGGTGTGGCGCCCGAGGGTGCATCTCCCGCTGTGGGAGGTCCCTCGCCGCGCAGCCACACCACGAACGTGGCCGGGGTCGGTGGAACACCATCGACCCCGGCCAGACCCACGTCGCCGCCGGGGTTCTCCCGGGGCGGGAAGCCCCGCAACCGTTCCGGACAACACGTCCACGGGTGTGCGGGCACTATGGGTGCGTGCAGATCTCGGAGACCCCCCGGTCGGATGCGTCGGCTCCGGGCGCACAGCGCCCCGGGGGCCGGCGACCGGTCGTCGAGGTCGGTCTCGGCTTCGGCCGGATCGACGCGGCGACCAGGGCGCGCGACCTGCAACGGATGAAGCTCTTCGCCACCGGCCTGCTGCTGGTCGCCACGGTCGTCTTCCTGCTCTCGCGCTGGTGGGAGGTCAACGACGGTCCGGCCTGGATCGGGTACGTCCGGGCGACGGCAGAGGCCGGGATGGTCGGCGCGCTGGCCGACTGGTTCGCCGTCACGGCGCTCTTCCGGCGTCCGCTCGGACTGCCGATCCCGCACACCGCGATCATCCCGACGAAGAAGGACATGATCGGCGACAGCCTCGGCGACTTCGTCGGGGAGAACTTCCTGTCCGAGGACGTGGTGCGCGACAAGATCGCGCGCGTCCAGGTGGCGTCGCGGGTGGGGGCGTGGGTCGGCCAGGAGGCCAACGCGGACCGCATCACGGCCGAGCTCGCCACCGCGGCCCGCGGGGTGGTCACCGTCCTGCGTGACGAGGACGTGCAGGAGGTGATCGAGCAGATCCTCGTCCCGAAACTGATGGAGCGTCCGATCGGGCCGCCACTCGGCACGGTCTTGCAGGGGGTGCTGGCCGACGGATCGCACCGCCGCCTCGTCGACCTGGTGTGCGACCGGGCCTACGACTGGGTCACCGCCAACCACGACATGGTGCTGCGGATCGTGCACGAGAGGGCTCCCTCGTGGTCGCCGCGGTTCGTCGACGAGCTCATCGCCGACCGCGTCTTCCTCGAGGTACAGAACTTCGCCTGGGCCGTGAAGACCGATCCCGAGCATCCGTTGCGCCAGGCCGTCGACACGTTCCTCGTGGAGTTCGCCTCCGACCTGCAGAGCGACCCGGACACCATCGAGCGCGCCGAGCGGATCAAGCACCAGATCATCGGGCATCCGGATGTGCAGAAGTTCATCGGCCAGGCGTGGGGCACCGTGAAGACCATGATCCTCGACGCCGCGGCCGACCCGTCGAGCGCGCTGCGCGCCCGGGTGCGCTCCGGGCTCATCGCACTCGGCACCCGGCTGAGCACGGACCCTGATCTCCGCGGCAAGGTCGACGGCTGGCTCGCCCAGGCGGCCGGCTACGTCGTCCGGCACTACCGCGCGGAGATCACCACGCTGATCACCGACACCGTCGAGCGCTGGGACGCGCAGGAGACGTCGCGCAAGATCGAGCTACAGGTGGGCCGGGACCTGCAGTTCATCCGCATCAATGGCACCGTGGTGGGCGCCCTCGCCGGGCTCGTGATCTACACGGTCGGCCAGCTGGCCTTCGGGTCGTGATCGCGGTCGTCCGCGCCATCACCCGACCGCCGTACCGACCGCCAGGCCCACCCAGGCCGCGGCCAGGCCGGCCAGTACTGAGCCGATGGCGTTGAGGGCGGCGTAGCGTCCGCGACCCCGTTCGGCCAGCTCCACCGTCTCGGCGCCGAAGGTGGAGTAGGTGGTGAGCGCGCCGCAGAAGCCGGTGCCGACCAGCGCCGTGACGGCGGGGGAGGCGGCGGCGCCGACCACCAGTCCGAGCAGCGCCGAGCCCACCACGTTCACGATGAACGTGCCCCACGGCAGGGCGGCGCCGTAGCGCAGGCGCAGAACCCGGTCGGTCAGGTAGCGCGAGGGAGCCCCCACCGCGGCGCCGAGCACCACCAGCAGGGCGGTCACCGGTTGCTCGCAGACAGGCGCGGCCCATGGAGACCGATCCAGGTGGCGGCGAGGGCGCCGAGCAGCGTGCCGCCGACGTAGACGGCCACGGAGCCGGCACTCCCGTGCTGCACCAGCCGGACCGCGTCCACCGCGTAGCCGGAGAACGTGGTGAACCCGCCGAGCACGCCGGTGCCCAGGAACGGGCGCAGCAGGTGGTGCCGGGGGCGGCGGGCAACCGCAGCGATCAGCAGGCCGATCAACAGGCATCCCACGATGTTGATCGCCAGCGTGGCCCACGGGACGTCTCCGAGCCGCGTTGGCCAGGCCAGCCCGACGGCCCAGCGGGCCAACGCCCCGAGCAGGCCGCCTGCTGACACCGCCGCGAGGACGGGGCCCTGGCCGGCGAGCACAGGCGTCTGTTCCACAGCAGGATCCTCCCCCGAGACGAGTTGTCGCCGCTCGTGGCTGTGGGCAAGCTCGCTGCCAGCGCAAGCACGGTGCTTGCAACAGCTAGCGCTCCGGCGTATGGTCGGTTCGACGGAACAGAGGTGAGTGAATGTCAGCGCCGAGGGACCCGTCCCCCAAGCCCGAAGGGCCCGGGGAGCGCGTCGGCCACGCGGTCGAGCAGGTCGGCCAGGTCGTCGAGCAGGCAGGTCTGGCCGTCGGTCAGGCCGTCGACGACATCGGCAGCTACATCCGCAGCCAGCGGGAGGGCGCGCAGGTGTCGCTGCGTCAGCTCGCCCGCACCGCCGGCGTCAGCAACCCCTACCTCAGCCAGATCGAGCGAGGGCTGCGCAAGCCGTCGGCCGAGATCCTGCAGCAGATCGCGAAGGGGCTGCGGATCTCCGCAGAGGCCCTGTACGTGAAGGCCGGAATTCTCGACGAGAAGCCGGCGAGCGACGTCACCGACGCCGTGCTCGCCGATCCGACCCTGACGGAGCGCCAGAAGCAGGTGCTCCTGGACGTCTACCAGTCATTCCGGCGGCAGAACGACGAGCCCGTCGCTCCCCGCCCCACAACCGAACGATCCTGACCACGAGGAGTGATCATCATGCCCGTGTCACTACCGACCGCCGCGGACGTGCGCAAGGCACGCGAGCAGGCCGCCAAGTCCGCCGCCGAGCGGGCCGAGGCCGCACGTACCCCGTTGCTGGCCGTCCTGGGTGCAGGCGAGCTCGCCGTCACCGCGGTGTCCAAGGCCGCCGAGGTGGCCCGTGCCCGTGCCGCCGTGGCCCGTACCCGCGCCACCGAGCAGGCCGGGGACGTCCAGAACCGCGTGGCCGAGCTTCCGCAGCGCCTCAACTCCGAGGAGCTGCGCAAGACGGTCGCCGAGCTACGCGTACAGGCCGAGCAGGCCTACGCGGGCTTCGCGGAGCGCGGTGAGAAGACCTGGGGCCGCATCCGCAAGCAGCCGCAGGTGGAGCAGGCTCTCGCGACGTTCGGGTCCTACACCGAGAAGCTCGACGCGCGCGTCGACGACCTGGTGGACGACGCCCGTGACGCCGCGACGAAGGCGCTGGCCACGGTCACCACGCAGACCCGGTCCACCGGTGAGCGGGTGGCGCGCGCCAGCCAGCGCATCAGCGGGCGGGCCGCCGAGACCGTCACCGACGTCACCGGCGACGCGTCCAAGGCGGTGGCCCAGGCCGGCGCCGGGGCGGCCGACGTGATCACCGACGCCGGCACCGAGGTCGCCCACGACACCCGCAGCGCCACGCGGAAGACGGCCAACCGCACGGCTCCGGTGGAGACGCCGAAGCCCGCAGCACGCAAGCCCGCCGCGCGCCGCACCGGCTCGACCAACGGCACCGGTCCCAAGGGCTGACCGCACGGAGGAGCAGCCCTCCTCCATCCTGACGAGCGCCCCCGAGGTTCGGTTACTCCTCGGGGGCGCTTCGTCGTCGGGGTCCGGGGTAGGCTGCCCGGTGTGAGCCTGCTGTATGACCTCGATGACTGGGTTCTGTGGGCGCTGTGGCTGCTGGCCATCCCGGTGGGTGCCTACGCCTTCATCCACGCCCTGATGCAGCGCGCCGACGCCTTCACGGCGGCCGACAAGCTCACCAAGCCTGCGTGGCTCGGCATCACGGGCGCCAGCGTGCTCGTTCTCGTCGTCTTCCAGGGCGGCCCGCGGAGCAGCGGCACGCTGTTCTGGCTGGCGGCGCTCGTTGCCGTGCTCGTGTACATCGTCGACGTCAAACCCGCCGTGGTCGGCGTGCAGGGTGGCGGTCAGCGCTGGTGAGTGCCTGGTCCGTACTGGGCTCGCTGCACGCAGTCCCCGCTCTCGACCGTCCCGACCTGCTGGGCGAGCCCGTCGCCCACGCGCTCAAGCTGCTCGATCCGGCCGACGCCGCGCTGGTCGGCGTGGCGGAGATCGATCCCGGCCTGGCCGACACGGCCGCGTTCTGTGAGGCATACGGCTCCCCGCTCGACGGATCCGCCAACTGTGTCGTGGTGGCAGGCCGCCGCGGCGAGACCGTCAGCTACGCGGCGTGCCTGGTGCTGGCCACCACCCGGGCCGACGTCAACGGCCTCGTCCGCAAGCGCCTGAACGCGCGCAAGGCCTCGTTCGCCCCGATGGACGACGCCGTCGCCATCACGGGCATGGAGTACGGCGGCATCACGCCCGTCGGCCTGCCGGACGACTGGCCGGTGCTCGTCGACGCAGCGGTGGCGGCGGCTCCTGCCGTGGTGATCGGGAGCGGGGTGCGGCACTCGAAGCTCGCGCTGCCCGGCGCGCTGGCGGCACGGCTCCCTGGCGCAGAGGTGGTCGACGGCCTCGGGCGTTGAGTCGCTCTTGCTCAACCTTCCTGCGTTCGCTCATGGCGGACTTACTTGAACGCTGGAATTCCGACAACGGTGTAAGCGTTGACCGGGGCATGACAGAGACGCTGAAGCTGCCGGTGCTTCCGCTCGCCGACTCGGTGGTGCTGCCCGGCATGGTGGTTCCCGTCCGGCTCGACGAGCCGGAGATCCAGGCAGCGGTCGATGCAGCGAACAGCGGTATCGATGCCGGCTCCGCTGGCGCTGCGCCTGGTGATCGCAAGGTGCTGGTCGTCCCACGCCTCGACGGCAAGTACGCCGCCGTGGGCACGATCGCCGTCCTCGAGCAGGTCGGCAGGCTCCCCAGCGGGGAGCGGGCGGCCGTGGTGCGCGGCGAGGGTCGCGCGCAGATCGGGTCCGGTGTCACCGGTCCCGGTGCCGCACTGTGGGTGGAGGCGACTCCGATCCCCGAGTCGCCCGTCACGGGCAAGGCGACCGAGCTCGCCAAGGAGTACAAGGCACTGGTCGTCGGGATCCTGCAGCAGCGCGGCGCGTGGCAGGTCATCGACTCGGTGCAGCAGATCACCGACCCCGGACAGCTCGCCGACACCGCCGGCTGGGCGTCCTACCTCGACCTGGACCACAAGGCCCAGCTGCTCGCCGAGACCGACACGGTCAAGCGGCTCGAGCTGCTGATCGAATGGACCCGCGAGCACGTCGCCGAGCAGGAGATCTCCGAGAAGATCTCCAACGACGTCCGTGAGGGCATGGAGAAGACCCAGCGCGAGTTCCTGCTGCGCCAGCAGCTGGCCGCGATCCGCAAGGAGCTGGGTGAGGACGAGCCCGAAGGGGCCGACGACTACCGCACCCGGGTGGAGAACGCCGACCTGCCCGAGCACGTGCGCAAGGCCGCGCTGACCGAGGTCGGCAAGCTGGAGCGGGCATCGGACCAGAGCCCGGAGTCGGGCTGGATCCGCACCTGGCTGGACACCGTCCTCGACATCCCGTGGACCACGACCACCGAGGACACCGACGACCTGGTGGCCGCACGGGCGATCCTCGACTCCGACCACGCGGGCCTCGACGACGTCAAGGAGCGGCTGATCGAGTTCCTGGCCATCCGGGCTCGTCGCAACCGCCGCGGTCTCGACAAGGTCGGGGGCCGTGGGTCCGGTGCGGTCCTGTCGCTGGTCGGTCCGCCCGGTGTCGGCAAGACGTCGCTGGGTGAGTCGGTCGCACGAGCGCTCGGCCGCAAGTTCGTGCGGGTCGCCCTCGGTGGCGTCCGCGACGAGGCCGAGATCCGGGGCCACCGGCGCACCTACGTCGGCGCGCTGCCCGGCCGGATCGTCCGGGCCATCCGGGAGGCAGGCGCGATGAACCCCGTCGTGCTGCTCGACGAGATCGACAAGGTCGGCAGCGACTTCCGCGGCGACCCGACCGCGGCGCTGCTCGAGGTGCTCGACCCGGCGCAGAACCACACGTTCCGCGACCACTACCTCGAGGTCGACCTCGACCTGTCCGACGTGCTGTTCCTCGCCACCGCCAACGCCTACGACACCATCCCCGGCCCGCTGCTGGACCGCATGGAGGTCGTGACGCTCGACGGCTACACCGAGGCGGAGAAGGTCGCCATCGCGCGCGACCACCTGCTGCCGCGGCAGGTCGAGAAGGCGGGCCTGGAGCCGTCCGACGTGGAGTTCTCCGAGGTCGCACTCGGCATGATCGCCGCGGAGTACACGCGTGAGGCAGGTGTGCGGCAGCTCGAGCGGGGCCTGGCGAAGGTCCTGCGGAAGGTCGCCGTGCAGGTCGACTCATCGGACGTCGAGCGCCCGGTGCACATCGACGCGGACGCGCTGGTCGGCTACCTCGGCAGGCCGAAGTTCACGCCGGAGTCGGCGGAGCGGACCTCCGTGCCGGGCGTCGCGACCGGTCTCGCCGTCACCGGCGCCGGTGGGGACGTGCTGTTCATCGAGGCCACCTCGATGGAGGGCGAGCCGGGGCTGACCGTGACCGGCCAGCTCGGTGACGTCATGAAGGAGTCGGTGTCGATCGCACTGAGCTACCTGCGGTCCCGCGGGCTGGCAGGCGATCTGGCCTCGCGCAAGCTGCACATCCACGTGCCGGCGGGCGCGGTCCCGAAGGACGGCCCGAGCGCGGGGATCACGATGACCACGGCGCTGGCGTCGCTCGCGAGCGGGCGGCCGGTGAAGTCGTCGGTCGGGATGACCGGCGAGGTCACGCTGCAGGGCAAGGTCCTGCCGATCGGTGGGGTCAAGCAGAAGCTGCTGGCCGCCCACCGGGCCGGGCTGACCGACGTGATCATCCCGAAGCGCAACGAGCCCGACCTCGACGATCTGCCGGAGTCGGTGCGCGGTGAGCTGCGGGTGCACCCGGTGTCCGACGTGTCCGACGTCCTGGAGCTGGCCCTGGAGCCCGCCCCGGTGGCCGTCGCTGCCTGATCCGTAGTCCCCGAAACGGGTGGTCGCGCACCGCGACCACCCGTTTCGCGTTCCTGCCCTGGGATGTTCGGAGCCGTAGTGCTGTCCTCAGCCCCGCGCCGGAGCAGGATGGCTCCGGAGTGCCCAGCTGCAGGAGGTCAGCGGAAGACCACCGTCTTGTTCGCGTGCACCAGCACCCGGTCCTCCAGGTGCCAGCGCAGGCCACGGGCCAGGACGAGGCGTTCGATGTCGCGGCCGCGGCGGACCATGTCGGCCGCGGTGTCGCTGTGGTCCACCCTGATCACGTCCTGCTCGATGATGGGGCCGGCGTCCAGGTCGGGTGTGACGTAGTGGCAGGTGGCGCCGATCAGCTTCACCCCGCGCGCGTAGGCCTGGTGGTACGGACGGGCGCCGACGAACGACGGCAGGAAGCTGTGGTGGATGTTCACGGCCCGCCCGAGCCACGCCCGGCACAGCTCGGGCGGAAGGATCTGCATGAAGCGGGCGAGCACGATCGCGTCGGGGTCGTGCTGCTCGACCAGGCCGCGGAGCTCGTCGAAGGCCTTCTCCTTGTCGCGGGCGTAGCGGCCGTTGCCCGGTGGCGGGAACTCGACGTGGTGGAACGGCACGCCGTGCGCGCGCACGATGTCGCCGAGCTCCCCGTGGTTGCCGATCACGGCGTCGAGCTGCACGGGGAGCTCCCGGGCGGCGACGCGGCCGAGCAGGTCGTGCAGGCAGTGCGGCTCCCGGGTCACCAGGAGCACGGCCCGCTTGGGGATCCCCGTGTCGGTGACCGTCCAGGTGGTCTCCCCACCGAGCTCAGCGGCCACCTCGGCGAACCGGGCGCGCAGCTCGTCGGCGCCGAACGGCAGTGAGTCGGCCCGCACGACCTGCCGCGTGAAGAACCAGCCGCTGTCCGGGTCGGAGTGGTAGCCCGCCTCCACGATCCAGCCGCCTGCGTCGGCGAGGAAACCGGCGATCCTGGCCACGATCCCGGTGGTGTCGGGACAGCTCAGGCTGATCACATAACGCTGCTCGGGGATCGCATCCACTGCCGCATGGTGCACTGTGGTCGACCGCATGTCTCCGGCGTGTGGTCGCCGGCGCATGCTGGAGCTGTGACTTCAGGAGCGACCGAGACCGACGACACGGTCCGCACTCGTCGTCGCGCAGTGGCGGCGATGACCTTCGCCACCGGCGTGATCATCGCGAACAACTACTACGCCCAACCGCTCGAGGACGCCCTCGCCGAGGCGTTCCACGCGTCCACGTCGCAGATCGGCCTGATCCTCACGCTCATCCAGCTCGGCTACGCACTCGGGCTCGCCACCCTCGTGCCGCTGGGCGACCTGCTGGAGCGACGCAAGCTCGTGGTCACGATGCTGTCGGTGACCGTGGCCGGCATGGTGGTGGTCGCCGTGGCCCCGACGCTGGCCGTGCTCGGGGCCGCGGCCACGCTGGTCGGGATCACCACGGTGGCCGCGCAGATCCTCGTGCCCTTCGCCGCGCACCTCGCGCCCGAGGGCCAGCAGGGCAAGATGGTCAGCACGGTGATGAGCGGGCTCCTGATCGGAGTGCTGATCTCCCGTGTCGTGGCCGGCCTGGTGTCGCAGGTGCTCGGCTGGCGTGCCGTCTTCATCCTCGGCGCCGTGCTCACCGCGGTGGCCGTGGTGCTGCTGTGGCGCGCGCTCCCGGTGCTGCCTCCCACCACGAGGATGCGCTACGGCGCGCTGCTGCTCTCCGTGGTCAGGCTCGTGCGCGAGGAGCCGGTGCTGCGCTGGCGGGTGGTCTACAGCGCGTCCAGCTACGCCGCGTTCGGCGCACTGTGGACGAGCATCGGCTTCATGCTCGCGGCCCCGCCGCACCGCTTCGACCAGGGCATCATCGGGCTGTTCGCCCTGTTCGGGGTGGCCGGAGCGGCGGCTGCCCGGTTCGCGGGCCGGCTCGCCGACCGGGGCTGGGCGCACTACGCCGTCGGCGGGTTCCTCGCCGTCTCGGTGCTGTCCTGGGTGGCGATCGCCCAAGGTGCCGGCCCGGGGGTCGGATCGCTGGTGGCGCTCGCGATCGGGCTGCTCCTGTTCGACCTCGGTGTGCAGGGCGTGCACGTGAGCAACCAGACGATCGTCTACGCGCTGCGTCCCGACTCCCGTAGCCGCATCAACTCCGCGTACATGACGATCTACTTCCTGGGGGGCGCGCTGGGCAGCGGCCTGTCGGCCACGTTCTATGCGAGCCACGGGTGGGCCGGCGTGTCGGTGCTCGGCGCGGTGCTCCCCGCGATCGGTCTGGTGTTCTGGTTCGTGGACACCGCACTGCGGCGCCGGGCGGTCAGTGTCGCTGCGCGAGCCACTCCCGCGTGAACTCCGCTTCCATGTCGAACAGCTCGCCGACCCGGTTGACCACGATGCCCTCGACCGTGCTGCCGATCAGCGGCACCTTGACGGTGACGTCGATGCGCATGAGCAGTTCGCTGCTGCTGGCGGTGTCGTGCAGGCGCATCCCGCCCGACGCCGACGCCGGCGTGCCGTGGATCGTCACCGCCACCGTGGCGGCGTAGCTGCCGGGACCCTGCTGCTTCCAGCTCTCGTCGCGCTCGATGGTGATGTCGCCGGGCAGCACGGTGCGGATCATGGCCGGCATGTCCTTCGGGTCGAGCCCGTGACGCAGCCGGTAGTGCACGCCGTCGGGGTCGACGTGGTGTTCCAGGAGTGCAGCGCCCGGCCCCCCGATCCGCGCCAGCCGCGCACGCAGGTAGTCGGGGTCCACCATCGCGGCGTGCACCTCGTCGGCGGGATACGGCCACGTGGACCGGTAGTCGAACTGCCGGGACATGGGGGCAGGCTACCGTTGACACCCGTGTCGGTACCTGATGTGGCCACCCGGCTCGCCCCGTTCACCACTCTGCGGCTCGGCGGACCGGCCCGCTCGGTGGTGGCCGCGAGCTCAGCAGGGGCCGTGGTCGACGCCCTGCGCAGCGCCGACGTCGTCGGCGAGCCGGTGCTCCTGCTCGGCGGCGGCTCCAACGTCGTGATCGCGGACCAGGGATGGCCGGGCACGGTGGTGCGGGTCACCAGCACCGGACGGGCCGTGGAGCGCCGGGACGACGGCTCCGTGCTGCTCACGGTCGAGGCTGGCGAGGACTGGGACGAGGTCGTGGCCGCCTCGGTGGCCGATGGGCTCGGCGGGCTCGAGTGCCTGTCCGGTATCCCCGGCCGCACCGGCGCGACGCCGGTGCAGAACGTCGGTGCGTACGGCGTGGAGATCGCCGAACTGCTGGTCGACGTCGACCTCTACGACCGCGGCGCCGGCGTCGTCCGCGAGCACGTGCCCGCGGGGGAGTTGGGGCTGGGATATCGCACGAGTTCGCTCAAGGGACGCGACGACGCCATCGTGCTGCGGGTCCGGTTCGTACTGTCCGCCGACGGCACGAGCGCGCCGATCCGCTACCCGGAGCTCGCCAGGGCGCTCGGCGTGGAACCGGGCTCGCGGGTGCCGGCCGCGGCCGCCCGGGAGGCGGTGCTCGGACTGCGTGCGGGCAAGGGCATGGTGCTCGATCCGGCCGACCACGACACCTGGAGCGCGGGCTCGTTCTTCACCAACCCCGTGCTCCCGGAGGCCGACGCGCCGGGCGACGGGCCGCGCTGGCCGGCCGGGCCGGGGCTGGTCAAGCTCCCGGCGGCGTGGTTGATCGAGCAGGCCGGATTCCGCCGTGGGCATCCCGGTCCCGGTGGCCGCGTCGCCCTGTCGGGCAAGCACGTCCTGGCCCTCACCAACCGGGGCGACGGCACCACCGCCGACCTCCTCGTGCTGGCCAGAGAGGTGCGCGACGGGGTGCGCGAGCGGTTCGGCATCGACCTGGTGGCGGAGCCGGTGCTGATCCACTGCCGATTCTGAGGCGCGCGTACGCTCCGGCAGGAGCAGCGTCGGGGGGCAACCGGGCTGGTGTTCGGACGTCTCTCACTGCGGGAAGTGCTGTGAGGGGAATCAAACGCATGAAGAGGCTCTTGCTGGTCCTGGCTGTTGTGCTGGTCGGCTCGCTGGGCGTGGTCACCGCCGCCACAGCCGCCGGTCGCGACAACCAGACGGCGCCGGCCGCGACTCCGCCGCCGGCGGTCGAAGCGCCGCAGCAGATCGTCGCTCCGGTCGCCGCGATCGACTACGAGCCGGCCGCCGGTTCGGACACCACCAACCCCACGGGCTCGGCCACCGTGACCGTCCGGGAGGGCGTCTTCGATCGCGTCACGCTGACCGGTCCGAAGGGCAAAGCGGTCAAGGGCTCGTTCAACGCCGACCGCACGAGCTGGACCAGCAGCGACCGGCTCGCCTACGGCACGTCCTACACGTGGACCGGCTCGGCCAACGGGGTCGACGGCAAGTCGGTGCCGCTGGAGGGCTCCTTCTCCACCCTGACACCCGCGAAGACCGTGCGCGGCACCCTCAACATCGGTGACGGCAAGACCGTGGGTGTCGCGGCCCCGGTGCGCGTCCAGTTCCACGGCCACGTCGCCGACCGGGCCACGGCCGAACGCGCTCTGTCGGTCACCACGTCGGTGCCCGTGCAGGGCTCGTGGGGCTGGCTGCCCGACGAGGGCGGCGGCTCCCGCGTCGACTGGCGCCCGAAGGCCTACTGGCCGAGCGGCACCACCGTCACCGTCAAGGCGAAGCTGTTCGGCGTGGCCTACGGCCAGGGTGCCTACGGGGCCGCCGACGTCACCTCCACCTTCCAGATCGGGCGCTCGCAGGTCGTGAAGGCCGACGTCAACAGCCACCGCATGGTCGTGATTCGCGACGGGCAGCAGGTGGCCGACTACCCGGCGAGCTACGGCCTCGGGACCGACCCCAACCGCAACACCAGGTCCGGCATCCACGTGGTCAGCGAGAAGTTCACCGACAAGCGGATGGTCAGCGAGCAGTACGGCTACGACACCGTCGAGAAGTGGGCCGTCCGGATCAGCAACAACGGCGAGTTCGTCCACGCCAACCCGGCGTCGGCGGCGGCGCAGGGCTCGGAGAACGTCACCCACGGCTGCGTCAACCTGTCGATCGACAACGCCAAGGCCTACTACGACACGGCGCTGTACGGCGACCCGGTCGAGGTCACGGGCACCCCGGTCCAGCTCTCCGCCAAGGACGGCGACATCTGGGACTGGACGCTCAGCTGGGACAAGTGGCAGAGCCTCTCGGCCCTCTAGTGCGGCGGCCACTAACGTCAACCGGGTTCCTCGCGGGCCCAGGCGGCCCCTCGCGGCGTTGCCGCCCTGGCGAATACCCCGGTATGGGCGGCGGGCGGCGCCTTGCGAGGAACCACCTGGATCTCGCGATCAACCCGGCAACGTCCGTGGCCACCGCACTAGGCCGGTTGCCGCCCGGCTCGCCCGGGTACGCGCCCGCATGCATCCCGACGAGCTGAGCGACCAGACGGCCACCCGAGCCGAGCCCCTTCCCGAGGAACGGGCGGCCGAGCAGGGCGGCGAGGACCGCGCCGCGGAGGCCGCCGAGATCCTGCGCGACTCCGAGGAGCGCGTCGCGGGAGCGGTGGAGGGCAACGCGCCGGGCGACGCCGCCGACGAGCACCGCCCGTCCGAGGAGACGGCCACCCCGTAGCCGGGGCTATCGGCCGCCCGCGGCTGAGCGGCGCACCGCAACGGTGTCCCGCACCGTGGTGCGGATGCGGTACAGGCTGGTGGTTGCCGTGATGTAGAGGGTGCGTCCGTCATCGCCCCCGAAGCACAGGTTCGCCACCTTCTCCGGCACGGGCACCTGCTCCAGGGGCTCCCCGCTGGGGGCGAACACCTGCACCGAGTCGAAGCTCGACGACCACACGTTCCCGGCCTCGTCCACGCGGATGCCGTCCGGCAGACCGGGGTTCACCTCGACGAACTCCCGGCCGTTCTTGCACAGGCGCCCGTCGAACACGTCATAGCAGTGGATCGAGTGCCCTCCCGGCCTGGTCGGCTCCCGGACGCCGGTGGGTGGCGACATGCCGGAGTCGGCCACGTAGAGAAGCGACTCGTCGGGGGAGAACGCGAGCCCGTTGGGCATCTCGACGTCGATGACGACCGGGGTGACCGACCCGTCGCGCGGGTCGAACCGGAACACGAAGTGGTCGCCGTACTCCAGCTCACCCGGGTGGCCCTCGTCCGGCTTGCGGATCCCGTAGGAGGGGTCGGTGAACCAGATGGTGCCGTCGCTCTTGACGATCACGTCGTTCGGCGAGTTGAACGGCACTCCCGCCCAGCGGTCGACGACGACCTCGACGACCCCGTCCCGTTCCCGCTCCACCGCACGCCTGCCGTGCGAGCACTGGAGCACCGAGCCGTCGAGGTCGAGCGTGCGGCCGTTGGTGAACTCCACGTCCTCACGATGGACGCGCAGCTCGCCCGAGTCCTCCGAGAACTCGAGGATCCGGTTGTTCGGGATGTCGCTGAAGCGCAGCGACCGGCTCTCCGGCAGCCACACCGGCCCCTCGGCCCAGATGGTCCCCGAGGCGACCTTCTCGAGTACGCCGTCCGGCTCGACCAGCACTGTCAGCCCTCCCTGTTCATCCGCGTGGCACTCGCCTGGTTGCGAGGCTTGAGGACGATCTGGTCGATGTTCACGTTGCTCGGCCGGGTGGCGGCGAACGCGACCACGTCGGCCACGTCGTCGGGCGTGAGCGCCTCGATGCCGCGGTACACCCCGGCCGCCCGCTCCGCATCGCCGTCGAAGCGCACGAGGGAGAACTCGGTCTCCACCAGTCCGGGCAGGACCTCGGTGAGCCGCACCGGCTGCCCGAGCAGCTCGCCGCGCAGCGTCCGGTGCAGCATCGCCTGGGCGTGCTTGGCCCCCGTGTAGCCGGCCCCGTTGTCGTAGGGCTCCAGCGCCGCGATCGAGGTGACGGTGATGATGTGCCCGTCACCGGAGGCGAGCAGCGCCGGCAGCAGCGCCTGCGTGACCCGCAGGGTGCCGATCACGTTGGTCTCGAACATCCAGCGCCAGTTCTCCTCGTCGGCGTCCGCGACGGGCTCCATGCCCTTGGCGCCGCCGGCGTTGTTGACCAGCAGGCGGCAGTCCGGCACGGCAGCGGCGAACGAGGAGACGGATTCGGAGTCGGTGACGTCCAGGCGCACCGCGGTGCCCTCGATCTCGGCGGCGATCTCGGCGCACCGGTCGGTGCGCCGGGCGCCCAGCACCACGTGGAAGCCCGCCTTCGCGAGGGCGCGGGCCGTGGCGGCTCCGATGCCGGAGCTGGCCCCGGTGACGACGGCGGTGGGTCGATCGGTCATACGACGAGCCTAGTGCGGTGGCCACGAACGTTGCCGGGTTGATCGCGGGATCCGGGTGGTTCCTCGCAAGGCGCCGCCCGCAGCTCATACCGGGGTGTTCGCCAGGGCGGCAACGCCGCGAGGGGCCGCCTGGGCCCGCGAGGAACCCGGTGGACGTTTGTGGCCGCCGCACGAGTGCCGTGGAAGCCTCGTTTCCTCGAGACACGGGGCGCTCGGCGGCGCCGTCGGATCAGTCCAGCCCCTCCTGCGCGGTGCGGGACCCCCGCCGGGCCGCGGCGCGTTGCCAGGTGAAGATCCCGTAGCCAAGCGCGCCCACCCCCACGCCCGCGAGGCAGGTGGTGAACCAGATGTCCAGCGGGTGCCACCCCAGCAGCGCCGCGACCAGCAGCACCAGCGCCGCGACGGCCCACACCAGCGAGCCGGCGATCGCCACCGTGCCGGGCTGGCTGAGCCGGGCCGGTAGGGGCGGGGGTGTGAGCACGACGTGCAGCGTACGGCGATGTCCCACCCGCTCTAAGTTGTGTCGGTGATCGAGCGCCTGTTCCGCGTCTCCGAGCGCGGCTCCACCGTCGGTCGTGAGCTGCGTGGCGGGCTCATCACCTTCGTGACGATGTCCTACATCATCGTGCTCAACCCGTTGATCCTCGGCAGCATCGCCCCGGACGCACCGGGCGCCAAACCCGACGCGTTGGGCCACGTCCTGGGCATTCCCCAGGTCGCGGCCGTCACCGCGCTGGTGGCCGGGGTCATGACGCTGCTGTTCGGGCTCGTCGCGAACTATCCGTTCGCGATCGCCACCGGCCTGGGGATCAACACGCTGCTGGCCGTCACGATCGCCCCGCTGATGAGCTGGCCGGAGGTGATGGGCCTGGTCGTGGTCGACGGGCTGATCATCGTGCTGCTCGCCGTCACGGGCTTCCGCACAGCGGTGTTCAATGCCGTCCCGGCTGAGCTGAAGGCCGCGATCGCCGTCGGGATCGGGTTGTTCATCGCGTTCATCGGGCTGGTGGACGCGGGCTTCGTCCGGCGCATCGGCGACGCGGCGGCCACCACGGTGCCGGTGGGGCTGGGCATCGACAACTCGATCGCGTCGTGGCCGACGTTCGTGTTCGTCGTCGGACTGCTGGTCACGGGCCTGCTGGTGGCCCGGGGGGTGCGCGCCGGGATCCTGCTCGGTGTGGTGATCACCACGGTGCTCGCGATCATCGTGGAGGCGATCGCGCACGTCGGAGCGTCGGCGGGTACCAACCCGAAGGGCTGGGCGCTGTCGGTGCCCGAGCTTCCCCACAGCGTGGTCGGCCTGCCCGACCTCTCGCTCGTCGGTGCCGTGTCCTTCGGGGCCTTCGTCCACCTGGACCTGCTCACGGTCGTGCTGCTGGTGTTCACGCTCGTGCTCGCCAACTTCTTCGACGCGATGGGCACGATGACGGGACTCGGCCAGCAGGCCGGGCTCGTGGGCAAGGACGGTCAGCTGCCGGGGGTGGGCCGGGCGCTGATCGTCGAGGGCGTGGGTGCCGTCGCGGGCGGAGCGGCGTCGGCGTCGTCCAACACCGTGTTCATCGAGTCGGCGTCGGGCATCGCGGAGGGTGCGCGCACAGGCCTGGCCAACGTGCTCACGGGCGCGCTCTTCCTGCTCGCGATGTTCTTCACACCGCTCTACTCGGTGGTGCCCATCGAGGCCGCGGCCCCGGCGCTCGTGGTCGTGGGCGCGCTGCTGATGCGCCAGATCACCCAGATCGACTTCACCGAGTTCCGGGTGGCGCTGCCGGCGTTCCTGACGATCGTCGTCATGCCCTTCACCTACTCGATCGCCAACGGGATCGGGGCGGGCTTCATCTCCTACGTCGTGCTGGCCGCGGCCACCGGGCGCGGGCGCTCCGTGCACCCGTTGATGTGGGTGGTGGCGGTGGCGTTCGTCGGCTACTTCGCGGTAGGACCCTTGGAGGCGCTGTTCCGCGGGTGAAGCCTTGCGACCGGAGGAGAGGTTAGGCTAACCTCTCCTTGTCGCTTCGTGGTGGGAGTGACGCGTCAGTTCGGGACTGCAACGGGGGTCCTGGCCATTCGGTCAGGACCCCCGTTGCAGCTTCCGGCGCGGTGCCCGCCCCTGGTCAGTATCCGTAGATGCGGACCCAGTCGACCTCGAGCTGCACGCGCTCGGGCGTCGTGTCGTCGAGCGGCGGGATCCAGTCCTTGCCGTACGGGCCGATGTCCTGCTGGATCGCGAGGTGCATCGGGCGCGGCGGGATCGTCTTCGGGTCGCTGCTGCGGAAGATCTCCTGGCCGTCGATGAAGCCCGCCACGTGGTCGGGCCCCCACTCCACCGCGTAGTTGTGCCACTGGGTGAAGTCGCCGACCGTGGTGGTGCCGATCTGGCTGTTGTCCTCGCTGTAGTGCAGGACGAAGTGGCTCTCGTTGCGCGCGCCGTTGGGGATCTCCATGAAGTTGATCTCGCCCCCCTCCGGCCAGTCCTCGGCGTCCGGCCAGAGCAGGATGACGGCGCCGTACCCGGTGCCCTGCTGGGCTCGGGCCCGCACCTCCCAGCGTCCGTGCAGCTGCCCCTGGGTCCAGGCCATGCCGGCGGAGGAGTAGCCGTGGCTGGTGATCTTCATCGTGCCGTCGGTGACCGTGACGTTGTCGGGGTCGTGCCGCCCGACCCCACCGGTGGTCTCCCCGGTGTAGAGGCTCCAGAGCGCGGGATCGATCTGCGTGCCGTCGAACTCGTCGTTGGTCTGGAGCTGCCAGTTGTTGCGGACCGCCGCCTCCGTGTCGGAGCGCGTGCTCGGGTCGAGCCTCGCCTGCCCCTGCGGCCGCAGCGGGTCGCGGGTGTCGCGGCCGGCGTCGCTCGGGGCGGCCGGTGCGCCACCGTCGCTCCCGCCCTGTCCTCCGACGACGACTATCAGCACGCCCACCAACGCCGCCACGGCGGCGATGGCCGTCACGATGATGACTGTCCGGTGCCAATCCCGGGGCGGGGGCGCGGATGGTGGGTCGGGCGTGGATAGCTGTTGCGTGTCGGACACGGGGAGAACCGTAGGGTGCAGGCACTGTGCGGATGCTGAGAGGGTCCGATTAGCGAATTTCCGTCCCTTTTGTCCTGTTCGTGGGGGATCGCGGGCGGGTCATCGCCAGGAGAACATCCGGCGCAGTAGTTCCCGGATCGAGCCCGCGCCGTCCTCCTCACCGCTGTCGCTACCGGTGGGGGAGTCCTCGTCGCTGTCGCTGTCGCTGTCGCTGTCGGAGTCGCTCTGGCGGCCGGTCGTGCCGTCGCCCCTGCCGGAGTCGCCGCTGGAGTCCCTGCCGGAGTCACCGCTGGAGTCGTCGGCGGAACCGCTCTCCGCCGCGCTGCCGCTCTCGCCGTCGAGGGAGTACTGCCGGACCCAGTCGACCTGCATGGTCGACTCCTTGGGCGTGTCACCTTCCGGGAACCAGTCGAGCTGGATGCACAGGTGCATCGGTCCGGGCGGCAGGATGCTGGTGTCGGTGGTGCGGTACCACTCCTCGCCGTCGACGAAGGCGGTGATGCCCTTCGGCGTCCACTCCACGGCCCAGTTGTGCCACTCGGTGCCGTCGATCTCGACCTTGCCGTTCACCTGCGAGTTGTCCTCGCCGTAGTGGATGAAGATGTCGGTCTGCTGGCGGGAGGGGTCCATCATCTCCATGAAGTCGATCTCGCCGCCCACCGGGAAGTTCTCGGCGTCGGGCCACAGCAGCAGCAACGCGTTGTAGGACGGGTCGGCCGCAGGAGCCCGCACGCGGCCCTCCCACCGCCCGTACTTCTGGCCCGGGTTCCACGCCATGCCCGCGGTGGTGCCGGACGAGTCGCCCGTGATGGTGAGGATGCCGTCCTGCACCGAGACGGCCGACGGCGAGCGGGTGCCGTTCCCGCCGTGACCGGGACCGTCGTAGATGTCCCACTGCTCGGCGCCGGCCGAGAAGTCGTCCTCGCGGTTCGGGGTGCCCCAGCCGTGACGTTGGGCCGCCGTGGTGCCGGCACTCGCGTCGGTGCCGGAGCCCGTGGCCGCCCCTCCGCCGGAGCCGCCGGAGCGGTTGCCCGAGCCGGAGGCATCCTCGCCGTCCGAACCTCTGCCGGAGCCGTCCGAGCCGGCCGGGTCCTCGCTGTTCGAGCTGCTGTCGGAGCCCGAGTCGCCGTCGGAGCCGGAGCCGGAGTCCCGCTCGCCGTCGCGCTGCCGGCCCGTGTCGTTCTCGTCGCTGTCGTCGGTGCCCGGATCTCTGCTCGGGGTGTCGTCGCTCGAGCTGTCGTCGCCGGTGCCGGAGTCGGCGTCCCCGGAGCCGTCGTCGCTGCGCTCGGGGTCGCGGCCGGCTGCACCGGTGCGCTCCGGATCGTCGTCGGAGCCGTCCGCTGTGCTGCCCTGCTCGGGTTCGGCCGGCTCGCGGTCACCCGCATCGGGAGCAGGGGCGCGGTCGCCGCCACCGCTGTCCGGCCCGGTGGCAGCGGCCCCGTCGGGCTCGATGACCCGGATCGACGGTTCCGCGGGCAGCGGCCCGCCCGGGGCGGCCTCGGTGCCGGGTGCGACGAGGATGACCACCACGGCGATGCCGGTCGACAGGTACTTCCGGATCAGCTCCTCGAGCTCCTCGAAGCTCATGACGGGCACTCCTGTCGCATCAGTCCTCCCCGGCGGGGAGTTCGGGGGTGGCGGGGGAGTCCGCGGCCACGAGCCACCGGCCGTCCGGCTGGAGGGCCAGCACCACGTAGCGCGAGACGAGGTCGACCACGACCGAGCCGCCGGGCGGCCCCGTGGCCGTGCCGACCTCGGCCTGGTATCCGCGCCGCAGGCCGTCGTGGTCGGCGGCGACGAGCTCCAGCGCCGTCACCGCCGCGGTACGGAGGGAGCCGGGCGGTGGGGGGTCGACGACGACCACACCGACGGTGCCCGGCGCGGTGCCCGGCACCGCGTAGCCCGCTGCCCGCAGGTGCGTGCGGCCGGTGTCGCCGCTGGTGATGGAGTGGGCGGTGGCGAGGTAGGCGCGGGCCACGGCCTCGGGATCGGTGAGGTCGACGGCCGGGTTCACCGCGGCGGGCGCGTCGCCTCGGTTCACGGGCGGTGCGTCCAGCGCGATCCGGTCCTCCTCGCTGAGTGCCGCGCCGAGCGGGGGGTCTCCCGACGGCGGCTCGTCACCAGCGGCCGCGCCGCCCACCAGCACTGCAGCCACCGCTGCCACCGCGGCGGCAGCGACAGCGGCCAGCAGCGGCCCTCGACGGTTCCGGCGCGTCACGGCCTCACTCCCGGAAGCTCACGTGCACGTGGTCGAAGTGGCCGCCGGTGGCGTCGCGGACGTCGTAGACCCCGCCGCCCGTGTAGCGCCTGCCCCATCCGCCGTCGTCCTTGACGCTCGGGTCCCAGTAGCGGCCCTGCCAGATCAGGTACTTCACCCGCAGCGGTTCGGCATTGGCCCGGAACCAGTCGGCCACGCGCCAGCCCGCGTCCAGCTCCGCGCCCTTCGGGAACGTGCCGGGTGTGGTGGGGAACAGGTCGCAGGCCCGGCCGCGTGAGTGGTCGCTGCGCGGGTTCCAGGCGTGCTTGTCCCAGCAGCCTGCCGAGTGGATCAGCGGGCCCCCCGACCAGCTGCCGAAGGCCGTTGCGGCGGCTTCGAGCCCGTGCCGGGCGGCACCGGTGAGGCACCCGTCGCCGGTGGGGTCGGGTGGCCGGCAGGCCGTGGCGCCGCCGGTCCAGGCCGCAGGCGCCGCAGCCGGGGCCGGTGCAGGGGCGGCCGCGGGCTCCGGTGGCGGCGCCGCGAACCGGTCCAGGTTGCCGTGCACCGCCGCGAGGTAGCGCCGGACCACCTGCGCACAACGTTCGCCGCAGCCGGCCTCGCCCGCAGCAGGCACACCGGTGGCGCTGCCCGTGACCCGGCCGCATCCCGCGATGTGGCAGACGAGCATCGCGTCGAGCGGTGCGGTCGGCTTGCCGGTCGTCTGCAGGTGCGACGTGACGGCTCGGAGGTTGGCGCAGACCCACGGGATCGCGACGCGCAGGTGGTGCTCCGCGGAGAGGACGGCGGCGTCGGTCGCGGGTGGGTCGGAGCCCCACGCCTGGCCGCCCGCGGCCTCCCAGTTGCGCCGGCTGAGCTGGTAGAGCCCGGCCGGTCCGCCCGTGCGCCTCGACTCCAGCGCCGGGTCCCACCCGGACTCCGCCTGCACCTGGGCCACCACCCACAGCGGCGGCAGCTCGGGACACTGCGACGCGGTGAGCTCCGTGATCAGCGGGAGCGACTCGCGGGCCGGCACCGGCACCCGCTCGACAGCCACGCCCGACATCGCCTCCGGTGCCGGTGCGGGTGCCGCGCCCAGCAGGAACAGGCCGGCCATCGTGGACAGTGCCGCGCGCAGCAACCCGCGCGCGCGTGCCGTTCCGGCCACCGCTCACTCCGCTCGTCCCGCCGCGACGCCCGCGCGGACGGGTTCGGCCTCGATCTCCTCGTCATCGGGCTCGGGAGCCGTCCGGGACAGGGGGACCGGCGCGACCGGGCGGGGCGGGGTGAGCAGGACCGGTCGGCGCGGCTCTGCCCGGCGGAGCGGCTCCGGCAGGGCCGGCCGGGGCGCGGCCATCGGTACGGCGAGCAGGGGCGGGACGCTCCGGCCGAGCAGACCCGATCCGACCACGCCCACGGCGAGCGTGCGCAACGCCGCGGCATAGGCCCGCAACGGGCGCGGCAGGTGCTCCGCGGTCTGGGCGAGCACGGCGGCCGCTTCGTCGTGCGGCAGGGCCCGGTCGTGCCACCGGGGGACGTGCGGGAGCACCACGACGGCCGAGAAGCGCGGCTGCAGCGCCGGGAGCGCGGTCTCCGCGGCGCGCTGCTGTTCGTCGCCGGGGCCGAGGGTGACTGCGAGCAGCGGACGCGGGCCGGCCGGGGCGCAGGCCAGGGTGGCGGCGCGCCGGAGCGACGGCTGCTCCGCACGGCACACGACGATGTCGGCCCCGTGGGCGGCCCACTCCTCGAACCGGCCGGCGTCGCGGGCGTGCAGGGCGGCGGCGAGGGTGCTCGTGCCCGACCCCGCGGCGAGCCCGGCGATCACGGGCGCACGCATGCCGCTCACCACGCACCCGCCGCACGGGGCTCGGCAAGGGGGTCGTCGTCGGCGAGGGTGTGGTCGTCGGTGGCGGGAGCGGCCGTCGGTGGCGGCGCGGGCTCCTCGCCGAGGATCTCCTCCCCGGCGTCGATCACCAGCCGGGCGCCCTCCAGCACCACGGGGACGCTGAGCCGGACCCAGAACGACGCGAGGCTGCGCCAGCCGCGTCCGGTGGGAGCGGGGGCGACCGCAGGCGTGCCTGCCACGTTGCCGGGCTCCGCTTCGGGGAGGTTGTCCGGGCCGCGGTCGCCCACCGAGCGGTACGGCGTGACCCGGACCCGGACGTCGACGAGCACCCGTCCGTCGCCGTCGGGGCTCACGCGCCCGGGCAGGGCGAACTCGGCGCGCTGACGCCCGTGGCCTGCCCAGCCCAGATGCGCCGGGTCGGTGGCGGGAGCCGCCAGGTAGTCCTGCAGCACCCGCCCGCGCCGCTGCGGATCGTCCTCGTCCCAGGACAGGTAGTCGACGGCGAACGCACCGGCCAGCGCGGCCGCCTCGGCCGGATGGGGCGCGGGCGCGTCGGGCATCGGGGGCGCCTGCCCCCAGGGGTGCGCAGCGGGCTGGTGGGGCAGCGCCGGCCCGGTGGCCTGCGGCGGGAGGGGACCCGGCAGGGCGGGCACGGGAACAGCGGTGATCGGCGGGAAGCCGTGGGGGTCGGTGGGCGGGTCGTCGTAGCCGGAACCCCGCGGGAGCACCGGCCGGGCCGCGCGGGTGGCCGGGCCGGCGACACCGGGAGCGGGCCAGGGGGCGCCCGCACCGACCGGTGGCGGGCCGGCGGCCGGAGCGGGGGCTCCCCACGCCGGCGGCTGGGGGCCGTACGCCGCCGGCGGGCCGTAGGAGCCGCCGTGCGGGGCCGGGGCGCCGGGCGGTGGGCCCTCGGGTGCCGGGGCGCGGCCGAAGAGCCGGAAGCGGGCCACGGTCGTCACCAGGCTCGGCCGGCGAGCGCGGCCCGGCGCGTGCGGAGGGTCGGGGCGGGTCGCTCGGGCATGGTTCCCCCCGGTCTGCGGGCGCGCGAGATCGCACCCGCAGCGGATCGCCCGGGCGCACGGACTAGTGGTGGTGCCGACCGGCTCGGCCGATCGACCTGCGGCTACCTCGGTGCAGCCGCGATCGGAACGGGATCGACACTAGGAGCGCCCCTCCCGCCGCGAGGCGGAACGGGAGAGCGCTTTGCGATGGTGAACGCGGGGCCTGCGGCCGCGGGGCGTCGCCTGACCGTGCACACCTGATGGCCACCGTGCACACGTCAGGACGTGTGCACGGTGGCCACGGGATGTGTGCGGTCCGGACGGGACCGCCGCCGGGTCAGCTGGGCAGCGGCCAGCTGTGCACGGGCTCGTTGGCCGCCGAGGACTCCAGGTAGCGCTCCAGCATGCCGCGCAACGCCGTCGGCCGGTCGGCGCCGCGGGCCTCCAGCGCCGCCACGGTGTCGAGCTGCCACGACGCCCCGGTCCGCCGGTTCACGCAGCGCCGCTCGACCACCGACAGGTACCGGTCGATCACCTCGGAGGCGACGCCCCACCGCTGGAGCCCCTCGGCCGCCTGCGGCAGCAGCTTGCGCAGCACGAGCTCGTCGGGCCGGATCCAGCCGTTGCCCGGCCAGTAGAGCGGGCCTTCCATGCCGTGCCGCGCGGCGGTGGTGAAGTTCTCCTCGGCGGCCTCGAACGACATCGAGCTCCACAGCGGCCGCTCGGCCTCCACGAGCGAGCGCAGCAGCCCGTAGAAGAACAGCGCGTTGGCCACCATGTCCAGCGGGGTCGGCCCGGCAGGCAGCACGCGGTTCTCGACGCGGACGTGCGGCACCCCGTCCGCGATGTCGTACACGGGGCGGTTCCAGCGCCAGATGGTGCCGTTGTGCAGCCGCAGCTCGTCGAGCCCCGGCACGTGGCCGTCCTGCAGCTCGGTCATCGGGTCGGTGTCCTCGGTGACGGGCATCAGCGCGGGGAAGTACCGGCCGTTCTCCGAGAAGAGGTCGAGAATCGAGGTGATCCAGCGCTCGCCGAACCACACCCGGGGCCGGACGCCCTGGTTGCGCAGCTCGGGCGTGCGTACGTCGCACGACTGCTCGAAGAGCGGGATTCTCGTCTCGGCCCACAGCCGGGAGCCGAGCAGGAACGGGGAGTTGGCCGCGACGGCCAGCTGCACCCCCGCGACGCACTGCGCGGCGTTCCAGTAGCCGGCGAACGAGTCGGGGTGCACCTGCAGGTGCAGCTGCATGGAGGTGCAGGCCGCCTCGGGTGCGATGGAGTCGAAGTCGGCGATGAGGTGCTCCGGCTCCACCCCGTGCCGGCCCGACGGGTCGTCACCGGCGATGTCGAGGCGAATCGGCTCACCACGGGCGTTCAGCATCTGCTCGTTGAGCATCGTGTAGCGCTCGTCGGGCGACAGGGCGGCGGCGACGAGGTGCCGGCGCTCCAGCGTGGGGAGGATGCCGATGACGGCGAGGTTCGCGCCGGAGTCCACGGCCTTCGCCCTGGCGACGGCGAGCTCGTCGAGCAGCTGGTGCTCCAGGTGCCGCCACCGGTCGCCGGGCAACAGGCGGGGCGGCAGGTTCAGCTCGAGGTTCCAGCGGCCGAGCTCGGACTGGAACTCGGACGAGCCGATGGCCTGCAGGACGTCGGCACCCGTCAACGAGGGTTCGAGGTCACGGCCGACGAGGTTGAGCTCCACCTCGATCCCGGTCATGGGCTCGTCGCGGGCAAACGGGTGCTCCCGCAGCATGAGTGCGAGAACGTCGAGACAGCGTTGCACCTTTGCCCGGTACTGCTGTCGATCCCGTCGACTGAACGTTCGTCGGTCGACGTCCTGACCCATGCGTGCAGTGCCTCCTGCCCCCGGGCCGAGCCGGAGCTGTCTCGATGCTCGGACCCGAGCAGTCCTCGGGCGGCGGGCGCCTCCGGGCGGTTGTCAACCGTGACACGGTGGGTGAACCCTTCGCTACGGCCGACCGGATGACGGGTGGGACACCTCGCGGCTGGGACGATTCGGAGCGTGGCCACGATCATCACCCTTGACGACCCGGCCGACCCACGGGCGGACGACTACCGCGACCTCACGGCCGCCGACCGCCGACCGGACCGTCCGGGAGGGCGTGGGCTCGTGATCGCCGAAGGGGTCGTCGTGGTGCGCCGGATGATCGACTCGCCGTACCCGGTGCGCTCGCTGCTGGGGGTGCCCCGGCGGATCGACGAGCTCGCCGACGAGCTGGCCGGGCTCGACGTGCCTGCGTACGCCACGGACGCCTCGACGATGTCCGCGGTCGTGGGGTTCCACCTCAACCGAGGGGTGCTGGCGGTGGCGGATCGGGCCGGGTCGCCGGATCCTGGGGCGCTGCTGCGCGACGCCCGGCTCGTGGCGGTGCTCGAGGGGGTGAACGACCACGAGAACCTCGGCGCGCTGTTCCGCAACGCCGCCGCGCTCGGCGTCGACGCGGTGCTGCTGGGCCCCCGCTGCTCCGACCCCCTCTACCGCCGGAGCGTGCGCGTGTCGATGGGGCACGTCCTGCGGGTGCCGTTCGTCGAGCTGCCGGGGCCGTGGCCGGAGTCGCTCGACGTGCTCCGGGCGGCCGGGATGCAGGTCGCGGCGTTGACGCCGGCGGCGGACGCCGTGCCGCTGACGGCGTCGGGACTGCGGGGGGAGCGGGTCGCGGTGCTGCTCGGCGCGGAGGGACCGGGCCTGTCGGACGAGGCGCTCGCAGCGGCCGATGTCCGGGTCCGGATCCCGATGGCCGACGGGGTCGACTCACTCAATGTCGCGACCGCGGCCGCGGTGGCCTTCCACGCCGTGGGCACGGCCGTAGGCTGACCGGGTGGAGCTCGTCACAGGAGGTCGGGTCGTACTGGGGGAGCGGCAGCCCGGTGACCCGGATCTGCCCCCCGATCTGCTCGACGCGCTGCGCGAGTGGGCGGCGTTCGCGGTGTCGGTGACGCGGTCCGGCGGTCCGCAGGAGCTCGACGTGCTCCAGCGCCGCGGGCGCCAGCTGGCGTCGCGCGTGGCCGACCACCTCGGCAGGTCCGTGGAGTTCACCGACCCGATCACGGGCGAGGTCGAGTCGGTGCCGGCGGGTTCCACCGGCCCGATCCCCCGGCTGCCTGCCGAACCGGCCGGACCCACGCCGTGGGCCACCGGGTTCACCATCGCCGCGTTCTCCGCGGTGCTCGCCGCGTTCGCCGACATCGCACTCAGCCGGGCGTTCGCCGAGGCGTTCGGCCTGCTCTGGGTGCCGGCGAACCTGCTCGTCGCGCTCGGGCTGGCGCCGTCGCTCTACCTGCTGCGGAACACACCGCTCTGGCGCTGGCCCGCGCTCGGCGGGGCGGCAGGACTCGCCATGGCGTGGGTGGTGCTCCTGGTGGGCCTCCTCGGCTAGGAGCGCCCTGACCCTCCTAGCGCGTCAGCGCTGGCCGCGCACGCCCAGCAGCACCTCGTCCCACGACGGCATCACCGGCTTGCCCTTCTTGGTCCGCCGGTTGGCCGCGGGCTGCTGCTCGGGTGCGGGCTGCTGCTCGTCGGCCGCTGCCTCAGCGGCGGGTCGCTCCGAGGCCTGCTCGCTCGCCGCCGGGGCCGCGGGGGTCTCCTTCGCGGCCGGGGCAGGCTGCTGCTCGCGCTCGGGCGCCGCAGGCGGGCTGGTGCGGGTCTCGACCGGTGCCTGGCGCTGCACGGGCGGCACGGGACGTCGAGGTTCCGGTGCGGTGCGCGCGGGGCGCTCGGCCGCCCGCGGCGGCTCAGGTGCGGGCGAGTGCTCGCGGCCGGCGTCGATCCGCCCGCCGCGCACGTTGTCGGAGGCCGCGGCGCGCAGCTCCTCCGGGTGGTTGGGCGCCGGCGCCGGAGGGGGCTCCTCGGTGCGTCCGATCTCGATGACCGGCCCGACGGTGCGCAGTGGCCTCGCGGGCAGTCCCTCGACGAGGTCGCTGGCGTGCTCGTCGATCGCGGTGACCGTGCCGCCGTTGGCACCCGGCTGGAACGTCCAGTGCGCCCGGTTGTCCGACCGGCCCGCACGCCACGACAGCGCGACGACCCAGCGGCCGTCCTCGCCCTTCCAGGAGTCCCACTCGGCCTCGCCGTACTCCTGGCCACGGAGGCCGAAGGTGTGGGCGACCACGTCTCCGAGCATCCGGGTGTCGGGTCCGTCGGCGCGCACCGGATGGGCACGCTGGGCCACCTCTGCCGTTCGGGTGCGTTCGAGCAGCACCGGATAGGCGAAGCGTTCGATCTTCTGCAGTGGCACGCCTGCCGCCGCGGCGACCTGCTCCACGGACGCTCCGGCGCGGATGCGGGCCTGGATCTCACGTGGGCGCAACTGACTCTCCAACTCGATCGCGATCTGCCCGAGCCGGGAAAGGTCTCCACGAGCAGCGGCACGCAGCTGCTCGTCGGCCACCACAGAGAAGCGCTCGTGACGTTCGGGATCCTCGAGAACGACGGAGATCTCACCGCCACCCTCGGTGATCCCGACGACCCGCAGCGCCCGCATCGGCGGCCTCCCCGCTCTCGTACTCCCCGTCTGGGTGACGGTAGTTGCCAAATCGCAACCTGCGGCGGAGGCGCGCCGGGTCCGGTGGACGTCGTCCCACGTCGTTGCCGCCCCCGGTCAGCGCACCCCGCGCCGCGCAGCATCGCACGTTTTCGGCCGTTTGGAGCAGTGTGTGAAGGTAACAGTTGTAACTACACAGCGTTACCGATACTGCTCATATCACGACGCGAGCGGTGGACGACCGTCAGGATGTCTGCTCCACGACCCAGTCGATGCAGGCCGTGAGTGCCTGCACGTCGTCGGGGTCGACGGCCGGGAACATGCCGATGCGCAGCTGGTTGCGGCCGAGCTTGCGGTACGGCTCGGTGTCGACGATCCCGTTGGCGCGCAGCGTCTTCGCCACCGCGGCGGCGTCCACGGAGTCGGCGAAGTCGATCGTGCCGACCACCTGCGACCGGTGAGCGGGATCCGCGAACGGGGTGGCGAACGTCGACTTCTCGGCCCACTCGTAGAGCCGGCTCGACGAGTCGGCGGTGCGGGCGACGCAGGCGTCGAGGCCACCGAGCCCGAGCATCCAGTCGATCTGCTCGGCCATGAGGAACAGCGTGGCGACCGCGGGCGTGTTGTAGGTCTGGTCCTTGACCGAGTTGTCGACGGCCGTGGCGAGCGACAGGAACGGCGGGATCCAGCGGTCGGACGCGGCCAGTTCGGCGACGCGGGCGAGGGCGGCCGGGCTCATCAGCGCGATCCACAGGCCGCCGTCGGAGGCAAAGCCCTTCTGGGGCGCGAAGTAGTACGCGTCGGCCTGGCGGACGTCGACGGGCAGGCCGCCGGCGGCGGACGTGGCGTCGATCACCATGAGCTGCCCGTCGGTCGCGGCCTCCGGGCGCACCACCGGCACCGCGACGCCCGTGGAGGTCTCGTTGTGGGCCCAGGCGAGCACGTCGCAGGTGGGGTCCGTCGCGGGGGCCGGGGCGCTGCCCGCGTCGGCCTTGATCACCACCGGGTCGGCCAGGAAGGGGGCCCCGCGGGTGGAGTCGGCGAACTTGGACGAGAACTCGCCGTAGGACAGGTGCAGGGCGCGGTCGCGCACCAGGCCGAACGCAGCGGCGTCCCAGAACGCCGTGGACCCGCCGTTGCCGAGAACGACCTCGTAACCCTCGGGCAGCGAGAAGAGTTCGGCGAGCCCGGAACGCACCCGGCCGACGAGTGACTTCACCGGCTTCTGGCGGTGCGACGTGCCCATGACGGCGGCGCCCGCGTCGGCGAGCGCGGCGAGCTGCTCCGGGCGGACCTTGGAGGGTCCGCAGCCGAAGTGCCCGTCGGCAGGCTTGAGGTCGGCGGGGATCTGCAGGTCAGGAGAGGTGGAGGCGGTCACAGGCTCCAGTGTTGCAGCCATCGGCGCGGAGAAACCGGTGTGGGGCGTCACCGTTTACGGCTCGCGGGGAGCGTTGACGGCCGGGCTGATCTCCGCATCTACCCAGGTCGATCTACGCGTTGGCCCGCAACCTGGCCGGCTCGTCCGCCCCGCGGTAGGTGCGGCGGTAGGCCAGCGGTGCCACGCCGATCGCGGCGTGCAGGTGTTGGCGCAGTGACGTGGTGGTGCCGAACCCCGCGTCCGCCGCGATGCGCTCCACCGGGAGATCGGTGCTCTCCAGGAGCCGCCGGGCCAGCGCCACCCGTTGCGTCGTCAGCCAGCGTGCCGGACTGAGCCCGGTCTCGTCGCGGAACCGGCGCGTGAATGTCCGCACGCTCATGGACGCGTGCGCAGCGAGGTCGGCGAGAGTCAGCGGCCGGTCGATGCGCTCCAGCGCCCAGGCCCTCGTGGGTGCGGTGCCCGGGCCTTCGGGGTCGGGGATCGGCTCCATGAACTGGGACTGCCCGCCGTCGCGCCACGGCGCCACCACACTGCGCCGCGCCACGCGGTTGGCCACCGCGGCGCCGTGGTCGCGCCGGACGAGGTGCAGGCACAGGTCGATCCCGGCCGCGTTGCCCGCCGAGGTCAGCACGTCGCCGTCGTCGACGTAGAGGACGTCGGGATCGAGCAGCACCGCCGGGAACAGGGCCCGGAACGCCGCGGCGTGCATCCAGTGGGTGGTGGCGGGCCGGTGGTCGAGCAGGCCGCAGGCGGCGAGCACGAATGCGCCGGTGCAGATGGACACCATGCGCGCGTCGAGACCCTCCAGTGCGGCCGCGAGCTCGGGCTCGAGCTCGCCGCGCTCCTTCGCGGAGCCACCGTAGATCCCGGGGACGATGACCGTGTCCGCCGTGCGCAGGATCGACGCATCGTGGTCGGGCAGCACCTGGTAGCCGGCGGAGGTGCGGACCGGGCCGCCGTCCAGTGTCGCCACGCGGACCCGGTACAGCGGCCGCTCGTCGTCGTCGACGGCGCCACCGAGGAACCGGTGTGGCAGTCCGAGCTCGAACGCGACCACGGTCGGCAGGGCGAGCACCGCGACCTCGTGGACGTCGGGGAACCGGGATCCGCCCGGGCTGTCGACGACAGGCATGGCCGAATCCTTTCATAGGATGGCCTTCGGGCCACTGTCGTCCTGGATGTCGCTGCACGATGCTGGCTTCTCGTGACCGAAGTCAGCACGCCGGTGAGCACCCGGCCGGGGCATCGCATCCATCCCGCCTGGTGGGCCGCGGCCGTCACCTTCCTGGCGCTCGTCGGCGCTGCGGGCTTCCGCGCCGTTCCCGGCGTCCTGATGGACCCGCTGCACGACGAGTTCGGCTGGTCGATCTCGACGATCTCGCTCGCCACCGCCGTCAACATGGCTCTGTACGGCCTCACGGCTCCGTTCGCCGCCGCGCTGATGGAGCGTTTCGGCATCCGCTACGTCGTCACGGCGGCGCTGGTGGTGGTGGCCGCGGGCAGCGGCCTCACCGTGTTCATGACGGCGAGCTGGCAGCTCGTCCTCTGCTGGGGCGTGCTCGTCGGGTTGGGCACGGGCTCGATGGCGCTCGCGCTCGTCGCCACCGTCACCGGACGCTGGTTCGTCGCCCGCCGAGGGCTCGTCTCCGGTGTGCTGACCGCGGGCGGGGCCGCGGGTGGCCTGGTGTTCCTCCCGCTCGTGTCGCAGCTCGCCGTCGCGCACGGCTGGCGGCCTGCCGCCCTCGCCGTGTCGGTCGCGGCTCTCGCCGTGGCGCCGTTCGTGCTCTGGCTGCTGCGCGACCGCCCCCGCGACATCGGCGTGACGCCCTACGGCGGCACCGAGGCCGACGACGTGGAGCCGGTGCGGTCGGGCGCCGCGCGGCTCGCGCTGCGGGCGCTGGGCACCGCGGCCAGGACGGGCCCGTTCTGGTACCTCGCCGCGGGCATGATGATCTGCGGCGCCACCACGATGGGGCTGATCCAGCCGCACTTCATCCCCGCCGCCCACGACCACGGCATGCCCCCGACCACAGCGGCGGGACTGCTCGCGCTGGTCGGGATCTTCGACGTGGCCGGCACGATCGCGTCGGGCTGGCTCACCGACCGCGTCAACCCCCGGCTGCTGCTGCTCGCCTACTACGTGCTGCGCGGGCTCTCGCTGCTCGCTCTGCCGTGGCTGTTCGGGCCGGACATCCAGGCGAACATGCTGGCGTTCATCGTGTTCTACGGGCTGGACTGGGTGGCGACGATCCCGCCGACGATGGCGCTGTGCCGGGAGCTGTTCGGGGCTGCCGCGCCCGTCGTCTTCGGCTGGGTGTTCGCCTCGCACCAGGTGGGCGCGGCCCTGATGGCGCTCGGTGCCGGCATCGTGCGTGACGAGCTGGGCACGTACGACATGGCCTGGTACGCCGGTGGGGTGCTGGCCGTGGTGGCAGGCGTGCTCTCGCTGCTGGTCCGGCGGGTGCGGGTGCCGGCCCCGGCGTGACCCGGGGCCGGCCGAACCCGGTCAGCCGTGGTTGATCTCGTCCCAGCCGTCGACCTCGGAGGGCAGGCGCGGGCCGGGGCCGATGTACTGCGCGGACGGGCGCACGAGCTTGTTCTCCCGCTTCTGCTCCATGATGTGCGCCGACCAGCCCGCCGTGCGGGCGCTGGTGAACATCGCGGGCATCATGTGCGGCGGAACCTCGGCGAAGTCCAGGATCACGGCGGCCCAGAACTCGACGTTCGTCTCGATGGGGTGGTCGGGGCGGCGGGAGCGGAGCTCGGTCAGGGCCGCCTGCTCCAGCGCAGCGGCCACCTCGTACCGCGGAGCCTTCAGCTCCTGGCAGGTGCGGCGCAGCACGCGGGCCCGCGGGTCCTCGGCCCGATAGACCCGGTGCCCGAAGCCCATGAGCTTCTCCCTGCGGTCGAGGATGCCCGTGACCAGCGCCTCGGGGTCACCGGAGCGCTCCACCGCCTCGAGCATCGGCAGCACCCGCGCCGGCGCGCCACCGTGCAGGGGTCCCGACATCGCGCCGATCGCTCCGGACAGGGACGCCGCGACGTCGGCGCCGGTGGAGGCGATGACGCGCGCGGTGAAGGTGGAGGCGTTCATCCCGTGCTCGGCAGCCGACACCCAGTACGCGTCCACGGCCTTGATGTGCGCAGGGTCCGGCTCGCCGCGCCAGCGCGTCATGAAGCGCTCGGTGATCGTGGTGCACTGGTCGATCCGCGACTGCGGCACCGCGGGAACACCGATCCCACGAGCGGACTGCGCGACGTAGGACAGCGCCATCACCGACGCCCGCGCGAGCTGCTCGCGGGCCTCGGCATCGTCGATGTCGAGCAGCGGCCGGTAGCCCCAGTACGGAGCCAGCATCGCGAGCGCGGCCTGCACGTCGACGCGGACGTCACCCGTGTGCACGGGGATGGGGAACGACTCGGCGGGCGGCAGGCCCGGGCCGAACCGGCCGTCGACGAGCAGGGCCCAGACGTTGCCGAACGTCACCTTGCCGACGAGGTCCTCGATGTCGACGCCGCGGTAGCGCAGGGCTCCGCCGTCCTTGTCAGGCTCGGCGATCTCCGTGCGGAAGGCCACGTGGCCCTCGAGCCCCGACTTGAAGCCCGGCGGTGGCGGGGGAACCACGTGCTCACTGCGCCCCGCCGGTTCCGCGGCAGTGGCGCCCGGAGGGGTGGTGCCCAAGGGGGTAGGTGTGGTGGTCACCGCGGGTCTCCTCGTCGTGGTCCCGACACAGGTCACCGGCCGCCGGCACCGGTGGCGTCGTTGGCCGGGCTTCGACGGTCGGCCCGGAGGAGTGCGCCCGGGCCGGGCCGCCGACCACGGCCGTCGGTGACGGTCGACGTGGCTGGCGCCACGATGCCTTCGTGGCCTCGTGGAGGCAACGGGGCAGCAGGGTGGCATCGGTCACCGGATCTTTCGGACCAAACCGCCCCGCCATAGCGTGAGGTCGGCAACCTGGGGGAGGCGTGTCATGGCGGAGCGGCTGGCGACCATGCGGGTGGACTACGACTGCGAGGGGTTCGACATCGACGGACTGGCTCCCACATGGCACGAGCAACTGGCCCGCTGGCTCGTCGAGGCAGAGGCGGCCGGGGTGCCCGAGGCCAACGCGATGGTGCTGGCCACGGTGGGGCAGGACTTCCGGCCGTCGTCGCGAACGGTGCTGTGCAAGGGGGTCGATGCGCGCGGCGTGGTGTTCTACACCAACTACACCTCGGCCAAGAGCCACGACCTGCGGGCGAGCCGCTACGCGTCGGTCACCTTCCCCTGGTACGGGATGCACCGGCAGGTGCACGTCCGGGGCCCGGTCGAGCTCGTGTCGGCGGAGGAGACGCGCAGCTACTGGGCCACCCGGCCCCGCGGCTCCCAGCTCGGTGCGTGGGCGTCGGCGCAGTCGACGGTCGTGCGCGACAGGCGGTCGCTCGACGACGCGCTCGAGGCCGTGACGCGGCGGTTCGCCGACAAGGACGTGGTGCCCGCGCCGCCGCACTGGGGTGGCTGGCGCATCGCGCCGGATCAGGTGGAGTTCTGGCAGGGCCGCGCCAACCGCATGCACGACCGGCTGCGGTTCGACGTCGACGGTCACGACCGCAGTTGGACGGTCCGCCGCCTCGCCCCCTGACGCGGCGGCGGCGCGCGGACCGTGATTCTCGGCACTCACCGCCGGGTGCAGGGTGGCGCCTACGGATCCGCTGAGGTTCTGTGATGCCGAGGTGGCGGCCGTCCTACGTCGATGGACCGGTGCACCGGCGTCCCGGGGGCCGGTGCCGGGCCCATGAATCTCCCATCTCGAAGTGGTAGTCGTATCTCCGTGATGTCCGGTCCGGAGGAACCCACCCGCCCGAGCCGGCTCGGGCCGGAACCGCCCACCACGCAGATTCCCTCGGGGCCGGACGCTCCGACCCGCCCGACCGAGCGCCCGACGTCCAGGACACGGAGGATCGGCGGGGTCGTCCGCGGTGCTCTGGCCGACACCCGCCCGCTGCGCACCCCGGCCTACCGGCGGCTCTGGTTGGCCGGTGTGGTCACGGTGGTCGGCTCGCAGCTGTCGGTGGTGGCCGTCCCGACGCAGATCTACCAGCTCACCGGCTCGTCCGCATACGTCGGACTGACCGGGCTGTTCGGGCTGGTGCCGCTGGTCGTGTTCGGGCTGTGGGGCGGTGCCATCGCCGACGTGATGGACCGGCGCCTGTTGCTCCTCATCTCCGGCGGCGGAATCGCACTGTCGTCGCTGGCGCTGTGGGTGACCGCCGCGAGCGGCGCCGGTGGCGTGTGGAGCGTGCTGGTGCTCTTCGCCGTGCAGACCGCGCTCCTCGCCATCAACCAGCCCACGCGCAACGCGGTGATCCCCCGCCTCCTGCCGCCGGGGCAGCTACCTGCCGCCAACGCGCTCAACATGACGGTGCAGCAGGTCGGGGCCATCGCCGGGCCGCTGCTGGCCGGGGTCCTGATCCCGGTGGTGGGGTTGCCGACGCTCTACCTCGTCGACGCCATCGCCCTGCTCGCCACCCTGTGGGCGACGTGGCGGCTCCCGGCGCTGCCGCCGGAGTCGGCCGCCAGCCGCCGGGCAGGAGCGCGCCAGGTCATCGAGGGGTTCCGCTACGTCGCCCTGCACAAGGTGCTGCTGGTGTCGTTCCTCATCGACGTCGTGGCCATGGGCTTCGGCATGCCGCGGGTGGTGTTCCCGGAGATGGCGCACACGGTGTTCGGGGATCCGATCGCCGGGGGCCCGGCGCTCGGGTTGCTCTTCGCCGCGATCCCCATCGGGATGGTGGTCGCCGGGCTGTTCTCCGGCTGGCTCACCCGGGTGCGACGGCAGGGAGTGGCGGTCACCTTCGCCGTCTGCACGTGGGGCGTCGGCATCGCCCTGTTCGGGCTGTCGGGCTCGCTGTGGTTCGCGGTGCTGTTCCTCGCCGTCGCGGGTGCGGGTGACATGGTCAGCTCCGCGTTCCGGAACTCGATGCTGCAGACCGTCGCCACCGACGAGATGCGTGGCCGTATGCAGGGCGTGTTCACGGTGGTCGTGGTGGGTGGCCCCCGGCTCGCGGACCTGTGGCACGGGCCCGCGGCGGACGCGATCGGCCCGTCGGCTGCCGCTGCGGTGGGCGGCTTCGCCGTGATCGTGGGGGCGATCGCCGTCGTGGCCGTGTTCTCCGTCTTCTGGCGCTACCAGGCCCCCGCCGAGGCCGGGGGACCGTCGAAAGCCATGTGACGTCCAGATCTCGATCGTGACAATCCAGACGATCAGCAGGTGACGTAACGGGCGTCACCCGTCACCATCAGGCCATGACTGATGTGAGCACGGTCACCGGACAGCCGCCGCTGAAGCGGGCGATCGGACCGAAGCTGCTGCTGTTCTTCGTGATCGGCGACATCCTCGGCACCGGCATCTACGCCCTCACCGGCTCGGTGGCCGGCGTGATCGGGGGCGCGCTGTGGCTGCCGTTCCTGCTCGCGTTCATCGTCGCGTTCATCACGGCCTTCAGCTACCTCGAACTGGTCGGCAAGTACCCGAGAGCCGCCGGTGCCGCCCTGTACACGCACAAGGCGTTCGGCATCAACTTCCTGACCTTCATGGTCACGTTCACGGTGATGGCCTCCGGAGTCACCTCCGCCGCCACGGCGGCCAAGGCCTTCGGTGACACCTACCTGCGGCAGTTCATCGAGCTGCCCACCTGGGCGGTGGCCGCGGCCTTCATCGCCGGCCTCGCCCTGATCAACTTCCGCGGCGTGGGGGAGTCGGTCAAGGCCAACGTGGTGCTCACCATCATCGAGCTGTCCGGCCTGCTGCTCATCATCGGTGTGGGGATCATCGCGGTGGCCGGTGGTGCGGGGGAGCCGTCCCGCCTGGTGGAGATCAACACCGGGGAGACCACGGCGTTCGTCGCGATCACCGCCGCCACGTCGCTGGCGTTCTTCGCGATGGTCGGGTTCGAGGACTCCGTCAACATGGCCGAGGAGTGTCACAACCCCCCGAAGATCTTCCCGCGGGCGATGCTGCTCGGGATGGGCATCGCCGCTGCCATCTACGTGATCATCGCGGTGCTGTCCTCGATGCTGGTGCCTGCCGACGACCTCGCCGAGGCGAAGAGCAGCGCCCTGTTCCGCGTGCTCGAGGTGGGGGCGCCCGGGTTCCCGCTCGGCGTGTTCGCCGTGATCGGCCTGTTCGCGGTGGTGAACTCCGCACTGATCAACATGCTGATGGCGAGCCGTCTGCTCTACGGCATGTCGAACGAGCGGATCCTCCCGCCGGTGCTCGGCAGGGTGCACGAGGGTCGCCGCACCCCGTGGGTCGCCATCGTCTTCACCAGCGTCATTGCCGTCATCCTGGTGGCGTCCGTCGACATCACCGCGCTGGGCGGCACCACGGCCCTGCTCCTGCTGGCCGTCTTCACCGTGGTCAACATCGCGGTGCTCGTGCTCCGCCGCCGCGACCCCGTGGAGCACGCGCACTTCCGGGCGCCGTCGTGGACCCCTTACGTCGGCATCGTGCTCTGCGGCTTCCTCGCCACACCGCTGTCCGGACGGCCGTTGCAGCAGTTCGCGCTGGCTGGGATCCTGTTGCTGGTCGGCGCAGCGCTCTGGGTCATCAACTATTTCATCGTCGGCAAGGTGGATGTCGACCCTGAACAGCTCACCAAGAGCTGAGCGCCCCACGTCACATGCTCTGGCGGGCGCGGTCGGCGGGCCGAGCACTAGCGTTGCGGCCAACCACGAAAACGAAGAGTGCGAGGGAACCTCCACATGGCCGACGAGACCACGAGCGCTGTCCTGCACCACCCCGGCGGTGAGTACGAGATGGCGATTCAAGACGCCAGCGAAGGCGCTTCCGCCTTCGACATCTCCAAGCTGCTGCCTTCCACGGGGCTGGTCACGCTCGATTCCGGCTTCGGCAACACCGCGGCATGCAGTTCGGCGATCACCTACATCGACGGTGACGCCGGGATCCTGCGCTACCGGGGCTACCCCATCGACCAGCTCGCCGAGAGCTCGACGTTCCTGGAGACCAGCTACCTGCTGATCTACGGGGAGCTGCCGTCGCAGACCGAGCTCGACGCCTTCACCAACAAGATCAGCCGCCACACCCTGCTGCACGAGGACCTGAAACGGTTCTTCGACGGCTTCCCGCGCGACGCGCACCCGATGCCGGTGCTCTCCAGCGCCGTCAGCGCGCTGTCCACCTTCTACCAGGACAGCCTCGACCCCTTCGACGAGGACGCCGTCGAGCTGTCGACGGTCCGGCTCCTGGCCAAGGTGCCCACCATCGCGGCCTACGCTTACAAGAAGTCCATCGGGCAGCCGTTCCTCTACCCCGACAACTCCCTGGGACTCGTCGAGAACTTCCTGCGGATGACGTTCGGCTTCCCGGCCGAGCCCTACGAGATCGACCCCGACTTCGCCCGTGCACTCGAGACTCTGCTCATCCTGCACGCCGACCACGAGCAGAACTGCTCGACGTCCACGGTCCGGTTGGTGGGATCGTCGCAGGCCAACCTGTTCGCGAGCATCTCGGCCGGCATCAACGCATTGTTCGGGCCGCTCCACGGTGGGGCGAACCAGGCGGTGCTGGAAATGTTGCAGCGCATTCGCGACGTCGAGGACGGCAACGTCGACGCCTTCGTCGAGCGCGTCAAGAAGCGGGAGAAGGGCGCCCGCCTGATGGGCTTCGGGCACCGCGTCTACAAGAACTACGACCCGCGCGCGAAGATCGTCAAGCAGAGTGCCGACGACATCCTCAAGAAGCTCGGGGTCACCGACCAGCTCCTCGACATCGCCAAGGCCCTCGAGGAGCGCGCGCTCGCCGATGACTACTTCGTCGAGCGCAAGCTCTACCCGAACGTCGACTTCTACACCGGTGTCATCTACCGGGCCATGGGCTTCCCCACCAAGATGTTCACCGTGCTGTTCGCGCTCGGCCGGCTGCCCGGCTGGATCGCGCACTGGCGGGAGATGATCAGCGACCCCACCACGAAGATCGGTCGCCCGCGCCAGCTGTACATCGGCTCCACGGAGCGTCCGTACGTGTCGATGGACCAGCGCTGAGGTCCGTCCGTCCCACAGCGGGGTGACATCGCCGGCGTTCACCGCCTGCGGTGCCACCCCGCTGACGTTCTGCCTCGATCGACGCGCGGGATGTGGCCACCGCCGTTAGCGTCGGCCCATGGCTGACACCGCCGTCGTCTGGTTCCGGCGTGACCTGCGGGTACGGGACCAGCCCGCCTTCCTCGCCGCCTCCGACGCAGCGTCCCGGTCGCTCGCGCTGTTCGTGCTCGACCCTGCGCTGCTCCGGCCGTCCGGCGCGGCCCGGCGCACGTTCCTCTACCGGTCGCTGCGCACGCTCGACGAGGCGCTGGGCGGGCGGCTGATGGTGGTCCACGGCGACCCCGCCGAGGTCGTCCCCGCCGTCGCGAACGCCGCCGACGCGGCTTCCGTGCACATCGCCGCCGACTTCGGCCCCTACGGCACCCGCCGCGACGAGGCCGTCGAGAAGTCGCTCGCGGACGCGGGTCGTGAGCTCGTCCGCACCGGATCGCCGTACGCGGTCGCGCCGGGACGGGTGCGCAAGAACGACGGGAGCCCGTTCCGGGTCTTCACCCCGTTCCGCCGGGCCTGGGCCGAGCACGGCTGGCGTCCCCCCGCCGAGACCGACGCGTCGACCGTCGCATGGCTCGACCCGGCCGCGCTGGACGCCGGCCCGACGGCCGTCGGGATCCCGGACGACGACCCCGTGGACGCCGGGCTCCCCGACGCGGGCGAGGACGCGGCACACCGGCAGTGGGCGGCGTTCCTGGCCGACGCGGTGACCACGTACGGGGGCGACCGGAACCGGCCCGACAAGGAGGGCACCTCCCGGATGTCGGTGTACCTCAAGTACGGGGCGATCCACCCGCGCACGCTGCTCGCGGACCTGGCGTCCCGGCGCTCGGAGTCGACCGAGACGTACCGCACCGAGCTCGCATGGCGCGAGTTCTACGCCGACATCCTGTTCCAGCGGCCCGACTCCGCCCGCGGCAACTACGACCGGGCCTTCGACGCCCTGCCGCTCGAGTCCGGCCGCGAGGCGGAGGCGCGCTTCGACGCATGGCGCGACGGCCGGACCGGGTTCCCGATCGTCGACGCGGGGATGCGCCAGCTCCGCGAGCAGGCGTGGATGCACAACCGGCTGCGCATGATCGTCGCGAGCTTCCTCGTCAAGGACCTGCACCTACCCTGGTGGCGGGGCGCACGTCATTTCATGCAGCTGCTCGTGGACGGGGACCTCGCGTCGAACCAGCACGGGTGGCAGTGGACCGCGGGAAGCGGCACCGATCCGGCGCCCTACTTCCGCATCTTCAACCCGGTGGTGCAGGGGGAGAGGTTCGACCCCGACGGCGACTACGTGCGGCGCTTCGTCCCCGAGCTGAGGGGCGTGGCGGGCAAGGCGGTGCACCAGCCGTGGGCCCTCCCCGGCGGTGCGCCGGCCGGATATCCGGAGCCCATCGTCGACCACCGCGTCGAGCGTCAGGAGGCGCTCGCCCGCTACGAGCGCGTGAAGGCGGAGCGTCGCTGATCCGCCCCACGTCCCCGATCGGGGCGTGACCTGCGCGGAAGTGACGGATTCCGCATCAGAGGGTGAGCAACGCCGACCCACGTAATTGCTCCATACGGGGGGTCGCCTTAACCTTCGGGGCACACCGACGGAGAGGGTGAGCCATGGCCGAGGAAGACGAGACGCGGCCTCGGCGGCGACGCGGGTGGCTCGGGCTGGTCGTGCTGTTGCTGGGCGTGATCATCTGGTTCGTGCGCTTCCGCCGGGGCGCCGTCGGCCCGGTCGACCCATGGCGGGGGTTGCAGCCCGTGCCGGCTCCCGCCGCCCCCCGAATCAGTGCCGTCCGACCGCTCCCGGCCCCCGCCTCCGCCCCCGCCTCCGCTCCCGCCGCTCGTGAGGCGGCCGCCCCGGCTCGCGCCGTCCCCCCGGCCGCCGCGACGCCTCCCGCACCTTCCGCTCCCGCGGACTCGAAGGCATCGGACGCAGCGGCGGGCGTGGGTTCGGATCAGGATTCGGACCCGGCCCCCGCGAGCGGGGTCGACTCGTCCACGGACGTGCCGCCTACGCGCCCGTCCGACTCCTCCTCCGTCATCTCGACTCCTCTGACGCCGGCTGTTCCGACCATGGCTCCCGAGTTCCCGTCCGTCGCCGCCCCGGCACCGGCCGTTCCCGCGCCGGCCGCTCCGGCTCCGGCTGCCTCAGCTCCCGCTCCCGCCACCTCGGCTCCGGCCGCTTCGGCCCCTGCTGCTCCAGCTCCGGAGGCGCCGGCTCCTGCCGCCTCGGCTCCCGCCGCTCCCGCTTCGGAGTCTCCCGCTCCTGCCACTCCGGCTCCCGTCACCTCGACGCCCGCCGCTCCCGCTTCGGAGGATTCGGCTTCCGCTCCCTCGGCTCCCGCCGCTTCGGCGCCTGCCGCTCCCGCCGGTTCGGCTGCCGCCAGTTCGGCTCCCGCCAGCCCGGATCCCACGACTCCGGCACCCGACGCTCCCGCCGGTTCGGCTCCCGCCAGTTCGGTTCCAGCCGCTCCGGCTCCCGCCGCCTCGGCCCCTGCCACTTCGAGCCCCGCCGCCCCGGCTGTCGCCGCCTCGGCGTCCGCTGCTGCGACTTCCGCTTCCGCCATCTCCGCCCCGAGCGCCTCGGCCCCCGTAGCTCCGGTAGACCGATCGGAGGCCGAGCCGACGGCCTCGATCTTCGAGCCCGCCACCCCCGCGCCTGCCGAGCCGGCGCTGCCCAGCTGGACGGATCCGTCGGACGATGCCGTCACCGAGCTGCTGCCGACGACAGCGCCCCTCCAGCCGCAGCACGAGGAGGAGCCGCACTCGCTGTTCACCCCCGCGCCGCCCAGGCGGGTGACCCCGCGCCCTGACCGGCCGTCCCCGTCGCCCCGCCGCCGCAAGCCCGCGTCGCCGCGAGCGGGAGAACTTCCCCCTGGCGCGGCCGCCGCGCTTGCGGACGGCGAGGCTCCCGACCCCGACTACACGATCAAGGCCACCACCGGCTCCCTGCTCTTCCACCCGCCCGCCAGCCCGTACTTCCGGCGGACGAAGGCTGAGATCTGGTTCCGCAGCGCCGAGGACGCCCGGGCCGCCGGGTTCACCGAGTGGACTCCGAAGAAGCGCACCGACTCCTGATCCGCCCCGGTACGCGAGTAGCCGCCTCGACCCCGGCCCTGCCGAGGACTCGCGGGCGGAGATCGAGCGACTCACGGGGAGCCGCGACGGTGATCGCCGCGAGATCCACCGATTGGCCCTCGGGAGGGTGGTTACGTGGGTCTCGTGGCGATCGTCGTGGCGACTCCCACCGGTGATCGCCGCGAGATCCGTCTATTCGCCCTTGTGAGGGCGACTGCGTGAGTCTCGGGCCGATCTTGGTGGCCGGCGGCTCGGGGGTCAGGGGCGGGAGGAGAGGGCCTCGCGGAGGCTCACCCGCGCCCCGGTGCGCAGCACGGAGTTCCGGTAGACGCGCCCGGCCAGCCGCACCACCACCACGATGGCGACCACCGCGAGCAGGGCCGCCACCGCCACCTCCTGCAGGGAGGCCACCCCGAGGGCGTAGCGGGCGGGCATCACCGTCTGGGAGAAGAAGGGGATGAATGACAGCACGGTGGCCAGACCGTTGCGGGGGTCGTTGGGCAGGAGGTTCATGGTGAGGATGAACGGGATCAGCAAAACGAAGATCATCGGGGCGACGACCGAGCTGAGCTCCTCCTGGCGCGACACGGTGGATCCGACGGCCGCGTAGAGGGACGCGAAGAGGAAGAAGCCCAGCAGGTACCAGACCACCACCATGACGAACATGCCCGCGGCGGCGGTGGGCAGCGTCAGCAGTCCCGCCGCCGATGCACCCACCGCGCTGATCGCGCTGAGGATCACCAGCTGCAGCAGCCCGACCGCGCCGAGCCCGAGGATCTTCCCGGCGAGGAGCTGCCACGGCTGGATGGTGGCCAGCAGGAGCTCGACGACGCGGCTCTGCTTCTCCTCGACCACGCCGGTGGCCACGAGCTGGCCGTAGCCGCTGAGGGAGAAGAACAGCAGGATGACACCGACCAGGGCGAGCGCGAGCTTCTGGCCGGACTCGGGGTCCTCGGGCTCCAGCGTGTCGACGCTCACCTGCGACTGTGCGCGGAGCTGCGTGGGGTCGATCCCGGCGCCGGTGAGCGCGGTGGTGAGGGTCTGCTGTTCGACGGCCGCGCCGACGAGCGACTGCAGCTTGCTGTCCACCGAGTCGAGTCCGAGCAGCTCGTACCCACCGGCCTCGCCGGTGAGGAGCGCGTCGAGGTCGCCGGAGTCGACCTGCTGCCTGCCGGCTTCGTCGTCGACCGTCGTGACGGTCAGGTCGATGCCCTGGGCCGTCGCCGACTGCTCCAGCATCGGCTGCAGCGCCGCGGTCTGCGACGTGACGCCGAGGGTCTTGCTGTCGGACTGCGAGCCGATGTAGGCGCTCAGCAGGAAGACGCCGCCGAACAGGACCAGGGTGACGACGAGCCCGATCACGAAGGTGCGGGACCGGACCTGGGAGACGAACTCGCGGCGCGCCACGAGCAGGACCACCTGCCTGGTGGAGAGGGGGCCCGTCATGCCGCCGGCTCCTCGGAGTGGTCGTTCGCGGTGGGTCCGGCCTCGACGACGTCGCGGTAGAGCTCGGTGAGCGGTGGGCGCCAGCGCCGGAACTCGTGCACCGGGCCGGCCGCCAGGGCCGCCTGCAGGAGGTGCTGGTCGTCGACGCCCGGCGCCAGGCGCACCCGGGCGTGGGTGGGGCCGTCGGCGACGACGAGCTCCACACCCGGGATGCCGTCGGTCCAGCCGGTCGGCGGCCCGTGGACGTCGAGGACGGTGGCGCCGTCGAGGGCTCTGAGCTCCTCGACGCTGCCGACGGCGACCATCCGCCCTGCCGCGATGATCCCGATCCGGTCGCAGAGCCGTTCGACCAGGTCGAGCTGGTGACTGGAGAAGATCACCGGCACTCCCGAGTCGGCCTTGTCGCGCAGCACGCTGCTCATCACGCCGACGGCGGTGGGGTCGAGGCCGGAGAACGGCTCGTCGAGCACGAGGACCTCGGGGTCGTGCACGAGCGCCGCGCACAGCTGCACGCGTTGCTGGTTGCCCAGCGACAGCTTCTGCACCTCGTCACCGACCCGCTCGGAGATGCCGAGCCGCTCGGTCCAGCGCTGCACCGACGCGACGGCGTCGGTGTTGCTCAGCCCGTGGAGCCTGGCGAGGTACTGCAGCTGCTCGCCGACCTTCATCTTGGGGTAGAGCCCGCGCTCCTCCGGCATGTAGCCGATGCGCCTGCGGAGGTCGGCGTCGATCGAGGTGCCCTTCCAGCGGACCTCGCCAGAGTCGGCCTCGAGCACACCGAGCACGATCCGCATCGTCGTGGTCTTCCCGGCGCCGTTGCTGCCGACGAACCCGAACACCTCGCCCGGCCGCACCGCGAAGGTCACGTCGGCGAGCGCCTGCCGCGATCCGAACCGCTTCGAGATCCCCCCGATGTCCAGCACGCGAGAGACCCTACTGGTCGGTCAAGCCCCTTTCGCCGTCCTTTGACCCAAGACCGTTCGGACGTCGCGGCTTGCGTTCGAGCGCGCTCGAAGTCCTAGCTTCGCAGGCATGACAAACGCTGATACGACGCCATCGACCTGGATCATCACCGGCGCCGCGCAGGGCCTCGGCCGCGCGCTGGCCGAGTCCGCGTTGGCTGCGGGAGACCGCGTCGTTGCCGCCGTCCGACGGCCGGACGCGGTGGCCGACCTCGCGGCAGCACACCCCGACAGATTCGCCCCGATCTCCGCCGACGTCCGCGACACCGGCCGTGCGCCGGAGGTCATCCGGGCCGCGCTCGACCGGTTCGGCCGTATCGACGTCCTGGTCAACAACGCGGGACGCGGCCTCGTCGGGGCTGCTGAGGAAGTGGACGAGGCGACCCTGCGCGACCTCATGGACCTGCATCTGTTCGGCCCGGCCGCGCTCGTGCGTGCGGCGCTGCCGGTGATGCGGGAGCAGGGCAGCGGCACCATCGTCCAGATGAGCAGTCAGGGCGGACGCATGTCGTTCCCCGGCGTGGGCGCCTACTCGGCCGGGAAGTTCGCCCTCGAGGGCTGGTCGGAGGCGCTGGCCGGCGAGGTCGCGCCGTTCGGCATCCGCGTGCTGATCGTGGAGCCGAGCCGGTTCCGCACGGCGTTCAACGCCCCGGGCGTCCTGGGCTTCGCCGACGTGAGCGACACCTACGACGGCGTCCTCGACGCGGTCCGGGCGGACATGGCAACCGCGGACGGGATGCAGCAGGGCGACCCGGCCCGCGCGGGAGGCATCCTGGTCGACCTCGTCCACGGCTCGGACCTGCCGCTGCGGCTCGCACTCGGCCGCGAGGCGGTCGAGCGGATCTCCGCGTCCTACCGCCGCGGCCTCGACGAGCTCGAGCGATGGCGGCACGCCGCGGTCGACGCCGACTTCGCCGACGCCGTCCCCTCGGTCCGGCCGATCTAGTAACTAGGCTCGATCACGATGGCAACCGAGGACCTGATGAGCAGGGCGCTCAGCGCGCTCGGCGAGGTGGACGGACCGATGTCGGTCGAGGTGATCCACCGGCTCGTCGACGTCTCCGGCGTCGATGACCCGATGACGATCACCGAGGTGGCCGACCTGCTCGACCTCTCGCCGCACACGCTGCGCTACTACGAACGGATCGGACTGATCGAGGTCGGCCGGGACTCAGGCGGCCACCGCGTCTACGAGCCCGCGGCGGTGCGGCGCCTGGTGTTCCTGACCCGCATGCGCCTGTCCGGGATGGCGATCCGGGACCTGCAGCACTACATGGCTCTCGTCGAGGCCGGCGAGGACACGGTGCCCGAGCGGCTGGAGATGTTGCTCGAGCACCGCGACACCGTCCGGCGCCAGATCCGCGAGCTCACGCTGTCCCTGGCCGCCACCGAGTACAAGATCGCGACCTACGGCGGCGCCACCGGCGACGGATCCAGCATCGGTGACGCCGGGCCGACAGCGCACTGAGATCGGGCGGTCAACCCCGATTCCCGGCTTCGAGACCGGGCACGGAGATGCCGTAGCCGCGGATCTTGCGGTAGATCGTGGCCCGCGACATCCCCAGGTGGCGAGCCGCCTCCGCCTTGTTGCCGTCGTTGTCGAGCAGGGCGTCGACGATCGCGTCGCATTCGATGGCTTCGAGCGGTGTGAGCACCCGGCGGGTGATCGCCCGGCACTCCGGGGGCAGGTCGGCCGCGGTCAGCACCCCGGACCGGCGCCGGGCCACGGCCTTGCGCAGCACCTGGTACAGCTGCTCGATGTTGCCGGGCCAGCGGTTGCGCATGAGCACGCGCAGGGCGTCGGAGGAGCAGGTGAGGTCGGTGCCCCGGGTGAGCCGCGCGAGCAGGTGGGGGACCAGCTCGGCGACGTCCTCCACGTGGTGGCGCAGCGGCGGCACCTGGACGGTGCGCGGGAAGGACTCCAGCAGGACGCTCGACTCGAGGCCGCCGGGCCCGACGGTGACGACGACCCATGGCCGCTCGGGGTCGGTGGACTCGCGGTGCGGCTCGAGTGCGTCGGCCAGAGCCCGAATCCCGTCGGGGGCCAGCCGGTCGACGTGGGTGAGCACGAGCGTGCCGCTGCCGTTCTCCAGCTCGTCGATGATCTCGGCGATCCAGCGCGGGCCGTAGTCGTCGGCGTCGAGGAGGCGCAGGTGCGCGGCGGGGGTGCGCCTCTGGTGGGTGGCGCGGGCGATGGTGGTCTTGCCGGTGCCCGCCTCGCCCTCGAGCACCAGCCACTCCCGGTTGTGGAAGTGGCGGTCGACGGCCTGGCAGCACTTCACCCAGAGCACCCCGGACCCGACGGCGGCCAGGGAGGTCATCGCGGGCAGGGCCGCCTGGCGGGTGCGGGAGATCTCGGGTGCGGCGAGCTGCACGAGCAGGACGCCGCCGACCGCGTCGCGGTCGGTCCAGCTCGGGCGGCAGCTGACCCGGGCGACCGCGCCGCTGGGCAGGTCGACGAGAAGCAGCCGGCGTCCGGAGCTCAGCGCCTCGGTGGCCCCGGCGATCAGCGTGACCTGGTCGGCGGGGTCGATCAGCTCCCTGGCGCTGTCGTTCATCATCACCAGGTCGGGGCTGATGGCGAGCACCGCGCCGCGGTTGCGCCGGCACGCGGTGAGGTAGTCGTGGAGCAGGGCGAGCTCGCGTGGACCGGACTGGTCGAGCAACGCCCCCTCGATCTGGCGCGCGATCCGGGCCACGGCGGTGGACATGAACCGGCCGGCGTCGGGCCGCCAACAGGTGAGGTCGACGACGCCGAGCAGCTTGCCGTTGACGGGGTGCCAGATGGGGGCACCCGCGCAGGCGAGGTCGGCGAGGCCGTCGACGTAGTGCTCGTGGCCGAACACCTGCGCGGGACCGCGGCCCTCCAGCGCCGTGCCGATCCCGTTGGTGCCGATGAAGCGCTCGGCGTAGGAGAAGCCGGGGGCGAGCCAGACCTTGTCCAGGTGCTGGTTCAGCGTGGAGTCACCGGTGCGGCGCTCCAGCACCACGCCGTCGGCGTCGGTCAGGATCAGGCTGACGGGTTCCCCGGCCAGCTGGTCGGTGACGTCGGCCATGATGGGTGACGCCGCCCGGACGAGTGGTGAGTCGCGCTCCGGCGCGAACTCGCACGACAGTTCGACGCTGTCGGTGGCCACGTCCCACTCCCGGGAACGCGTCCAGGACGCCAGGATCGTGTCGCGGACCGAACCCTCCTCGACCTGGTCGTCCACCAGGAAGGACGTGCGGGCGCGTACCAGCACCTCGGCGGACCTGTCGGTCCGTCGAGGCGGGAGTGCGTGGTTCGAACGGACCAAGCGCGTGCTCTCCCTCGGCGCAGCGGTGCTTCGCGACGGTGCGGAAACCTTGCGTCCACGTGAAGGTACCGCTCCGCGGTGCGCCATGGGGGCGAGCAATCGGACACCGTCTCATATTGAGACCACTGGGTGACGCCCGGAGAGGTGTGATTCCGGGCACGAGACAAGGGTCCGGTGCAAGCTGCCCGCACTGCTCAAACCGGGGACGCGTCTCGGGTCACCTCCGCTGCCGGCGCCACCCGCGCAGGACCGGCACCGCGGACGGGGGCAGACCACGGGGAGCGGCGTGTGCTCCTGCCGGTCCGGTGACAACGCCGGGTGGGCGGACGGCGCGCACGTCGGTCCGCGGCCCACCACCACCGTGAGGAGTCGATGTGAGTCGGCAGAGTCTGGCGAAGGCTCATCAGAAGATCCAGGAACTCGCCTGGGAGCCGCAGTACCACGAGCCGTACATGAAGTACGGGACCGACTACACCTTCCGGAAGTCCGCCAAGAAGGACCCGCTCAAGCAGGTTCTCCGGTCCTACTTCCCCATGGAGGAGGAGAAGGACAACCGGGTGTACGGCGCCCAGGACGGGGCGATCCGCGGCAACATGTTCCGGCAGGTGCAGGAGCGCTGGCTGGAATGGCAGAAGCTGTTCCTGTCGATCATCCCGCTGCCGGAGATCTCCGCGGCCCGGTCGATGCCGATGCTGTTCCACGTGGTTCCGAACCCGGAACTGCACAACGGCCAGGCGATCCAGATGATCGACGAGGTCCGGCACTCGACGATCCAGCAGAACCTCAAGCGCCTGTACATGAACAACTACATCGACCCGGCGGGCTTCAACAACAGCCTGCGGAACTTCCAGAGCGACTACTGCGGCACCATCGGCCGTCAGTTCGCCGAGGGGTTCATCACCGGCGACGCGATCACGGCGGCGAGCATCTATCTGACGATCGTCGCGGAGACGGCGTTCACGAACACGCTGTTCGTGGCCATGCCGGCCGAGGCGGCGGCCAACGGCGACTACCTGCTGCCCACGGTGTTCCACTCGGTGCAGTCCGACGAGTCGCGGCACATCTCCAACGGCTACGCCACCCTGCTGATGGCGCTGTCGGACGAGGACAACCGCCAGTTGCTCGAGCGGGACCTGCGTTATGCGTGGTGGAACAACCACCGCGTGGTGGACGCCGCCATCGGCACGTTCATCGAGTACGGCACGAAGGACCGCCGCAAGGACCGTGAGTCCTATGCGGAGATGTGGCGTCGCTGGATCTACGACGACTACTACCGGTCCTACCTGGTGCCGCTGGAGAAGTACGGCCTGACGATCCCCCACGACCTCATCGAGGAGTCGTGGAAGCAGATCTGGGAGAAGGGCTACGTCCACGAGGTCGCGCAGTTCTTCGCCACCGGTTGGCTCGCCAACTACTGGCGCATCGACGCGATGACCGACGAGGACTTCGAGTGGTTCGAGTACAAGTACCCGGGCTGGTACGACAGGTACGGCAAGTGGTGGGAGAACTACTCCCGCCTCGCCACGCCCAACGGGCACAACGCGATCGTGGCCGAGGACGTCGACTACGTCTATCCGCACCGGTGCTGGACCTGCATGGTCCCGTGCCTGGTGCGTGAGGACATGGTCATGGCCGAGGTCGAGGGCCAGTGGCGCACGTACTGCCACGAGGTCTGCCGGTGGACCGACGTCGAGGCGTTCCGGCCCACCTACCAGGGCCGGGAGACCCCGAACATGGGTCGGCTGGTCGGTCACCGCGAGTGGGAGACGCTGTACCACGGGTGGAACTGGGCCGACGTGGTCAAGGACATGGGCTTCGTCCGCGACGACGGCAAGACGATGACGGCGCAGCCGCATCTCGACCTCGACCCCAAGAAGATGTGGACGCTCGACCACATGCGGCGGATGCCTCCGCTGCAGAGCCCGAACGTCCTGCTCAACGAGATGAGTGACGACCAGCGGCAGGCGTTCCACGCCGACTACGTCCGCCAGGGTCCGGCCGGCCGCCCGGCACCTACCGACGCCTGAGCGCGGGTCAGGCGAAGGGGGAGGGCCGCCCGTCGGCCCTCCCCCTGCCCGACCGGGGGCCCGGGAACCTCAGACGCACGAGCCGAAGGGCTTGAGATCAGTTGGGTGACAAGCACGTCGTCCGGTTCGAACCGGTCGGCATCGAGATCGAGGTCGACGAGGACCAGACCATCCTGCGCGCCGCGGCCGAGCAGGGTGTGCAGCTCATGCACGGCTGCAAGGAAGGGCAGTGCGCGGCCTGCAAGTCGTTCGTCCTCGAGGGTGAGGACATCGAGCTCGACAGCTACTCGACCTTCGCGCTCCCGGACTACGAGAAGGAGGAGGGGCAGACCCTGCTCTGCCGGGCGCATGCCTACGAGGACCTGACCATCGAGCTCCTCAACTACGACGAGGAGATCATCCGCAGCGGGCTCCCGCTGCGGACCGGCACCGTCGAGGTGATCGCGAACGAGCCGGTGACGCACGACATGCGGCACCTGGTCGTGAAGCTCGTGGAGCCCGAGGAGATCAAGTACTTTCCCGGGCAGTACATGGACTTCGTGGTGCCGGGCACGGGCGAGACCCGGTCGTTCTCGATGGCGAACACGCCCAACCGCGACGGGCTGTTCGAGTTCGTGATCAAGATCTACCCCGGTGGACTGTTCTCGGAGTACCTCGCCGACAAGGTCCAGGTCGGGGACCACATCCAGGTGGAGGCCCCGTTCGGCACCTTCACCCTCCGCGAGACCCGGACGAACGACCTGGTCTTCGTGGGGGGCGGCGCGGGGATGGCGCCGATGCTCGGGCTGCTCCGGTCGATGGCTGAGCGGGGGGTCGAGCGCAAGGTCACCTTCTACTACGGCGCTCGCCGCCGCCACGACCTGTGCTTCGCCGATGAGCTGGTGGCGCTGGGCGGGAGGTTGACCAAATTCTCCTACGTCCCCGCGCTGTCCGAACCGGCCGAGGACGACGGATGGGACGGGGAGACGGGCCTGATCACCGAGGTCGTCCGCAGCCGTGAGTCCACGCTGAAGGGAGTGGATGCCTATGTCTGCGGTCCGCCGCCGATGGTGGACGCGGCCATCGCGACGCTGACCGCTCTGGGTGTGACCGAGAACCAGATCTTCTACGACAAGTTCACCACCACGGGTGAACCAGAAGGCGAGGACGGCCAGTGACCACCACGGAGACCCCGAGTGAGCGCCCCGAACGCAGCGTCCCGAAACCCGTCTTCACCGACGCGGAGGCCGGGGCGCGGGAGTTCCCCGACTCCGGCGCGAGCGCGCGTCGGTACAACTACTTCGCTCCGGCGAAGCGCAAGCAGACCCACTACGAGGACGTCACCGTCGAGGTGCAGCCCGACCCGCGGCACTACCTGACGCAGGGTTGGATCTACGGCTTCGCCAACGGTGAGACCGGCTACCCGTTGCACTGGACGAAGCTCAAGGCATGGGGGGTCGACGAGCCCGAGCCGCAGCGCGGGATCGGCACGGGCGGCCTTCCGGTGGAGAACTGGCCGGCGCACGGCTGGCACGAGTTCCGGGACCCGAACGAGGAGTGGGAGCAGAGCCTCTACCGGTACAACGCCAACGTCGTCCGGCAGCTGACCCAGAACGTCGAGAACGCCCGCAACGCGAAGGCGTTCACGATGTGGTCCCCGAACTGGGTGCGTTTCGTGGAGCGCCACGTCGGTGCGTGGATGCACATCGAGCACATCCTCGGCCTGTACGTGTTCGCCTCGAACGAGCGGTCCGCTCCGACGAACATGCACAACACCGCGCTCGCCGCGAACAGCACCCGCAAGATCCGCTTCGCCCAGGACCTCGCGCTCTACAACCTCACCCTCACCGAGGAGATCGAGGGGTTCGACGGCACCGCCCACCTCGACGCGTGGAACAACGACGCGGAATGGCAGGGCGCGCGCAAGGTCACCGAGGCCCTCACCGCGATCGAGAACGACTGGGGTGAGGCGATCTTCGCCGCGAACGTCGTGTTCGAGCCGCTGATCGGTGAGCTGTTCCGCAGCAACCTGGTGATGCAGTCCGCGGCACCCAACGGCGACTTCGTGACCCCCACGGTGATGGGTGCCGGCGAGTACGACTTCGCGCAGCGCGACCTGCGCTGGACGATCGCCTGCTTCGGGCCGCTCGTGCAGGACCGCGAGTTCGCCGACCACAACAAGCGGCTGATGTCGGGCTGGCTCGCCAAGTGGGTGCCGCAGGCACTGGAGGCGGCCCGCACGATGCAGCCGCTGTGGTCGGCGGTCGACCACAAGCCGCCGCGTTTCGAGGACAGCCTCGACCGGGTCAAGAACCGGTTCGCCGGGATCTGCAGCGATCTCGGACTCGACACTCCCGAGGAGCTGAAACTGTGACGACCACAGGGGCCGAGAACCGCTTCGCGGTCAACAACACCGCGTCGAACATGTGCGGGTTCACCTTGATGAACAGCCAGGTCGGCGTGCTCATCTCGACGGTGCTGACCCGCCTGGACAACGTCAAGGTGACCCACCTGCCTTCGATGATCCGCGTCGACGGCGAGGGCAAGTTCGAGGTCCTGTACTCCGACATCGACGAGGAGGCGGGCGAGGAGGAGGGCTGGTTCAACGCGGCCGAGTTCGAGGAGGCCATGTCCACCCACTACGGCCGGATGGTCCACCTCGACGACCGCACGATCATGTTCGCCAACCCCGAGGACGCAGCCGAGTACATCGACTTCGACCTCAAGCCCATCTCGTAGTTCGGTCCGGGCCGCCGTCCCCTCGCGGGCGGCGGCCCGGCCTTCGTTGATCCGCACCCGCGCCGCAGACCAACGTCTCTGGAGGTCCCCGCAATGGCCAAGGAACTGAGATTCGGCGAGGAAGGCCGCCGCCTGCTACAGGCCGGCGTCGACCAGCTCGCCGAGGCCGTCAAGAGCACCCTCGGCCCGAAGGGCCGCAACGTCATCCTGGAGAAGATCACGGGGTCCCCCGAGGTCACGAACGACGGTGTGACCATCGCGCGCGAGATCCACCTGCGTGACCCGTTCGAGAACATGGGCGCCCAGCTGGTGAAGGAAGCCGCGGTCAAGACCAACGACACCGTCGGCGACGGCACGACCACCGCCACCGTCATCGCGCAGGCCATCGTCCAGCAGGGGATGAAGGCGATCGCGGCGGGTGGGAACCCGGTGCTGGTCAAGCGCGGCATCGACATGGCGGTCGGGGCGCTCGTGGAGCGGCTCGCCGCGGTGGCCCATCCCGTGTCGACGGAGGAGGACTACGCGCGCGTCGCCGCGATCTCCGCCAACGACGACAACGCGATCGGCCGGGCCGTGGCACGGGCGTTGCACACCGTGGGCGACGACGGCGTGGTCACCGTCGAGGACACGCCGGTACTGGGCCTCGGGGTGTCGTTCGTGGAGGACTACGAGTTCGACAACGGCTACGTGACGCCGTACATGGTGACCGACCCCGGCACGCTCCGGGCGATCGTCGACGACCCGTACATCCTCTTCTCGGCCGAGAAGATCAAGGACGTGCAGTCGATCATGCCGGTGCTCGACAGGATCATGCGGGCGGAGCGCCGCCCGCTGGTGGTCATCGCGGAGACGGTCGAGGGCACCGCCCTGCAGATGCTCGTGCACAACCACGTCAACCGGACCTTCCAGTCCGTCGCGATCAAGGCGCCGGGGTTCGGGGAGAAGCGCATCCACCTGCTCGAGGACATGGCGGCCCTGTGCGGGGGAAAGGTGCACAGCCGCAGCTCCTCGTTCGCGCTCGAGCAGATCACCACCGAGCACCTCGGCCGGGCCAGGCAGGTCCAGGTGACGAGCGACAGCACCACCATCATCGGCGGCGCCGGGGACCGCGAGGCACTCGAGATGCGGCTGGCCCAGCTGCGCGCCGAGCTGGCGCGGGCCACGATCGGCACCGACGAGGACTTCTTCTCCTCGCGTATCGCGCGGCTCTCGGGCAAGGCGGCGATCATCTCCGTCGGGGCGCCCACGAACGCCGAGGCCAAGGAGGTCCGCCACCGCGTCGACGACTCGCTGCAGGCCACGCGGGCCGCGATCGCGGAAGGCATCGTGGCGGGCGGTGGCTCGGCGCTGCTGCACGCCGAACCCGTACTCGACCGGCTCGATGTCGCCGGGGACTACCGGATCGGTGTCGAGATCGTCCGGAGCGCACTCTCCGAGCCGGTGCACCTGATCGCCTCCAACGCGGGCTACGACGGGGACGAGGTGGTCAAGCAGGTGGCCGCCATGGCCGTCGACGAGGGGTTCGACGCGCTGGAGGGCCGTTACGGGGACATGGTGGAGATGGGCATCATCGACCCGCTGCGGGTCGTGCGCTCAGCGCTGCAGAACGGCGCGTCGGTCGCCGGCCTGATCCTCACCACCAACTCGCTGGTGGCCGAGGAGGTCACGCCCTGGAACAAGTCGCTGATGACCGAGTTCGGGCCTCTCGACGAGGGGATCCCGCAGCCCTCACCGGACTCCAGTACTCCGCAGTCCATGGGCCTCGGGCCGTCGGTCGGCTAGTACCGCCGCCATGTACACCGTCGGGGGGCAGCGGATCCTCGTCGTCGACGCCCAGGTACACGTGTGGGACGCGAGCCCGCACAACCAGGCGATCCCGGACGGCGAGGCCTACGCCACGGACCTGTTGCGCAGGCACCAGGAGCTCGACGGTGCCGGCGTGCCGCCACACGAGGTGGAGCGCGTCTCCGAGCACAGCCTGAGGCGTGACGTCTTCGAGGGCGGTCACGTCGACCGGGCGGTGCTGCAGCCCGTGGTGCTCGGCGACCTGTTCGTGCTCGGCTTCAGCCCGCTGGAGTGGCATGCCGAGATGGCGGGCTGGATGCCCGGCCGGTTCGTGCTGAGCGGCGAGCTCGACCCCGGCGGGGGGCAGCCGGGGGCGCGCGGGCTGGGGCCACGGGTCCGGCGGTTCGACCTGCGCGGGCTGACGCTGTGCGAGCGGCGTCGTCCCGCAGGCCGGTTGCGGCTGGGTGAGCCATGGCTGCGCCGCACCCTCGCCCGGTGCGGTGCGGCCGGGGCGGACGTCGTGCACATCGGGGTGGGCCCGTCGACGCTGCCCGCGCCGTGGCGCCGCGACGACGGCGGCACCCCGCCGCGGCCACCCGGCGCGGGGCGGGACCGTCCGCCCCGGGTGCCGGGCTGGGCGGAACCTGTGCGGGCGGGCTCGGCGCTGCCCGCGCGTACGAGGGAGGCAGAGCGGGTGGCCCCCGCGGGCTTCGACGCGGGGCAGTTCCGTGCGCTGGCCCAGGCACTCCCCGGCGTCCGGTTCGTGCTGGGAGCGGGATGCCTGCCCGAGCAGCGGCTGTGCAGGCTGGCCGAGCTGCCGAACGTGTACGTCCTGCTCACCGAGATCCTGCCGTGGATCGGGTCGGAGGACTTCGCCCACGCGTTCGGCGCGCTGCTGCGGGCCTTCGGGGCCGACCGGCTGCTGTTCGGCAGCGGGTACCCGCTGGTGCGGCCCGGCCGGCTGGTGCGCGAGCTCGCGGCCTACCGGTTCCCCGACGAGCTGCGTCACCGCTACCCGCGCTTCGACACGTCGGCGAAGCGGGCGGTGCTGGGGGACAACGCCGCGCGGCTGTACCGGATCGGCCGTCCCGTGTCGGCGTCCCCGGTGGTGGCAGCCGGAGCGTGAGACCCGGCGGCCACCGGGTCTCCCGCTCAGTGCGGTTTCGGCCCGGGGATCACCGGCATCGTCGCGAACCCGTTCATGAGCACTCCCGGGGCGGCGGGCACGTCCTGCGGCGGCACGGCGAGGCGCAGGCCGGGGAACGTGGTGAGCAGGCTCGTGAGCGCGATGCGGGCCTCCAGCCTGGCGAGCGGCGCGCCCACGCAGAGGTGGATGCCGTAGCCGAACGCCAGGTGCTGACCGGGCGGACGCGTCACGTCGAAGTCCTCGGCGGCGGGGCACGCCATCGGGTCCCGGTTGGCCGCGAGCAGGGCCACCCGGACGTGGGCACCGGCCGGGATGGTGGTGCCGGCGATCTCGACGTCGTCCGTGGTGACGCGCTCCGTGGCGGTCTGTACCGGACCGTTGAAGCGCAGCGCCTCCTCGATGACTGCCGGCACCCGCTCGGGCTCGGCGCGCAGCAGGTTCCAGGCGCCGGGCGTGCTCAGCAGGGCGTGCACCGCGCTCGCGATGAGGTTCACCGTGGTCTCGTGCCCGGCGACCAGCAGCAGTTGCATCATCGAGGTCAGTTCGTCCTCGCTGAGCCGGTCGCCGCCGTCGCGCGCCGCGATCAGCGCCGTGACGAGGTCATCGCCCGGTTCCGCGCGCTTGAGGGCGATGAGCTCGCGGAGGTAGTCCACGAACTCGGTGAGCGCAGCAGAGAGGGCTTCAACCCCCATAACCATGCCGTTGACGATCACCTGCGACCATGTCCCGAAGTCTCCCCGCCGATCCTCCGGAACTCCGAGGAGCTCGCAGATCACGGCCACCGGAAGCGGGTAGGCGAACTCCTCCAGCAGGTTGAAGGGGGAGCCCCGGTCGGCGAGTGGTGCGAGCAGTTCGTCGGTGATCTGCTGGATCCGCGGTGCGAGCCGCTCCACCTGCCGTCGGGTGAAAGCGGCCGTCACCAGCTTGCGCAGCCGGGCGTGCCCCGGTCCGTCCATGCTCAGCATGGAGCTCTCGGTGGCCGCCCGGAGCGCCGGATCCAGCAAGTGGGCCAGGGGTGTTTCGGCCGCGGCGATCCGTGGGTCGGTGAGCGCCGCGCGCGCCTCCTGGTAGCCGGTGATCAGCCACATCTGCGCGCCGTGGGGCAGGGTCACCTCGTGCACCGGACCCGAGCGGATCAGCTCGGCGTATGCGCGGTGCCGATCGCACATATCTGTCGTCAGGAATGGGCTGGCCACGTGGTCAGTGGGCACGATGAACCTCGCAATCCGTCGCCGGCTCGTCCGCCGACAGTGCGAAATCGAGGGTACGGAAACAGTCTCGGCTCGGCGAGCTGCGCAAACTCCTCAGACGGCCCGAGAATGGTCGAACAGCCGGCTGGCAGTATTCATCGAACCGGATTGTCCGTTGCATTTTCGGCCCACCGATTCTGCGCCGGGCGGGTGGTGACGGGCAGTGCCCGCAGTGCGTTGATGAGCAGGCCGGGGTCGGCGAGGATCTCGTCCGCGGCGGGCCGCAGGTCCGGGAAGCGGGTGAGCAGGCTGGTCAGTGCGATCTGGCCCTCCAGCCGGGCCAGCGGAGCTCCCAGGCAGAGGTGGATGCCGTGGCCGAAGGCGATGTGCTGGTTGGGGGAGCGCGACAGGTCCAGGACCTGCGCGCCGGGGCGGCCCGGGTCGCGGTTGGCGGCCAGCAGGCCCACCAGCACGGTGTCGCCCGCCTCGATCGCGGTGCCGGCGAACTCGAAGGTCTCCACCGCGGTCCTCAGCGTGCTGGTCTGCACCGGACCGTTGAAGCGCAGCAGTTCCTCGACCGCGGCCGGTACCCGTTCCGGCTCCGCCGCCAGCAGCGCCCACGCCCCGTCCTGTGCCAGCAGCACGTCCACCGAGTTGGCGATGAGATTGACGGTGGTCTCGTGCCCTGCGACCAGCAGCAGGTACATCATCGACGTCAGCTCGTCCTCGGTGAGCTGGTCGCCGCCGTCGCGCGCGGCGACGAGTGCCGAGGTCAGGTCGTCAGCGGGCTGCTCACGCTTCGCCGCGATCAGGTCGTGCAGGTAGTCGACGAACGCGGTGGCGGCCTCGGCGTACGCCTCCAGCCCGATGACGGAGGCGTTCACGTCGGCCCACGACCACTTGCGGAAGTTCTCGCGCTTGGTCTCCGGGACGCCGAGCAGCTCGCAGATGACCGCGACCGGCAGCGGATAGGCGAACTCGGCGATGAGGTCGACCTCGGTGTCCGCGGCCCTGGCGGCCAGCGGTTCCAGCAGCTCGTCGGTGAGCTGCTGGATCCGCGGCGCGAGCCGGTCCACCCGGCGCCGGGTGAACGCTGCCGCCACCAGCCGCCGCAGCCGCCCGTGCTCCGGCATGTCGACGTTGAGCATGCTTCTGTTGATGGCCGAGCGCAGGGCCGGGTCCAGGTCATCGGCGAACGGCGGCTCCTTCTTGGCCAGCCGCGGCTCGACCAGCGCGGCCCGCGCCTGCTCGTAGCCGGTGACGAGCCATGCCGTCTCCCCGTGGGGAAGCGTCACGCGGTGCACCGGACCGGAGCGGCTCATCTCGGCGTACAGCCGATGGCGCTCCGCCATGTCGGTGGTCAGGAAAACGGATGCCGGCCCGTGGGCAGTGGACAACGGAACCCCCCGAAAAAGGACGCCGACACCGAATCGACGCCGCTCGGGCATGACTCGTCGACTATGGGGAGTCACGGTAACGGGCTGTTCCCGGTGAGTCCCTGTGACCAACGCCATTGCGGCCGGGTCAGTCGGAAACGTGCTCCGTGCCCGGAATCCTCGTCGGGTGGGAGATCGAGATCCGCGCCGTCTCGGGCATCAACAGGATCGGGATGATCGCCACCGCCGCGGCGCCCATCAGGTAGAAGGCGGGGATCGCCGTGTTGCCGGTACCGTCGATCAACGCGGTGATGACGAGCGGCGCGGTGCCACCGAACGCCGCCGTGGACGTCGAGTAGCCGATGGAGAAGCCGCCGTAGCGGTTGCGCGTGGGGAACATCGCCGGCAGCGCCGAGCCGATCGTGCCCAGCATCAGCACCAGCAGGAGCGCCAGGATCACCATGCCGAGCGTGACCGGCAGCGGGTCGCGCATCCCTATCAGCGCGATCGCCGGGTAGCTGAGCAGCAGGAACCCGACGGCCGACGCGAGCAGTACCGGCTTGCGTCCGATCCGGTCCGACAGCGCGCCGACCGGCGCGATCACGACCATCATCCCCAGCATCACGCCGATGATGACCAGCAGCGACTCGGTGTCGCTGATCTGCAGGACCTGCGTCAGGTACGTGGGCATGTACGTCAGCAGGGTGTAGACGGCGACGTTCAGCAGGATCACGAAGCCGATGAGGTTGAGGATCTGGGGCCAGACGGCTCGGACGACCTCGCGGAACGGGGCCTCGGCGGTCTCGCCCGCCTGGGCGGCGCTGCGGAACGCCGGGGTGTCCTCGAGCCGGTGCCGCAGGTAGAACCCGATGGCGCCGAGCGGCCCGGCGATCAGGAACGGGACGCGCCAGCCCCATGAGCTCAGCGCCTCGGGAGACAGCCCGAGTTGGACGGCCGTGGCGAGGCTCGCGCCCAGCACGTAGCCGGTGAGCGTGCCGAACTCGAGGAAGCTCCCGTAGAAGCCGCGTCGGCGGTCGGGTGCGTATTCGGCGATGAACGTGGCCGCCCCGCCGTACTCGCCGCCGGTGGAGAAGCCCTGCACGAGGCGGGCGACCAGCAGCAGGATGGGCGCGGCGATGCCGATCGTGGCGTAGCTCGGGATGAGGCCGATGCAGAACGTGGCGCCCGACATCATGATGATCGTGATGGCCAGCACCCGGCGCCTGCCGAACTTGTCGCCGAGCGGCCCGAGCAGCACGCCGCCGAAGGGCCGCAGCACAAACGGGATCGCGATGCCGGCGAAGACCAGCAGGGTCTGCGCGGTGGGGTCCGCGTCCGGGAAGAAGTTGAGCCCGATGCTCGTCACGAGATAGCTGTAGATGGCGTAGTCGAACCATTCGACGGCGTTGCCCATGGCTGCACCCGCCACGGCCCGGCGCACCGTCCGTTCGTCCGGCTGCGTCACGGTCTGTGACTGTTCGTCGACGCTCATTCTCGATCACCCTCGAGTTGGCACATGCCGCTCGACGCTAGTTCCGACGGGTGGCCGTCGCAGGACGGGCGAAAGGGGAGAGATCAGGTCGGAGGGGGCCATCCGGCGTCGAGCCGTGCCATGCCGTCGGACGGGGCCGACCACGCGTACACCCAGCAGGACTGCTGTCCGGGTGTCGCGGCCATCCGGACGCGGCGGTACTCGGGGCCCTCGTACTCGTCGAGCACCGGGAGGACGGCGGCCGGCTCGCGCAGCGGAACCAGCCAGCCGGGAGTGCGACCGCCGGTGCCCGGGAGCAACGCCGGGAACCCGCGTCCGGTGTCGAGCACGGTGCCGTCCACGGTGCCGCGCTGTGGGTCGCCGCCCAGGTACGGGGCGACGCGGTGCCAGGAGACGTCTCCCGGCTGCAGCAGCCCGTAGGTGAAGAGCGCGCCGGGCCACTCGTCGGGATGCGGGTCGCCGTGCACCGTGTCGGCGTCGAGACCGTCGCCGGGGGCCGGGTCCCCGGTCAGCTCGACGGCCGCGTCCTGAGGCAGGTCTGCGCAGCGGACCGGTGCGCCGCCGACGAGCAGCGGGCGCCGGGTGGCGGCGAGACCGAGGTAGCACCACGGCGAGTCGACCAGGGTCTGATCCTCGAGCCGTACCTCGCCGGTGCGCAGCCGGGCCAGGCGGAAGCGGTCGTCGCGACCTTCGCAGCGGTCCAGTACCGCGATCTGCTCCGGCGTTGCCAGCCACACGGCATGGTCCTCGACGGTGCCCGGCGAGGCGGCCAGCACGGCGGGGCGCTGGCCGTCGCGGTGTCGCAACCCGGAGGCCCAGACGGCGGCGACGTCACGGGTACGGGCCCGCAGCGCCACGACGGGCTCGGGGCCCAGTCCCAGCTCGCGGCGCAACCAGGTGATCTTGCCGGGGCAGCGGTTGGAGCCGTAGGCGAGCACGGGGATGCGCTCCGCGGCCGCAGCGGTGCCGCGGTCGGCCAGCCAGGTGTCCAGCGGTGTGCCGTCCTCGAGGGCCCAGCCCGCCCGCGGATGGGGGCGCAGGGGATGCGACACCTCGTCGAGATGCACGAACGAGAACGGAGGGACGGCGCCGGGGTAGGGATCGGCCGGGAAGTCGGCATCGGGCCAGGACACCCCCCGACCGTAACCCGATCACCCCGCGCTCCCGGCTCGCGGCGGAGCCGGGTGCTGGGCCGCACATGACGGGCCCGGGAGTCCTACGCTCGTCACGTGTTGCCACGGACGATCGACTGGGTGGACGGCCGGATCGTGCTGGTGGACCAGACGGCGTTGCCGGAGCTGCGCGTGGTCGAGATCGACACCGCGGACGGGCTCGTCGACGCGATCCAGCGGCTCGTCGTGCGGGGCGCCCCGGCGCTCGGTGCGGCCGGGGCTCTCGGTGTCGCGCTCGCGGCCCGGTCCGTCACCGGCGCCGGGCTGACCGCCGTCGCGGCCCGGCTCGCAGCGGCCCGGCCGACCGCGGCCAACCTCGCGGTCGGCGTGCGCCGCGCCATGGCGGCAGCGGCCGACGGCCCGGAGGCGGTGCTCGCCGCGGCACTCGTGGTGGTCGAGGAGGACGTGGCCGCCTGCCGGGCGATCGGGGCGAGGGGCGCCGCACTGCTCGCCGAACTGTGCGGGCCCGCCCCGCTCCGGCTGCACACGCACTGCAACGCCGGGGCACTGGCCTGCGTCGAGTGGGGCACCGCGCTGGGCGTGGTGCGGTCGCTGCACGAGGCGGGGCGCGTCGCCAACGTCGTCGCCGACGAGACGCGACCGCTGCTGCAGGGCTCCCGGATCACCGCGGTGGAGCTGGCCGAGATGGGCGTGCCGTTCCGCCTGGTCGTCGACGGTGCCGGCGCCTCGATCATCGCCCGCGGGCTCGTGGACGCCGTCGTCGTCGGCGCCGACAGGGTGGCCGCCAACGGCGACGTCGCCAACAAGATCGGTACGTACCCGCTGGCGCTGGCCGCCGCCCGGGCCGGCATCCCGTTCGTCGTGGCGGCCCCGGAGTCGACGCTCGACCCGGACACCGCCGACGGCGCCGCCATCGAGATCGAGGAACGCGCGGCCGATGAGGTGCTCGTCGTCGGCGGGACGAAGATGGCGCCCACCGGCAGCGCGGCCTGGAACCCGGCGTTCGACGTCACGCCTGCCGACCTGGTGACGGCCGTCGTCACGGAGGAACGGGTCTGGCGGCCCGGAGGGTGACGATCACGACCGGGATCTCCGGCGTGCCGTTCCGGTTGATGCTCGGTGCCACCGTGCTCGGGTTCAGCGGGTACGCCCTGCTGCTGCCGGTGGTGCCGCTCTGGGCGGTGTACGGAGGCGCAGGCGCGCTCGGAGCCGGAGCGACGACGGGCGTACTCATGCTGGTCACGGTCGTCACCCAGCTGGGCGTGCCGTGGCTGCTCGTGCGCGCCGGCCACCGCTGGGTGCTGGGCCTCGGGCTCGCACTGCTCGGCGCGCCGGCGCCGCTGCTCGCGCTCTCGCCCGACCTCGACCTGATCCTCGCCGTCTCCGCCGTGCGGGGGATCGGGTTCGGGCTGGTCACGGTGGTCGGGAGCGCACTGGTGGCCGAGCTCGTCCCGCGCGCCGAGCACGGACGGGCCGCGGGCCGGTACGGCCTCGCCGTCGGGCTGCCGCAGCTCGGGCTGCTCGCCGCGGGGGTGGCGGTGGTCGCCGAGCTGGGCTTCACCGTGGTCTTCGTGGCCGCCGGGGTGGCGCCGCTGCTCGGGGCGCTCCTCGTGCCCGCGATCCGGGTGCCGCGGGGCGAGGGTCCGCGCGCTCCCGCCGCGGCGGCCCCGGTGGTGTCTCCTGCCCGATCGGCGTTCGGTCCGTTGCTGGCCATGGTCTGCTGTTCGATCGCGCAGGGCGGGCTGATCACGTTCCTCCCACTCGTCGTGCCCGGCGCCGGCCTGCTCGTCGCGATGGCGTTGCTGGCCACGGCCATGGGCGCGCTGCTCGGGCGGCTCGCGGCCGGACACCTGGTGGACCGCCGCGGCTGGGGCGGCCGGCTGCTCGGGCCCGGGCTGCTGCTGGCGGCGGTCGGGATGGCGGTGGAGGCCGGTGTCGTGGTGCTGGGCGGCGGGACCCTGCTGGTCGTCGGGGCCGGAGTGGTGGGGGTGGGCTTCGGGCTGGTGCAGAACGACGCGTTGACCGCGCTGTTCACCGCCTTCGGCAGTGCCCGCTACGGCACGGCCAGCGCGGCCTGGAACATCGCCTTCGACGCGGGCACCGGGCTCGGTGCGCTGGGCCTCGGGGCGGTGGCCGAGCCCTTCGGCTACGGCGCGGCGTTCGCGCTGTCGGCCGTGCTGTGTGGCGCCGCCGCCGGAGTGCGGCGGAATGCCAGGTGGGGGCGGTGAGCATGGCAGGTGAACCAATCAGGTTCCCGGCGGTTGCTCCACCGCCCCCGGTAGCACCAAGGTGCTACATCGAGGCTCAGTGGCCGCGCGTGATCCACTCCTCCAGGTGGGGCAGCTCCTCGCCGATCGTGGTGGGGTCGCCGTGGCCCGTGCGTACGACCGTGTCGCCGGGCAGCGTCAGCAGCTTCTCGCGGATCGACTCGATGATCGTGTCGAAGCTGGAGTACGACCGTCCGGTGGCACCCGGCCCGCCGTTGAACAGGGTGTCGCCGGTGAAGACGGTGCCGAGTTCGGGCGCGTACAGGCAGGACGAGCCGGGGGAGTGGCCCGGTGTCTGCAGCACCCGCAGCTCCACCCCACCCGCGCTCACCACGTCGCCGTCGGCGAGTTCCCGGTCCGGCGGCCGGTTCGGGTGGGTCATCTCCCACAGCGGCGCCTCGGCCGGGTTGAGCAGGATCGGGGCGGAGAACCGGTCGGCCAGCGCGGGTGCCCGGTTCACGTGGTCGTCGTGCGCATGGGTGCACACGACGGCGACCACCCGCCTGCCGCCGACCGCCTCCTCGATCTTCAGCTCGTCGTGCGCCGCGTCGATGACGAGCACCTCGTTCTCGTCGCCGACGATCCAGACGTTGTTGTCGACGTCCCACGTGCCGCCGTCGAGGGAGAACGTCCCGGACGTGACGACGTGGTCGATGGGGCCGGGCGGGGTCACAACAGCACCACCGAACGCAGCACCTCGCCCTTGTGCATCTTCTCGAACGCGGCCTCGACGCCGTCGAGAGCGATCGTCTCGCTGACGAACCTGTCGAGAGGCAGCCTGCCCTGCAGATGCAGGTCGACGAGCATCGGGAAGTCGCGCGAGGGCAGGCAGTCGCCGTACCAGGAGGACTTGGTGGCGCCGCCGCGGCCGAAGACGTCGATCAGCGGCAGGTCGACCGTCATGTCCGGGGTGGGCACGCCGACGAGCACCACGGTGCCGGCCAGGTCGCGGGCGTAGAAGGCCTGCTTGAACGTCTCGGGCCGGCCCACCGCGTCGACGACGACGTTGGCGCCGTTGCCGTCGGTCAGCGCCTGTACGCCCTCCACCGCGTCCTGCTCGCGGGAGTTGATCGTGTGCGTGGCACCGAACTCCTTCGCCCACTGCAGCTTCCGCTCGTCCACGTCGATCGCGATGATCGTGGTGGCGCCGGCGAGCTTCGCTCCGGCGATCGCGGCGTTGCCCACGCCGCCGCAGCCGATGACGGCGATGGAGTCGCCACGCCCGACCTTGCCGGTGTTGATCGCCGCCCCGATGCCGGCCATCACGCCGCAGCCCAGCAGCCCGGCCACCTCCGGCTTCACCGCGGGGTTCACCTTCGTGCACTGCCCGGCGTGTACGAGTGTCTTCTCGATGAACGCGCCGATGCCGAGCGCCGGGGTGAGCTCCTGGCCCGACTCGAGCGTCATCTTCTGTGCCGCGTTGTGGGTGGAGAAGCAGTACCAGGGTTCGCCGCGGCGACAGGCGCGACAGGTGCCGTCGACCGCCCGCCAGTTGAGGATGACGAAGTCACCGGGTTCGACCTCGGTGACGCCTTCGCCCACGGACTCGACGATCCCGGCCGCCTCGTGGCCGAGCAGGAATGGGAACTCGTCGTTGATCCCGCCTTCGCGGTAGTGGAGGTCGGTGTGGCAGACCCCGCAGGCCTGCACCTGGACGACCGCCTCGCCCGGACCCGGATCCGGAACGATGATCGTTTCCAGCGAGACGGGCTCGCCCTTCTTCAGCGCGACGACCCCGCGGACCTGTTGCGGCATTGTTCGTCCTCCCCAACTCGTGTTCGGGTCTGTTCCCCCCGCGCAGCGTGCCATGGGTGAGGGCGCCAGGTAGGTTCCGGCTTGTGATCGACCGGGTGGACCACGGCGGCGATGAGGACCACGTCGCTGTGCTGCGGCTCGCACACGGTCCGGTCAATGCGATGGACCAGGAGCTGTGCGAGGCGATCGCGGAGCAGTTCCGAGCCCTCGAGACCGACCCCGCTCGTGCCGTGGTGATCACCGGAACGGGCCGAGCCTTCTCGGCAGGTGTCGATCTGAAGCGCATCCTCGACGAGGGCGTGCCCTACGTCGAGCGCTTCCTGCCCGCGCTGTCGGCGGCGTTCCTCGCACTCTTCCAGTTCTCGAAGCCCGTGGTCGCGGCCGTCAACGGGCATGCGATCGCCGGTGGCTGCGTGCTGGCAGCGTGCGCCGACGCCACGCTGATGGCCGAGGGGCACGGCCGGATCGGGGTACCGGAGGCCCGCGTCGGACCGCCGTTTCCGCGGCTCGCGATCGAGGTCCTGCGCCACGCCGTGGGTGACGTGGGCGCACGCAGGCTCATGGTCGGCGCCCTGACCTACACCCCGGCGGAGGCGCAGGCACTGGGGCTCGTCGACCGGGTGCTCCCGGCCGACGAGGTGCTCCAGCAGGCGGTGACCACGGCCAGGGCGCTGGCCACCGAGGTTCCGTCCGACACCTTCGCGCTGACCAAGGCTCAGCTGCGCCGAGACGCACTGGAACGCACCGCGCGCTACGCCGACGAGGACGCGGCGGTGACGGAGCTGTGGAGCCGCCGCGCCGCCGACGGCTGGACGGCGCGGTACCTGGAGTCCGTCACCCGGAGGTGAACGGGCCCGGATCGCCGCTCGTCACCGCCGCGTGAGCGTGGCGACCACGGCGTCCACGTAGTCGCGCTGTTCGGCGCCCACGGGCACGAGTTCGGGGCTGGCATCGGCGAGGTTCGTGTGCCCGAGGTAGGCCGTGTAGGCCAGCAGGCTTCGCCTGCGGGCCTCCTCCGGCGGGAAGCCGGCGGCTGTGAACAACCCGGTGACGTACTCGAGCCGCCGCTGGGTGACCCTGGCGAAGACGGGTGCCACCAGTGGGTGGCTCGCGTTGGCCTGGAGGGCGAGCAGCACGCTGTGGCCCGGCCGGTCGGCCGTCGCCGGCGCCAACGTCATGGTCATGAGGTAGCGGAGCCTGCTGTACGGGTCGGGGTCGGTATCGACCAGCGCGATGATCTCCTCGGTGTGGACCCGCTCCCATCGCAGCAGCGCCGCCTCCAGCAGCGCATCCCGGTTGCTGAAGTGCCAGTAGAAGCTGCCCTTCGTGGCGCCCAGCCGAGCGGCGATGGGCTCGACGGCCACAGCGGCGAGACCACCCCTGCCGAGGGCATCGAGGGCGGCTGCCGTCCAGTCGTCGGCCGCCAGTCGCTTCCGCTCCACCACATCCATACGCTACCGTATGGAGCGGCTCCATACGGCAGCGTACGGATGGTCGGTCCGGGCGCGATCCGGCCCGGTGAGCATGTCCGGCAGGGGGACACCCGGCCGCCCGGGCGAGAGGGGTCGCTCGGACGCCGCGGTGTCCCGTGGGGGCCTGGAGGTGGGGGATGGTCCGCAACGTCCACGAACGACTGGTGCCCGGCCCGCTCGCGGACGTGGGTCCGCTGCTCGACCGGCTCGGCGGCGCGGACGACCCGCTGTGGCCGACGCCCGGCTGGATGCCGATGGTGCTGGACGGCCCGCTCGCCGTCGGGACCACGGCCGGTCACGGGCCCGTCCGCTACCGCGTCACCGCGCACGAGCCGGGAAGGCGCCTGGAGTTCACCTTCGACCCGCGGACGGGCGTGCGCGGCACCCACACGTTCACCGCCGAGGCCGCCGGCCCGGACAGCACGCTCCTGCGCCACGACATGGTGTTCCGGCTCTTCGGCGTGACCCGGCTGACCTGGCCCCTCGCCGTCCGCTGGATGCACGACAGCGTTCTCGAGGAACTGCTCGACAACGCCGAGCGCGCGGTGGGTGCGCGTCCGGCCCGCCCGGCGCGACGGTCGCCGTGGGTCCGGCTGCTGCACTCCTTCACGGGGGTGCAGGCCCGGGCCGTCCCGGTGCCGGTCACACCCCTGCTCGCCGATGCGCTTGCGCGGGTCGACTGGTCGGACGCCTACGCCGTGCCGCGCAAGCGCAGCCGGGATGCTGTCGCGTTCGTCCAATGCATCCGGTGTCGCATCCCCCATGATCGACGCATGACGTGCACGACGGGACGGTTCGACCTCACGCGCTGGGACGAGGAGGTCCTCGACGAAGCGGAGGGCGCGAAGGTGGTGCGGGTGAGCAACTCGAAGACGTTCGAGGGCGGGATCTCGGGCACGAGCGACGCGGAGTTGCTGCAGGCGCTCGCGCAGGAGGGCTCCGCGGCCTACGTCGGTATCGAGCGGGTTCGCGGCGAGATCGACGGGCGCAAGGGCACCTTCGTGTTGCGGCACTCGGCGGCCGGGAGTGCCCGCGGCGGAGACTTCCGCGTGGACGTGGTGCCCGACTCCGCCACCGGCGACCTCAGGGGCCTGCGCGGCGAGCTCTCGATCGTCAAGTCCCCCGAGGGGGAGCACACCTACACGTTCGACTACGAGCTGCCCTGACGCGCATCAGTCACGCAGGGGCGCGGGCTCACCCAGCGCCTCGGCGATGAGCGGCGGGATCTCCCGCTTCCCGGAACCGTCGGTGGCGATCACGACGTAGACGGTGCGGCCTGAGCACGTGACGTCGCTGCCGTCGCGCCGCACCTCGTAGTCGAGCGCGAAGCTCGTGCGCCCGACCCGGGCGGTGGAGACCGCCACCTCGATCGCGTCCTGCCAGCCGACCCCCGATCGCCAGTCGATCTCCGAGCGCACGAGCTGCACGTCGTAGCCCGCGTCCAGCATCGCGCGGTACGGCAGTCCGCGAGCGGAGAGGAAGGCCGTCATGGCGTCGTCGAAGTACGCGAGGTACCAGGAGTTGAAGACCACGCCCTGCGCGTCGACCTCGAGGTAGCGGACCGACACCGGGTGCGTGAAGACGTCGCTCATGCCGCGCTGGTCAGCCCTTGTTCTCGTGTGTCCCGACGATCACGGCGCGGCCGAGGGTGTGGCTGAACAGGTTGAACCCGAGGAACGCGGGAGTGGCGCCCTCCGGAAGCCCCAGGCTCTCGACGTCGAGGGCGTGCACGGCGACGTAGTAGTGGTGTGGGCCGTGTCCGGGCGGCGGCGCGGCGCCGATGAAGCGCTTCGCCCCGGCGTCGTTCGTGAGCTGGACGGCGCCCGCGGGCAGGCCGGAACCTTCGTCGTCGCCTGCTCCGCCGGGGAGCGAGGTGACCGACGCGGGGATGTCGGCGACGGCCCAGTGCCAGAAGCCGGACGCCGTGGGCGCGTCGGGGTCGTACACGGTGACGGCGAACGAGCGGGTGCCGTCCGGGAAGCCGCTCCACTCGAGCTGCGGGGAGACGTCCTCGCCGCCAGCCCCCATGATCCCGCTCAGCTGGGGAGTGTCGAGTGGTCGGCCGTCGGTGACGTCCGTGCTCGTCACCGTGAACGACTCGACGCCGGGCAGCTCGTCATAGGGGTTGCGGCTCATCGTCCGTCCTTCCGTGAGGGATGGATCCGAGGGAGGTCGTGCATTCTGCCCGAGTGCGCCCTCCGCTAGCCGATGCGTTCGCGGATGGTCCGGTTGACCGCTCGACCGAACGCCGTGACGACGCCGCGCATGGTGACCGGCTTGAGCTGCGAGAGGGTGGCGGCGAGCTCCTTGCGCTCCTCCGCGGGCCGCCCGCGGTCGCGGTAGGGCTGCAGCACCTCGTCCTGGAACCACTTCATCAGGTCCTCGGCCAGCGCGGTGGTGTGCTGCTCGATGAGCTCGTGGGCCTGCCGCCACACCTCGGTGGGGAGCGCGGAGTCGAGCACGGCGAGTGCGGTGCTGAGCGTGCTGGTGCCGTGGAGCCGGATCCGGCCGTCGTCGAGCACGGTGACGGCGCCGAGCTCGGCCAGCGTGGTGACCTCGTCGGGTGTGAGGGTGCGGCCGGCGCGGCGGTCCAGCTCGGCGCGGTCGATCTCCTCGATCTGTTCGGGCACCCACGGGGTGAGCAGCGCGCGCTGCAGGGCGAGCTCGGCCGCGCCCGCGCTTGGCGGAAGCCGCTCCAGGTGGGTCTCGATGGCCGACAGCGTGAAGCCGAGTGCCGAGAGCTCGCTGACCAGCTCCAGCCGGGCCAGGTGGTCCTCCCCGTACAGCCCGGTGCGTCCGCGCAGCTGCGGCGGGGGGAGCAGGCCCCGTCCGGCGTAGAAGCGGATGTTGCGGACGGTGATCCCCGTGCGCTCGGCCAACTGGTCGATGGTCATGAGGTCGCCCTGATCAGGAGCGGGAGAAGCCGCCATGACCGTCACAGTACGTCACGCCTTGACCTATGTGACAGTATTACTGTAACAAAAAGTGGAAAATGAGCTCGGCCGTCGATGAGAGGTTCGCATGAGCGAGATCCCCGAGGCGTACATCTATGACGCCGTCCGCACGCCGCGCGGCCGCGGCAAGTCCTCCGGTTCGTTGTACGAGGTCAAACCCATCTCGCTGGTCGTCGGCCTGATCCACGAGCTCAGGAACCGGTTCCCGGATCTCGACCCGGCCACCATCGACGACGTCGTGCTCGGCGTCGTGTCGCCCGTCGGCGACCAGGGCGGCGACATCGCCAAGGCCGCGGCGATCACGGCCGGGCTGCCCCACACCGTGGCCGGGGTGCAGCTCAACCGGTTCTGCGCGTCGGGCCTCGAGGCGGTCAACGTCGCTGCTCAGAAGGTGCGCTCCGGGATGGAGGAGATGGTCCTCGCCGGCGGCGTGGAGGCCATGTCGCGGGTGCCCATGGGATCCGACGGCGGCGCCTGGGCGATGGACCCCGAGACGAGCTACGACACGGGCTTCGTGCCGCAGGGGATCGGCGCCGACCTCATCGCCACGCTCGAAGGCTTCTCCCGCGAGGACGTCGACACCTTCGCCGTCGAGTCGCAGACCCGCGCCGCCAAGGCCTGGGCCAACGGCTACTTCGCCCGCTCGGTGGTGCCGGTGAAGGACCGCAACGGCGTCACGGTGCTGGACCGCGACGAGCACATCCGGGCCGGGTCCACCCTGGACAGCCTCGCGGGCCTGCAGCCGTCCTTCGCGATGATCGGCGAGGCAGGCGGGTTCGATGCCGTGGCGCTGCAGCGCTACCACTGGGTCGAGAAGATCGACCACGTCCACCACGCAGGCAACTCCTCCGGCATCGTCGACGGCGCCGCGCTGTGCCTCATCGGCACCGAGGCCGCGGGCAAGGCCGCCGGGCTCGCCCCGCGCGCCCGCATCGTCTCCACCGCGCTGTCGGGAGCCGACCCCACGATCATGCTCACCGGCCCGGCTCCGGCCAGTCGCAAGGCGCTGGCGAAGGCCGGCCTGACCGTCGCCGACATCGACCTCTTCGAGATCAACGAGGCGTTCGCCGCCGTCGCCCTGCGGTTCATGCGCGACCTCGACCTGCCGCACGACAAGGTCAACGTCAACGGTGGCGCGATCGCCATGGGCCACCCGCTGGGTGCCACCGGCGCGATGATCCTCGGCACGCTGGTCGACGAGCTCGAGCGCCGGGACCTCCGCTACGGCCTCGCCACGCTGTGCGTCGGCGGCGGCATGGGCATCGCCACCGTCGTCGAGCGACTCTCCTGAGCGGAGCTTGCGGAGCGAATGTCAACGCTCCTGAGCGGAGCCGGCGGAGCGAACATCAGCGCAAGAAGGGAACCTGCAACCGTGACTGAGCCACAGGCCGTCCGCTGGGAGCGCGGCGAGGACGGGATCGTCGTCGTCACCCTCGACGACCCAGGTCGTAGTGCCAACACGATGAACGACCGCTACGTCGCCGCGATGGGCGCGTGCGTCGACGCGATCGTCGCCGACAAGGAGAACATCGCCGGCGTGATCCTCACGTCGGCGAAGAAGACGTTCTTCGCAGGCGGCGACCTCGACTCGATGAGTAAGGCGACGAACACCGACGCCGGAGCCGTCATGGAGAACTCCATGACCGTCAAGAAGCAGCTCCGCAGGCTGGAGACGCTCGGCCGCCCGGTGGTGGCCGCGATGAACGGCACCGCGCTCGGCGGCGGCCTGGAGATCGGGCTGGCCTGCCACCACCGCATCGGGCTCGACGCCCCCGGCGTGGTGTACGGCCTCCCCGAGGTGACGCTCGGCCTGCTGCCCGGTGGGGGCGGCGTCGTGCGGATCACCCGGATGCTCGGCATCGCCGACGGCTTCATGAAGGTGCTGGCACAGGGGCAGCGGCACAAGCCTGCCGCCGCGCTCGAGATCGGCATCATCGACGAGCTCGCCGCCGGCCCCGAGGAGATGCTCGACAAGGCGCGGGCCTGGATCGCCGCCAACCCCGACGCCGCACAGCCGTGGGACAGGCCCGGCTACAAGGTGCCCGGCGGCACCCCGACCACGCCGAAGCTCGCCGCGATGCTCCCGGCGTTCCCCGCCAACCTGCGCAAGCAGCTCAAGGGCGCCCCGATGCCGGCCCCGCGCAACATCCTCGCCGCGGCCGTGGAGAGCACCCAGGTCGACGTCGACACCGCGTTCCGCATCGAGGCCCGCTACTTCGTCGAGCTGGTCACCGGTCAGGTCTCGAAGAACATGACCAAGGCCTTCTTCTTCGACCTGCAGGCCATCAACGGCGGGAAGTCGCGTCCGGACGGCCACGACAAGTGGCAGCCCCGGAAGGTCGCCGTGCTCGGCGCCGGGATGATGGGAGCGGGCATCGCCTACTCCTGCGCGCTGTCGGGCTGGGAGGTCGTCCTCAAGGACGTCACGCTGGAGGCTGCGGAGAAGGGCAAGACCTACTCCGAGAGCCTCGTGGCCAAGGGCGTCAAGCGCGGGAAGACCACGCTGGAGAAGGGCGAGGCGCTGCTGTCGCGCATCACCCCCACCGGCGACTACAACGACCTCGCGGGCTGCGACATCGTCATCGAGGCCGTGTTCGAGTCGGTGCAGCTCAAGCAGGAGGTCTTCCGCGAGGCCGCCAAGTACATCGAGCCCGACGCCCTGCTGTGCTCCAACACCTCCACGCTGCCCATCACCGAGCTCGCCGCTGGGGTCGACCGCCCGGGCGACTTCGTCGGGCTGCACTTCTTCTCCCCGGTGGACAAGATGCCGCTCGTGGAGATCATCCGGGGGGAGCGCACCTCGGACGCCACGCTGGCCAAGGCGTTCGACGTGACCATCGGGCTGAAGAAGACCCCGATCGTCGTCAACGACAGCCGGGGCTTCTTCACCAGCCGCGTGATCGGCACCTTCCTCAACGAGGGTGTCGCGATGCTCGCGGAGGGCATCGACCCGCAGACGATCGAGCAGGCGTCGGCGCAGGCGGGCTACCCGGCGCCGGTGCTGCAGCTGATGGACGAGCTGACCCTCACGCTGCCCCGCAAGATCCGTGAGGAGTCGAAGGCGGCCGCGCTGGCTGCCGGCGGCACCTGGGAGCCGCACCCGGCCGATGCGGTCATCGACCGGCTGGTGGAGGAGTTCGACCGCAAGGGCAAGAGCTCCGGCGCGGGCTTCTACGAGTACGCCGACGGCAAGCGGGTGCGGCTCTGGCCGGGCCTGCGCACCGAGCTCAGCGCCACGAACCACGAGGTCGACCTGCACGAGCTGTCCGAGCGGATGCTGTTCGTCGAGGCGATCGAGACGCAGAAGTGCCTCGATGAGGGCGTGCTCACCTCGGTGCCGGACGCCAACATCGGTTCCATCTTCGGGATCGGTTTCCCGGCCTGGACGGGTGGCGTGGTGCAGTACGTGGTGGGCTACCCGGGCGGCCCCACAGGCTTCGTCGCGCGGGCCGACGAGTTCGCACGCAAGTACGGCGACCGCTTCCAGGTACCGGAGAGCCTCCGCAAGCGCGCCACCGAGGCCGCCGCAGTCGCCTGACCCCGGCGGGCGCCCGCGCTCCTTCGTTGCAGCAAAGCCACTTTCATGCAAGCAGGTTGCGTGAAAGTGGCTTTGCTGCAATCAGGGGCTGCTCGCGTCGCGGACCACTGCCGCGAGGGTGCCGCTGTGCTCCAGCACCTCGCGTTGCCTTCTCGCGCCGGTGCCGCGGCTCAGCACCGTGGCGAGCAGGTCGTGCACCGTGTCCAGGTCGCCCGCCTCCTCCAGTGCAGATCGGACGTGCTCGACCAGGCGTCCGACCACATCGGTGGCCGGGGCGGGGCGCCAGCTGCCCGGGTCGAGCAGCATGCCGTCCATCCCGGAGCGGCCCGCCTGCCAGGCGGCGAGCCGGAGCACCTCGGTGCGCACCGGGTCGGGCTCGTCGCCCGCCTGCCAGCCGTCCACGGCGGTCTGGACGAGACCGCGGGTGAGCGCCGCGATCAGCACGGCGTCGCCGGGCTCCCGGCAGACGTCGGCCACGCGCACCTCGACCGTCGGGTGCTGGCGGGACAGCCGGGCGTCGAGGTAGAGCATTCCCTCGTCCAGCACTGTCGCGGTGCCGAGCACGGAGTCCACGAACGTCCGGTAGGCCGCGGCGGAGCCGAACGGCCCATAGGGCCCCGCGGAGGGCCACCGTTGCCAGACCTGGCTGCGGAAGCTGGCGTATCCGGAGTCCTCGCCCAGCCAGAACGGCGAGTTGGCGCTCAGCGCGATCAGGGGGGCCAGCCAGGGGCGGATCCGGTCCAGGACGGCCACACCCTCCTCGGCGGAGTCGATCGCCACGTGGACGTGGCAGCCGCAGGTGAGCTCCTCGGACACGGTGCGTCCGAAGCGGCGGGCCATCTCCTCGTACCGGTTCGACGGCGACAAGGTGGGCTCCACGGCCAGTGGGGACGTGGCCAGCGGAGCGAGGGCAACACCTACGTCCGCTGCCGCCGTTGCCGCGGTGGCCCGTGTGGAGCGCAGCTCCGCGTCCAGCTCGTCGAGGGTGTGGCAGGGCTTCGTACCGGTCTCCACCTGCTCCCGGTGCAGCTCGGCGGTCAGGTCGTCAGCCGGGCCGTCGGCCGCGGAGACGGCGAGCACCGCCTGGCCGACCGCTCGCGGCCGACCGGTTGCGGGGTCGACCAGAAGGAACTCCTCCTCGACGCCCACTGTCCGTACCGTCACCCGCAGGAGTATGGCCGGAGCCCGGCGAGCCGCTCGGCGGGGCACGGGCCCGACGTGGCGCGCCGCCCGCGCCGGGGGTTGAAATCGGATCTCTTGGGCACAATGGACGTGTGGCCGACTGGGTGTTCGCGATCGTCGACCGTCTCGGAGCGGCAGGTGTGGGGCTGCTGATCCTCCTGGAGAACCTGGTCCCGCCGATCCCGTCCGAGGTGATCCTGCCGCTCGCCGGGTTCCGGGCGCGGACCGGAACTCTCAACGTCCTCACGGTGTGGCCGGCGGCCACCGCGGGCTCCGTACTGGGGGCGCTGCTGCTGTACGGCCTCGGAGCGTGGCTCGGCTACGACCGGCTGCATCGCCTCGCTGCGCGCCGCTGGTTCGTGCTCGCCAGCGAGAAGGACCTCGACCGCGGTCGCGAGCTGTTCGACCGGCACGGCGGCAAGGTGGTGCTGTTCGCCCGGTGCGTCCCGTTCCTGCGCAGCGTCGTGTCGATCCCGGCCGGCATCGCCGGCATGCCGTTGGGCCGGTTCCTGCTGCTCACGACGATCGGCAGCGGGGTCTGGAATGCTGTGTTCATCACGCTCGGCTGGGTGCTCGGCGAGAACTGGGACAGCGTGGAGGGATGGCTCGGGCCGATCAGCTACGGGGTCATCGGACTGGTCGTCGTCGGGTTGGTCATCCTCGTGATCCGCAGGGTCCGCGCGCGTTCTGTCGCCTCCTGACCTCAGGGTTCCGCCGTTCGGTGGTGCTGTCTCGGCCGAATGCCGTCGATCTCGGTCCCCGGCTTGCTACGAGGCGTGGTCCTGGGTCAAGCTTCCGCGCCGGTTCAGGACTGGAGATGATCGAGGTGGGCGTGGCGACGGAACAGGAGTGGTCCGAGGACCGGATGCGCTTCGCCCGCGATCCGGGGTCGGATCGACCGGCGGAGCTCGCAGAGGCGATCGGTCCGCTGGCCCTCGAGTTCGTGCGTCTCACCGAGATGCTGGCGAGCGAGACGACGGTCGCGGGTGTGTTGCAGCGGGTCGTGGACGCCACCTGCGTCGCGGTGCCGGGGGCCGACCTCGTGAGCGTCACGTTGCGCGCGCCGGGCGGATTCCACACGCCCGTGGAGACCGAACCGCTGGCCACCCGGCTCGACGAGGTGCAGTACCGCCTCGACGAGGGGCCGTGCGTGGAAGCCACGCGGACGGCGGGCCTCGGGGTGACGTTCTGCTCCGATCTGGGGGACTGTCCGGAGTTCCCCCGCTTCGGGCAGGCCGCCGCGGGCATGGGTGTGGGCAGCGTGCTGGCGGTGGGTCTGTTCCCGCACGGCGGTGACGCACCGCGGATGGGGGCGCTCAACATCTACTCGCGAGAGGTCGGTGGCCTCGACGACGTCGATCGCGACATCGCGCTCGTGCTGGCGGCGCACGCCTCCACGGCGCTCGCCGCCACCATGGCCTGCACGGCGGCCGACCTGGAAGCCGCTCAGCTGCGCCAGGCCTTGAACAGCCGCGACGTCATCGGCCAGGCCAAGGGCATCCTGATGGAGCGCCGCAAGATCTCCGCCGACGACGCCTTCGACATGCTGCGCTCGGCGTCGCAGTCGCTCAACCTGAAGCTGACGCGGGTCGCGCAGACGCTGGTCGACCGGCGCACCGACATCTGACGGCGGGTCCGGCTGCCCGTTACGGCACCATGCTCGGGTGCTCCGGACCCAGGCGATGCGGCTCGCGGGGGTGCGCAAGCGCTACCGCGGCCCCGGCGAGGTGCTCGCCGGCGTCGATCTCGACGTTCCGCCGGGCCGTCCCGTCGCCGTGGTCGGCGGGAACGGGGCAGGCAAGTCCACGCTCCTGCGGATAGCGGCCGGGTGCACGGCCCCGACGGCGGGCACGGTGTCGGGGCGGCCGCGGGTGGTCGGGTTCCTGCCCGGCCGCTTCCCGGCGTCGTCGCGGATGCCCGTGCGGGCCTACCTGCGCCACCTGGCCGCGCTGCACGGCGTGCCGCGCGCGGATGCGGGGCGGGACGCCGACGACCTGCTCGACTCGCTCGGCTTCACCGGTGACGCGAGCGCCCCGGTCGCCCTGCTCTCGACAGGGAACGCGCAGAAGGTGGGCCTCGCCCAGGCGTTGACCTGCCTGCCGGACCTGCTGGTGCTGGACGAGCCGTGGTCGGGCCTGGACGCGACGGCGGCCGCGGCGCTGGACCTGCGGCTCGAGGCCGAGTGCGCTCGCGGTGCCGCGATGCTCCTCGCCGACCACACCGGGCGAGCGGCTGCGCTGCCCGGAGCGGCGGTGCTGCGCCTCGCGGACGGGGTGCTGACGCCCGCCGCCATGGACACCGGTCCCGGCACCGGCGCTGCGGACGACCCGGTGGACGTCGTGCAGACCGTCGTCGAACTGCGCTGTCCCGCCGATCCCACCGATGTCCTGCGCGCGCTCCCGCCCGTCGCGGAGTGCTGGACCGTTCGTGGGCAGCTGACGGTACGGGTGCCGGCGGAGCGCGGCGACGCCCTGCTCGCCGCGGCGCTCGCGGCGGGGTGCTCGGTGCTCGCCGTGTGGCGGGAGGGTCCCCGGTGATCGGCCCGGCGGTGGGCAGCGGTCCTGCACGCACGCTGGCCGTCGCCCGGTTCCTGACCGAAGACGTCCTGCGGTCGCAGCGGTACCTGCTGCCCCTGCTGGTGTACCTGGCCGTCCTGGGTGTGCTGTTCGGTGGTGACCCGGGAGCGCCGCCCGGCGCGTGGCCGGCGTCGGCACTGGCGCTCTACCCGATGGCGGTGTGGCTCGCGGTGATCGTCGCCAACACGGAGGACCCGGTCCAGCGAACCGTGACCGTCGCGGCGGCCGGCGGTGTCGTCCCGGTGGTCACCGGGACGCTCCTGGTGGCTCTGGCAGGCGATCTCCTGCTCGTCGTCCTGCCGGTGGGCTGGCCCGTCGTGTTCGGCGGGCACGCGTACCCGCCGTCGGTGCTGCTGCTCGGCGGTGTCGCCCATCTCGTCTGCGCCGTCACCGGCACGGCCGTCGGGCTGTTGTGTGCGCGCCCGCTGGTGGAGCGGATCGGCTGGTCCTTCTGCCTCGGGACCGCGATCGTGGTGGTGACGGCCGTGCAGCCGTGGCTGCCGCCCGTCGGCGTCGCCGTTCGTGCGCTCACGACCCTCGGGCCGCCTCCGTTCGCCGCCGCCGTGCTGAGCCTCGTTCTGGCGCTGGGCGCCGCCGCCGTCGTGTGGACGGTCGAGCGGCGCCGCTGACGGCTGCCGCACGTCTCGCTTGACAGGGCGCCCCGTTGGCTCCATGGTTAGCTACATGAGTAACGAACCGACGAACCGCAAGCCTCGGTGGTCGGGGTGAGGGACGACGGGCGCCCCCTGTTCGCGCAGATCGCCGAACAGATCGAGAGCTCGATCGTCGACGGAACGTTGGCCGAGGAGGCTCAGGTGCCCTCGACCAACGAACTGGCGGCCTTCCACCGCATCAACCCGGCCACGGCGGCGAAGGGCGTCAACCAGCTGGTGGCCGACGGAGTGCTCTACAAGAGACGAGGAATCGGGATGTTCGTCGCGACCGGGGCCCGGACGCAGCTGCTGGAACGCCGCCGCGAGGACTTCGCGCGGCAGTACCTGGCCCCGCTCCTGGCGGAGGCTCGCAAGCTCGGCATCGACACCGAGCAGGTCAAGAAGATGATCGATGTCTGGGGGGACGAGAGATGAACGTCATCAGGATGAGCGGGGTGACCAAGCGATACGGCCAGGTCAACGCGCTCGACGAAGTGAGTATGGAGCTGGCCGAGAACCGGATCCACGGGCTGCTCGGCCGCAACGGGGCCGGCAAGACCACGGTGATGCAGATCCTCACCGGCCAGGCCTTCGAGACCTCCGGAGGGGTGGAGGTGTTCGGGGAGCACCCGTACGAGAACGCGGGCGTGCTGAGCCGGATCTGCTTCATCAAGGAGAGCCAGCGCTATCCCGACTTCTTCAAGGTCAAGCACGCCCTGCGCGCGGCCGAGCTGCTCTACCCGAACTGGGACGCCGGGTTCGCCGCGGAGCTGGTCTCCGACTTCGGGCTGCCGGTCGACCGGGGCATCAAGAAGCTCTCCCGCGGCATGCTGTCCGCCGTCGGTGTGATCATCGGGCTCGCCTCGCGGGCACCGCTGACGTTCTTCGACGAGCCCTACCTCGGTCTCGACGCCGTGGCGCGCCAGCTGTTCTACGACCGGCTGCTCGCCGACTACGCCGACCGCCCGCGCACGGTCGTGCTGTCCACCCACCTGATCGACGAGGTCAGTGACCTCATCGAGCACGTCGTCCTGATCGACAAGGGGCGCATCCTCCTCGACGAGGACGCCGACACGCTGCGCACCCGGGCTGTCACGGTCACCGGGCCCGTCGCCTCGGTCGAGTCCTTCGTCGCAGGCCGCACCGTGCTGCACCGCGAGCAGCTCGGCGGCTTCCTGCGCGCCACCGTGTCCGGTGTCCCCGACCGCCCCTCCGTCGGCGGCCTGGAGTTCGAACCGGTGTCCCTGCAGCAGCTCGTCGTCCGCACCACACAGATGAACGGCCCGCTCAACGGTCAACCGGTCGGGGCCGGCATCGGGGGGAACAGATGAACCGCGTGCTCGACGTCGTCCGGGTCCAGCTGGTGAACTGGCGGGGGATCTTCGCCTGGCCGCTGGGGATCCTCGCCCTCACGCTCGTCCTCAATCTCGTGATCTTCGGTGCCCTGTCGGACGACGTGCCGCCGAACGGCCGGGTCACCGGCAGCCTGGTGTCGATCTACATCGTGATGTTCGTGGCGCACCTGCAGACGATCACACAGGTGTTCCCGTTCGCACTCGGGCTCAGCGTCACCCGGCGGGCCTTCTATGCCGGGACCACGTTGCTGGTCGTGGCGCAGGGGCTGCTCTTCGGTCTCCTCCTGCTGCTGCTCGAGCTGGTGGAGCGCGCGACCGGTGGGTGGGGGATCGGCCTCCGGTACATCGGGCTGCCGTTCCTGGTGCAGGACAACCTCGTGCTGCAGTGGCTGGCGTACGCGGTGCCATTCCTGGCGTTCTCGGCCATCGGGGTGTGCTTCGGCGTGGTCTTCAAGAGGTGGGGGCAGACCGGGATCTACGTCGTCACCATCGCCGTGGTCCTGGCGCTGGCCGGCTTCGTAGCCGTGGTCAGCCGGCAGGGGTGGTGGCCCGCGGTCGGCACGTTCTTCACCGACCAGTCGACCTTCGCGCTACTGGCGGGCTACCCGCTGGTGATCGCGATCGTGCTCGGCGCGGCCGGGTGGCTCGCGCTCCGGCGCGCCACGCCGTAACCCGAACCGGTGGGCGGCATTCCTCCTCCGCACTGTCGAACCGGCACCACCCCGTTCGTACAGAGGGTGGGACGCCGGCACGGGGCCGGCGGCGATGCCGAGGAGGAATGCCGTGGGAGTGCTCACCGTGGTGGAGAATTTGACCCTCGACGGAGTGATGCAGGCGCCGGGCCGGTGCGACGAGGACGTCCGTGGCCGCTTCGCGCACGGCGGCTGGGCCGCGCCGTACAGCGACCCCGTCATGGCGGAGACGATGGGGAAGGGGATGGCCGCCCCGGACGTGTCCCTGCTGTTCGGGCGGCGGACCTACGAGGACTTCGCCGGCTTCTGGCCGAAGCAGGCCGACATCCCTGTCACTGCGGTGCTGAACGCCCGTCGCAAGTTCGTCGTCTCGACCACGCTCGACGGGCCGCTGCCGTGGCAGAACTCCGTGCTCCTTCCCGGCGGGGCGGCGAAGTCCGTGGCCGTGCTGAAGGAGGAGGTCGACGACGACATCGTCGTGCTCGGGAGCGGGGTGCTGTGCCACACACTGGTGCAGCACGGCCTCGTCGACCGGTACACGCTGCTGGTCCACCCGCTCGTGCTGGGCACCGGGCGCCGGCTCTTCACGGACGGCGCCGCGTTCGCCAGACTCCGGCTCGTCGAGTGCGTCCCGACCACCACCGGCGTGCTGATCGCCACCTATCAGCCTGCGGACGCCGACCAGTGAGGAGGCGCGCCCGATGAAGCAGTACCTGCTGAGCATCTACCAGCCCGACGGCGACCCGCCCCCGCCCGAGGTGATGGACCCGATCATGCGCAGGCTCAACGCCCTGAACGAGGAGATGCAGGCGGCGGGCGCCTGGGTCTTCGCCGCGGGCCTGCACCCGCCGGGGACGGCCACCGTGCTGCACGCCGTCGAGGGCGACATGCTCGTCACCGACGGCCCGTTCGCCGAGGGCAAGGAGTATCTGGGCGGCTTCACGGTCATCAGGGCGCCCGACCTCGACGCCGCGCTGGCGTGGGGCCGCAGGCTCGCCGAGGTGATCACGCTTCCGATCGAGGTGCGCCCGCTGTACGGCGAGGGCTGACCGTCCCGTGCCGGTGCTGCCCGTCGGGGAGATCGAGCGCGTGTTCCGTGCGGAGCACGGCCGTGCCGTGGCCGTGCTCGCCCGGGTGTTCGGCGACCTCGACATCGCCGAGGAGGCGGTCCAGGACGCGTTCACCGCTGCCGTGCAGCGCTGGCCCGCCACCGGACTCCCGCCGAGCCCGGCCGGATGGATCATCACGACCGCCCGCAACCGGGCGATCGACCATCTCCGTCGCGAGTCCTCCCGGGACGACCGGCACGCCGCGGCCGCCCTGCTGCACGTCCGCGCCGCCGACCAGGACGAACTCGCGCAGGAGGGTGCCGTGCCCGACGACCGGCTCCGCCTGATCTTCACCTGCTGCCACCCGGCCCTGGCCACCGCGGCGCAGGTGGCGCTCACGCTCCGGCTCCTCGGCGGCCTCACCACCGCCGAGATCGCCCACGCGTTCCTGGTGCCCGAACCGACCATGGCCCAGCGGCTCGTGCGCGCGAAGGGCAAGATCCGGGACGCGCGGATCCCCTACCGCGTGCCGGACGACGCCGAGCTCCCGGCACGCCTGCGTGTCGTGCTCACCGTCGTCTACCTGATCTTCAACGAGGGCTACACGGCGAGCTCGGGCGACCGGCTCCTCCGCGAGGACCTGTGCGCCGAGGCCGTCCGGCTCGGACGCCTGCTCGCCGAGCTCATGCCCGATGAGCCGGAGGTGATCGGGCTGCTCGCGCTGATGTTGCTCGCCGACTCCCGCCGGGCGGCGCGCACCACCGCGGACGGCGACCTCGTGCTGCTGGCCGACCAGGACCGGGGCCGCTGGGACCACGACCTCGTCGGTGAGGGGCAGGCCCTCGTCCGGCGCTGTCTGCACCGCAACCGGCCCGGTCCCTACCAGATCCAGGCGGCGATCAACGCCGTGCACAGCGACGCGCCCACCGCGGCCACCACCGACTGGGGGCAGATCCTGCAGCTGTACGACCAGCTCGTGGCGCTCGTACCCGGCCCGGTCGTGCGGCTGCACCGCGCCGTGGCAGTGGCCGAGGTGGAGGGATCGGAGCAGGCGCTCACGCTCGTCGACGCTCTCGACCTCCGCGGCCACCACCTGTTCCACGCCGTGCGCGCCGACCTGTTGCGGCGGCTCGGGCGCGCCGCGGAGGCGGCGGACGCCTACGAGGCCGCGATCGTGCTGGCCGGCAACTCGGCCGAGCGCGCGTTCCTGCGCCGCGCGCGTCGGCTCCTCGACGCCTGACGGTGGGACGGTCTCACTTGCACTTCTTGTCGACCGCCACCAGCTGGCCCGACGGCTGGAAGCCCTGCACCTTGTTGTTCTCGATGCGGTTGCCGCAGCCCGAGGTCTCCGGCTCGGTGATGACGTGGGTCTCGATGATGTTCTTCAGGGCCGGGGCGTTGCCGGTGGTGATGTTGCCGGTGACGGTGCCGCCGTAGCCCTTGAAGTCCACCACGGAGTCGGCGAAGTTCTCGCCGCTGATGGCCGAGCCGTCGAACCGGTTGCCGGCGATCAGCGTGCCGCCGGTCTCCTCCTTGACGTCGACGTTCTCCGCGGTGATCCGCTGGAACGTGTTGCCGACGACCCGGTTGTTCATCGACAGGTCGGGGCGGCCGTCGCTGTACTTCTTCCAGTTGCTCTTCGCGCTGCCGACGTAGACGCCCTCGCCGTACTGGGGCTGGTTGAGGCCGGTGTTGCGGATCGTGGAGCGCTGGATGGTGTTGTTGCTCGACGCGCTGCGGAAGTGCACGGCCTCGTCGCCGGTGTCGCTCACGGTGAGCGAGTCGAGCAGGAGGCCGGTGCTGCCGTCGGTCATGACGCCCTTGCCGCCGCCGGAGACCGAGAACCCGACGAGCTGCCAGTGGCTCGCGCCGTCGAGGTGCAGGGTGTAGTCCTTGCCGCTCCCCTTGATCACGGCGCCGGCGGGACCGCTGAGGGTGATGGGGGCGGCGGCGGTGCCGGAGCGGGTGATGACGACGGGGTCGTAGGTGCCTGCCGCCATCCGGATGGTGTCGCCCGGCCGGGCTGCGGCCAGGGCCTTCTCCAGCTGCGAGGTGCCGCTGACCTGGACGGTGGTGCCGCGACCGCGGACCACCGCGAGCAGGTCGGCGGCAGACACGGTCGCGCGGTTCGGCTTCGCCGCGTCGTTCTTCTCGTCGGCCTCGCTGTCCTTCTGCGGGGCCTTCTCGGGCTCTGCCTCCTCCTGCGTCGAGGACTCCTCGCCGTCGGAGTCGCGGGAGGCCTGCCGGTGTGCGGAGTCGACCGTGTCCTTGCGGGGGTCACCCGCCGGCACGACCGGATCCGTGTGCGTGGCAGGAGCGGCGTCGCCGCCGAGGGTCGGCATCGCCCACAGGACCACTGCCACGACGAGGAGTACCCATCGTTGAACCTGCATCCGCATGACCTCCGCGCTGGCGGATCGATGTCGGGGCGATCAGCACCTGGAGTGGAGAGGCTAGGGGGCGGGGCTTCCGGCGCGTGGCGTTTTGGATCATCCCGCCGATAATCAGTCGTTGCTGGTCGCCGATCGGTCACCGGCCCGGTCGACCCGGGCGAGCAGCCGGGACATTACGCCGTTGAACGCAACGGGTTGCTCCAAATTGGGGAGATGTGCTGCGTCCTCGACGACCACCAGTTCGGCCTCGGGCACGAGTCCGGCGATCGTCCGGGCGTCGGACACCGGCGTGAGGTCGTCCTCCGCCCCGGCCACCACCACGGTCGGCACGGCCACGGACCGGAGGCGCGGGAGATGGTCGGGACGCTCGGCGCGGGCGCGCTGGGCCGCGGCCGCCCCGCCGGGGTCGGTGGCCCGCATCATGGCGAGCACGTGGTCGGCGACGGCGGCGGGAGCCCGCGTCGTCACCATCCGGTAGAGCATCTCCACGGCGTAGGGGTCCATGCCCTCGCCGAGCAGCCGGTCGGCCATGGCGAGGCGGTCGGCGCGGGAGGGCTCACCTGCCGCCGTGGTGTCGGCCAGCAGGAGCCCGGCCACGCGGGAGGGGTGGCGCCGCTGCAGCTCCAGCGCGATCTGGCCGCCCATCGACAACCCGGCCACGACGGCGCGGGGTATCCGCAGGCCGTCCAGCAGGCCGGCGAGATCGTCGGCGAAGGCTGCCCAGTCCGGGACGGCTCCCGGGCTGGCGCCGTAGCCGCGCAGGTCGGGGACGATCACCCGCCGCTCGGCGGAGAAGTGCTGCAGCTGCGGGTGCCACATCGACCGGTCGAACGGGTGCCCGTGCACGAGCAGCAGCGGCACGCCGCGGTCGGGCCCGGCGTCGTCGTAGGCGAGGGTGGCCGTGTCGAGGGTGATGGTGCGCATCGAGCCTCCTGGTCTGTTGACGAACGCAGTGTGCCCGGTGCAATATCTCGGTGCAATGCTGACAATGATCTCGGTGCAATGATGGACGACTTCCGCGTGCTGGCCGACGCCCTCGCCGACGACATCGCGCTGGGCAGGCTCCGCCCTGGCGACCGGCTGCCCACCCAGCGCGTGTTCGCCCGCGACAAGGGCATCGCCGTGTCCACCGCGATCCGCGTGTACTCCGAACTGCTGCGCCGCGGGCTGGTGACGGGCGAGGTGGGCCGGGGCACCTTCGTGCGCGCCGCCCCTCCCGTCCCCGGTCCGGCACTGGTCGAGCCCGTCGCCGCGCGCGTCGACCTGGAGCTGAACTTCCCCGTGCTCCCCAGGCAGGCCGTGCTGCTCGCGCCCGCGCTGGAGGGGCTGCTGCGGCCCGAGGCGCTCGCCGGTGGCCTCGCCGCCGCCACGGCAGGCGGCACCCCCGCGGCCCGCTCCGCCGCCACCGGCGTCCTGGCCCGTGAGGGGTGGGCACCGGAGCCCGCCCAGGTGCTGTTCGCCGGCAACGGCAGGCAGGCGATCGCCGCGGCCGTGAGTGCGCTGGTGCCGGTCGGCGGCAGGCTCGGCGTCGAGGCCCTGACCTATCCGGTGGTGCGGGCGATCGCGGCCCGGCTGGGGGTGGATCTGGTCCCGCTCGCCATGGACGCCGACGGCCTGCTGCCCGACGCCCTGCGCGGCGCGGGCCGCCTCGACGCCGTCTACCTGCAGCCGACGCTGCACAACCCGCTCGGTACGACGATGTCGCCTGCCCGCCGCGCGGCGCTCGCCGCAGTTCTCGCCGAGCGCGACCTGACGGCGGTGGAGGACACGATCTACGCGTTCCTGCGGGATGGTCCCGCGCCGCTGGCGGCGGTGGCGCCGGAGCGGACCGTCCTCGTGGACAGCCTGTCCAAGCGGGTCGCCCCCGGCCTCACGCTCGGCTTCGTGGTCGCCCCCGCCGCGCTGCGGGAGCGCGTCACCGCGGCGCTGCGCTCGGGTGGGTGGATGGCGCAGGCGTTCGCGCTGGAGGCGACCACGCGGTGGATGGCCGGTGGGGTGGTCGCGGAGATCGAGACGGCCAAGCGTGCGGACGCCGCGGCCCGTCAGGCCCTGGTCGCCGAGCATCTCGGCGGGTTCGCCGTGCGTACCGACCCGGCCTCCTACCACTGCTGGTGGGAGCTGCCTGCGCCGTGGCGGGCGGAGACGTTCGTGGCCACCGCCGCCCGCCGCGGTATCGCCGTCACCCCGGCGGCGGCCTTCGCGGTCGGAGCGGGCCACGCCCCGAACGCCGTGCGGCTCGCGCTCGCGGCTCCACCGCTACCGACGCTGGGCGCCGCGCTGGCCGTCCTCGCCGTGCTGGCCAGAGGAACGCCGGGAGACGACGGGGTGGAGTGATCGGGTGGTGGTTACGGTGGGCGCGTGCCCACCGTCCGCCCCTACCGGTCCGACGACCGCGCCGCGCTGGCCGACATCTGCGTCCGCACGGGGGACGCAGGCGAGGACTCCCGCGCGCTGTACCCCGACCTCGACCTGCTGCCGAACATCTACGTGCTGCCCTACGTCGAGTTCGAGCCCGCGCTCGCGTTCGTCGTCGACGACGGCGGCCGGGCCGTCGGGTACGTCGTGGGCACCTCGGACACGCCCACGTTCGTCGAGTGGTTCCGGCGGGAGTGGCTGCCCCCGCTGACCGAGCGCCATCCGCAGCCCACCGGCCGTCCGACCACACCGAGCGCCTGGATGGCCGGCGTGCTGCACCACCCCGAACGGATGCTCGTGCCCGAGGTGGCGGCCTACCCGGCCCACCTGCACATCGACCTGCTGCCGACCCACCAGCGGGCGGGCCACGGGCGCGCCCTGATGTCCACGTTCCTGGAGGCACTGGCCGACGCGGGGGTGGCGGCGGTGCACCTGGGCATGGCCACCGCCAACGCCCGCGCGCGGGCCTTCTACGACCGGATGGGGTTCCACGAGATCCCGGTGGCCGCCGAGCCCGGCACCACCTACCTGGGGCGATCCACCCAGGATGTTCAGGCAGGCCGAGCCCAGGGAATGCCGGACCTCAGACCCTGACGGGGAGGTGCGCGATGATGCGATCGTACGTGCAGGCCCACCTGGACCTGCTGCTGCTCGCCGTGATCCGGGCGGAGCCGGGTGACGGTGCGGCGGTCATCCGGCACCTGCGTGAACGGTCGGGCGGGAAGTTCGTCCCGTCGTCGCAGAGTGTGTACGCGACACTGCACCACCTCGAACGCAACCGGCTCGTCGAGCGCTACCCCGAGCCCCGCAGGTACACGCTCACGAGCTCCGGACGCCGGTCCCTCGAGACGAAGCGCAAGGAGCTCGATTCCTTCGTGGCGGGCGTGCACGCGGTGCTCGGACAGGGCGGTAGCGCGAAAGCACGGCCTACGCGGGCAGACGCCGCGTCTCCCGGATCGCGATCACCGCGGCGAGGCTGATCAGAGCCGTCAGCACCATGTAGGCCGACACCGACAGCGACGTGCCGGTGGAGGTCTGCAGCGCGGTGGCGACCAGCGGCGCGAAGCCGCCGCCGAGCACCGCGCCGACGGCGTAGGAGAACGAGGCGCCGCTGTAGCGGAAGCGCGGCTCGAACATCTCGGCGAACAGAGCCGACTGCGGGCCGTAGGACGCCCCGAGGCCGATCGTCAGGACGATGACGGCGATCACCATCAGGGCCGTGGAGCGGGTGTCGATCAGCAGGAAGAACGGCACCGGCCACACGACGAGGAGCACCGACCCGACGAGGTAGACGGGCTTGCGTCCCACCCGGTCCGACCAGTTCGCCGAGACCATGATGCTCACCAGCCACGAGACGCTGCCGATGATCACCACGATCAGCATCGTCGTCCGGCTCACCTTCAGCACGGACGTGCCGTAGGAGAGCAGGTAGGCCAGGAACACGTAGCCGATGGCGGTGTTGGCGATGAAGCTGACCGACGCCACCACCAGCTCGCGCGGCCGCTCGCGCAGGACGTCGATCATGGGGAGGCGGGCGCGCACCTGCTCGGTCTTCAGCGCCCGGAACACCGGGCTCTCCTCGATCCGCAGGCGGATGAACAGCCCGACGCCGACGAGCACGATGCTGAACAGGAACGGCAGGCGCCAGCCCCAGCTCGCGAACTGCTCGTCGCTGATCGTGGCACCGATGACGACGAACACCAGCTGGGCGAGGATCAGGCCGGCAGGCACCCCGATCTGCGAGTAGGCCCCGTACCGGCCACGCTGCCCGGCCGGCGCGTGCTCCACGGCCATGAGCGCCGCGCCGCCCCACTCGCCGCCTGCGCTGAGCCCCTGCAGCAGGCGCAGCACGACCAGCAGGATCGGCGCGGCGACACCGATCTGGGAGAACGTCGGAAGCAGCCCGACCCCGACCGTCGCGACCCCCATGAGCAGCAGGGACGAGATGAGCATGGCCTTGCGGCCGATCCGGTCGCCGAAGTGGCCCCAGAGGATCCCGCCGACCGGGCGCGCGAGGAACCCGACACCCAGCGTGGCGAACGACGCCAGCGTGGCCGAGGCGGGCGTCAGCGTCGAGAAGAACTGCGAGCCGAAGATCAGCGCCGCGGCCGTGGAGTAGATGAAGTAGTCGTACCACTCGATCGTGGTGCCGACCGCGCTGGCGAGGGCCACCCGCCGCATCTGGTCGGGGCGGGACTCCTCCTCCGCCGCGGCAACAGCAGGCGTCAGCTCAGAGTCCACACGTCCCCCCCTCGTCGTCGCCCACCTTGCGAGCAGCGACCGGGGCATGTCAATGCCCGTGATCGACGCGATCAGCTCTCCGGCCGGTGCAGCACCGCGACGAGCACGGAGTGCAGGACCTCGGCGTCGGCCGGGTCGTGCAGGCGGGCCGTGCCCCCGCGCACGGCGTACCACTCGTCGGCCTCTTCGTAGCGGATGGTGACCCGGACCTCGCCGTCGTCGCTGCAGCCCGTGCGCAGCTCCAGGGCGCCGGTGATCACGCCGACGTCATCGGTCCAGACACCGCCCGGCGGTGCCGTGATGAGGGAGCTGTGCTCAATGGGCATCGTCAACACCTGTTCACCATGTCGAGGAGCGTGGAGCGTTCGGCTGACGTTACCGAAAGATCCCATTTCGACTTGGTGTCGATCCAGAGTGTCGCGTAAGTGCACCAGTACTCGGTGAGCTTCGGCTTCCACAGGTTCGGGGGCTGGTCACCCTTGGCCTGGTTGACGTTGTCGGTGACGGTGAGCAGCCCCGGGCCGTCCAGGTCGTTCGCGAACGCCTCGCGGCGGTCGTCGTCCCAGTCGGCGGCGCCGGAGCGCCACGCCTCCGCGAGCGGGACGACGTGGTCGATGTCGACGTCCGCCGGGTCGGTCCAGGTCGCACCGTCGTACGGCGAGTGCCAGACCCCGCTGACGATCTTGCACGGCGGTTTCACGACGACGTCCTCGCCGTCGCGCTGCAGCACCAGGTCGCGCGTGTCGCAGCCGCCCTTGCCCTGCGTCGACCAGTGCGGGAACCGGTCGCGGGAGTAGCCCCGCATCGACGCGGGCGCCCGCTCCACCAACGCATCGAGCTTGGTGCGCGCATCCCCCGACCCCGGGGTGGTCGACCCCGGCTCGGTGTCGGGAAGTGAGGCGATGGCGGTGCAACCGCCTGCGCCGATGACGAGCAGCAGCGCAGCGATGAGCGCCACCAAGATCCGCACGAGCTGTCCGAGCACGCCCCAGTAGCTCCCATCCCGGTTGCCGGCACGGGGCGAACCCACGGCCACGACGTGACGATCATGCCAGCAGTCCGGTGCGGCGCCCCGGCTGGATTGCAGCAAAGCCACTTTCACGCAACCTCGTGGCATGAACGTGGCTTTGCTGCAACGGGGGTGGGCGCGCCGCCACGCGCGGCCGCGGCCGGTGGGCCAGGGAGGGGAGCCGGGGTTATCCGCCTCGACCAGCGGCTATCCGTCAGGACGGAGCCGCCGCTGGCACGGGGGAGCCGTACAACGGGCCGCTGCACCGTCGCGGCGGCCCCCGGCCCATGGCGGTGGCGATGAGAGTGCTGCGGACGATCGCGGGCGTTCTGGTCTGGCTCGTCGCCACGGTCCTGCTGATCGTCGCGCTCGTCCTGTGCCTCTCCGTGCTTCTCCTGCCCGTCGGCCTGCTGGTCGGGCGGGTAGCGCTCCGCCTCTACCGCGTCGGGATCCGGCTGCTCCTCCCACGGCCGCGCGACCTCTCCCGGGGCATCAGGGAGGAGGGGCGCAGATGGCGGCGGAAGATCCCGCTGCCCGCGCCGTCACGGAAGCGCTCGGGACGGTTGACGACGGCGGCGCGCAAGCTGGGACGCTGACCACGGCCGGGGCGCCGAACCACCGGCGCAGCGCCGTGTCCAGACCCGGTCCGCCTGCCCACGCCACGTAGCCGTCGGGGCGGACGAGCTGCGGCTCCGTGCCGTCACGGGTATCGATGCGGTCGGCCCAGCCCGCGGGCAGTGCCGCGCCGGCGAGCACGGCGCGGCCGTCGGACGCGACCGGGACGTCGACGGCGCGACCGGTGGTGCCGGGGTAGGTGATCCCGATGCCCGACACCTCCATCGCGACGGCGCGGCGGGCATCGGGGACTGCGAGCAGCCCGGTGACGATCTCCCGGACGGCCGCGGCGTCGGGGTCGGGCACGCCGAGCACCCCCTGCGCCCGGGTGCTGACCAGCACCCGGGCGGCCACCGGATGACGCTCGTCGTGGTAGCTGTCGAGCAGCCCGTCGGGCGCGTGCCCGCTGACCTGGGCGGCCAGCTTCCAGCCGAGGTTCACCGCGTCCTGCAGGCCCAGGTTGAGCCCCTGGCCGCCGACCGGGAGGTGGATGTGTGCGGCGTCGCCCGCGAACAGCACGCGGCCGTGGCGGTAACGCTCCAGCTGCCGTGCCGCGTCGCCGAACCGCGAGGCCCAGAGCACCTCGCCCACCTCGATCCCCGGCCCGTGCGCGGCGGTCAGGGCCCGCTGCAGCTCGTCGGCGGTGACGGGGGCGTCGCGGCCGAGCCGCTGCTGCTCCTCGCCGCCGACGACCGCGCGGTGGCGCCCACCGGAGAGCGGCAGCAGGAAACCCGACGCGAGCGACGGCAGCCGCCAGCCGTCGGGGAGCCCGGCGGGCTTCCTGGCCAGCGTCAGGTCGGCCACGACCAGCGTGAACCGCGCCGAGGTGCCGGGGAAAGCGGCCCCCAGCAGCGTCCGGACCGTGCTGTGCCCGCCGTCGGCCGTGACGAGCCACCCAGCCCGGTGGTCGCGCCCACCCGCGGTGACGGTGACGCCCTCGCCGTCCTGCTCCACGGCCGTGACTGCCGCGCCGCGCAGCACCGGCGTGCGCAGCCGCGCCTCGATCGCCGCTGCGACGTGCGCCTGTTCGACGCCGAGCTGGTACGGGAAGCGCGTCGGCAGGTCGGCGTAGTCGATCGGGATGCCGGAGAAGTGCCCGGCCGGCAGCCGTGCCTCGACGTGCGGCTCGACCGCGCGGAGCAGGCCGCGGTCCGCCAGCACCTCGATCGACCGGGGCTGCAGGCCGAGTGCCTTGGACTGCGTGGTCGGCCGGGCGTCGCGCTCCAGCACCAGCACGTCGAGCCCGGCGCGCTCGAGCTCGAACGCGGCCATCAGGCCGGTCGGGCCGCCGCCCGCCACGAGGACGTCAGGCATCGAGGTTCTCCTTGCGCATGTACCAGACGTGCCAGGCGATCAGGCAGGCCAGCACGGCGAGCCCCACCACCGTGGTGACCAGGGAGATGAGGTCGATCGGCAGCACGTAGACGAGCACGACGTGCACCACAGCGTTGGCCAGCAGGACTGCGCCCCAGCCTGCGGTGTTGATGCGCAGCCCGCGCCGGAACCGGGCGTCGGTGTCCCAGCGGGCCGCCCACGCGGCCGCACCCTCGGCGCCGCGTTTGACCTCGGCGATCGTGCGGCCCAACGTCAGCTGGGCCCGCCTGCCGACGACGACCGTGACCAGCATCCACGCGCCGACCAGGCCGCCCACCGCGGCGGTCCACCCCTCCCGGATCGCGAGGGTGCGCGGGTCGTCCGACAGCAGGCCGAGCACGACCGAGAGCACCAGGACGCTGAGCGTGACCAGGGCGGGGAGGTCGATCCGGCGGTTGTGCACCACGGTCCACACCACGTACGGCGCGGCCACCAGGACGCCGGCCATCAGCGCCCACCACTGGCCCACGCCCACGGCGCGCAGTCCGTAGAACAGCGCCATCGGCACGACCACCTCGAACACGACGTTCAGCACGTTGGCGCGGACCAGTCGGCGCAGGCCCGCGTCGGGCGCGGCCTTCTCGTCGATCGTCATGCGGACCCCTCGGGATCGGGTGCGGTCGCCCGCACGTACAGGTCGGCGAGCTCGCGGCCGATGCGGGCGAGTTCGGTGGGGTCGGGTGCGGCCTCGGCCGTGGTGACGACCACCGCGTCGAGGCCGGTGATGAGGGCGATCGCCACCGTCCGCGCGTCGAAGGGGCGGAAGACACCCGCCGCCTGCCCGGCGCGGAAGTGCTCCTCGAACAGGTCGAGCCGTCCGTTGACGCTGGGGCTCTGCGAGGCGGCGTTCTTCACGATGTCGATCAGCGCCCGGACGGCGGCGGGGTGCTCGCCGACGAGGGCGACGTTCGACTCGACGTAGGCGCGCATCTGCGCGACGTGGCCCTCGGCGGCGTCGATGCGCGGCTGCATGAACGCCCCTGTGACCTGCTCGATCTCGGCGACGCACGCCGTGAGCAGGTCGTCCTTGCCCTCGAAGTGGTAGCTGATCATGCCGGTGCTCGACAGGCCGGCGTGCTTGGCGATCCGGGTGAACGACGCCTTGGCGTAGCCGACCTCGGCGATCACCTCGATCGCCGCCGTCACGATCTGGGCGCGCCTGCCTGACTCGGTGAAGGTTCTTGCTCGCACGAGCAGAACTTAGCTCGGTCAAGCAAACCGCGCAACGGGCATCGCCCCCCTGGTCGCAGCAAAGCCACTTTCACGCAACGAGGTTGCATGAACGTGGCTTTGCTGCGACTGGGGAGCGGCGGCTCAGCCCGCCAGGGCGGCTCGGATCAGCTCGACCGGGTGGTGCGCCTGGCGGGTGGTGCCGTGGGCGATCTGCTGGCGGCAGGAGACTCCGGTGGCGGCCACCACCGTGTCGGCCGGCTCGGCGTGCACGGCCGGGAACAGGCGGTCGGCTCCGACCTGCATCGACACGTCGTAGTGCTCGGCCTCGAAGCCGAACGAGCCCGCCATCCCGCAGCACCCGGCGTCCAGTTCGACCACCTCGGCGCCGGGGATCCGCCGCAGCAGCGCCATCGTGGCGGCCGTGCCCACCTCGGCCTTCTGGTGGCAGTGCCCGTGGAAGAGGATGCGCAGGCCAGCGGGCCACGCGTCCTCGCGCAGCTTCAGGGCTCCGCTGTCGATCGCCTCCACGATCAGCTCGTCGACGAGCCGCGCGCGCCCGGCCACGTCGGTGACGCGGGCGTCCTCGCCGAGCAGGGCGCGGTGCTCGTCGCGCAGCGTCAGGAGGCAGGACGGCTCCACGCCCACGATCGGCCCGGACGTGCCACCGAGCGCGTCCAGCAGCCCGGACGCCTGGCGCTTGGCCTGGTCGAGCAGCCCCTTCGAGAACGCCGCGCGCCCGCAGCACCCGCCGTCCTCGAGCCGCACGTCCCACCCGGCCCGCTCGAGCAGTTCGATGGCGGCGATCCCGACCGCGGGCTCCGTGAAGCTGGTGAACGAGTCGGCGAGAAACGTGAGCGGGCCCCGGCTCCCCGGTTCGGGAAAGCCACTTTGCTGCCCTGTACGGGCCTGAAAGTGGCTTTCCTGAACTCCAGCGGGGCGCTTCCGGAACCAGCGCGGGAGCGTGGCGCGGGTGAACGTCGGGAGGGGGCGGGCGGGGGCGATGCCGAGCGTGCGGCCCAGCAGCCTGCGCAGTGCGGGGATGCGGCCGGGCAGGTTCGACAGGGGGGCGGTGGCCGAGCCGAGCCGGTTGAGCCCGCGGATCCCACCGAACACCCGGGACCGCAACGGCGTGCCCTCCACCTGGTGGGCCTGGTGCAGCGCCTCGCTCTTCAGCGTGGCCATGTCCACCGACAGCGGGCACTCGCTCTTGCAGGCCTTGCACATCAGGCACAGGTCGAGGGCGTCGTGCAGGCCCTCGTCGGTGAGCCCGGCGCGCGGGTCGGGCTCCGTCAGGGCCTTGACCAGTGCGTTGGCCCGGCCCCGGGTGGAGTCGTGCTCGCGGCGCGTGGCCATGTAGGACGGGCACATCACCCCGGCGTCGGTCTTGCGGCACACGCCGATGTTCATGCAGCGGTCGGCGGCGCCGCGCATGCCGCCCGCCCCGCCCGCCACCACGGTGAAGTCGAGCGCGGTGCGCAGCGGTGGGGCCGGGGGCAGTGCGGCGTCGCGCAGGTGGTCGGTCATCGCGGGCGCGTCGACGATCTTTCCGGGGTTCAGCCGGTTCCCGGGGTCGAAGATCTCCTTCACACCGCGCATCGCCTCGTAGAGGTCGTCGCCGAACAACGCCCGGTTGAACTCGCTGCGGGCGAGGCCGTCGCCGTGCTCGGAGGAGTTGACGCCGCCGAACTCCGTGACGAGGTCGCGGATCTCCTCGGCCACCGCGCGCATCTTCGCCACCTCGTCGGGCCGGGACAGGTCGACGAACGGGCGGATGTGCAGGCAGCCCACCGAGCAGTGCCCGTAGAACCCGGCCCGCATCTCGTGGCGGTCGAGGATCTTGGCGAAGCGCTCCGTGTACTCGGCCAGGCGCGCCGGGTCGACGGCCGTGTCCTCCACGAACGCGAGCGGCCGGTTCGCTCCCGTGCTCGCCGCCATGAGCAGCCCTAGGCCCGACTTGCGGACCTTGAGCAGCGCGCCCTGCTGGGCGGGGGTCTCGGCGCGCAGCGTGTGGTAGCCGTGGCCGTGGCGCTCCCACAGCGCGACGAGCCGGTCGAGCTGCCCAGCGAGCTCCGCCGCGTCGTCACCGGTGAAGGAGACGAAGAGCAGCGCGTCGGGGTCGTCCTGCAGGATCTCGCCGAGTGCCGCGTACTCGATCCGCTCGCGGGAGAGGTCGAGGATCGTGCGGTCCATCAGCTCGACGGCCGCCGGGTCGCAGCTCAGCGCGTCCTCGGTGGCGGCGATGGCGGCGGCGGTGGAGCGGAAGTGGCCCACCCCGATCACGGTGTGCTTCGGCTTGGGCACCAGCCCGACGGTGGCCTCGGTGGCCACCACCAGGGTGCCCTCGGAGCCGACGACGAAGGTGGCGAGGTCGAAGCCGTCCGTGGCGGCGGCGAGCCGGTCCAGCCGGTATCCGCCCGAGCGGCGCCAGAACCCGGGGTACCCGCTCGCGATCGCGCCCCGGTTCGCCTCGACCAGCGCGGGCAGGTCGCGGTAGAGGCGCCCCTCCAGCGTGGCGGCCGTGGCGCGGCGGGCGCGTTCGGCCTGGTCGACGGGGGCGAGGTGCGCGGTGGTGGCGTCGGAGAGCACCACGTCGAGCTCGCGGACGTGGTCGATGGTCATCCCGTAGCGCACCGACCCGCTGCCCGCGGAGTTGTTGCCGATCATCCCGCCGAGCGTGGCGCGGTTGGACGTGGAGGTGTCCGGGCCGAACATCAGCCCGTGTGCGCCGGCCGCCCGGTTGAGCTGGTCCTGCACCACCCCCGGCTGCACGCGCGCGGTGCGCGCTTCCGGATCGAGCTCGAGGATCGTGCTCATGTACCGGGAGAAGTCGAGCACCAGCGCGTCGCCGACCGTCTGGCCGGCCAGGCTGGTGCCCGCGCCGCGGGGGAGGACGGCGACGCCGTGCTCGGCGGCGATCGCCACGGCGGCGGCCACGTCGGCGGCGTGGCGCGGCGCCACCACTCCGCGCGGCGTGATCGAGTACATGCTGGCGTCGCGCGAGTAGAGGTGGCGGGTGTAGTCGTCGAAGGCGACCTCCCCCTCGATCGCCCGTGACAGCGCCTGCGCGAGATCCGCGTGCTGTGTCGGCGACGTGCTCGCGAGCTCGGTCATCCGGCGTCCCGCAGGTGGTCCAGTGCCGCGTCGACGCCGCCCGGCTTGATCGGCACCCCCGCCAGCTGCAGGCCCATCTGCACACCGCCGAGCGTGCCGGCCAGCGTCAGGTCGTTGAAGTGGCCGAGGTGCCCGATCCGGAACACGGTGCCTGCCAGGCGGCCGAGACCGGTGCCGAGCGACATGTCGAACCGTTCGAGGATGATCCGGCGCACCTCGTCGGCGTTGTGGCCCGCGGGCAGCAGCACCGCCGTCAACGACCCGGAGTACTCCCGGTCGTCGGCGCACAGCACCTCGAGCCCCCACGCCCGGACGGCGGCGCGGGTGGCCGCGGCGTGGCGCTGGTGGCGGGTGAAGACGGCGGGCAGGCCCTCCTCGTTCAGCATGGTGAGCGCCTCGCGCAGGCCGTAGAGCAGGTTGGTGGCCGGCGTGTACGGGAAGAACCCGCGGGCGTTCGCCTCCAGGATCGGTGCCCAGTCCCAGTAGGACCGCGGGAGCCCGGCCGAGCGGGACGCGGCCAGCGCCTTCTCGCTCACGGCGTTGAAGCCCAGCCCGGGCGGCAGCATCAGGCCCTTCTGGGAGCCCGTCACCGTGACGTCGACGCCCCACTCGTCGTGGCGGTAGTCGATCGAGCCGAGGGACGAGACGGTGTCGACGAGCAGCAGGGCGGGGTGGCCTGCCGCGTCCATCGCGGCCCGGACGGCGGGGACCCGGCTGGTGACGCCGGTGGAGGTCTCGTTGTGGACCACGCACACGGCCTTGATCACGTGTTCGGTGTCGGCGGCCAGTCGCGCACCGACCGCATCGGGGACGACACCGTGGCGCCAGTCGCCCGGGATCACCTCGACGTCGAGACCTAGCCGTCCGGCCAGCTCGGCCCACAGCGTCGAGAACTGGCCGGTCTCGCCGATCAGCACGCGGTCGCCGGGGCTGAGGGTGTTGACCAGTGCCGCCTCCCACGCGCCGGTGCCGGAGGACGGGTAGATCACCACCGGTCCCGTGGTGCCGAACACCGGGCCGAGTGCAGGCAGTAAGGCCGTGGTGAGTTCCGCGAACTCCGGGCCGCGGTGGTCGATCGTGGGCGCCGCCATCGCCCGCAGCACCCGGTCGGGCACGTTCGTGGGTCCCGGGATCTGCAGGAAGTGACGCCCGCCGGTCGGACTCATGCGATGCCTCCAGGTGCGTCGTCGTTGCCGCTTCGTGGAAGACATCTACCGCATCCCGGGTGGGTGCGACAGGCTCGCACGAAGAGGCGAGGGCCGAGACACGCGTATCCGTGTACGGGGGCCTTGACCCGGTGGTGTGACCCGAACCATACTCCAGGACGGAAACCGCCTTCCGCATTACGGAACAACGACGTCCGGCCGTGAGGAATTGGCATGTCCTATCAGGTGATCTCGATCCTCGCACTGGTGGCGGCGTTCGTCCTCGCCACCGTGCTGCCCATCAACCTCGGCGCGATCTCGCTCGTAGCGGCGTTCGTCATCGGGATGCTGGCTCTCGACGGGAGTCCGGACGACGTCGCCGACGCGATCTTCGCGGGCTTCCCCGGCAGCCTGTTCGTGATCCTCGTCGGCGTCACGTTCCTGTTCGCCATCGCCCGCGCCAACGGCACCGTCGACTGGCTGGTGCACGTGGCCATGAAGGGCGTGGGCGGCCGGGTCGCCCTGATCCCGTGGATCATGTTCCTGGTCACGGGCGTGCTCACGGCGTTCGGCGCCGTGGTTCCCGCCGCGGTCGCGATCATCGCCCCGGTCGGGATGGGCTTCGCGGTCCGCCACAAGATCAACCCGGTGCTGATGGGCCTGTCGATCATCAACGGGGCCAGCGCGGGTGGGTTCTCCCCGCTCAGCATCTTCGGTGTGATCACCAACGGCGTGGTCGCCCAGAACAACCTGCCGGGCAGCCCGCTGTTCCTGTTCCTCGGCAGCCTCGTGTTCAACGTACTGCTCAACATCGTCGTCTTCGTGATCTTCGGCGGCCGTGAGCTGCTGGGGCGCGTCGTCGACACCACGGGCGAGACGACGGACGAGCCGGCCGCGGCGAGCGCATCTGCCGGGCGGGAGTCGGGCACCAGCGGGATCTCCTCCGGCGGTCCGGGCGCCGCGCGCGCGACCACCACGGGAGCGACGGGCGCAGGCTTCACCGACAGCGAGCGGCCACCCGTCACCTCGCTCGACCTGAACCGCTCGCTCACGCTCGTGGCGCTGATCGGTGTGGCCGTCGGGGCGTTGGCCTTCCAGCTCGACGTCGGGCTGCTCGCCATCACCGCCGCGGTCCTGCTCTCGCTGCTCGCACCGCACACCTACAAGGGCGCGGTGGCCCAGGTGGCCTGGCCCACCGTGCTGCTGATCTGCGGGATCGTCACCTACGTCAACCTCATGCAGGACATCGGCACGGTCGACTTCCTGGGCAACCAGGTCGCCGCGATCGGTGTGCCGCTGCTCGCCGCACTGGTGGTCTGCTACATCGGTGCCGCCGTGTCGGCCTTCGCCTCCACCACGGGCATCCTCGGCGCACTGATCCCGCTGGCGGTGCCGTTCCTCCTCGCCGGGTTCGTGGGCCCGATCGGGCTCATCACCGCGCTGGCGATCTCCTCGTCGGTGGTCGACTCCAGCCCGTTCTCCACGTCCGGCGCGCTCGTCACGGCCAACGCCCCCGAGGACCGCCGCGACTACGTCTACCGCCGGTTGATGCGCTGGGGCTTCTCGATGGTCGCGATTGCGCCGCCTGTCACCTGGCTGCTGCTGGTGGTGCCGGGTTGGCTGTAGGCATGGAGCAGGAGCACGCGGCCGATGGGCCGCTCGCCGGTGTCACGGTGCTCGAGGTCGGTGTCTTCATGGCCGGCCCGTTCGCCACCATGCAGCTTGCCGACCTGGGTGCCAGGGTCATCAAGGTCGAGAACCCGGCAGGTCCGGACCCCACCCGGTCGACCGGCCCGTTCCTCGACGGCCCCGGCTCGCAGCGGCACAGCTCGCCCTTCCTGCGGCTCAACCGCAACAAGGAGTCGGTGGCGCTCGACCTCAAGTCGGACGCCGGGCGGGTGGCGTTCCTGCGCCTGGTGGCGGGTGCCGACGTGCTCGTGGAGAACCTCCGGCCCGGCGCGCTGCGCCGGCTCGGTCTCGGCCCGGACGAGCTCGCCGAGCTCAACCCCGGACTCGTCTACGCCTCCGCGTCCGGCTTCGGGCAGGACGGGCCGCTGGCGGCGCTGCCGGGGCTGGACATCATGGCCCAGGCCCGCGCCGGGCTGATGAGCATCACGGGCTCCCCGGACGGCGACCCGGTCAAGGTCGGCGTGCCGATCTGCGACCTCGTGAGCGGGCTCTACACGGCGCTCGCGGTCACCGCCGCACTGCTACACCGCGACCAGCCGCACGGCGACGGCCGGGGGCAGCAGGTCGACGTGTCGCTGCTGGAGTCGGGCGTCTCCCTGGCGGTGTGGGAGGCCGGGACCTACTTCGCCACCGGGCAGGTCGGCCGCCCGCTGGGCTCGGCGCACCAGACGCAGGCGCCGTACCAGGCGGTGCGGTGCGCTGACGGCTGGGTGACGGTCGGGGCGATCACCCCGAAGACGTGGGACGGGCTCTGCGCCGCGCTCGACCTGCCGCACCTGCACGCCGACCCCCGCTACGCCGACTCGAGCGGCCGGCACGCCCACCGCACCGAGCTGATCGCCGCGATCGAGCAGGCCACCACAGTTCGGGACACCGCGGACGTCGTCGCGGCGCTGGAAGCCGCAGGCGTCCCGTGCGCGCCGATCAACGACTACGGCCAGGTGTTCACCGACGCCCACCTCGCCGAACGGGACTTCTTCTGGGACGCCGAGCACCCCGACCTCGGCCCGGTGCGCCAGCTCGGCTCGCCGATGCGCCTGTCCGGCACCCCGGCCCGCCGCGGCGGCGCCGGCCCGGCGCTCGGCGCCGACTCCCGTGCCGTGCTCGGTGAGGTCGGGTACAGCGATGCGGAGATCGATGCGCTGCTGGGGACGCTGGTCCGATGACTGACGAACTCATGGTCGAGCGCGACGGCCCGGCGCTGCACGTCACCTTCAACCGGCCGAAGTCGCACAACGCGCTGACGTTCGCCATGTACGAGGGCCTGTACGAGGCCTGCGAACGGGCAGACGCGGAGGACGACGTCACGGTGCTGGTGCTGCGCGGGGCCGGCGGCCGGGCGTTCGTCTCGGGCACCGACATCGCGCAGTTCGAGGGCTTCGACGGTCCGGCGGGCGTGGCCTACGAGGAGCGGATCAGCCGCGTCGTGCGGAGGCTGGAGGACACGACGGTGCCCACCGTGGCCGCCGTCGACGGCTACTGCATCGGCGGTGGCCTCGCGCTCGCTGCGGCCTGTGACCTCCGCATCGCCACCTCGGCGTCCCGGTTCGGGGTGCCGATCGCGCGGACGCTGGGCAACTGCCTCTCGATGGACACCTACGCCCTCCTGCTGGGGCACCTCGGCCCGGCACGCACGCTCGACATGCTGCTGCGAGCCCGGCTGCTCGGCGCCGACGAGGCGCACGCTGCAGGCTTCGTCACCCAGCACGTCGACGATGCCGATGCACTCGACACCGCGCTGGCCGAGACCGTCGACGCGCTGGCCTCCCACGCTCCGCTGAGCATGTGGGCGGCCAAGCAGGCGATCACCCGGCTGCGGCGCGCGGGCCTTCCGGACGGCGACGACATCGTCTCGCGCGTGTACGGGAGCGCCGACTTCCAGGCCGCCGTGCGGTCCTTCGCGGCGAAAGAACGTGTGACGTGGAAAGGCGAGTGAGACCTGCCGACGCGGGACACTAGCGTGCCATGTCGGCAACTCGCCCAACTGAACCGGGAGAACCATGACTGGTGTGGCGCAACCCGACCGCAGTGGTGGTGTGCAGTCCCTGGACAGGGCGTTCGCCCTGCTCGAGCACATGGCCGACGCGGGTGGCGACGTCGCGCTCTCCGAGCTCGCCGTCCGGTCGGGCCTCCCGTTGCCCACGATCCACCGGATCATCCGCACGCTCGTGACGTCGGGGTACGTCCGGCAGCTCCCGTCGCGTCGCTACGGGCTGGGGCCGCGGTTGATCGGGCTGGGCGAGGCCGCGTCCCGGATGCTGGGGGAGTGGGCGCGCCCGCAGCTCGCCGAGCTCGTCGACCAGGCCGGGGAGACCGCCAACCTCGCCGTCCTGGACGGGGACGCCGTCGTCTACGTCGCGCAGGTCCCGTCGCGCCACTCGATGCGCATGTTCACCGAGGTCGGACGGCGGGTGCCGGTGCACTGCACGGGGGTGGGCAAGGTGCTGCTCGCGCAGCTTCCGCCTGCGCAGGTGCACGCCATCGTGGTGCGCGCCGGCATGCCGGCGCAGACGCCGCACACGATCACCGACCCCGAGCGGCTCGCCAGGGAGCTCGAACGGATCCGGCACCAGGGCTACGCGGTCGACGACGCCGAGCAGGAGATGGGCGTGCGCTGCGTCGCCGTCGCCGTGCCGGGTGGGCGGTCGACCACGGCGTTGTCGGTCTCCGGGCCGGAGACGCGGGTGACGTGGGCCGTGGTGGAGCGCATGGTGCCGTTGTTGCAACAGGCGGCGGCGGCGCTCGCCGGTCAGCTCGACGGCCGGGGGGTGACCGCGCAGTGAACGCCGAGCACCTGCGCCTGTGCGCGAGCGCCGAATGGGCCCGGATCGTGGCCGACGACCTGCTGCCCTGGGTGCTGGGTGACGACGGCCCCGCAGGCCGCCGGTTGCTCGGGGACGACGTGCTGGAGATCGGGGCCGGACCAGGGCTGGTCACCGACCTGCTCGTGGAGCGGGCACCGCGGATCACGGCCGTCGAGATCGACCCCGACCTCGCATCGGCACTGCGGGAGCGGATGAGCGACCGGCCCGTCGAGGTGATCACCGCGGACGCCACGGCGATGCCGCTGCCGGACGGGCGGTTCTCCTCCGCGGTCTGCTTCACGATGCTGCACCACATCCCGGACGCCGACGGTCAGGACCGCGCGCTGGCCGAGATCGCCAGGGTGCTGCGGCCCGGAGGCGTGCTGCTGGGCACGGACGGCCAGGACACCCCGGAGCGCCGGGCCCTGCACGAGGACGACATCTTCGTGCCCGTCGACCCGGCCGTGCTGCCGGCCCGGCTCACCGCGGCCGGGTTCACCGAGGCCGACGTGGAGAGCAACGGCGACAGGTTCCGCTTCCGCGCCCGCCGCTGAGCTGCGCGGTTCGGCCCGCCGCGAGATCCACAGCAGCGGGGTTTCGTCCGTGGAGAAGCCCTCTGGTGTCGATCTCGCTCGTCCTGCCATCGGGTGGAGATTCGCGAGGCGAGCGCGCAAGCGCCCGCAACCGTTGCAAGAGTTTGCAGAAACGTGCGTTACGCTTGCGGCATGACACGACGGCTCGCGGTGGTGGCGCAGAAGGTGGGGGTCAGCGAGGCCACGGTCAGCCGGGTGCTCAACGGGAAGCCCGGGGTCTCGGAGGCCACCCGCGACGCGGTGCTCACGGCGCTCGACGTGCTCGGCTACGAGCGGCCCACCCGTCTCCGCGGCGAACGCGCCCGCCTGGTCGGGCTGGTCCTCCCCGAGCTGCAGAACCCCATCTTCCCGGCGTTCGCCGAGGTGGTGGGCGGTGCGCTGGCCCAGCAGGGCCTCACCGCGCTGCTCTGCACGAGCTCGGCGGGCGGGGTCAGCGAGGCGGCGTACGTCGACCTGCTGCTGCAGCAACAGGTGTCGGGCGCGATCTTCGCCGGCGGCCTCTACACCGAGGCCGACGCCCGGCACGACCACTACCGGCTCCTCCTGCAACGCAAGCTGCCCACCGTGCTCACCAACGCCGCCGTCGACGCGCTGGGGCTGCCGCAGGTCTCCTGTGACGACGGGGCGGCCGTCGACCAGGCGTTCAACCACCTGCTGGCGCTCGGCCACCGCCGCATCGGGCTGTTGCTCGGCCCCGCGTCCCACGTGCCGTCGAGGCGCAAGCTCGCCGCGTTCGCCGCCGCCAACGCCCGCGCCGGTCGTCCGGAGGCCGACGGGCCCGTCGAGCACGCGATGTTCTCGCTGGAGAGCGGTCAGGCCTCGATGCTGCGCCTGCTCGACCAGGAGGTCACCGGGGTGATCTGTGCGAGCGACCCCCTCGCCCTCGGCGCCATCCGGGCGGCGCGCCGCCGCGGCCTGTCGGTACCGGGAGACCTCTCGGTGATCGGCTACGACGACTCGACGCTGATGAGCTGCGTCGACCCGGCCCTCACCACGATCCGGCAGCCGATCGAGGCGATGGGCCGCGCCGCGGTCGACCTGCTGGTGCACCAGATCGAGGGCAGCGCGGTGGGCACCGCGGAGCTGATGTACGAGCCGGAGTTGGTGGTGCGGTCCTCCACGGGGCCGGCGAAGGCGCGTTGATGTCGATAAAGTGACGAGATTCCGTCAATCTATTGCGGCTATCTGACGGACGCCGCTACCGTCCCTGCCCACACGATCGGGTGACGTGAGCGGGGGCGCATGGACGGGCGGGCTGCGGGCGACGAGCTGTGGTGGCGCGATGCGGTGATCTACCAGGTCTACCCCCGCAGCTTCGCCGACGGCGACGGCGACGGCGTCGGCGACCTGGCAGGCGTCCGGTCGCGGCTCGACCACCTGTGCGAGCTCGGCGTCGACGCCATCTGGTTCACGCCCTGGTACCTCTCCCCGATGGCCGACGGTGGCTACGACGTCACCGACTACCGCGCTATCGACCCCGCGTTCGGCACGCTCGCGGAGGCGGAGGAGCTGATCACCGCCGCCCTGGCCGTCGGCATCCGCACGATCGTCGACGTCGTCCCCAACCACGTGTCCGACCGGCACCCCTGGTTCCAGGCCGCGCTGGCCGCCGCGCCCGGCTCGCCGGAGCGGGCGCGCTTCTGGTTCCACCCCGGCCGCGGCCCCGGCGGTGCCGAGATGCCGACGCGCTGGCCGTCGATGTTCGGTGGCGACACCTGGACCCGCACCAAGAACGCCGACGGGACGCCGGGGGAGTGGTACCTGCACCTGTTCAGCTCCGGGCAGCCGGATCTGAACTGGAGCCACCCCGACGTCCGCCGGGAGCACGAGGACGTGCTGCGGTTCTGGTTCGACCATGGTGTCGCCGGCGTACGGATCGACTCGGCGGCCCTGCTGGTCAAGGACCCCGCACTGCCGGAGATCCCGGCCGACCCCGGCTCGGGCGAGCACCCCAACACCGACCGCGACGAGCTGCACGAGATCTACCGCGGCTGGCGGGAGATCGCCGACTCCTACCCGGTGGACCACGGCCCGGGCCGGCGGATCCTGGTCGGGGAGATCTGGCTGCCCGACGTCGAGCGCTTCGTCCTCTACCTGCGTCCCGACGAGCTGCACACGGCGTTCAACTTCGACTTCCTGGCGCGGCCGTGGGACGCGGCGCAGCTGCGCGCGTCGATCGACGCCACGCTGGCCGCCCACGCCCCGGTGGGCGCGCCCGCCACCTGGGTGCTGTCCAACCACGACGTGACGCGGCCGGTCACGCGCTACGGGCGTGCCGAGTCCGGGTTCTCGTTCGCGGCCAAACGGGCGGGCATCCCCACCGACCTGGAGCTGGGCGGGCGGCGGGCCAGGGCGGCCGCGCTGCTCTCGGCGGCACTGCCCGGTTCGCTCTACCTCTACCAGGGCGACGAGCTGGGGCTGCCCGAGTACGAGGAGCTCGACGACGACCTCCGGCAGGATCCGATGTACCTGCGCTCGGGAGGCGTCGACCCCGGCCGGGAGGGCTGCCGGGTGCCGCTGCCGTGGCACGGCGACCGTCCTCCGTTCGGGTTCTCGCCGCCGGGCGCGCAGGCCACGTGGCTGCCGCAGCCCGCGGAGTGGGCGGAGCTGACGGTGGCGGCGCAGGAGGCCGACCCCGGTTCGATGCTCGCCCTGTACCGCGCCGCGCTCCGGATCCGCCGTGCCGAGCCCGGCCTCGGCGACGGCCCGATGGAGTGGCTGCCCGCCGCGGACGGCGTGCTGGCGTTCCGCCGCGGGCCGTCGTTCACCTGCGTGGTGAACCTGTCGCCCCGGCCCGCGGTGCTGCCCACCCACACCGCGGTGCTCCTGGCGAGCGCCCCCCTGACCGACGGCGGGCTACCCCGCGACACCGCGATCTGGCTACGCACTGCCCCGTGATCGGACCGCACCGGCACTGACGAGAGGGAGCGACAATGAGGTCCATCCGCAAGACCGCCACCGCGGTATCGGCAGCGCTGGTCGTCGCCGGCCTGCTGGCCGCGTGCAGCGGCTCGTCCGACGATCCGGCTGCCGGCGGGAAGACGGCCATCACGGTGGTCAGCCTCAAGCCCGGCAGCGAGCAGGCCGCGTTCGACGCGTTCGAGAACCAGGTGAGGCAGTTCGAGGCCGCGAACCCGGACATCGACGTGACCTCGCAGGAGTACGAGTGGACGGGCCCCACGTTCACCGCTCAGCTCGCCGGGGGCACCCTGCCCACCGTCTTCACGGTGCCCTTCACCGACGGCACGGCATTGATCGAGCGCGGGCAGCTCGCCGACCTCACCGAGCACGTCCGGGGTTTCGGCTACGCCGACAAGTTCAACGAGACCGTGCTGCGGTCCGGGCAGAGTGACGACGGCGGGATCTTCGGGGTGCCCACGGCGGCCTACGGCGTCGGCCTGCACTACAACCGCACGCTCTTCACGCAGGCCGGGCTCGACCCGGACAAGCCCCCGACCACCTGGGACGAGGTGCGCAGCTACGCGAAGCAGATCGCCGAGCGCACGGGGCAGGCGGGCTACGCACAGATGACGGAGGAGAACACCGGCGGCTGGATGCTGACCTCGCTCACCTACGCACTCGGCGGCCGGATGCAGACCGTCAACGGGGACAAGGTCGATGCCACGATCGACAACCCCGGCGCGCGGGAGGCGCTGACCCGCCTGCGGGACATGCGCTGGCAGGACAACTCGATGGGCAGCAACTTCCTCTACGACTGGGGAACCATCAACCAGGAGTTCGCCGCAGGCCGGATCGGCATGATCATGGGCGGCTCGGACATCTACGAGTCGCTGGCGCAACAGAACAACATCAACCCGGCCGGCTACGGGCTCTCCGTGCTGCCGCTCGCGCCGGGCGCGTCGGCCGGCCTGCTCGGCGGCGGCACGCTCGCCGCGGTGAACATCAAGGCCACGCCGGAGCAGCAGGCCGCCGGGGCGAAGTGGATCGACTTCTACTACATGGCCAAGTACCTGAAGCGGGACGCGGCGGAGCTCGACGCCAAGACGCTGGCCGAGAGCGACCAACCGGTCGGCCTGCCGGAGCTGCCGGTCTTCGACAAGGCGACGCTCGACCAGTACAACGAGTGGATCAAGCCGTACGTCAACGTGCCGCTCGACCAGATGCGCTTCTTCTCCGACGGGATCTTCGCCCAGGACCTCGCCGGTGAGCCCACAGCGCGCACCCAGGAGATGTACGCGGTGCTGGACACCGTCGTGCAGGCGGTGCTCACCGACCAGGGTGCCGACATCAACGCGCTGCTGAGCACGGCCGACGCCGAGGTTCAGGCGATCATCGACCGGGGCTGAGCATGCGCACCTGGGTCCGGCGCGGTGGCGTGAGCACGCTGGTCTTCCTGCTGCCGCTGCTGGTGATCTTCGGCGTGTTCTCGTGGCTGCCGATCGTGCGGGCGGCGCTGATGAGCGTGCAGCAGACCAACCTGGTCACCGCGCCGGAGTTCGTCGGGCTGGAGAACTTCGAGTCGGTGCTGGGCGATCCGCTGTTCTGGACCGCCGTGCAGAACACCGGGCTGTTCGCGCTCATCGCGCTGGTGTTCGGCTACCCGCTGCCGCTGGTGCTGGCCGTGCTGATGAGCGAGGTGCGCCGGTTCCGCGGGCTGTTCAGCGCCATCGCCTACCTGCCGGTGGTGGTGCCACCGGTGGTGGCGGTGCTGATGTGGAAGTTCTTCTACGACGCCCGCCCCGACGGGGTGTTCAACACCATCCTCGGCTGGGTGGGGCTGGGCCCGTACCAGTGGTTGCAGTCGGCCGACACCGCGCTGCCGTCCCTCGTGCTGGAGGCCACGTGGGCGGCGGCGGGTGGCACGGTGATCATCTATCTCGCCGCGCTGATCGGGGTGCCCGCCGAGCTGTACGACGCGGCCGACGTGGACGGCGCCTCGATCTGGCGCAAGATCTGGCACGTCACCCTGCCGCAGCTGCGCGGCGTCCTGCTGGTCACCCTGATCCTGCAGATCATCGGCACCTCGCAGGTGTTCCTCGAGCCCTTCCTGTTCACCGGGGGCGGCCCGGCGAACTCGACGCTCACGGTGCTGCTGTTGATCTACAACTATGCGTTCGGTTCCAGCCTGGGTGGCGACTACGGGGCGGCAACGGCACTGAGCCTGATGCTCGCGGTGTTCCTGGCCGCGCTGTCGGCCGTCTACTTCTGGCTCACCCGATCCTGGAGCACCTCATGAGCACGCCGACGAGCACGCGACCCGTGGTCCCCGCAGGCGCGGAGCCCGTCGCGGCGGAGCCCGTTCCCCGGCGGCCCGCCCGGTGGCTGGTCGGACGGACCGGCCGCCGGTCCGACCACCAGCCGCCGCGCGGGATCGTCTCGGACGCGGAGCGGCGCACGCCCGCCGTGCGGGTGGCGCTGCGGCTCACGCATGCCGTGGTGCTGGTGCTGCTGGTGCTGGTCGGGCTCGGTCCGATCCTCTGGCTGGTGAAGGCCTCGATCAGCACCACCCAGGACACCCTGCGCAGTCCGATGGCGCTGTTCCCGAGCGGGGTGGACTGGGCGAACCTGGCCACGGCGTGGTCGACGGTGCACATCGACCTGCACTTCGCCAACAGCATGATCATCGCAACGGGCGCATGGCTCGTGCAGCTGGTCGTGGCCACCACCGGTGGCTACGCCCTGTCGGTCCTGCGGCCCCGGTACGGGCCGATCCTCTACTGGCTGGTGCTCAGCACGCTGTTCGTCCCGGCAGTGGTGCTGCTCGTGCCGCTCTACCTGACCGTGCTCGACCCGCCCCTGCTCGGGATCTCGCTGATCAACTCGTTCTGGGCGGTCTGGCTACCGGCCGGGGCCAACGCCTTCAACGTGCTGCTCACCAAGCGGTTCTTCGACAACCTGCCACGGGAGATCTTCGAGGCCGCCCGGATCGACGGAGCCGGCCCGTACCGGATCTTCTGGTCGGTGCTGCTGCCGATGTCCCGGCCGATCCTCGGCGTGGTGTCGGTGTTCGCCTTCATCGCGGCCTGGAAGGACTTCCTCTGGCCGCTGCTCGTGCTGCCCGACCCGGACGTCCAGCCGCTCTCGGTGCGGTTGCCCACGCTGGCCCGGTCGATCGAGCTGGACGTGCTGCTCGCGGCGCTCACGATCTCGGCGCTGATCCCGATGGTGCTGTTCCTGATGTTCCAGCGGACGTTCCTGCGCAGCGCAGGCCTCAGCGGTGCGCTGAAGGGTTGAGTGCAGCGGCTGGGCGAGCTCAGCCGAAGATGCGGGACAACAACCGTTGTTGCTGACGACGGACGGCGTGGCGCGCGCTCCACAGATCGGCGCAGGAACGGCACGGCTCGCCGTCGGGGGCCGACATCGGGGCTGCGGCGACCATGTGCCCGCAGACGGCTGAGTAGTAGCCCGAGTGATGCGCTACACCCTGGGTGAGTTCGCTGTCCGGTACGGCGTGAGCGCGACCATCGGTGACGCAGGTGACCGATACGGTCGCCATCGACTGCGCGCCGACCAACGCCGGCTGGTGTGTTCTGCTCACGGCCCCCCCGCTCCGCACACAGTGTGTCCGCGTGTGCCCGAAAGCACACACCGTCCGAGGGTCAGTCTGCCGCGTAAAGCTTGCATTCGCAAGGGTGTCTGCAACAACATCTGCAATTGCATCTGCAACGCACGCACCCACCGGACAGCGAGGCCGGAGGGGGCCGGAAGGGTCGGAGGTCGGACATGCAGCACCACGACGGCAGTGGCGTCAGCGCTGATCATCTCGGGGCCGTCGCGTGGCGGAAGAGCCAGGCCAGCAACCCCAACGGCGACTGCGTCGAGCTGGCCCACCTCGCCAGTGGCGAGGTGGCCGTCCGCAACTCACGCGACCCCCGCGGGCCTGCGCTCGTCTACACCCGCGCGGAGATCGCGGCCTTCATCCGCGGCGCCAAGGACGGGGAGTTCGACGACCTCATCGCCTGATCGACAGGAGACCGGCCGCAACGCACCCCGGACGGTCTATGCTCCTCGACCTGAAGGTGGCAGTACTGCTCGCCGGCGCTGCCTCGTCCGCTTTGTTCCGGGCCCGATCGAGTCAGGACAGGTTCGTCGTGAAGGTTGAGCTGTGAGAGCAGAGCCGGAAGGCCGGTCCCCGTTGGCGTCGTCCGACCCCGCTCAGGCCGGCGGTCCCACCGTCCTGCGCATCGTCCTCGGCACCCAGCTCCGGCGGTTACGCGAGGCCAGCGGGATCACCCGTGAGGCCGCAGGCGACGCGATCCGCGCCTCCCACGCGAAGATCAGCCGGCTGGAGCTCGGCCGGGTGGGTTTCAAGGAACGCGACATCGTCGACCTGCTGTCGCTCTACGGCGTCACCGACAAGGGGGAGCGCGAGGAGTTCATCGATCTCGCCCGCCGGGCCAACGCGCGCGGCTGGTGGCACCAGGACGGCAACATCCTCCCCAGCTGGTTCGAGATGTACCTCGGGCTCGAGCAGGCCGCGAGCGTCATCCGCACCTACCAGGTGCAGTTCGTCCCAGGCCTGCTCCAGAGTGAGGAGTACGCGCGCAGCGTCATCCTGGTCGGCCACCAGGACGAGTCCGCCGACGACATCGACCGCCGGGTCCGGCTGCGGATGACCAGGCAGAAGATGCTCACGGAGCCCGGCGCACCCCAGCTCTGGGCCGTCATCGACGAGGCGGCCCTGAGCCGGCCGTTCGGTTCCAAGCGCGTCATGCGTGAGCAGTTGGAGTACCTGCTCGAGATGACCACGCTGCCGAACGTCACGGTGCAGGTGCTCCCGTTCGACTTCGGCATCCACGCCGCCGCCGGCGGTCCCTTCACCATTCTCCGGTTCGCCGAGGCCGACCTGCCCGACATCGTCTATCTCGAGCAGCTCAACAGCGCCGTCTACCTGGACAAACGCCCTGAGGTCGAGGACTACCTCGCCGTCATGGAGCGGGTCAGCGTGCAGGCGGAGACCCCGATCGACACGAAGGCTCTCCTGAGGGAGAAGCTCGCCGACATGTGAGGCGGGCGCCGGTGGCCCCGTTCAGGACACCTTCCGCGCCATGCCCGCCGAGAACAGGGTGTGCACCGGGCTGTCGGCAGGGGTGAGCCCGTCGGCACGCCAGTCGTTGCCGTAGACCAGGCCCGGCTCCAGCATCTCGAGCCCGTCGAAGAGGCGGCGCAGTTCTGCCCACGTGCGGAAGCGTCCCGTTCCCAGGCCGCCGTCCAGGAACGCCTTCTCGAGATCCTTCGCGCGGTCCTCGTCGTCGTCGAGGAAGTTGGTGGTGACCAGGTAGGAGCCCACCGTGAGCCGGTCCCTGATGCCCTCCGCCGTGGGAAGGACCTCGGAGTCGGTGAGGTGGTGCAGGATGCTCGCCGCAATGACCGCGAACGGCTCGTCGAAGTCGATGAGTTCCTTGACGGCCGGGTTGTCGAACACCGAGTCCGGCTCGCGGATGTCGGCCATGATCATGGTGGTGGTGTTCTCCTGGCTGAGCAACGCCCGGCCGTGGGCCAGCACCACGGGATCGTTGTCGACGTAGACCACGCGGACGCTCGGATCCACCTCGTGGGCGATCTCGTGCACGTTGCCCAGCGTGGGAAGCCCCGAACCGAGATCGATGATCTGACGGATCCCGGCGTCGCGCACGAGGTAGCGCGTGGCCCGGCGCAGGAGGTTGCGGTTGTCCCTCGCGAGGCTGCCGACCTGGGGGACCGCCGCGAATATCGCGTCGGTGGCCCGGCGGTCGATCTCGAAGTGTTCCTTGCCGCCGAGGATGAAGTCGTACACCCGTGCGATCGACGGCTTGCTGAGATCCACCTCGGAAGGAACGGCGACGCCGCCACGGCCCCGACTGCCGGTCTTGTCCGCCCGGCCAGCCATCACAGTTCTCCTCCATCAGGTGGCACTCACGCCTACCTGGTGCCGCTCCGAAGATCGCGCTGGAAGTCTAGCGCGATTGCCTACCTACCGATGACCAAGGTTCGTGCTGCGTCGGCCTTGTGACCAGGCGTCGATCCGGATTCGGCGGGGCGGAATCCTTTCCGTTCTTCCGGTGCCGGTCCGGATGGCGCAGCAGGGTCGGCGCCGCGGTCCGGACGATCAAAGTGAGCACTCCGGCGAACACCGGGAGACTGACCGGTGGCGGCGTGGACCGTCACCGGGGTGGAACTGCGACACCTGGCCACGATCTGCCGGGCCGCCGGTGTAGGCGCTCCCGGCGCGGGTCTCAGACGGTGATGAGCTCGGTGGTCTGCAGGCCGAGTTCGTCGAGCAGGGCCCGCACCTCGCCCGCGTAGACGGGGTTCATGAGCAGCACGGTGCGCGGCGGCGCCGACACGAGGTCGCGCGGCGCGACGATGGGGAGCCCCAGACCGCCGATGTAGTGGTGCTGCAGACCGGGGTTGATGTCGACCACCGCGGACACCGCGGCGGCGTGGTCCATGAGCATGTTGAGGAACGTCAGGCCCTTGGCCCCGCCACCCCAGACGACCACCCGCTCGCCTGCGGCTGAGCGGTCGTCGAGCCATGAGCCCCAGTGGGCGATCCGGCCGAGGGTGTGCGTGGCGAAACCCTCACAGAGTAGGTGCAACCGGTCCAGCTCGGCGGCGGGCCCCGGCTCGCCGGAGGGCGCGGGGAGACGGGCCGGTGCGGCCTCGGCGACCACGTACTGGTCGGTGTAGGTGGTGCGCACGTCGAGCACGTCGAACCCGAGGCGGGCGAGGTAACCGGCCAGCGTGGCCGGCGTGAAGTACGAGCAGTGCTCGTACTGCAGGTCCCAGAACGCCCCGTCGGTGAGGATGCGGCCGAGGTCGGGCACCTCGGCCAGCAGCACAGGCACGCCTGCCGCCCGCATGCCGGTCATGATGTCCGCCCCGAACACGGCGAGCTCCGGGATGTGCTCGAGCGTGTGCCGGCAGACGACCGCCGCGGTGCCGGGCTCCACCATCCGGGGGGAGTAGAACGCGGGCACCGCGCGCAGCCGCTCGGCGAGCTCCGCCGGAACGCGGTCGGGACCGAAATGGGGGTCGATGCCGGTGACGGTGCCGACGCCGGCACGGAGCAGTTCGGCGGCGAAGTCGCCCGCGCCGCAGCCGATCTCGACGACGTGCGCGTCCCGGAGCCCGTGCCGCTGCACCCACTGCCCGCTCAGCTCCGCGGCGTACGCGGCGAAGCGGGGGGAGAGGTGTTGGGACTCCTCGTGCTCGCCGGTGTAGTCGAGCTTCGACATGTCGAAGGCCCGGTTGAACACGACTCCGCAGGTGCCGCAGAGGGCGAGCTCCTGGTCTCCCGTGGTGACCGCCCTGGCCTCGTCCGGGGTGGTGAAGACCGCGGTGCCGTGTACCGGCAGGCCGGCCAGCCGGATGAACGCCTCGGGAGCCGGAGCGGCACAGGCAGGGCAGGCGGCCGGCTCGCTGTGCGCCGCTGCGCCGGCCGTCGCCGAGGCGGTCAGGTCGATCATGGTCACCTCTGCGTGCGGATCAACAGCCATCGCAGCGGAGGGTAGTGGGGCTCACCGGCGGTTCTCAGGTGCGGTCGTCGAACATCGGCCGGAACCGGCGGTCCCCGACCCTGAGCAGCACATCCTGGAGGGAGAAGGTGCTGTCGAGCACCTGCCGGATCTCCTCCAGCAGCGACCGGATCTCACGCACACGTTGCTCGGGACGCTCGATCTCCAGGTAGTGGACGACCATGACGTACACGTGCTCGTCCCAGCGGCGCTCCGTGGACACGGCGCCGTTCTCGAGAACCGACCGCACCGCGTCCAAGCGCATGAACTCCTCGTAGTCATCGACAGCGGTCGGGTCCTGGAGGACCGCGATCTGCCTCGGCGACGGTTCGGCCATCGGGAACCCGCCGCGGGCCATGACGGCCAGCAGGATGTCGAGGGCGTTCGCCTTCGCACGGAGCAACGGTGCAAGGCGGGCGATCGAGCCGGGAGCGAGGATGTTGAGCTGGATGCTCAACCGACTCATCGTCGAGCCGACGCGGTCGAGCGTGAAACGCTGTTGCTGGACCATGTCGCGAATCCAGTCGCCTGCCGCGAGTGCGGAGGAGTCGTCGCCGTGCTCCAGGTGCCGCGCCATCCGGTTGGCGTAGACCCGAAGGCTCTGGACGATGTCCTCGGCACAGAGCATCGCCTCGTTGAGCTGCGCATACAGCATGAACAGCTCGGCGCCCATGTCGCCCAGCCGCTTGCTCCGGGCAGCCGCCCCCGCAGCAGGCAGGGCTTTGGTCATCGTCTCGATGAGCACCTTCAGCAGCTCGAGCACGCCTTCTCGCTCCTAACGCGCGAAGGTGTCGAGAGCGCCGAGCAGCCGGTCGCGCATGCCGTCGCTGCCCTTGTGCCCGGAGTCGTTGATGGCGAAGAGCTCGGCGTCGGGCCAGGCACGGGCGAGCTCCCACGCCGTGTGCAGCGGCCCGCTCATGTCGAGGCGGCCGTGGATCAGGACACCGGGGATGCCCGCGAGGCGGCCGGCGTCCCGCAGCAGCGCGCCCTCCTCCAGCCACGCGCCGTGGGAGAAGTAGTGCGCGCAGATACGGACGAGGGCCAGGACGTCGTCCGCCGGACGGTCGCTGAAGGTGTTCGGCTTCCCGTTCGGCTCCAGGGAGAGAATCGCGTCCTCCCAGGTGCACCAGTCGTTCGCGGCACGGTGGCGCACGAGCGGGTCGGGATGCTCCATCAGGCGCGCGTAGGCGGCCACGAGGTCGCCGTCGCGCTCGGCTTCCGGCACGCCCGCCCGGAACTGCTCCCACTCCTCGGGGAAGAACCGCCCGACGCCCCGGTAGAGCCAGTCGATCTCCGATCGCCGGGTGGTGGTGACGGAGACGAGCACGATCTCGGACACCCGGTGCGGGTAGCGCTCGGCGTAGGCGAGGGCCAGCGTGCTGCCCCACGACCCGCCCGAGAGCAGCCAGCGTTCGATGCCGAGGTGCTCGCGCAGCCGCTCCATGTCGGAGAGCAGGTGCTCCGTGGTGTTGACCGACATGTCCGTGGCCGGATCGCTGGCGTGCGGGAGGCTGCGTCCGCATCCGCGCTGGTCGAACAGAACGGCGCGGTACCGGTCGGGGTCGAACTGCCGCCGTGCGTTGACGGAGCATCCGCCACCGGGGCCGCCGTGCACCACGACGGCCGGCTTGCCGTCGGGGTTGCCGCACGTCTCCCAGTACACGAGGTTGCCGTCGCCGACGTCGAGCATCCCGTGGTCGTAAGGCTCGATCGGCGGGTAGCTCTCGACCATGCCCGTCCCCTTTCGTCCGCCGGTACGGTACGGGCGGACGGGACGGTCCTCGAAGATCGGGTCCGGTCGTGCTCAGCGCAGGTCGGCAGGGTCTTTCCGGCCGGGCCATATCTTCGAGCCGAGCGCGCCCCCGAGCGCGGCGGCGGCCACCGACACCCCGAGTCCGAGCGCGGCCCAGCCCGCCATCCGCCGGGCGGAGTTGAGCACGAGCGCCGGGTCGAACTCGATGTTCTGCTGCTGCCCCGCTCCGAAGAGGTCGGCCAGCGGCCCCACCAGTGCGCCGCTGCCGACCACCGCGAGGGTGACGATCACGAGCAGGCTCAACGCCCAGACGAGCACACCGTGCAGCAGGCCGTCGCCCGCGCGGCGCCACATCGTGGATGCCCCGGCGAGCAGGCCACCGACGAAGAACGCGACCAACGCCAGGATGCCGGCGACGATGCTCCCGGTGGTGGTGCCGCCGCCGTAGCCCATGCCGAGCAGGCCGAGGGCGAAGAACAGCAACTGCAGGACGAGGAACGTCGCCAGTGTGACCAGGGCGCCCGCCCACACCGCTCCCCACCGCACGCGGTCGTGCCATGGCGCCGCCGCCTCCGCGGTTGCCGCCGGGGTCGTCGTCGCCCAGTTGGTCGTCGACGCTCTCGGCGGTGACGTCTGCGTCGGCGTCTGCGTCGGCGTCGGGACCGGAGCCGGCGCCGGAGGGGGGGTCGTTCGGGGGCTCGGGCTCGGGCTCGGGGTCGGCGCCGTCGGCGCGGCACCGCCCTGGTCGTAGCCGCCCGGCGGGGTTCCCTGCTCCGGTAGACCGCCGCGCCCGGCCTGCGGGTCGACGCCGGTTCGCGCGGTGCCCGATTCGTCCGGTGTGGTCATGTGGATCTCCTGCTCTTCCGAGAAACCGGGATCACTCATTCGTGCCGCGTCGAGCGGCCGCGAGGATCCATTTCTCTGCGGCTGAGGACAACGGAGAACTGCCTACGCCGTCTGATCCGGCAATTACTCACCCCGGCGCAGGTGAAAGGATGTTAGAACCGGACGTTGCGGGCCGCAACGGCGCGCGGAGGTTCCACGGATCTCGTCACCCTATCGGTGCGCGTTCTCGACCGGATCTAGGAAGGCGTCCGGAATCTCACCCGAGCGATTCGGCCGGGGATCTTTATGATCTCTCGGACGGGCGGCGTCCCGGGAAGTCGATCCGCCCCAGCGGCCATTCCGCGGAGAGCCAGTGCGCCACGGTCTCGTACAAGGGATCGTCCAACTCGGCCCGGTCGGCCCGGACCCAGCAGCGCACCTCGGTGTCGAAGCCGGCTTCGCGCGCGGGGTAGATGTAGACGCACCCGATCACCTCGCCACCCGTGGGTTCGATGACGGTGTAGGTGAAACCGCTACGCCGGGCGAAGTCCTGCGCGTGCCCGCGCAGGTCGGCGAGGTTCGCCTCCGGGGTCATCCCGGTGGCCGGCGGCCAGTCCCGGCCCGCGAACCCCGGCGTGGCACGGATGTGCTCGATGCTGCCGGTCCAGGCGGCGAGATCGGCCTCGTTGTGCTCCGGCCCGAGTGGCTCCAACCGGAACCGCGGGGCGACCAGCTCCCGCGGAACCGTGAAGCCCTCGGGTACGAAGGGCCGATCCGTCGTCATGTCTCAGACCTTCGCTTCCACGAACTGCTTCCCGTCGGTGTTCTGGACGGCCACTCCCGCGACATCGTCGGGAGCGATCAACGCCGACCCGTCGAGCGTGGTGCCGCCGTTGGCGCCCTGCTCGGACACGAGCCAGCCGCCCGCCATCTCCCGGCTGCCGTCCTTGCCGATGACGATCAGCTGGCAGCGCTGCCCGGCGGGAATGCCGGTGACCGCCACGTTGACCCTCACCCAGCCGGCTGCCGGCGTGATCGCCGCGGTCAACCGTGCGCCGGTGCCGGGATCGAGCGCGCTCGCGTACCGGGTGTCGGGCTGGACCGGCGCGGCCGGTTGGGTGGAGGCGGGCGGCGCGGCGGCGATGACCGTCTGCTCGCCCAGGGTGACGCGACCGACGAGCACACCCCCCACAAGCGCGACGGCCGCCACGGCCGCGGCGGCCGCGGCGGCCAGGTGTCTACGCCTGCCCTCTACCGCTGATGACTCGGTTCTCACCTGTCGGAGAGTGCGTTGTAGCAGGAGATCCGCGTCATCCGGAGGTCCGTCGAGCAGTACCTCGGGCGGCATGTCCGCCAGTAGCTGCTGGAGTTCCCGGAGCACGGCAGCCTCCTCCCGGCACTCGGTGCAGGTGTCGAGGTGCTCCTCGACGGCTCGGATCTCGTTCGGGGTCAGTTCGTCGGCGACGTAGGAATCGATGTCCGCATGGTCACGTCCCTCACTCATCAGGCTGCTCCTTCCATCCCTACCCGCCGTTCGGGAAACATCTGGCGCAGTGCCCTCAGCGCGTAATGCGATCGGGACTTCACGGTGCCTGCCGGGATACCCAGCGCCTTCGCCGTCTCGTCGACCGACCGGCCGTGGAGGTACACCTGCTCGAGCACCTCGCGGTGCTCGATGGAGAGACGACCGAGCACGTCGAGCACCACCATGCTGTCGACCACGCGGTCCGCGTGGTCCCGCTCGACAGGGCCCGAGGTCGGCGACTCGGCCACCTCGGTGGGCCGCGCGTTGCGTGCCCGCACCCGGTCGGTGACGATGTTGCGGACCACCGTGAGCAACCAGCCGCGCACCGAACCCTTCCCGTTCACCAGGACGTCCGGATTGCGCCACGCTCTCACGAGTGCCTCCTGGACGATGTCCTCGGCGGCGGCGCGGTCAGTGGTGAGCCTCGTGGCGTACGCGAGCATCGCCTTCCCGTGCTCGTCGAACAGGGACCGCACGAGTGCCTCGTCGGCCCCCGCCGGCCGCCTCGTCCTCATCCCGACCACGCACGTGTCCCTTTCCCCCTCACCCACGACATGGGTGCCTCGCACCTCGTGCCGACGGCGGTCGTGATGTTCGCGATCCCGCGCCGAGCTTCTGCGTGATGGCGTCTTCGTCGGGCGCCGTCGGCAGCCGGGACGGGCGGCGCGGCCGGGGCGGGCGCCGGGAGCCTCGTCATGGATGGAACCCCTCAAGTCGGGAACTGGGACCGGAGCACCGGCCACCCCCCACACGTCGCCTACGGCGGTGAGGTTCAAATCTTCTTTGCCGGATCTTCGGAGACTCATCCATCGCCGGAGAGCCGCAGCCGGCCGCGGCAGACCGAACTGCCGACCTTCCATGGAATACGTGCTCGGGCGTGGGTCGGTTCGTTCCTGAAGGGGTGTCGTGGATCACCCCGGATGTCGGAACCGCAATGCGGTACAGATCCGTGTGCTACTCCGAACGGGTCGGAGCGACCGGCCCGCAGATCTCGAGGAACTCACCATGATGCTCCGCTCCGTTGCCCGGCATGCCGTCATCGCCGCCGTGGGCCTCGCAGCGCTGGCTGCCTGTGGCACAGCGGCCGCCCCGCCCGCTGCGCTGACGGCAGCGGCCGCACCGCCCTCCGTGGAGCAGCAGGCCCCGGACCAGGCGCAGCAGCAGTTCGGCCAGGTCATCGCCACCGAGGCACCCACCATCACCCGGACCCAGGGCAAGGTCAAGATCTACACCGGGGCGTCCACGGCGGCGGTCACCCCGCCGACCGATCACGCGTCGAACACGATCCAGCTGCAGGTGATCGCCAGCACCCAGATCGGCCCGTACGTGAGCGACAGCGCCGGCATGACCCTGTACCGCTTCGACAAGGACACCGCGAAGCCGTCGAAGTCGAACTGCACGGGCGACTGCGCGACGACCTGGCCGCCGCTGCTGGTGAAGTCCCCGGGCGACATCTACACCGTCGGTCTCGACGCGAAGAACGTCGGCTACGTCGAGCGTCCCGACGGCACGTGCCAGGTGACCATCGGCGGCTGGCCCGTCTACTACTTCTCCAAGGACCAGCAGCCCGGCGACCTCAAGGGCCAGGGCGTCGGCGGCACCTGGTTCGCGGTGAACCCGAAGGGCGGCAAGACCGAGGCGACGCAGCAGGCTGCGCCCGCAGGCGCCCCGTCGGGATCCGACAGCGGACAGCAGCAGTCCTCCTCCGGCGGCTACTGACGGACACAGGAGTCCGGGCGGCCCGGCGACGCCGGCCGCCCGGACTTCGTGCGGCCGCTCGCAGGCCGTGCACGCGCGCCCCGGTGGTGATGCAGCCCACCGGGGCGCTGTCGTGCCCGCGATCACCCGGAGGAAGCGCGGCGTCGCTCAGGGGCCGTCGTGGCCGGGCCCGGTGGTCCGGCGGGAGCGGGCAAGGGTCTCGCGGCTGTCAGCGATGCGCCGCTGGGACGACTCGACCGCCTCCGACTGGCCGTCGAGGTGGGAATCGGGGAACGGGTCCGCGGACGCGACGCCTCCGGGCACGTCCTGCTGGGCCCGTTCGATCGCCGACTGGTCGCGGTGGACGGCGCTGAAGTCGCGGTCGCCTGCTGAGGCCGTGCGGTCCTGGGCGGAGGCGGAGCGGTCGGACGCCGAGCCGATGCGGTCGGCAGCAGCGGCCCGCCGCTCGTCGTGACCCGGCCCGATCTCCGTGAGGATCTCGTCGATGAGGGACTGGACAGCGGCGCGGTCGAGCGCGGCCAGCCTGCTCTGCTCGGTGGCGTGGTCGCGCAGCTGCGCCAGTGCCGCGGGGGTGAGGTGCTGCCACGCGGCCGGGTCGATGTCGGTGTCCTCGATCCGCCGCAGGCGTTCGACGATCTGACCGCGGATGCTCCAGAGCCGGTCGCCGAGCTCGCTGCGGTGCGTGTGGGCGGCCACCTCCCGGTCCACGGCGTGCTCGTCGCGGGACTCGGCCGTGCGGTCACGTCGGGCCGAGGAGAGGTCACGCTCCTCAGCGGCGTCGTCCCGATCGGCCGCCGCGTCGTCCCGGCGCTCGGCCGGTGCGGAGGAACCGGTAGGCGTGCCGCTGCAGTCCATGCGACCGCTCCTCCCTGACGCCGACACCCGCCATGGTGGCACCTCTGCCGACCGGTCGTGCGACCTGTGCGGCGAGGTCTTGGTGGGAACGCGCAGTTCCCGGCATGCTGGCCCGCGTGACTGACTCGGACGGTTCCGGCCACGGCGTTGCGTCCGGGCAGCCAGGCACGGCCGGGCTGTCGCTGCGGCTCCACGGGGAGCCGTCCGCGCTGTCGGTCTTCCGAGCGGAGGTCGACGGCTGGCTGCGTGGGCTCTGGTGGCCCGACGCCGGCCGCGACGATGTCGTGTTCGCGGTCAGCGAGGCGTGCACCAACGCGGTGGAGCACGGGTACTCGTCCGTGCCGGCAGGTGACGTCGAAGTCGTCGGGGGAGTCCACACCGAACACCGCACGCGGTTCGTGGTTCTCGTCGTCCGCGACCGGGGCCGCTGGCGCCCCCCGCCTGCTGACTCCGGCTTCCGGGGCCACGGCCTCACCCTCATGCGGGCGTGCATGGCGGACGTCGGCGTCCGTACCGGCGCCGATGGCACCGTCGTGACGATCACGAGCTGTCCCGTCCCGCTGCCCGGGCCTGCTCCGCGGCCCAGGGCACTGCTCCGACAGGCCCCGGCGGAGGTCTCGTGCCCGGCCGTCGACCGGGCGACCGGCGACCGGCGGTACCGGCAGGCGCTGCTCATCCGCCGGGCAGCAGAAGCGCGGAGCCGGTCCGCTGCCGCCGTCGGTGAGGCCGGCACCGCGAACGTGCGGGCGCGGGAGATCATGCAGGCCAGCGAGCGGCTGCTCGGCCGCCCGCCGCGCAGGCCGTGTACGAACGTGCCCCGCAGCGCCTCCTTCCCCACCTGACGGGCAGGCGGTTCGCCCGCTCGTGCTCGACGCGGACCAGGTGGCGCACGCACCGGCCGGGAGCAGCCACGCGGAGGCGGCGACGCTCCCGTTGAACGGGCTCACCGCGCGCCTGGCTCTCGACCTGCTCCGGCTGCCACCGGGGCGAACCGTCGCGGTGACGGGAGCCGCGGGGCCGTCGGTGGGTATGGCGTTCAGCTCGCCAAGGCCGACGGGCTGCGCGTACTGGCCGACGCGTCGCCGTCCGACGAGGAGCTGGTCCGGCGACTCGGTGCCGACGTCGTCGTCGCGCGTGGTGTTCGTCCCGCCGTACGGCCATGCCCGCCACAAGCTCGAACAGCTGCGCCGTCTCGCCGAGCAGGGGGAGCTGTCCCTGCGCGTGGCCGGCACCTTCCCACCGGAGCGAGCCGCCGACGCCCATCGGGCCCTCGAGGCAGGTGGCGTCCGCGGGCGCCTGGTCCTCGACTTCGACCACCAGAATCCGGAGAACGTGTGAACACCATCGGAGTCGGCATCATCGGCGCCGGCCCCGGGCCCACCAGCTGGGCGGCCAACGTGCACGTCCCAGCGCTGCGGGCACTACCGGCCTACGAGCTGCGTGCCGTCAGCACCAGCCGCCGTGCGTCGGCGGACGCCGCCGCGGCCGCGTTCGGTGTGGACGCGTTCGACGACGCTGCTGACCTGATCGCCCACCCCGGAGTGGACCTGGTCGTGGTGGCGGTCAAGGTGCCGGCAGAGCAAGTTCGTGCCGGAGGTCCGCAGGGTCCGCGAGCTCGTCGACGCCGGTTACGTGGGGACGTACCCGGCACGACCATCGTCGGATCCGGGGTGTCCTGGGGTGCGACCACCCACCGCGGTCAGGCCTACCTCTTCGACGTCACCAACGGCGTGACGCCGTTGACCGCCTCGGCCGCGTTCGGCCTCGATGTAGTCGTACCCCCAATCCGTGCGTTGCTCGATGGTGCTGGTGACGAGGCCGCCGCTGACGTTGGGCACCCAGTAGGCGAACTTCAGCGGAGCCTGTCCGGCGTGGGACGTGACGGGACAGCGTGCGGAAAGTCGGCTGAGCGGCTCACCGGCGCCCACTCCGCCGCCTCGGCGGCCCGGGACCGGGACGACCGCTCGGCCGCCTCCACGGCGTCGGAGCCGAGGAGCAGCCGCAGCGGCGGCTCGTCGAGGTCGACGAGATCGACGATGATCCGGGCGCCGCGCGCGGGGTCTCCCGGTGCCGATCGGTCCATGCCGGCGCGCCGGCGGTTCATCGCCCCGACGGTCTCCTCGTAGTCGGGCCCGACGGGGGCGAGGCGCATCGACGAGCCCGCCCAGTCGGTGCGGAACGCGCCCGGCTCGATGATGGTGACCTTGATGCCCAGCGGCTTCACCTCGTTGTTGAGCACCTCGGAGAAGCCCTCGACGGCGAACTTCGCCGCCTGGTACGCGGCGGCGCCCGGGGAACCACCCACGCGCCCGCCCACGGAGGAGAACTGCACGAAGTGGCCGGAGCGCTGTGCGCGCAGTACCGGCAGGGCGGCCTTCGTGACGTTGACGACGCCGAAGAAGTTGGCCTCCACCTGTGCGCGGAAGTCCTCGTCCGGGGTCTCCTCGATCGCCGACGAGTTGGCGTAGCCGGCGTTGTTGGCAACCACGTCGAGGCGGCCGAACTCGTCCACCGCGAACCGCACGGCGGCGCGCGCGGCCTCGGCATCGGTGACGTCGAGTGCGAACGTGCGGACGCGGTCGCCGTACTGCCGGACGAGGTCCTCGAGTTGCTCGCGACGACGGGCGGTGGCGACGACCTGGTCCCCCTTCTCGAGTGCGGCGACGGCGAGTTCGCGACCGAAGCCCCGCGAGCTACCGGTGATGAGCCACGTCCTGGTCATGCCGTTCCCCTGTCCTCGGATCTCCTGCGGCTCTAACTGTCTCATCAACGTAGCACTAGAGTGGTTTTCTGCCACTCCGTCATGGCCGACGATCAATGATGTGTCTCACGCGAGGTATCCTGCGGTCGCCATGAGAGCTGATGCCGCGCGCAACCTCGACGCCGTCCTGCGCACCGGAGCGCGCCTGCTCGCCGAGGACCCGGCCACGAGCATCGCCACCATCGCGGCGGAGGCGGGGGTCGACCGGCGCACCGTCTACCGGCGTTTCACCACGCGCGAGGCGCTACTCGCGGCGGTCTTCCAGGCGAAGCTCGACTCGGCCGAGCGCGTGCTCGACGACGCCAGGCTCGTCGAGGCGCCGGTGGCGGTGGCCCTGCACCGTTATGTGGAGGGCATCGTCCCGGTCAGCCGGGAGTGGCCGGTGGACGTGCGCCGGATGATGCGGGCCGACCCGGAGGCCCACGCACGCCGGGAGGAGCAGAGCCACCGGCTCGACGTGTTCCTCCAGCGGGCGGCCGACGAGGGCCTCCTGCGCGCCGACATGCCGACCGGTTGGACCCGTGCCGTCCTGGACCAACTCGTCGACTCCGTCGCGCACGCCTACCCGCGGATCGAACCGCCGCAGGCCGCCGACCTCGTCGTCGACACGCTGCTGGGCGGTGTGGGCCGGCGCTGACGACTACCGGGGAACGATCGACGCGCACGCGGCCTGCGCACGGTCGGGCACGAAGGCGTCGGGGCGGGAGTCGCCGAGGGCGCGGGCCTCGTCGACGATCTCGCGCAGCGCGTCAGCCTGCTGCGACGTGAGACCGCGGTGCTGGTAGTCGTACCCCTGGTCGGGAGACCCGCGGAGGTCCTCGGCCACCCAGTACGTGAGCTGGTTGACGCACACGGCCACGGGATCGGGCGGCGGAGCGGTCGTGCTGGGCTGCTGCGGTGCCGGCGGTGACGGCTCGCCGGCGCAGCCGATGAGCACCGCGGCGAGAAGCGCCGGCCCCACCCACCCCACGGCCCGGCGCCCCCTCGCGGGACCGATGCGCTGCAGCATGGGCGTCACCGGCGGAGTGTGGCCGAGCGCCCCAAGTTCAGGAAAGCCACTTTCAGGCCCTCTGCGGGCAGGAAAGTGGCTTTCCTGAACCTCGGGGCGGTGCTCGCGCTCAGATCACTCGGCGGAGTCGGAGTTTGCCGAGCGCGAGGGTCAGGGCGCTGAGCACGATCATGACGGCGACCACGACGCCTTGGATCGGCCAGTAGTTCGAGTCCGGCTGGTAGTCCCGGTAGATCGAGACAGCGCCGATAGTGGGCGCGCAGACGCGCATGTCGACCGGGGGCGGGCAGTGACGGTAGAAGGTGGTCAGGTCGATCCGGTTGCCCGCGGTGTCGAGGAAGCCGAAGTCCCGCGGGAGGGTGCCCGGGCCGGTGTTCGTGTCCCAGCCGTGCCAGGTGTCGGCGAGCGGGGTGGTGGTGGTTTCGGCGGGCAGGTAGTCGTAGCGGTCGTAGAGGACCACGAAGAAGACCAGCGTCCAGCCGAGGACGGTCACGACGATCGTGGCGAGCGAGTTGCGGAGCAACAGCCCGGCGGCGGCCGCGATGGCGAAGGCCAGGAGGGCGTTGCCGACCGGCAGCACGCCGGACACGTCGAAGTCCACCGGCTCGATGCGGTAGTGCTCGTAGAGCACCGCGAACGGCTCCAGAGCCCACGACGCGACGAGCGTCAGCCCGGCGACGGCGACGAGGACCGGCACGAGCGACACGGCGATGCCGGTGGCCCACCAGCGGGCCCGGCTGGTGGCCTGGGTCAGGGCGAACACCTGCGTGCGCTGCTCGAACTCGCGCGCGAACAGCCCGGCTCCGGCGATCATCCCGACGATCGGGGCGAGCACCCACAGCCAGGCCCGCGCGGGACCCTGGAAGCCGCGGAAGGAGTGGTAGAGCTCAAGGCCCGGACCGCCGTCGATGCAGCCGGCCGCGTGATCGGTCAGGCATGCGGTGGCGCCGAGATCGGCGGCGGCGTCGGCGAGCAGCAGCCGTGCGCCGACGAGGACGAGCGCGGTGCCGGCGAGCAGGACCGCGCAGAGCAGCAGCGCAGCGCGTTGCCTGCGCCAGACGAGCCACATCATGCCGCGCTCCCGGTGCTCGTCGGTGCCGTTCCCTGCTGCAGATAGCCGAGAACGAGGTCGTCCAGGGACGGGCTCACCGCCCGGAACCCGGGCGGCACGTCGGGGCCGCGGACCAGGGCCGTGGTCTGTCGGCCCACGGTCGACTCGTGCACCACGTGCCCGGCGGCCAGGCCCGGAGCGGCGTCGCCGGGCCCGGTGACGCGCCGGTGCGCGCCGAGAAGTTCCTCGACCTCGCCGCAGAGCCGGACCCGCCCGTCGCGGAGCAGGACGAGGTAGTCGCAGGCGTCCTCGAGGTCGGCGATCACGTGGGAGGACAGCAGCACCGTCGTGCCGGTCTCGGCGGCCTCGGCGAGCAGGGCCGCCATCACCTGCTTGCGTGCCAGCGGATCCAGCTCGGCCAGCGGCTCGTCGAGAAGCAGCAGCTCAGGCCGCCGGCCCAGGGCGAGCGCCAGCGCCACCCGGGCCCGCTGACCCGGCGAGAGCTCTCCGACCCGCTCGCCGAGCCCGATCCCCGCCTCGTCGACCAGCCGGAGCACGTACGACGCGTCCCACCGGCCGCGTGCGTTGAGCACGGCCCCGGTGCGCAGCATCTCGCCCACCCGAAGGGAGCGGTAGAGCGGCTTGTCCTGAGCCACGAAGCTCGCTCCGGCCGCCATCCCGGAGCGCCCGGGGTCGACGCCGAGCACGTCGACCCGGCCGGTCGTGGGCCGCGTCAGCCCGCTCGCCAGCATGAACGCGGTGGTCTTTCCGGCCCCGTTTGGTCCGACGAGGGCGGCGATCCGGCCGCGTGGCAGCTCCAGTTCGCAGTCGCGCAGCGCCCAGCGCCGTCGGAAACGCTTGCCGACCCCGTCGAACCGCAGGACGACCCCGTCACCCATCCTTGCCATCCCTCCGAATGTGGCGGTCGCGGACGTCGGCGACCAGCGCGTCGATGTCCTCGTGCTCGAGCCCCGCTGCCGTGGCCCGTTCCATCCACCGCTCCAGGTCGGTCCGCAGCTGCGCGTCGACCTCCGAGTCGGGGCGGGCGAGTGACCGCAGCACGAACGTGCCCAGCCCGGGACGCGGCTCCACCAGGCCCTCACGTTCGAGCTCGCGATAGGCCTTGAGCACCGTGTTGGGATTGACCGCGGTGCGGCTCACCACGTCCTTCGCGGTGGGCAGCCGGTCGCCCGGCTGCAACGCGCCGAGCCGCAGCGCCTGCTTCGTCTGGGCGACGATCTGCAGGTAGGTGGGCACCCCGGAGCGTCGCTCGATCCGGAACTCCACCGACCACATCCTCAAAGCACTAAGTAGTTAGTGGAACGATGGTGCCATGAGCGGGCGAAGTCAACCCCTCGGCCGTCGGAACCGAGCGGTCGACACCGGTCGTCGCGGGCAGCTCACCGCAGCCCGGATGAACCGGGACCGGTGCTCGGAGCACCGGCCGACAGCAGTCTCTCCGCCAGCACGCGGCACCGCCTCGCGAGCTCCGGGGGGTCGAGCACCTCGAAGCCGTGCCCCAGCAGGACCACGTGCATGAGCAGGAAGTCGAGGCTGCCGGCGCCGCTGAGCACCTCGCAGAGCTCGTCCCCTCGCCGTCGTACGACGGCCGCCGACGCCGGAATCTGGGCACGCACCGTGTCGGCAGGCGCGTGCACGAGGAAGCGCGCCTGGTACGGGTAGGCCCGACTCGCCACACCTTCCTGCACGTACGTCACCGCGTCGGGTGCCGCGCGCGGCCGGAAGCGCCAGCTCCGTGCCGACACCCCGGTCATCCGGTCGACGCGGAAGCTGCGCCAGTCGTCGCGATCGAGGTCGTAGGCGAGGAGATACCAGCGCCGGTCGGAGGCGACCAGGCGATAGGGCTCGACCCGCCGCCGTCGCACCTCGCTCCGGGACGGGTAGTCGAAGCCGGCCTCGACCTCGTCGCGGCAGGCCCTGGCCAGCGTCGTGAGCACCTCGGGGTCGATCGGCGTACGGCCTCCGCCGAAGGACTCCACCGAGCCGGAGAGCGCACGCACCTCGTTCCGTAGCCGGCTGGGCAACACCTGGTCGAGCTTGGTCAGCGCCCGGAGCGCGGCGTCACCGGCGCCGGTGACCGCGCCACCCGCGCCGGCGAGCAGCGAGACCGCGGTGGCGATCGCCTCCTCGTCGTCGAGAAGCAGCGGCGGCAGGTCCTGCCCCGGGCCGAGCCGGTAGCCACCGCCGACGCCCTGGCCGGCATGCACCGGGTACCCGAGCGTGCGCAGCCGCTCGACATCGCGGCGCACCGTGCGCGGCGTGACCCCGAGCCGTTCGGCGAGTTGGGGGCCGGTCCAGACCGGGCGCTGCTGCAGCAGGCCGAGCAGGGTGAGAACCCGCTCCGTCGTCCCCCGCTCGGCGGCCCCTGCCATTTCAATGCCGCCCACCTTGCCGGAGATAGCGGACCGATCCTGTCCGCCAGGGGTGTCAGGGTGATCCCATGAGTCGAGACATCCAGGTCACCTTCGATGCCCACGACCCGCGGGCGCTGTCGTCCTTCTGGCGCGACGTACTGGGCTACGTCCACCCCGGCCCGCCCGGAGTCGACCTGCCCGAGGACGCCGACCCGCTGGCCGCATGGGACGACTTTCTCGAACGGATCGGCGTGCCGGAGGAGGAGCGCACCGCGAGATCGGCCGTCGAGGACCCGGATGGGCGTGGTCCCCGGCTGTTCTTCCAGAAGGTCCCGGAGGGAAAGCTCGCCAAGAACCGTGTCCACCTCGATGTCCGGGTGGCTCCGGAACTGCTGGGGGACGAGCGGATGGCTGCGCTGGAGGCCGAGTGCGACCGGCTCGTCGCTCTGGGGGCCACGCGCGTGCGTCGTGACGGGCCCGCCCCTCCCCTGAGCCCCGGCTTCATCGTGATGACCGACCCCGAGGGCAACGAATTCTGCCTCGACTGAATCCTCACTTCGGGCGTTTACCTGACCGAGGGTATTTCATCCGTTCGGTGGTGTTGCGCTGTTTGTCCGCGCATGCGGTGAACGCTAGTTTCCGCACGTGCGCAGGCTCTCCGTCGACGCGCGCTGAATCAGGACGTCGGCATTGGTTGTCGACACGTGTGAGGAGACGTCTGTGTCGAAGAAGGTAGGAATCGTGGCGGTCGCCGCCACGGCAGGGATGCTCGCACTGAGCCCACTGGCGTTCGCCGGGGACTACGGCGACCGGGACCATGATCGTGACCGTGACCGCGGTGGTAGCGGGATGGGCTCGTTCTGGTTCTGGTTCGACCACGACGACATCCAGCGGGACAGCATCATCCGCTGCACCAACGAACAGACCATCAATGGGCTGCCGCCCGTGACGCCCGCTCCCGTCCCACCGGTGGTGGTCCAGGAGCAGAGCGGCAACTGCATCAACGTTCCTGACGGCGCGGATACCCCTGTCCCCACGACGACTCCCGCGCCTCCCGCAGGGACGTAGGCCGCGACCTCCCGCTCGGCGGGCTACGACGCAACCGCGATTCCCGGGATGTGTTTGAGCTCGCCGAGCAGGGCGGAGGAGACGGTCACCGAGAATCCGTCGATCGCCATCGGTGTCTCGCGGTTCCGGTAGCACAGCACCAGCGTCAGTGGGGTGCTGCCGGAATGCGCCACGAGCGCCGACTTCAGCTCTGACACCACCGCGTGGTCCAGTTTCAAGGCGTCGGCCTTGAGCACCAGCGGTGGTTCTCCCATGCCCGCCTGCGCAGCGGCCACGTCGAGCGTGATGATTCCCGACGCGAAGATCGACATCCGTTGCTCGTCGCGGATGTTGACCCGCCCCTTGACCGCGACGGCCGAGTCGGCGACGAGGTCCTCGTGCATCGCGAGGTACGACTTCGGGAAGAACAGCACCTCGACGGCGGCGTCGAGGTCTTCGATCGTGACGATCGCCCAGGGCTCGCCCTTCTTGTTCACCCGCCGGTCGACCGAGACGATCATGCCGGCGATGGCGACCTCGCCTTCCTTCGGCGGGTCGTCGAGGATCGCGGCGATGGCCCGGGGAGCGTGCTTGCGCAGAATCCGCTCGGTTCCGTCGAGGGGATGCGCGGAGACGTAGAGCCCGAGCATCTCGCGCTCGTAGGCGAGCATCTGCTTCCGCGGCCACTCCTCCTCGCCGATCTTCAGGTGGGCGAGCGGCGAGCTCTCCGCGGGTGGCGGGCCGTCACCCATGCCGCCGAACAGGTCGAACTGGCCTCGCTCCTCGTGGCGCTTGAGGTTGGTGACCGCGTCGACCGCATCCTCGTGGACCATCAGCAGCGACTTGCGGGGCTGGCCGAACGAGTCGAAAGCGCCTGCCTTGATCAGCGACTCGATGGTGCGCTTGTTGCAGCAGACCAGGCTGACCTTCTCGAGGAAGTCGCTGAAGGAGGTGAACCGACCCTTGTTCTTACGGGTCTCGACGATGGCTTCCACGACGTTGGCGCCGACGTTGCGCACCGCGCCGAGCCCGAAGCGGATGTCCCCGCCGACCGCGGAGAACCACAGATCGGAGTCGTTGACGTCCGGTGGGAGCACCTTGATGCCCATCCGGCGGCATTCGGCGAGGTAGACGGCCGACTTGTCCTTGTTGTCGCCGATCGACGTCAGCTGGGCAGCCATGAACTCGACCGGATAGTTGGCCTTCAGATAGGCCGTCCAGTACGCGACGAGCCCGTAGCCGGCGGTGTGGGACTTGTTGAAGGCGTATCCGGCGAAGGGCAGCATGACGTCCCAGAGGGTCTGACACGCCTCCTCCGAGAAGCCCTTGCCGGTCATGCCGGCGCGGAACCCCTCGAACTCCTTCTCGATGATCTCCTTCTTCTTCTTGCCCATCGCGCGGCGCAGCAGGTCGGCCTGGCCGAGGCTGTAGCCGGCGAGCTGCTGGGCGATGGCCATCACCTGCTCCTGGTAGACCAGCAGGTGATAGGTCTCGCCGAGGATCGGGTCGAGCGCGTCCTGGAGATCCGGGTGGATCGGCGTGATCTTCTGCCGCCCGTTGGAGCGCTCCGCGTAGTCCATGTGCGCGTTCGCGGCCATCGGGCCCGGCCGGTACAGCGCCAGCGCCGCGGCGATGTCACCGAAGTGGGTGGGCGCCATGGCCTTCAGCAGCGTCCGCATCCCGCCGCCGTCGAGCTGGAACACGCCGAGCGTGTCGCCGCGGGTGAGCAGCTCGTAGGTCTTCTTGTCGTCCAGTTGGAGCGTCGGCAGGTCGATCTCGATGCTGTGGTTGGCGGCGACGGCTTTCACCGCGTCGTCGACGACCGTGAGGGTGCGCAGCCCGAGGAAGTCCATCTTCAGCAGGCCGATGTCCTCACACGACGGGAAGTCCCATCCGGTGATGACCGAGCCGTCGTCGCGCTTCCACAGCGGGATGACGTTGAGCAACGGCTCCGAGGAGAGGATCACCGCGCAGGCGTGCACGCCGGCGTTGCGGACCAGGCCCTCCAGCCCGCGCGCGGTGGTCATGATCTTGCCGACCTCGGGGTCGGTCTCGGAGAGAGTGCGGACCTCCGAGGCTTCCGCGTACCGCTCGTGGCTCGGGTCGAAGATGCCGGAGAGCGGGATGTCCTTTGCCGCGATGGGCGGTGGCAGCGCCTTCGAGATCCGGTCGGCGATGGAGAAACCGGGCTGCCCGTGCAGAACTCGGGCCGAGTCCTTGAGCGCGGCCTTGGTCTTGATCGTGCCGAACGTGATGACCTGGGCGACGTTCTCCTCGCCCCACTTGTCGACGGTGTAGCGCATCACCTCGCCGCGCCGGCGTTCGTCGAAGTCCAGGTCGATGTCGGGCGGGCTGACCCGCTCCGGGTTCAGGAACCGCTCGAAGATGAGCTTGTGCTCGATCGGGTCCAGGTCGGTGATGTGCAGGATGTAGGCCACCAGTGAGCCGGTTGCCGAGCCACGGCCCGGCCCGACGGCGATCTTCTGGGACTTGGCCCAGCGAACCAGGTCGCCGACCACCAGGAAGTAGCCCGGGAAACCCATCTTCGAGATCACGCTGAGCTCGATCTCGATACGTTCTTTGTATTCGGCTGACAAGCCGTTGGGGAAGCGCGACGGGGTGTACTTCTCGACGTCCGTGCGGAGCAGGTCGTCTTCCGTCTCGCCGGGCTGCAGCGGGAATCTCGGCATCCGGTCGATCTCGGCGTAGACCTCCGCGTACGACTCGACGCGCTCAGCAATCAGCAAAGTGCTGTCGGCGGCCCCCGGGACTTCTTTGTCCCAGTACTCGCGCATCTCGTCTGCACTTTTCAGGTAGTAGCCGTCGCCGTCGAACTTGAAACGGTTCGGGTCGTCGAGGGTCTTTCCCGACTGCACGCACAGCAGAGCGGAATGCGCTTCGGCCTGATCCTTCGTCACATAATGCGAGTCGTTCGTGGCAACCGGCGGCAGATCGAGTTTCTTCGCGATCGTGAGCAGGCCCTCGCGGACCGAGCGTTCGATCGGCAGGCCGTGGTCCATGAGTTCGAGGAAGAAGTTCTCTCGCCCGAAGATGTCGCGGTAGTCGCTCGCCGCCTGCAGCGCCGCGTCCTCCTGGCCGAGACGCAGTCTGGTCTGCACTTCTCCGGACGGGCAGCCGGTGGTGGCGATGATCCCCTCAGCGTGTTCCGCGACCAGTTCGCGGTCCATGCGCGGCTTGCGGTAGTAGCCCTCGAACGAGGCCAGGCTGGAGAGCCTGAACAGGTTCCGCAGCCCGGTGGCGTTGCGGGCCACCATCGTCATGTGCGTGTACGCGCCCGCGCCCGAGACGTCGCCGCCCTCGCCGAACTCGTCAGAACCCCGCTGTGACGCCTGGCCCCAGAAAATGGGTTTCTTGATGTGCCGGCTGGCTGGTGCGAGATACGCTTCGATGCCGATGATCGGTTTGACGCTACTCTTCGTGGCGCGACGGTAGAATTCCGCGGAGCCGTACATATTGCCGTGGTCGGTCATCGCCACCGCGGGCATGTCGAGGCGCTCGGCCTCGCTGAACAGCGCGTTTACTTTCGCCGCGCCGTCGAGCATCGAATACTCGGTGTGCACATGCAGGTGAACAAATGAATCCGCCACAGGCCCCGTCTCTCCCTCGCGCTGCCGGACAGTTCTACCAGGCCTTCGGGCCCGGGCCTCCCAGGTCCCGGCGCGCGTCGCGAAACGGCTTGTGCTGGGGGCTGAACGGGTGGGCGGCGGCCGCAGGCGCGCCCCCTCGACGTCGGGCCTCCTCGACCGTCTGCGGTCGCGCGGCGGGCAGTCACGGGCTCGGCTCGCCGACCGTGATCCAGTAACGCCGGACGGCGCCGAGTTCGGTGTCCCGGATCTCGTCGAGGACGCCGCCGTTGCGCTCGATCGTCCTCACCGAGGCGATGTTGCCTGCCTCGCAGGTGATCAGCACCCGGTCCATGCCGAGCCTCCGGGCCTCGTCGAGCATCCTGCCCACGGCCCACGTGGCCAGCCCGCGCCGGCGCGCGGACGGTCGGACGCCGTAGCCGATGTGGCCGAGCCGCAGCACGTGGTCGTCGAGCCCGTGCCGCAGCGCGATCCCGCCGAGCACCTGATTGCCCCCGACGATCCATCGGCACGTGGCCCGCACCCGGCCTGCCGCCACCGGCTTCGCCGGGTCCGACCCGTCGACCAGTTGAGCCACCCAGGCCGTGAACCCGGCGAGCGAGTCGACCTCGTCGGACGGCTGCAGCCCGAACCCGTCCTCGTGGACGCCGGGGCCCCAGTCGTCACGCGCCTCGAGCCAGGCGGTGTGCAGGCGTGCGGTGGGGGCGATCAGGTCGGGCACATCCCGACGATAGTGATCCGGCGCGGCCTCCTCGCCGGCCTTCGCGACTCAGGCGCTGGGATCGCCCTCGCCGCGGCGCTGATCCACCTCGGCGCGCTCGCCGCCCCATTGCCGGGCGCGGTCCGGGGCTCGCGACCCAACCAGCTGCACGCGGCCCGGAGCGGCTCCAGCGACGTTCCGGGCCTTCTACAGGGAGCGACCCTTGCGGGAAGCGTGCCTCACACTGAGGCGAGCTCACTCTTGATCATCTGCGCGAGCGCGGCAGGCTGCGACAGGAAAGGGGAGTGGGAGGTGGTGAGCCGCAGCAGCTTCTCGGCACGCTTGGCGAAGAGCTCCTGCGCGAACGGCGGAAGGGCGTTGTCGGCCTCGCACAGGATGTAGGTACTCGGGATCTCCTTCCAGGCGGCCTCCGTCAGCTCCTGGGTCTTCCCGGCGTAGCGCTGGTAGCCCAGATCTGCGATGGCCTGCTCGGTGGTGGCAGCGTCGACGTCCCCGTAGAACACGTCGGCGGGGTTGTCGACCGTCATGTAGTCCCCGGCGCCCCCGTCGTGCTCGTGCATCACCCACCACGGCGCGGGGTTGCCCCCGACACTCGAGAGCAGGGATTCACCCGAATCGAGCTGGAACGCCGCCAGGTAGATGATGCGTCGGACATTGCTCGCGCCGGTGAACGCCTGCGTGGTCGGAATGCCGCCGTAGGAGTGCGCGAGGACGACCACCGGACCGTCGATCGCATCGGCCGCGGCGCGGATGGCGGCGGCGTCGGAGAACATGTCACCGAGCGTGTTCACATCGTCGCCGCAGCTGGTCAGGGAGACGGTGTGGACGTCGACCCCGTCGAGTTCGTCGATCAGGTGCTGCAGGTGCGCGGGCTTGTGCCAGGCACCGGGGACGAGCAGGAGTGCAGGAAGTGTCATGGGGACCTCTGTTCGGAAACGAACGGATGAACGATGACCAACACGAACGGGCCAGGGCTGAGAAAACCGGACAGAACCGGCTTTATGGAAACGCTGGGCAGTCCGCGGCGATCACGGCGAGCACTGTACATCGAACTTGTTCGATGAAGTACTAAATCTAAACTCAGGTCGGACTCCGACCGAAAGCCCGAGGCGAGGTCGCGGCTCCTGGCGGGTCACGTGAACGCCGCGACGTTGCGCGACGCCCATTCGGCGAAGGTGTGAGGCGCACGACCGAGGAGCCGCTCCACATCCGGGCTGACGCGCTGCTCTGCGGCTGACGGTTCGCCGAGGATGCCGAGGGTGGCCTCCACGACGGGCTCGGGCATGTGATCCAGCATTCGGGCCCGCGCCTCCGCGCGGGTCTGCTCCGTGAACCGCACCGGCTCGCCCAGGGCGTCTGCGATCGCGGCGGCCTGCTGCCGGGGTGAGATCGGTCCCGGTCCGGTGAGCGTGTAGATCGCGCCGTTGTGGCCGGGTTCGCGCAGGGCGAGGGCGGCAACCTCGGCGATGTCGGCCGGGTCGATCGCCGGCAACGCGACGTCGCCGAACGGCGCCGCGGCGACCCGTCGTGCGCGGACCGAGCCGGCCCACTGAAACGTGTTGGAGTCGAAGTTGCCCGGCCGCAGCGTCGTCCAGTCCAGACCGGACTGCGTGACGGCGTCCTCCAGCACTGCGGGGTGGCGTCCGGAGCCGACGCCCTGCGAGGACAGCAGCACGACCCGTCGGACGCCGGCCGCCCGCACAACGGTCATGACGTCACCGAGATCGCCGTTCGCCATGAAGTCGGGGGAGGTCAGGACGAACAGCGCGGCAGCCCCGTCGAGGGCGGCCTTGAGGCTCTCCGGCTCGCCCAGGTCGGCCCTGACGTGCCGGACTCCTGCAGGCACGTCGGTCGGCCTCCGGGAAACGGCTGTCACTTCCTCGCCCGCTTCGACGAGGGCCCGCGTGAGCGGCTGCCCGACGTTGCCCGTCGCTCCGGTCACAACGATCATGTCTTTCTCCTGGTCCGCGCTGGTTCAACTGACGCGACGACGCTACTTTCGATCTACTAGTAGGTACCCAGAGGAAAGTGGGTTCGAGGTGGCCGAGACCACACCGGCCGTCGCTCCGGAGCAGGCCTGCCCGATCGCCCCCGTGGTGGACATCGTCTTCAGCCGCTGGACCACACCGATCCTGTGGACGCTCAACGAGTACGGGCGGCAACGGTTCGGGGAGCTCGAGCGCCGCATCACCACGATCACGCCCAAGGTCATGACGCAGCGGTTGCGGCAGCTCGAACGCGACGGACTCGTCGTACGCACCCAACACCCGGAGATTCCACCCCGGGTGGAGTACGAGATCACCGAACTCGGGCGCAGCCTCGCGCCCCTTTTCGCCACGCTCGCCGAGTGGTCGGTCAACCTGGAGAAGGTTGACCAGGCCCGCCTGGACTACGACGCACGGCAGCAGTCTCGAAACCGTCGAAGCTGAGCCGGCGATCGTTCCCTTTCGTCCATGACCCGAGCGGCGGCCATCGGCAGGATGTGCCCCATGCAGACTCGCGAGGACGGTGGACCGGCCGATCTGGAGGAGCGGGGTTGGCAGGCGCTGGCCACTGAGGGGGCGGCCCCGGAGTTCTATCGCGAGGTGCTCGACGACACGGTGGTGATGCTGCTGCCCGGCGGCCTCGTGCTCGACGACCGGGCCGCGATCATCGAAGCGATGAGCGGGCCGCCCTGGTCGGCGTACCGCATCGGCCGGCTGACCGAGCACCATCCGACCGCGGACACCGGGCTCGTCACCTACGAGGTGGTGGCCCGGCGCGGGGACGGTCCGGAGTATGCGGCACTGATCGGCAGCCTCTACGTCCGGCGCCCCGCGGGGTGGCGGTTGACGTTCCACCAGCAGACCCCGCGCGGTGCCACGTGGCGCGACCCCGAGGGGACGGCGCAGCGTCCGTAGGGGATCAGCCGGATGTCGCCCCGCGCTGCCGGACGAGCGGCAGATACACCTCGTCGACGATCTCGACGAGGACATCGTCGGGGACGGTAGGAACTCCGCGCACCACGAACTCGTTGCGGAGCAGCACGATGGCAACGGTGGCGACCCGAGGATGAAGTGCCTCCGGGGAGATCTCGCCGCGTGCCACCGCACGGCCCAGGACGGTCAGCCAGGGGGCGGCCAGCGCGTCGGCGGACTGTTCTGCCAGCCGGGTGAGGAGCCCCGAGGCGCCACCGGCCGCGGCGACCAGTTCGCGGAGGATCGTGCCGAGTGGGGAGCTCCAATGCCGGTTCGCTCCGCGTAGCAGCTCGAGGGCATCCGCACGCAGGTGGCCGGTGTCCGGGAGCGGGACCGTGGTGGTCAGCTGCTTGTAGGCGGCGATGCCGAGCGCAAGGCGGTCCGGCCAGCGGCGGTAGATCGCGTTCTTGTTGGTGCCTGCTCTCCTGGCGACCCGGTCCATGGTGAGCCCGGCGTATCCGCGCTCGGTGATCTCGTCGACCGCGGCACCCAGGATTGCTTCCTCCAGTGCGGTCCCCCGGCGCCGCGTCTGTCCAGCGCGGGCCTGGTCCGCCGGAACGTCCGCCATGGTCTTCCTCGCATTCGGTACTGCGCGTTCCTCCCCAGCATCGACTTGATCGCTCCCTTACGTCAAGATAGGGTACGCCTAGTACCCAATATTTCGAGAGGTGGCCATGCGCGCCAAAGGCATCAGCTACAGCACCGGGTTCGTGCTTCGAGGTGTGAACTCCCGTGTCCGCTTCGACCCGGAGCAGGTCCAGCGTGAGCTGCGCGTCATCCACGACGATCTGCACTGCACCGCGGTGCGCGTGATCGGCGGCGATCCCGAGCGGATCGAGATGGCGGCGAGGTTCGCCATCGACGCCGGCCTGGAGGTCTGGTTCTCGCCGTACCCTCTGGAGCTGAGTACCGACGAGATGTTGTCGCTGTTCGCCGACTGCGCCGAGAGGGCGGAGCGGCTTCGGCAGCAGGGCGGCGAGGTCGTGTTCGTCACCGGTGCCGAGCTGAGCCTGATGAACCCCGGATTCCTGCCCGGCGACAGCACCGACGAGCGGGTCGCGCTACTGAGGAGCCGGCCAGAACGGGCGCGCGAGGCGATCGGAGAGGCCGGCGCGCGAGTCAACGACTTCCTCGGTGCGGCCGTCGTTGTGGTCCGCGAACGGTTCGGAGGCAAGATCACGTACGCCTCGGTGCCGCTCGACCGCGTCGACTGGACGCCCTTCGACTTCGTGTCGGTCGACCTCTACCGGTCGAACGAGATCGTGGACCAGTTCGCTGAAGGGGTCCGGGGCCTGGTCGCGCTGGGCAAGCCGGTCGCGATCACCGAGTTCGGCTCTGCCGGCTACCGCGGCGCGGGCGACCGGGGTGCGCTCGGACTGGAGATCGTCGAGTACGACAAGGAAACGGGGTGGCCGGTCCGGCTGAACGGTGAATACGCACGGGACGAAGCCGGCCAGGCTTCCTATGTACGCGAACTGCTGGAGGTTTTCGATGCCGAAGGCGTCGACAGTGCTTTCCTGTTCATCTTCGCGCTCTACGACTTCCCGCACCGTCCCGACGGGGACCCGAGCGACGACCTGGACCTCGCCAGCTACGGCATCGTCAAGGTCTTCGACGACCGCTGTGGAGAAACTTATCCCGACCTGCCATGGGAACCCAAGATCGCCTTCAGTGCTCTCGCCGACTTCTACCGAGAGCGCTGACTGCGGACCACGACGCCGAGGCGCGGCCGTCCGTTGAACTACAACCGAGAAGGCCCTCCAGCGGTTGGATCGACGAACATCCGGGGTTGGCCGCTGGAGGCGCGCAGTCCCCGTCGACCGGGATGTTCGCACCGGTGACGAACGCGGCGTCGTAACTGGCCAGGAAGGCGAACACGGAGGCGATCTCGGACGGCGGTGCGGGTCGCCCCAACGCGATCCGCTGCTGCCGGGCCGAGATCCGCCGGTGCGGACCGAAGTGGTGTCCGGGTGACACGGTTGTTCCTCCCCGGGCGCACCGTCGTCGGCAAGGAGCCGCTGGGACCGGACGCGCAGCGGCGGCTGCGGCATGAGCTGGCGATGCTGGAGCGGTTGCGCGGCGATCCGGGCGCGCGAGTCCCGCCGCTCCCCGGTCCCGGTCGAGCTCGACGTTGCGGTCGACCGGCGGCTGCCCGAGCAGATCGAGATCGCCGCTTACTACCTGGTGGCCGAGGCGTTGACCAACACGGCCAAACACGCCGACGCCTCCGTCGTCCACGTCGAGATGGACACCGCCGACACCGGCGCCGTGCTGCGGGTCCGCGTGTGCGACGACGGCCGTGGCGGCGCCGACCTCACCGCCGGGTCCGGCCTGGTCGGGCTCAAGGACCGGGTGGAGGCGCTGGGCGGCCGGCTCTCGGTGCACAGCGCCCCCGGCGCGGGCACCACCGTGCACGCCGAGCTCCCGCTGGGCCAGGCCCCGGTAGGTCTCGGTCGGAAAGGTCGGAGTGCGTGTTGACGTTCCACCAGCAGGCCCCGGGGCGTGTTCGGACCGGAGATCGTCGAGTACGAAAAGGAAAAGGATGGCCGTTTCGCGCCCTATGGAAGCGACCCGGCGGTCGGGTCCAGGAACATCCGAGGCTGGCCGCTGGACGCACGCACCCCTCCGTCGACCGGGATGTTCGCACCGGTGACGAACGAGGCGTCATCGCTGGCCAGGAAGGCGATCACCGAGGCGATCTCGGACGGTTGTGCGGGTCGCCCCAACGCGATCCGCTGTTTGAACGCCTCCAACACCGGCTCATTCTCCAGGTTGGGTGCTGCCATGTCGGTGACGGTGAGACTGGGGTGCACCGCATTCACCCGCACACCGTCCTCCGCGTGATCGAGCGCCATCGAGTTGGTCAGATTCACCACCGCACCCTTTGCCGTGTTGTAGGCGACCAGGCCCCAGTCCGCGCCGAGTCCCGACACCGAACCGACGTTGACGATGCACCCACCGACGGCACGCAGATGAGGAAGCGCGGCGCGGGAGGCGAAGAAGACCCCGTCGACGTCGACCGCCATGACCTCGCGCCAGGCCGCCGGATCCAGTTGCTCGACCGTGCCGATCGCCGCCGTCGCAGCGTTGTTGACCAGCACGTCCACCCGGCCGTGCCGCTTGGCCGCGTCGTCGATGACAGCGGTGATCGCAGCGATGTCGGACACGTCACCCACGGCGGCCTCGACGGTGCCGTCCGCGTCCGCGACGGTCTTCTGCAGCTTCTCCGCGGTGCGCCCGACCGCGACCACCGTCGCTCCCTCGCCCGCGAACCGGTGGGCGGTGGCCGCCCCGATTCCGGACCCCGCCCCGGTGACTATGACGACCTTTCCGGCGAATCGATCTTTTATCACGCATTTCCTCCTCGAGGCGCCACCGCCGACTATTGTCAGAGAGGAACTCTAGGCGGATCGGCCGAGAACCAAAACGACGGAACTCACAGGACGTCCGGATGATTCGCACGATTCAGGATCATTTCGTCAGCGGGGACGACAAAGGAGCGCTCGGAAGTCGGCTCAGAGCGGGAGACGCCGTTCGACCGTGGTCGTGCCGGCGTAACGGGGCGGGGTCGACTTCGGTCACGGCAGTCTTCCCGTCCAGCCGCCAGCCCGTGCTGTAGGCCGCGGCGAAGGCTTCCTCGCCCAGCGCCACCTGCCCTCTGCGGGTGAGCTCGCGAATCCGCCGATCGGTGCGGTCGTGAGCACCGCGCAGCCGGGAGGCGGCGCCGAGCAGGACGGCCACGTCACGGTGCCGCCCGTACCGCGCGGCGAGGCCGGCCACGGCCACCGCCACCGTTGCCAGGATCGGCATGTCCTTGCTGTCGACCGCCGCGGCGTACGCCCGGCCCAGCGCCTCCTCCGCGCCCGGCCCGTCGCCGAGTTCGAGACAGAGTGCGCCCCGCACCGCGCCGACCAGTGCCTGCGCGTGGTCGTGGCCGAACGGGAGCTGCTCGGACAGGCCGGCCTCGGCCGACTCGACCAGCTCGAGCGCCCGGTCCAGGTCACCGATGTGCACCCACACTTCGGCCTCCCGCGAGTCGACCAGTATGGCCATCTCGGGCGACGCCGAGCGCAGCACGCGCTCGCGGGTCGCGGCGATCATCTCGGTCGCCTGCGTGGTCTCGTCGAGCCGCACGTGCAGATCGATCCAGCGCAGGTCGATGAAGACCTCGTCGCTCAGGCTGAGCGACCCGAACTGGCGGGCCAGCCGTTTGGCCTCGTTCAGATCGGCCAGCGCGCCGGCGAGATCACCGTCGTACTGACGCAGCAGCGCGCGCACCGGCAGCGCATTGGCCAGGCCCCAGCGGTCGCCCGCCCGCGCGAAGCAATCCAGTGCGGCGGTCACGTCGCTGCGGACCTGGTCGAGGTGGCCCGCGTTCTCGGCGAGCTGGGCCCGGAACATGCGGGCCAGCCCGGCCAGCCAGACGTCCGGCCCGTCGACCAGCCGCTGGATGATCGAGGGCCACGCCTCGGCCTCCTCCAAGGACGCCAGCCCGAAGACGGCCAGCGCACCGCCGAAGCCCGGCAACTCCGAATGGCGGAGCAGCCGGTCGGTGAGCGTCCGTAGCTCCTCGCGCCGCTCCTCGATCGATTCCTTGTCCAGCGCGCTCCGGGTGGGGATGGTGGTGAACAGCAGCATCCCCTCGGCGATGTCGCGCTCCACGCTCGGCCGCTCAACCGCTGTCGCGACCGCCTCACCGAGCCAGTAGGCCGCGTCGGGGTGCCGGCCGAGCATCTGCCAGTACCAGACCAGGTTCACCGCGAGCCCGATCGCGCCGCCGGCGTCGCCGGTGTCGCAGAGGTGGCGCAGGGCGGCGAGCACGTTGTCGTACTCGGCGCGCAGCACGCGCAGCGCGTCGAGCTGCTCGGGGCCGCGCAGCAGCGGGTCGTTGCGTGCGACCAGTCCGGCGAAGTAGCGGGCCGTCAGGTCCCGCATGCCCGTCAGGATGCCCTGTTCGGCGAGGTTCTCCAGGCCGTACTCGCGGATCGTCTCCAGCATCCGGTACCGGCCGGTGTCCGGCGCGAGCTGCAGCAACGACCGGTCGACAAGGCCCGCGAGCAGCTCCGGGATCTCGCCTGCGGGCACCGCGGTGCCGGCACAGACCGCGATGACCGACGCCGGCGTGACGCCGCCGGGCAGGACCGAGATCCGCTCCGCGACCGTGCGCGCGTTCGCGTCGAGCAGGTCCCAGCTCCACGCGATGACCGCCCGCAACGTGCGGTGCCGCGGGAAGGCGGTCCGGCTGCCGGTCGTGAGCAGGCGGAAACGGTCGGACAGCCCGGCAGCCAGGTCGGCCAGCGAGAGCGTTCGCAGACGGGCAGCGGCCAGTTCGAGCGCGAGCGGCATGCCGTCGAGGCTGCGGACTATGCGCAGCACGTCTCCGAGGTTGTGCTCGTCGACGTCGAACCCGGGTCGCACCGCCGCCGCGCGCTCGGTGAACAGGCGCACAGCCGCGGTCCGGCGGGCCTGCTCGACGTCAGCGTCCGGCGCGGGCAGGGTGAGGGGTCCGAGCGGGACCAGCCCCTCGCCGTCGATCGCCAGCGGTTCCCGGCTAGTGGCCAGCACCCGCAGCCCGGCGCAGCGGGCCAGCAACGCCGAGATCAGGTGGGCCACGGCGTCGATCAGGTGCTCGCAGTTGTCCACCACGAGCAGGCTCTCCCGGCCGCCCAGTTCGTCGGCCAGTACGTCCAGCTCGCCGACCGGGTCGCCGCGCAACGTGGCCGAAGCCTGGAACAGTGCCGAGCCGCGCAGCCCGATCCCGGCCAGCAGGGCCGCACCGACCTTGGCCGGCTCGGTGACCGAGGCGAGGTCGATCATCCAGGCACCGTCGCGGTACTCGTGCCGGTGGCGGCGGGCGGCCTCGACGGCCAGGCGCGTCTTGCCGGCGCCTCCGGGACCGAGCACGGTGGCCAGGCGCCCGGCGGTGAGGAGCGTGGCGATGCGGGCGAGGTCGTCGTCGCGACCGATGAAGCTGGTCAGCGGCGCGGGCAGGTGGCTCGGCCTGGTCTGCTCGGCGGGGACGGGCCGTTCGGCGCGCAGCAGGCGCAGGTGGCGCTCGCGCAAGGCGGCGCCCGGGTCGGTACCGAGAACGTCGGCCAGCGTTTCCCGGACCCGCTCGTACAGGGCGAGGGCCTCGGCCTGGCGACCCTGGGCGGCGAGTGCGTCCATGAGCAGTGCGGCGGCGCGCTCGTGGACGGGGCGCTCGGCGAGCAGGGCGGTCAGGCGGGTGGCGGCCGCGTCGGCGCGGCCCAGCGCCAGCTCGGCGTCGGCGAGGTCGGTGACGGCCTCGATCGAAGCGTGGGCCAGCCGGGTCGCGGCTGCGGGCGCGACCGCAGCGACGACCGTCGGCTCGGCGCCGGGACGGTCGCCCCACAGCGCCACGGCCTCGCCGAGCACGGCCGCCGCGGCATCCGGGTCGCCGGCACGCAGGCGGTCGCGACCGCTTGCGGCGAGCTGCTCGAACCGCAGCGCGTCCACGTCGGCCGCGTCCACGGCCAGCCGGTAGCCGCCCGCGGCCTGCGCGACGTCGCCTGCCGAGCCGAGGGTCCGGCGCAGCCGCGAGACGAGGGCCTGCAGGGCGTGGGCGGGGCCGGCCGGCATGTCCTCGGCCCAGATCGCGTCGACGAGGACGCCACGCTCGACCGCGCGCCCGCCGGCGAGCGCCAGCCGCACGACCAGACCCTGCAACCGGGCACCCGGAACGGGCAGGGCGGCGTCACCGCGGGACGCCTGAAAGGCGCCGAGCACCGTGACGCGAAGCCGCGCACCCCCGTCCATGCCCCGATCTTCGCGCGCGGACCGTCGAGTCCCCGAATCAGGCAGTGCCTGTGTCAGCGCCGTGCGCCGCCGTGTCAGCGCGGTGTGTGCCCCGTATGAGCGGCCCGGGTCAGTCTTCGCGTGCCGCCGAGAACGGGGCGGCGTGTCCACCAATCCGAACGACGGGGGAAACCGATGAGCCAGACGAACGCCGGGTATGACGGCTGGGTCCGGACCTGGGGCGCCTCGCCCCAGGCACCCGACGCGGCCACCGCGCTCGGCTCCTTCGCCGACACGACACTGCGCCACGCGGTGCGCATCAGCGGTGGCGGGCGTCAGGTGCGCATCCGCTTCACCAACGAGTACGGGACCGCGCCCCTCACCATCGGCGCTGCGCGCGTGGGACTCGCGGCGCCCGGCGGCGGGGTCCGACCCGGCAGCGACCGTGAGCTGACCTTCTCCGGTAGGTCGACCGCCGCTGTCCCGGCCGGTGCACCGATCCTGAGCGATCCGGTGGACCTGCCCCTGCCCGCCCTCTCCGAGCTGTCCATCAGCCTCTACCTGCCGGAGCCCGTGGAGACCTGCACCTGCCACGGCATGGGGGTGCAGACCTGCTGGACGATCCCGGGCGACGCCGTGGCTGCCCCCACCCTCCCGGCCAACGCCTCCTCCCTGCCGTTGCAAGCCCTCGTCTCGGCGGTGGAGGTGCTCCCCGACGGTCCGGCCAAGGCCATCGTCGCGCTGGGCGACTCCATCACCGACGGTTTCGGCTCGATGCCGGACGCCAACCGCCGCTGGACGGACCGCCTGGCCGAGCGGCTCGCCGAGCACGGCGGGCCCGCCGTCCACGTCTCCAACCAGGGCATCAGCGGCAACCGGATGCTGAACGACGGCGTCGGCGTCTCGGCGATGGCCCGCTTCGACCGCGACGTGCTGGCGACGCCGGGCCTCGGCTACGTGGTGGTCTCCGAAGGTCTCGGCGACATCGCCATCTCCTTCGCCCCGCGCGATGACGGCGGTCCCCTGGCCGAGTTCCTGACGATGTTCCCCGGCACGCCGGTGACAGCGGACGACATCATCGCGGGGTACCGCCGGCTGATCGCCCGGGCGCACGGGCACGGGGTGAAGATCTATGCCGCCACGCTGACGCCCTACGGGAACGACGACATGTTCGCGGCGGAGGGCGAGAGCGCGCGCCAGGACGTCAACGCCTGGATCCGCACCAGCGGCGCCTTCGACGGGGTGCTGGACTTCGACGCCGTCTGGCGTGACCCGGCCGACCTCAGCCGGATCAAGGACGGCTTCCACGCGGGCGATGTGCACGGCAGCGACGCGGGCTACCGGGCACTGGCGGACTCCATCGACCTGTCGCTGTTCGGGTGAGGCGCAACCGTTCGAGAAGGGGATCTCCCATGCATGACGTGGTGATCGTCGGCGCCGGCCCGGTCGGTCTTCTCCTTGCCTGCGAGCTCGGCCTCGCGGGCTGCTCCGTCCTGGTGCTGGAGCGGGAGCCGGAGCCCGGCTCCCCGTGGAGGGCGAACCCACTCGGGATGCGGGGCCTGTCCGCCATGTCGGTCGAGGCGTTCTACCGCCGCGGGATGCTGGACCCGCTGCTGACGGCGTCCGGCGTGCCCGGCGGTGCCGGCGTGAATCCCGAGTCGGACGAGCCGTCACCTCCGCGCAGCGTGGGCCACTTCGCCGGCATGGTGCTCGATCCGGCCAAGGTCGACGTCGCTGCCCTGCCGTTCCGGCTTCCCGGCCCGGCACCGGAGTTCATGGTGACAAGCCTCGAAGCGGTCGAGGCGGTGTTGTCCGAGCGGGCATCCACGCTCGGTGTGGAGGTCAGGCGCGGCGCCACGGTCTCGGCCATCGCGCAGGGCGACGAGAGCGTGGTCGTGCGCGCCGGCGAGCACGAGTACGCGGCACGCTGGGTCGTCGGCTGCGATGGAGGCCGCAGCGCGGTGCGTGGGCTCGCGGGCTTCGAGTTCGTCGGCACCGAACCGCTGTTCACCGGCTACACCATGCTCGTCACACTCGCCGATCCCGAGAAGCTGAGCCCTGGGTTCAACCTGACGCCGACGGGCATGTACGTCCAGATGCCCACGGAAGGGCACATCGGCGTGATGGACTTCGACGGTGGCGCGTTCGATCGCTCGCAGCGGCTGACCCGCGCCCATCTCCAGGCGGTTCTGCGTCGGGTGTCGGGCACCGACGTGACGCTGGCCGACGTCCATCTCGCGTCGAGCTTCACCGACCGGGCGATGCAGACGACGACCTACCGGCGGGGACGCGTCCTGCTCGCGGGCGACGCCGCGCACATCCACTCTCCCCTCGGCGGGCAGGGACTCAACACCGGCATCGGCGACGCCATGAACCTGGGATGGAAGCTCGCGGCGACCGTGCACGGGTACGCGCCGGACGGGCTTCTCGACACCTACACCCGCGAGCGCCGTCCGATCGGCGCCTGGGTGGTCGACTGGACGCGCGCCCAGGCGGCGGTCATGAGGCCGGACCCGCATTCCCAGGCGATCCAGGTACTGGTTCGCGACCTGCTCGGAACCCCCGACGGAACGACCTACGTGTTCGAGAAGTTCTCGGGATCGTCGATCCGCTACGACCTCGGCAGCGAGCAGCCGCTGGTCGGCCGCGACGCCCCGGACCTCCGTCTCGAGGACGGCACCCGTCTCGGCGACCTGATGCGGGACGGCCGGGGCGTCGTGCTCGATTTCAGCGCCGACCGTCGCCTGCACGGTTCGGCGACGGGCTGGGAGAGCCGGCTTCGGTACGTTGCCGGGCCGGCGAGAAACGACCTCGGATCGGGTGCCGTGCTCGTCCGGCCGGACGGCGTCGTCGTCTGGGCGGGGGATCGTGCCCCTGATCGTGAGGCGTTCGTGCTGGCCGCGAGCCACTGGTTCGGTGCTCGGGCAACCTGAGCCGCGACCGGCCTTTCGCCGGATCGCCATGCCGGGTCTCCTTCAGTGTCGTACGGCCGGGGTGGCCGCATCCGCCGCTGAGACGGAGCCGTCAGGCCGTTCTCGACAACAAGATCGGGCGGCCACCGCGGGTGGTTGACTGATCGGCGCAGCAGATCCCGCTGGGTCGGCGTCCTGCAGGTGTGAACGACAAACGAAGCGCGGCGCGGGGGGCGGCTGCATCGGCCGTGACATATCCGCAGCAGCAGGAACCGACGTGGCCGGCGACGGGGGATCAGGTCGTCTCCCTGCTGCTGCACCGCCACTGGTCGGGCCTGCACGGGCTGGCCGTGAACATGTTGCGCGACCGCGACGCCGCCCAGGACGCGGTGCAGGACGCCTTCATCGCGATCATCCGCCGCCGCCCGGTCTTCGATGGCGAGGCCGCCGCAGTGCGCTACGCCCGCACCGCGGTGCTGAACAACTGCCGCTCGCAGCTGCGACGCCTGCGCACGGCCCGCAAGCACCTGCACCTCGTGCGTGAGCCGACCACTGGGCCGGCGGACGAGAGGTTCCTCGCCAACGAGGCGACCGCCCGCATGCTGACCGTCATCGACGCATTGCCGACGCGCCAGCGCGAAGTGCTCGTCCTGCGCTACTTCGCCCATCTCGACGACCACGAGATCGCCGCGACGCTGGGCATCAGCAACAGCGCCGTCCGGTCCACGGCCAGCCGCGCCACTGCCGCTCTTTCCCTCGAGCTGAAAGGCGACCAGCCATGAACGACACCACCTCTGACCGTGGTCGCGGGCAGCACCCCGACGACAGGAACCGCGACACCACGGCTCGTGACCACGTTGACGGCGCGCAGGTGGCTGCTGCCTTCGCGCGGCGAGCGAACGTGCTGACCGTGCCTGCGCCCGAGCTGGAACAGCTGCGACAGCTCGCAGAGCGCCGACCCGGGGCTGCCGGTCTGCCCGCACCGCTCAGGCGGGGGCTTGCGGCCGCTGCGGTCGTCACCGTGCTGGCCGCGACCGGCTACGCCGTGGCGACGGGCCGCGCCGACACGACCGTGGCACACCCCGGTGGAACCTCGACGGCGAGCGCTGCGGCGGATCCGGGGATCTCCGATGCCGAACTCGCCGGCGGTGCATCGATGGTTCTGCGGCGTATCGCCGAGGTCACGCAGACCGCCCCGATCACCGTGCCTCGCCCCGACCAGTTCGTCTACACCAAAACAGAAGGAGTGGGAATCCCGAAGGGAAGCCCTTCGGACTGCTCGGGACCCCTGCAGCACTTCAGCAGCGAGGTGTGGGTCGCGCAGGCCGAGGACACCGACAGCTTGGCCATCTACGGAGACGGAACCCGGGTGCCGATCCACCACGAGGTCGAGTCCGACCCCGGCCTGGACGTGGAGATGGCCACCTATGCCGACCTGGCGAAGATCCCGACCGACCCGGCGGGTCTGCGCGCCTACCTGGACAAGCAGTACCCGAACGGGCCGCTGCGAGGGGCCGAGCTGCTGTTGGAGACCAATCTCGTGCCGCCGGCACTCTCGTCGGCGATCTACCGGTTGCTCGCCGACGAGCCCGGTCTGACGGTCGACCCCGACGTTTCCGACGCCGCGGGGCGGCCCGGTGTCGGTGTCGGCCAGACCGACAGGACGGGCGTGCTCCACGAACTGATCTTCGACCGGGATCGGCTGAGCCTGATCGGCTCGCGCCAGGTGCGGACGGCCGGAACGGCCACGAACCCGACCGAGCAGGTGATCACTTCCTCCGCGTTCGTCGAGCAGGCGATCGTGGACGACGCCGGCGAGCGCCCCAACTGATCCGCCGGTACAGCGGCCCCTCCCGATCATCGGGAGGGGCCGCTCGACTACACGGATTGGCGCGGGAGTACGCGCTATCGCGGGTCGGTCACGAAGACGTCCGCCACGGCGGGGTTGTAGGCGTGCACGAGGATGCCGAAGATGATGACGTCGAAGGTCAGATGGACGGTGACCACGTAGGTCAATGATCGGGTGCGCTGGAAGATGTAGCCCTGCAGCAGGGCGAAAGGCAACGTGAGCAGCGGACCCCAGCCGCGGTAGCCCAGCTCCCAGAGGAACGAGACGAACACCACGGATTGCAGGAGGTTCGCCTGCCAGAATGGGAAGTGGTGGCGGAGCAGGGCGAAGACGATGCAGATGAAGAACAGCTCGTCCCACAGCCCGACGGCGTTCACCCCGATGAACAGCCGGATGATCTCGTTGGCGCCGGCGATGTCAGGCCAGTTCCGGTAGGCGCCCGAGCCCAGGAAGTACACCGGCAGGATGAGGTAGCCCCCGACCACCACCAGGGCCAGGTAGCCGAACTCGAACCGGCTCCACCGGTTCCCGGTTCCGACCGGGAACGTGATGATGTCCTCCCCGTACCACCACCGGGAGAGGGCGTATGGCAGTGCGACCGCCGCCGACAGGGTGATCGCGAACCGGACCATCGCGGCGTTGCTCAGGTCCGCCTCCAGCGACATCGTGCTGATGACGACCAGGCCGGTGGCGATGAAGATCAGGTGCCGCAACAGCATGCGGTCCGCAACCGCCGCGACGACCAGACCGGCGACGATCAGCGCGTACCCGACCAGCCGCTCCTGCAGGCCGAACAGCGCGACCGCGGACACCACCACGAGTGTCGCGGCCAGCAGCTGGGTCCACGGGGGCCGCGCGATGGACCGGCCCTCGTGGCTGTCGGGAGTCGTCGCACCGTGGCTCACCTCGCCAGCATGGCCGGACCGTGCCAATGCGACAAACTTCCCACTGCGCGATCCGGGATCCGCAGCCACTTCAAAGCCTCACTCGGTCTGACACCCCACCTGAGGAAGCAACGGAACTTGGGCGGGGTACGACCGGCTGCATCACCGCTGCGGCGGCGGGGCCGTGCTGCCGGCTGTGCGTCGACGCAACTCGTAGGCGACGGTCGGCCACACTTCGCCCTTGACCTCGCGCAGCCGGTCCCCGGCCCGATCACGGGTGAAGCCTGCTCTCTCCGCGGCTGCTCGGGACGGGGCGTTGTCGGCGTGAGTCCACAGCCGGATCACCTGGAGATCCAGGTCCGACGAGAGCACGCTGATCGCGGCCACGACGTCCGCCGCGGTCAGGGTCGAGGGGTCGGATGTGAACCGCTGGATCTCCGCGTCCCTCGCACAGCACGCGTACCACTCTGCGTCCGAGGGCGACCAGCGTCGTAGAACGATTGCGCTGTCACGGAGATGCGCGAAGCTCACCCGACGAGCCTCGCAGAGCCGGACACGACCGGACACAACAAGATCGGCCCCCACCCGTTTCGGCAGGGGAGGGGCCGATTCTGTGAGCTGGCGGTGGTGCCCCCGGCAGTGTCTGAGTTCAGGACATCGTTCACACCTGTCGCGCGACATCGTGCACACCCGAGGACAAGGGGTGCACGATGGGGATGGCGCAGTTGGTTGTGACCGCGGTACTGGTCGAGGGCCGTTCCAAGAGCGAGGTGGCCCGCACCTACGGGGTCTCGCGCAGGTGGGTGATCACGCTGGTGCAGCGGTTCCTCGCCGACGGCGAGGCCGGGCTGGCGCCGCGGTCACGCCGACCACACCCCAGCTGGACGGCGTAGTCCGCCGCGGGAGCCGTCCATGTGGTGGGTGAGCCTGGGAACGGGGCGCCCGGGTCAGGGAGCGCCCGGCCGGGCTGGTAGTGGTCGATGACGACCGGTTCGTCACTCATGCGAACAAGGGTGCACCGGCCGCTACTCGATCAGCCGCAGGTTGGGCGGCATGTCCGGTCCGGGCTCGGTGGGCGATTCTGCGGCGGGACCGCTGCGGTTCCGGCGAGTTACCCGGCCTTGCCGGTCTTCTCAATGGCCTTGGCCAGGTCGGCGGTCGCCTGTGCCTGCGCCAACGTGGCCTGCACCTGCGCGGCGTGCATGTAAACGTCGGCGGTCAACTGCTCGGACCTGGACTCCAGCGCCTCGGACATGTAGGCGCGGGCGGAGGTGGCGTGGCTGTCAACACTCGGCATGGCCGGAGTGTGGCAGGCGTATCGGACATTTCACGCCGGGGTGCGCGGTGGGGGCACCTGCTCCGTCCACGCCCGGCCGTCCCACCACCGCACGGCGCCCGCGGCGTCCGGGTACCAACCGGGCGCCATCGCCGCCGGGACGGCCCGCGCCGGGATCACGCGGATGACCTCGGCACTCACGGGTCATCAGCTTGTAGGTCATGGCGCACTCGTCGGATCAGCTTGTAGGTCATGGCGCACTCGTCGGATGGTGGATGGGTGGATGGGTGCCGCAAGACCCCCGGAGCGTGCTCGATGAGGTATGGGCACGCCGGGAAGGGGTGCGGCGCCGGAGCCCTTCCCCGACTCCGGGAGCCGACCCTACCGCGTATCGAACGCGTGTTCGAGCTACCTCGAGCGTTGTCTCACCGTGTCTCACCCGGTTGCGCAGCCGGGCTTACCCCCGGCCCGTGACCTTGATGGTGTCGACCGTCAGCATCGGCACTGTCGTGCTCCCGCCGATCTGCGTGTCATACGACATCGCGCCGCCCACGGTGACCTCGGCCCTGAACAGATCGTCGTTGACGATGTCCTTCAGAGCAGCCGCGTCCCCGTTCAGCACCGTGTTCGTGTCGAAGGCGTACGCCTCCCCGGGGTGGTCGATGCCGTCCACGTTCGCGCGGAACGCGTCATTGCCGGTCGCCGCGTCGAACTGCGTGACCCGCCCGTACACGATGATCCGCTGGCCCTCATGGGCTGCCGGGTCCTTCGCGATGATCTGCCACTCGCGGGCGTCGACCGCGCGGTGCGGGAGCAGCGGTGCCGCAGAGGCCGTCCCGCTGTCCGGCGTGGCGCCGTTGCCTGCGGTCCCGATCAGGACCGCGAGGAGCAGCACGAGGACTCCGACGATCCACGGCCACTTCTTGCGCTTCCTCGGTGGCTGCGGCAGGTGGGGCCGTTGTGCGTAAGGATGCTGCTGCGGTGGTGCCCAGCCGTGGCTGTAGGCGGGCTGCTGGGGTGCCTGTGGGGACCAGCCCCCGTGCGGTGGCTGCCAGCCTTGCCCCGGCGGGGGCGGCTGCCAGCTCTGTTGCGGCTGCTGTGGTGGCCAGCCCGGCCCCTGCGTCATGGCGTCCCCCTCCGGCGTCCTCGACGGCGGGACGCTGCCTTGTCCACTTCGCTCCAGACGTGCGGTTGTTACCAGTTCTCAGCACGGGCTTGCCGGGCCACGACCCAAGGTCGGCCCAGCCTGGTGTCGCCGAGCGCGAGGTCGAGCAACCCCAAGCGACAGGCCGTTTAGTTACGCCACCTTCGCGTAGACCTTCGTTGACATTCCGTTAACAGCGAGCCGTATCGATCCCGATGGCCCTCAGAAAATAGGCACCATCGGATGGGTAACCTGACCAGCAGTATTCTGCTCATCCAATGGTGTTGCGCCATTTGTTCGCACATGAGCCGCACGGTAGGTTGCGCGCGTGCGCTGGCTCCCCGTCGAAGCGCATTGAATCAGAGCGTCGACATTGGATGTCGGCACACATGAGGAGACCCTGTGCGAAAAAAGTTGCTAATCGCGTCGGCTGCCGCCGTCGCCGGGATGCTCGCGCTGAGCCCTTTGGCGTTCGCCAACGACTACAACCGCGACCGCGACCGCGGTGGTAACGAGACGACCTCGTTCTCGTTCGAGGACGACAGTGTCCAGCGGAACCAGGTCAACCTCTGCAGCTCCGACCAGGACGCCGAGGTGCTGCCGTCCACTGTTGTTGGCGCGATCCTGCCGTCGCTGAGTCAGGACCAGAACGGCAACTGCGTCAATATTGCTGATGGTGTGAGCGAGCCAACGGCGCCTCCCACGACCACACCGGCGCCTCCGCCTCCGCTTACGGAGCAGGTCACACCCCCTGCCGATCGCGCTGATCCACTACCAGATGGCAGGTACGCCTTCGGATGGGACCGCGATCTTCCCCCCGGCCTCATGGACGCTGATACCACGTTCGTGATCACTCAGGCGTGCCCCGACGGTTGGACCCCGACGGTCCTCGGACAATTCACGCCCGAGAACGCAGCGAACACGCCTCGCATCGGCTTCGAGATTATCAACAGCGGCCAGGGTGTCCGGTACTTCTGGATTGGCAATGCACCACCGCCGGCTGAGCCGAGCGGGATCACCTACGTCAGCGCGTGCGAACCGCCCGCATAGCAAAACCGCACTCGGGGGCGGCTGCACGGTTTCGACAGGCCTTACCAACCTGTACAAGCTGCGGCCGAAACTGTCGTATCGCTACGTCTGCAACCAGACTGACGACGGCGCCCGGCTCGGTCTCGCCCTGCACTGTCGGTTCGCTCGGGCCCGGATGGCGATCTGCCATCCGGGCCCGAGTTGTCTCACCGAACCTTCGTCCGGTTGCGTAGCCGGCTCACGTCTGGCCGACGCGCGTCAGTACGACTCCACGTCCTACTCGGCCCGCTCCTGCTCGGCCCGCTCCAACGCCGCCCGCAGCACCCGCTCCCGCTCAGCCGGGGACAGCGGCGGACCCACCTCCACATCGGGGTCGCCATCGCCGAGACCCAGCTCCGGCCGCGACGCCAGCCCCGCACGCTTCATCGCTCGCAGCACGACATCGTCAGCACGGTCGAGTCCGAGCTCACTCACGACGCCCAGGATCCCCACCGCCGACATCCGCGCCGAACTGCGCATCACCGAGTCCTGGCTGAGCCCGAGCTTCGCGATTCGCTCTGCCAGCGACGCCACGTACTGACGCTCCGCTCGCTCTTGCTCGAACAGGACCCGGGGGTACTCGCCGACCTGCACCGCCCGACCCTCGATCGTGACCTGGTACGAGGTGCCGACGACGCCGTGCACGCCCTCACGATCCACCTGCCCGCGCAGCTGCTCACCCAGCCACTCGGCCCGCTCCTGCGCCAGCAGCAGCTGGCGCGGCAGCACCCACGCCGGGTGCATCTGGTCGTACCGGGCGGCGGCCTGCTCGCCGGTCTGCACGGTCGGGAAGCTGGCCAGGGTCACCATCTCGGCGGACGTGACAGGCTCCAGGGCACCACGCCGGAACGTGCAGGTCAGAGCTTGGATGTGCCCCCGGCAGTGTCTGAGTTCAGGACATCGTTCACACCTGTCGCGCGACATCGTGCACACCCGAGGACAAGGGGTGCACGATGG